>SUVB01000018.1 GCA_015062205.1 Desulfovibrio desulfuricans
GAAACACGTCACGCGGCGGCCCGTGGTGGGAGGGTTCAACTGCCACGCGCATCGCTTCCACCACCTGGAATACTACCCTGATCCGCGCATCGGCTTGCAGGCGTATTTCCAGATCGAAAAAGAAGAAATGCTCGGCGGCATCCGCTGCCCATTCGGCGCGCCTGGCGACCGCCTGTGGGTGCGCGAGACGTTCTATCCCATCTGGCGAAACGACCACACGTTGGCAGCCCTGTACCGCGCGGACGGCATTACGCTCGGCACGGACGATACGGGGGCGCAGTTGCACTGGTCGCCGGCGATCCACATGCCCCGCGAGGTGTCCCGGCTGACGCTGGAGATAACCGGCATCAGCGTGGAGCGGGTGCAAGACATTACTGATGGCGACGTTCGGGAAGAGGGTATGGGCGAGATCGCCGCTCGACAGACATGGATCGGCCGCACATCTTTCGCAAAGTTGTGGGATCAGATCTACGCCGCGCGGGGCCTTGGCTGGGCAGACAACCCCTATGTGTGGGTGGTGCGGTTCCGCCCGTTGGAGGCATAGCCATGGCTTGGTTTCGTTGGCACGAAGGTACGGCAACCGACCCGAAGTTCCATGTCGTTGCCCGCAAGAGTGGGCAGCCGGTAGCCTTTGTGGTGGCTGTTTGGGCGATGCTCTTGGAGCGAGCCAGTGCCGCGAAGGAACGTGGGCACATTGAGGGCTTTGACTGTGAATCCGCTGACGTGATGCTGGGAATGCCCGACGGCGCGGCCTGCGCCATTGTGGAAGCCATGCAGGCGAAGGGGCTGATTGACGACGAGTGCGTGTGCAAGTGGAACGAGCGTCAGCCCAAGCGTGAAGATGAAAGCGCAGCAGAACGGAAGCGCGAAAGCCGCGCCAGAAAGCGCACAGAGGAATCCGAGTGTCACGTAGTGTCACGCAATGTCACACACGGTCACGACGATACCGAGAACGTCACACACGGTCACGCTAGAGTAGATAAGAGTAGAGAAGAAATAAATACAGGGGGGGAGGGGGTTATATGCGCGCCCGCGCGCGTAGCAGGTTCCGTGCCGGAAAATCCCGCCGAAGACACCCCTGCCGTACCCGCCACACCGAAGCGCACCGACTGCCCCAGCAAGGGGCATCCGCAGTGGCGCGCCTTCCTGTCCTGCTGGGACGTGTACCCCGTGCAGCAGCGGCAGGAAGAGGCATGGCGCGAGTGGATGCGCCTGTATGAAAACCACACGCTTGCCGAGCCGTATGTCATCCGCGACGCCATCTTGCTGCTCTCGCAGGAGGACAGCCGATGGAGGCGCGGAAAGGTGCGCGACATGTCAAAGTGGCTCAACGGCAAGGGCTGGAACGACAAGCCCTTCTGCGAACCGTCAGCCGCCGTCCCGGTCGCCCCGGCAGGCGGCGGGCAGACGCGGGCCCCAACGGAGCACCAGCGACGGCAGCAGGAAAGCAGGAACATGGCGGCGGCGCTTCTGGCCGCCCGTGAGCAGGAACGGCAGCAGCACATGGGAGGCGGACATGCTGGACAGACAGCGATTGGCGATGCGGCTCGCTGAAATGGAGGCGGTGTACCGCTCCGGCCGCTCCGGGGAGGAGCTTGCCCTGCTGGCCGACATCTGGGCTGCAGACCTGGCGGACGAGCGGCAGGAGGACGTGGAGCGGGCTATGCTGGAGCATCGGCGGCAAAGCACGTTTTTCCCGACGCCCGCGCATATCCTGCGCATTCTGGCCACGACGCGCACCGCGCCCCGTGAGATGTTCCCGGCTTTGCCGGAGCCGGAACCGTCGCGCGACCCGCGCATCCGCCGCCTTGTGATGCGCGCGCTCCACGGCGACAAGGCCGCCCGTGCGGAAATGGACGGCATCGTCGGCAGAACGGGGGGCATTCAGTGAAAAACTTCAACTCCAACACGGACAATTCCGAAGAATGGCTGACCCCGCCGGACATCCTGCAGGCGCTCGGCCCCTTTAACCTCGACCCCTGCGCTCCGGTCAACAGGCCGTGGGACATGGCGGCCAGGCACTACACCGTCCTCGATGACGGGCTTTCCAAGCCGTGGCAAGGGCGTGTCTGGCAGAATCCGCCTTACGGGAAGAAGGTCTTTGCGTGGCTGGAACGCCTTGCGGAACATCGCAGCGGCCTGGCCCTGATCTTCGCGCGCACGGAAACACGAGGTTTCCATCAGACCATCTGGCGGCAGGCGCACTCCGTGTTCTTCTTCCTCGGCCGCCTGCGCTTCTATCACCTGAACGGCGAGCAGGGCGGCACGGCCAATGCGCCGTCGTGCCTGGTCAGTTATTCGAGCGAGGACACATGCCGCATTGAAGATGCCTGCGACAACGGCAGCATCAAGGGGCAAATCATACTTTTCAACCGTGCTGGATAGCGGAGAGGCAATATGTGCAAGGCCGAAGAAAAGAGTGCCGGCGTGAATGTCACAATCAAATGCAACATGTCCGCATGGGGCAGCCTAAAACTCGGTTTTTGTTTTGGGGTTGGCGTGATGGGGTGCATTATTGCCGGGCATCTGGGAAATAGGCTGTGGGACTTTCTGCTGGCGGTGCTCGGATAATGGCCGGCACACTCACTGTTCCGGCAAGCGCCCTGCGCGGGAAGGACTTGCGGCATATGACCGTGGCCGAGGTTGAGGCCATGGCGGAACAGGCGGGCGCAAAACCCCCGGCGTGTGCCGCAGCCCCCAGGAAAGGCAACGCCGTCAAGGCCGTGTGCCGCCTGCCCATGGCCGGGCGCAGCTACGACACAGAACGCATGAAGAGCCAGCTTGAGGTGGATTACGCCGCAGTGCTGGAAAGAGAGAAGATGGCCGGAAAGATTTTGGAGTGGCGCTACGAGAGCATAACCCTGAACCTGGCCGACAACACATCCTACACGCCGGATTTTCTGGTCATCGCCGGCGATGGGCACATGGAGCTGCATGAGACCAAGGGGTTCTGGCGCCCGAAAGACCGCATCAAGCTCAAAACCGCCGCCCGGCAGCACCCGTGGTTCATTTTTTTGAGCGTCATGCGGGACAAGGACGGAGAATGGGTTTTCAAGCGGTACGGGCAGGGAAAGCGGAAAAAGTGAGGCAGGCATGAAAAGCGTCAGAGAGCGGTTGCGGGAGCAAACGTGGGCAGAGGGACGTAAAAAACTGGTCGGCGAGGGCGTGAGATTCCAGAGGATACGCCGCATCACAGGCTACCTGGTCGGCACAACCGACCGCTTCAACAATGCCAAGCGCGCCGAGGAACACGACCGGGTGAAGCACGGCATGGGAGGTGCTGGCTATGGGCGCAACTGAAAGGCTCAACGCTCCTGCCATGTCGCTTGCGCGGCAGCTTGCGGAAGAAAAGGCCCGCGCAGACCGTCTCGAAAGTGAGGCCGCCTGGCTGGCCATAAAGGCCGCAGGCATGGGCCGCTGGATATGGCAGCACTGCGAGCAGGAATTGCCCTACCCGTATGAAGCCGTGGACTGGCGCCGCGCCGCGCGCAAAGCCGTGACCGGCGACACCGAAGGAGGCGCGTAGCCGTGGCTATCGTGAATCACTCCAGTGGTGGCAAGACACTGAAGGAACGGTTTGTGACAAACTGCGGACGGTGGATTTACGGGTTCATCAAGCGGCATCCCGTGTGCGGCCTGGCACTGTGCGCGGCGCTGTACCCGGTATGCGTTGCTGCGGATATCGTGCAGGCCTTCCTTGGTCACGGCTGGGCCGGGGCGGCGAGACAGGCGCGCAAGGGCTGGGCCGGGGCTGTCGGGATGTGGCGTAATCGCCGCATCATCTGGCATGGGGCCCACCTGCCGCCGCGGGAGCCAAAGGGGGAGGACACGCAATGAGGATGATTTGCTGGGCTCTGGTGGAGATCGCTCGCATCACAGGCTGTTGTGGCATTCTCTACATGGCCTGTCTGTTGCTCAAGGACGGCTTGAGCGAAATAACCGTAACTCTGCTTATCTTCATAGCCGGGACTGCGCTGTGCTTCGGCGGCCATAACTACAAGGAGACCAAGGTGTGTCCGCATTGCGGCAAGATCATCAACGGCGAAAGGAAGGATGGGACGGATGTCAACACAAAAATCCATTGATGGGGGTAGAGAGCAGATGAACCAGCCTTGTGTTGTGTATGAGCCGAAAATACTACGCAATATGGCTGAAATATGTGAAAAAATGGGTGTTTGTCCAAAAACTGTTAGGACATGGAAAAAGAATGGTGCGCCGATTACAGTCGAAGGGCGCGGTAGTAAGAAAAAGTATAGCACTGAAGCTATGCGTCTTCAAATATGGAGAGAAATATTTAACATGAAAAATCAGAGAGAAGTTTAATTAGCTCATTCAGAAATAAAAATGCTACCGTAATTGCGGCGTAAAATGCGGCAAGTGCATTAAGTTTTGACGACAGATATATATAATTTTTATGTGTTTTGTTGAGTTCAGTATTATATAAATTTACAATAGTTTTATATTTGATAGTAAAAAGTTGAGTGAATTTTATAATTGTTCTCATTTTTAGAGGCATTCCCCCGTAACAATTCCCGAAATATGGAGCATCCAATTCACCAAAGTCGCTAGAATAGTCGAGATTCGCAGATTTCCACCAAAAGCACGCTGAAAGGAAGCCAGTAATAGTAGAGAGGAAAGTCAATAGCGTAGCTAGCGTAGCCATATGCGCCTCCATGAAAAAACTGTCAACCTGTCACCAGCTATGCCTCAACCTTCCCCAGCCTATCCTCAGCCTATCCGCCTGTAAATCCTGTGGTACGCTTTTGCCAAAAAACGGCAGGAGGGAACCATGACAGCGAAAGACAACTTCCGAACGGCCAACCTGTTCACGCAAAAGTGGGAAAAGGGCTACGTCAACCATCCCAACGATCCGGGCGGCGCGACCTACAACGGCGTCTCCCTGCGCTTCCTCAAGCAGACCGGCATCGACATCAACGGTGACGGGCACATCGACATCAAGGACATCCTGACCCTCTATCGGAACAAAGACCAGGATAAAGTTGACCAAATTTTTTACCGGGCCTTCTGGGAAGAGCCCGCGCTTGACCGTCTGATCTCCCTGCCCGTGCAGTGCGTCGTCTATGACACCAACGTCAATACGGGCCGAACCCGCTCCATCCTCTGCCTGCAGGCGGCAGTCAACGCCCTCGCCGGGAAGCCTCTGCTCAAGGAGGACGGCGCCTGCGGCCCCCTCACCGTGCAGGCCGTCCGCGACCTGAACAATGCGGGCAAGGGCCTCGCCCTGGCGGAAGCCGCCATCGGCAAGCGACTCGCCTTTCACAACATGCTTGTCAACAGGTCTCCCTACCCCGACGGGCGCGACTATCGCCCGTTCGGCAAGGGCTGGCGCAACCGCTGCAACGATCTCCTGTCCTATGTCCGGGGGCTCAAATAATGGGCCGCGTGTGGCTGTCCATGGCTGCCGGCGCCGTGGCGCTGCTGTGCCTCATCTACGCAGTCGCCCGGCACGTCTGGAGCGTGGAGGCACGGCTGGACACGGCGACCGCCCGTATTGACCTCTTACAGCAGGCCCAGGGGCTTGCCGATGCCGCAGAGGCGGAAGCCCTGGCGGCAAGGAAGGTGCAGGATGAAAAGAATCAATGGCGCGTCACGGAAACTGAAAATGTGCTGCGCAACAATGATGACTGGGGCCGCGCTGTGCTGCCTGATGACGTTATCCGGCTGCTCCGGCACGGCGCAACCGACGGCGGAGCCGGTGCGGTTCCTGCCCCCGGTGATGCTTCTCGATGACTGCCCGTTGCCGCCCCGCGACGGCGCGAAAACCGTAGGCGACCTGGTACGCATAGTCATCGCCGACGAGAACGCCATCAAAGCCCACAACGTCAACATGCAGGCCCTGCGCGAATACCGGGCCAAAATGCTGAAACTGGAGGGCAACCATGGAAAGGGTAACTGACATGAACATGATTCAATCAGGCAGCGGCGGGCAACAGTATCTTGATGCCATTCGGGAATCCTGGCCGCTGTTCGCCTTTACCGGCGGCGCGGCCTTCCTGTTCGGGCTCAAGCGCATCAAGGGAGGGTTCAAGCAGCGGACGCTGGTGCAGATTGTCAGCCACGTCACCCTGCAGGGCATCACGCAGGGGTTCATCGGCGGGGGAGCCGCGCTGCTTGCCCCCATGTTCTGTGAGGCCGTCACCCCGGCAATACAGCTTGGCATAGGCCTCTTCTTCGGCATTTACGGCACGGGCGCGGTCATGGCCTTCGCGCGCTCCAAGTTCGGCCTCACCACGTTCGACCCCATGGACGAGGCGGACATGAACGCCATACGCGACGCCATGCCCGAAGACATGCGGCGGCAACACGCGCGGCAGTGTCCCTTCCATGCCCACGGGGACGACGCCCCGGCGGACGAAGCCTGCCAGGGTTGCGGGGACTGCGAGAAGTAGCGGGGGAACCATGTTCAAAACGAAGGCCGCGCAGGAGAAGCGCAAACAGACCTGGTGCCCCATGGGCCGGGTGTCCGTGCAGAACGTCGAGGGGGCGCGGGTGCAGGCCCTTCAGGCAGGCGCGTTCAACATCGTCAACTTCGGGCAGGGCAAGCCTTCCGGCGCGGATGCTCCCATCTATCTGGCCTGCACCTGTGTCGGGCCACACTGCCCCCTGTACCGCCCCGGCATCCTGCCGTGGCGCTGGGGACGCTGCGCCCTCGCCCAGCCTGCGGACGGGCCGTGGATTTTCGCGGCCTTCATCGCCCTTGGCGGCATTGCCGCCGCGACGCTCACATTCTTTCTGGCCGGAGGAGCATGATTTATGGCGAGCATGGATGGGAGACAGATCGGCCCGTGCCGCCGATGCCGGCAGAAGCTGTTGCTCAACCCGGAAAACGGCATGTGCGTCTGCTGCGAGAACGATTGGCTGTGGGAGGAGATCAACCGGCGCGACCTCATGCTTTCGCAGTGCCGGCGGGAGAAGCAGGAGCTTTTTGTGAAATTGAGCCAGGCCCGTGCGCAAAACGTGGGGGGTGCGTAATGTGTGAAAAACGCGGCTACCTGTGTCCGGCCTGTGGAAAGTCCACCACATCGGTGATCCAGACCGCTTCTCTCTCCAGTTGCGTCATCAGGACGCGCCGATGCCTCACCTGCGGGCACATCCATGAAACGACGGAAATCGCGGTCGATACGGCAAGCGCCCTGCGCGAGGCCGTTCGTGTGCTGGCGGAGCACCTGGCCGCGCGCACCGCAAACAGGACTGAAGGCGCGGGGGTCTAGGGATGGCTGCAAAGTCCTCCAACGCAGCGTCCGGCAAGGCCAGGCCGGAAGATAAGGCCAAAGCCGCCACCGTTAAACAAACGGGCAAAACGGCTGCTGGCCCGAAGCGCAATGCCAAGGGGCAGTTTGTGAGCGGAGGCGCGGGCGGGCCGGGGAGGCCTGCGGGCGTCGGAAGCAAGCTGCTGCAGATGGCCCGCATATCCGCTGAAAAAGTGTGGCCGACGGTGGAGAAGAAAGCCTTGGCGGGCAATCAGGATTGCATGGACTTGGTGCTCAAGTACGGGATGCCCAGGGCAAAAGGGTATGCGGATGACCCTGACGCCATTTCGGCCAAGGCACAGGACATTCTTGGCAAATACAAGAACGGCGAGCTTTCCCTGAAGGACACGGCCCTCGAACTGGAAATGAACGGCGTTCCGCTGCCCGATACGATCCGCATACTGCTGGCGAAAGAGGAAATCGAGCCGGATGACCCCAACGCCGGGGTGTACTGCGTCGTGACGGACGAAGAGATGGAGCGCCGCGCCAGAGAGCGCGAGATGGAGCAGCAGGCCCAGCGTGACGGCCTGCCGCAGCGACGGGCCGAGATGGCGGGTCTGCACAGGCAGGTGGCAGACAGCCACGCCCCAGGGGCCACGCCTGCCAAGCCTGCGGAAAGGGGTGAAGGGGATGGCGGCCAAAGCGCCTAGCATTCTTGCCGACCCCCGCTATTTGCGGTTCAGGGAGCGGTACTACGACAACTTCCATGACTATGTGCTGGAAAACTGCAATGTCGTCCCCACATGGCAGCAGATGGAGTTCATAGACGCCTGCCAGCGTCCCGGCGCGCGCGTGGCCGTGTCGAGCGGGCACGGATGCTTTGGAAAGGGTACGCCGATTCTCATGTACGACGGAGCCGTGAAGGCTGTGGAAGACGTGTGCGTGGGGGACGTGCTTATGGGCGACGATTCAACGCCGCGCAATGTGCTGGAACTTTGCAGGGGCAGAGAAAACTTATATCGCTTCACGTTTTTCGATGGCACACAGCACGTTTTCAACGAATCGCATATTATTTGTCTCGTGGCTACGCAAACGCACGGGGCGCAAAGGGCGGGCGACAAGAAAGAGACGACTGTTAGAGATTATCTTTCTTGGAGTGACAGAAAGAGACGGACACATGCCAGCTATCGCGTAAGCTGCGACTTTGCACAACGCCAAGGGAACTTGCCAATTCCACCGTATATTTTGGGCATATGGCTCGGAGATGGATGCTCGACAAGCCAGCTTGTGACAAATCCTGACGTAGAGATCAGGCAGGCTTTGAAGACGTATGCCGATGATAACGGATATACATATCGGCAAACCGGGCTTGATATATGGGTGTCCAATGAATGGAAACCTAATGGTTTCAAGAGTAAACTAGCCGTTTTGAATCTATTGGGCAATAAGCACATTCCTAAAGAGTATTTAACTTCCTGTGCTGAAGACAGAAAAGAACTTTTAGCAGGGCTTGTTGATACCGACGGAACGCTAGACAAGCGCACAAAAAGGGTACTGTCAATCACTCAAAAGAATGAGAGGATAGCAGACGGCATTGTGTTCCTGGCGCGCTCTCTTGGAATACATGCAACAAAGAAATGCGTTCAAAAAACGTGCAAAAATACAGGTGTGATAGGCAGCTATTTTGTCATAAATCTTACGCGCAATATAGAGAATATTCCTATCCGTATCGAGAGAAAACGCCCGACGGTGGAAGGAAAAATTCAAAGGGCCAACCTTCATTTTGGCGTCAAGAGCGTTGAGCCCCTTGGAAGCGGTGAATACTTCGGCTTTATGATAGACGGGAACCGGCGGTTCCTTTCTGGCGATTTCATGGTGCTTCACAACACGGGCAAGAGCTTCCTCCTGGCATGGCTCCTTGACTGGAACATGCGCGTATTCCCGCATTCCAACGCCATCCTGACCGCCACCAACATCGAACAGGCCCGGTCTGTGGTCTGGAAGTATCTGGACGGCGTGATCGATTGCATGGATTCCCTTTACCCGTGGATGCGCGGCTTTTTTATCAAGGAGACGCGGCGCTATTACGCCCGCGGATTCAAGGACAGCTGGTACGTCCTCCCCAAGACGGCCAGCAAGAACGCGCCGGAGAACCTTGCCGGCCAGCACAACAACAACCTGCTCATCGTGGTCGATGAGGCCTCTGGCGTGGATGACGCCATCCACGGCGTTCTGCGCGGCGCCCTGACGCACCGCCGCAACCGCTATGTGATGACCTCCCAGCCCACGCGGCCGGCCGGGCACTTTGCCGACGCCATGCGCAAGCTGGCAAAGGGGCATGGCGAAGACGGCATCTATGACGCCATCACCATGAACTCCGAGGAATCCCCCATTGTCTCACGGGAATATATCCTCGAAAAGCTGCAGGAATACGGCGGGCACCACTCGCCGGAATACCAGATCAAGGTTCTGGGCAACTTCCCCGACAACATGGCCGGCTACCTCATTCCCCGGCGCTGGGTGGAGGACTGTCAGTATAACGCCGTCGAATTTCCCGAAGGCGACTGGGGCTATGTGCTGCTGGCCGATGTTGCCGAGGGGCTGCACCGGGATTCGAGCGTCGCCAACATCGTCAGGATGTCCGGGCAGGGAGATGAGCGCCGTGTGGCGTCTGTGGAATGCAGCGAGTTCCTTGACATGAACGAAAAGCAGTTCGCCCGCTTCATCGCCAGCAAATACTATGAGCTGCCGAATTTGAGCATAGCCGTTGACGGCGACGGCGCAGGGCGGACGGTGATCCTTGAACTGGAAGAACTGGGCATCCCGGTGCAGGCCATCCACTGGGGGCTTCCCTGCCACACGGCTGCGGCACAGCGAAGATACGCCAACCTGCGCGCCTTCGCCTACTGCAAGCTGCGCGACGCCATTTTCCAAAAGCGTTTTCAGGGGCCGCAGCAGCGCAACTTCGTGGAACAGGTGTCAAAGCTGCCGTTCAAACTGGACGAGCGCGGGCGCTACGCCATGGAAACCAAGGAGAGGATGCGGGCGCAGGGCATCAAGTCCCCGGACATCGGGGATACATGTGCGTTCGCATTTCTGGCTGAATACCTGCCGGCGGAACGCGGCGCCGCCGCAGCGGAGCACGAAAGCCAAATGCTGTCCCTGGCCAGGGCGTGGATGCAGGCCGAAGAGGAGAGCGCCGGTGGACGGTAGAAAGAAGATCCTCGCCATATCCCTTGAGGGAACCCGCCGGGCGCAGGCCGTGGGCATGTGGGACGGCGCGAATCTCATTCTCACGGAACTGCGCGACATCACGGGAGCGCCCGCGCAGTGGCTTCCCACCATGCTGGAAGACGTGCGCGCCAAGGTGACAAGCGGCTGGGTGGTTCTAGTTGAAGACCGCACCCATTCCTTCCCGGCTGACGCCATCCTCTACAATTTCGACGCTGCCGGGCCGGACGGCAGGACAAATCTGCAGAGCGCCCTCGACTGGTATTTCGCCCTCGACGGCCGCGGAAGCATCATACTCGACCCCACCATGAAGCGGTACGCCCTGCGCATGGGCAATGCCACGGACATGATCGACGTCGCCCATGACGAAAAGGGGCGGCTTGTCTATCGGGTCAACTGGCTTGAATTTTCTGCGGGGCATCGCGCCCTGCTCATGTGCGTTGCCGGGGCTGTCATGGAGGATCCCCTGTCCGAGCACTGGATGCGGCGTTTCGTCGGGGCGCTGCCGACACCCAAAAAATCGCGCCCTATCTGGCCTGTGTTCCGCGTCATGGCGCAGGACTATGAAACGCGCCGCCAACGGCTTGAAGCCCGTGTGAAGGAAGTGGAGGCGAAAAAGCATGTATAGCGTGGAATCATCCGGCGGCAGGCTGTCGCCGCTGAACATCGCCGACCCCCTGTTGCGCGCGGAGATGCTGCGGGAAATCCGCCTTGCGCAGACAGACAGGAAATACCGCGGGGAGGAATGGGGCTTTTACGTCGTCCAGCCGGCCGACGTGCTGCGCCCGGAACTGATAGCATGGAAGGCATACGGCGTGGACACGCTCAAGTGGACGGTCATGGCCGCCGCAGGCCTTGATGACACGCGGAATACGCTGGAAAGCGGCAGCGTCATCTATCTGCCCTCAACGGTTTGGATACGCGAGCGCATCAAGCATTACTGCGAGATGGAGCAACAATGAACGAGGCGAACCTGCGGGCGCTTTTCAAGGAATTTGACCGCCAGGCCAATGAAGAGGCCAAGGAGGCGGCGGCTGTGCGCAAGAACGCGCACGGCATCCTGAAAACCCAGCCCATCGCCAGTCACGCGGACAGGCAGCGCATTGTGCTGGCCTACGGGATGACGCAGGAGGTTTTCAGCCCCGAAGAGCTGCGCCAGTTCCTCAACACCATCGAAAAGACGCGCAAGGCCTTCAACCCCAGACACGGGGCGCACGGCGTCCCCTACGGGGCGCTGATACGCGCGTCCCGCCCGGTGGACGTGAAGCGGTCAAAGCAGGTGCGCGGCGCAACCTTGTACCAGAGAAAGGGCGACATCATCTATTTTCAGGTGACGGGCAACCATCAGGCGTTCTACCGGGTGCAGATCAAGCTGGAGGAGTGGAACTCCTACATCACGGACGCCACACCGGCCCTCAAAGCCGTGAAGAACATGATTGCCGGGCGGCTGTCCTTCGAGTGTCCGTGCGGCCGCCACCAATACTGGTATCGCTACCTCGCCACGCTGGGCAACTATGCCCTGAAGCCCACGGAGACAGGATTCCCCAAAATCCGCAACCCGCAACTGACCGGCTGCTGCTGCAAGCATGTCCTCAAGGTGCTGCACGACCTCAAGAGCACGCGGGTCATGTTCCTGCTGGCAAAGGAGCTGGACAGGGAGCGCGCCAAGCCGGGATTCACAGGCGGGATGCGCAAGGAAGTGCTTTCCGCGGCGGACTTGAGGCTTGCCCAGGCCAAGCGCATGACGCGCGCCGCCATGCTGGCCTTCCGCATATATGAGAAAGAGGCCGCGCAAATCAAGCGTCGGTTGCGCCCCAGGAAGCCGGACAGCGGCAGCGGGGCGGCTGCGGCGCCGAAAGTGTCGAAAGAGGTTTTGAACGCCATCAAGACGTTTCTGAAGCTGGCGAGGGCCGCCAACATGAAGCCGGACACCATGCTCAATCAACTGGCGAAAGCGCAAAGACTGACCCGCGCCCAGATTGACGCCATCATCAAGGAGCACAACCTATGACAGTCCCCATGACGCCGCGTTCCTACAAGCCGGCAGGCGGTGTGCTCAACCACAGTTACGCCGTCATGCTGCGGGATCACCCGGAGGCCTTTGACTGTATCATCTATCCCGCACGGGCGTCTGAACATAATGAGATTCTTGCGGACAACGCCCCGGTGGCGACGCTGCTTGACCGGGACGAGCGCGCCCAGGAATTTGACCCGCCCATGCAGGGCCGGGCCATGGTGGCCCCCACGCAGGAACTTGCCTTTGACGCAACGGATTCGGGCGGCTTCGAGAGCTTTCACGCGGCGTCCGACGCCATCCGCCTGCTGCTGTCCGAGCCGAACCTGCGTCTGCACTCCATTGTCCAGTGGCTTGAATACCGCTCGCTTGAGGGTGGGGAAACCGTGACGCGCACGGTGTATGTGGCCGACATCCGGCCCATGGGCCGCACCCTGGGAGCAGGTATGGTTTATGTCTGCCAACCCCTCCCCGCGCTTGGGGAAGTGCCGCAGCTTGACGGAAGCGGGGTGGAGCAGGACGCGGAGCCGGAGGGGGATGATAACGGCGGCGCCGCGCCGCAGGTGGGGGTGCTGTGATGGCCGGCGCGCATATAACCGACCTGCAGGCGGTGGATTTTGCCGTGGGCGGCGTCATCGCGGGCTGCTTCGGAGCCCTGGCCATGGACAGCGGCCCCAAAGCGTTCCAGCGGTTCCTTGCCCGCCCGGACGCGGAACGCATCTATTTCGTGAAAAACGACAACGTGCAGGCGGCAATGCGCAAATTGGCGCACCTGGAAGATGAGCCGCACCGCCGGGGCCCGGATCTGCCCGTGGTCATGTATTACCGGGAACAGGGCATCGCGCCGGATGCCAACCAGCACATACAGGTGGCCGAGGTGACGCGCTTCGTCGGCGAGGAAACGGTCATGGCGTCAGACGCGGCCATGCGGGTGACAACCATACCGCTGACGCTGACCTATTCCATTCTTTTTCTGGCGTGGGATAGGGCCAGCATCGAGCGCATGGCCCTGGCCTGGTGGGCGCATGTGGCCCCGCTGCGGCGCAAGCACAGCCGATTCACAGTCCCCTATACCCTTGACGGGGAGCGTTTCGAGGTCGGCGCGTCCCTGAATGCGCCGCGGGAAATACTCACATCCTTTGAGCAGATGGATGAAGAGGGCACCCGCCTGTGGGGTTCGCGCACCATGGCCGAAGTGAACACGCAGGCCGTGTACGGCGCTAAGTGCGAGTACCCGGACTACATTCGGCTGGTAACGGACTGGCGGCAGATGGCATGATTGACAACATCTGCATATTCACCAGAGTGGTGCATGAGTCCAGCGGAGAGGAAATCGACGCGGGATACCTCAAGGAAGGCACCTACGTTGAATCCATCGAGCTGGACGGGCCAAAGCTCATGCTCGTGTATGCCGACCCCGAAGAGCGCATCAAGAACCAGTTGCAGGTCAAGGAGTACGACGAATTTTCCGTATCCTTCGGCGACCCGTGGCGTGAAGGGGGCGTGAGCGAAAAGGAGAAATTCATCGTCCTGACGTGCAAGCCTGACCAGGACGGCATGGTGCGCATCAACCTCATGGCAAAGCCTGTCTTCGAGATGAAGAAAATGGCGGACAGAACGCGCATCTTCGCACAGCGCGGCATCATCGAAATCCTCAAGGCCTTTGCCTCCGGCATGAAATTCTCCCTGGGGAAGTTCCCGGTGGTCGAGAACTACCATTGCATCGCCGGTGAGCGTCCGTCCGCCCTGCTGCGGCAGATCGCCGCCGAGCAGGGGGCGCACGTCTGGTATGCCCGCGGCTCCATGCAGATGAAACGCTTTGCCGAGATGATAGCCCAGCCGCCGTCCGTCACCTTCCACTGGGGCACAATCAGCCATGAAAACGCCATCGTGCGGTACACCAAGCCGTCGTTCCAGATGAAAGCGCAGGAAGCGGCCATCCGCACCTTCACGGGCTGGAATGAGGTGACGGGGCGCGTCAAGACGGCGCTGGACATGCCCGTCCTCTCCAGGGCCGGTTCCAAGCCGACAGCCATCACAGGCTCGCCGAGCCCCTTCGTTCTCGGCAACGGCCCTGTCGCCAAGAAGACGGCCATTGACTTCGTCACCCTTGGCAACATGTCCGTCACCGCAGGCCAGGCACTCAAGCTCGTCTGGCACACGCCAGACCCGGCGAACCCCATCAATGAAGGCCTGCCCGACAGGGTTGTGGTTGAATCCGTGGCCCACTGGTATTCGTCCTCAAAATACTACTGCCGCATCAAGGGGGCGGTCGCTCTTGAGCCATTCTAAAAAATACGACAGCACCTATGTGGGAGAGGTTGTTTCCGTAGCCGATCCTGACAAGCGGTGCCGCATCAAGGTCAACGTCTATGACGTGTTCGACGGGGTGCCCGTGGCCTCGCTGCCGTGGGCGAATTTCGTTCTGCCCCTGGGTTCGCGCCCCGGCGAGGGCGCCATCAATCCCGTGCAGGTGGGCGACAAGGTGTGGGTGCGCTTTGTCGAGGGCGATTCACGCCGCCCCCTTGTCATCGGCTCGGCGCAGGCCAGCCCAGGCGGCAAGGTCAACCTGGCCCCGGATGTCTGCCAGGGCGACGGACAGTATCCGCATAAGCGCACAGACAGGCAGCCCAAGCCGGAAGCCGCGCCGTACTATGAGGACGTGGTGTACTGCCAGAACCACGCCTTGATTCAGCTCTGCCGTTCAGGCACTATCCGCGTAACCCAGATGACAAGCGGCTCTGCCATTGAGATTACGCCGGCCGGACACATGATCATGCACTGCGAGGGCGACATGTTCGCCAGCGTCAAGGGGAATACGCTGGAAGAGTACGATGGCGATCTGAAGCAGATTATCAAGGGCAATTTCGAGAAAATTGTCGAGGGCTCCATGACCGAAACATCCACGGGCGAGGCCACCTTCGCCAGCACCGGCTCAAGCCTCGCTCTGGGGGCGAAAACGCAGGGCACCATGACCGGCGGGGGCGGGCTGCGCTTCGAGGGGCCCACGACCATGAAGGACGATCTATCCTGCGAGCAGAATGTCACCGCGCAGGGCTCCATCATGGACGCCGCAGGCAACAGCAACCATCATTCGCATTGACACGTCATGCGCAAACTGGAGGAAAACATGACCAAGGCGGAATTGATCAAGAAGTTTCAGGAGGCGGAAGGCCTGACCAACGCCAGGGCCGAAAAGTATTTCAACACGCTCTGCGGCATCATGGCGGCCGAACTGAACAAAGACCTCGGTTCCGTACCCCTGCAGGGCATCGGCAAGATTGTCACCAAGGAGCGGGCGGCGCGCACGGGGCGGAACCCGCGCACAGGGCAACCCGTCACCATTCCCGCCTGTCGTGTGCTCTCCATCCGCGTGTCCAAGGAATACGGCCAGAAGCTCAGGGTGTAGCCGATACTGTGGCCGCCCACCAAGACAGTTGTATCTTGGTGGGCGGTTATTTCGGTTAATTGAGCATCCGTTTCATTTCCTTAAATAGTAATTTGCGTTGTGCATATTTATTATATAGTTTCCACATATCAATAGCTCGTTCGCATTTCCCAAATAAGATGCCAGAGAGCCCTCCGCCTGCCTTCCAAAAAATGTTATATACTTCATAGAATCCATCGCTGTCCTCCACAAAACCAAAAAATAATCCCTTGTCAATTTCTTCCGAGCTGGCACGGTCAAGTGGCTTTGGTAACACGATATTATACATCATAATACCTCTTTTTGAGGGTTAATTCTTATAGGAACCTGCGCGGACAATCCGCACATCTTCCTATAGGGAAAACATTTGTTCTCCCCATTTTCATCCCCCACCGGAACGAAAAAGTGGACTTTCCGATAAATCCTCGAAAAAAAATTTCCTGTCCTGTCTAACTCTGCCAGATTTAGACAACTTTTCCTGTCAGCCCGCGAAAATGGCGGGCACGATTGCTCCAAACGGCGGCACTTCACGGGAAGTTGCCGAAATCCGCAATCCTGCGGCCCAAACCTACGGAGCAATCCCATGGCTGACAAAATCAATTCCTACCAGCAGCAGGTGGCGGACATCGCAACACGCGCCGCCGCCATGCGCCGCATTCTTGTTGACCCCTTCCGCGCCGATGACGGCGGGTTCATCCGGCCCAAGACCGCCGCCGACGCGAAACACCGCGATCAGGTGCTTGAAAGCGCCATTTCCGATTCCGCCTATGCCATGTCGCAGAACGGCGCCATGATTGCCGCCGTTCATTCCCGCGCCCTGCAGGGCTATGAGCGCATCCACGGGCATCTGCCGTCCGACGATCTGCTGGCGTCCGCTCACAAGGCTGTGGAAAACGCCCTGTTGCTCGCCACCGGCAAGGCCACCCTGGGCGGGGGCGTGTATGAAAGCGCGGACATGAGCACCACCGAGGGCATCATGCTGCGCGACCGCCTCATTTCCTTGGTGCTGCCCGTGCTGCTGCAGACCATCACCGCCAACATGGTGACGTTCATTCCCGGCGAGTTCAATCAGAGCGAGTTCTTCCGCGTCTTCCGTGTGGCCGGATCGACCTTCGGCACCAAACAGAAGGGCGACATCATCAAATTCAACTACGACGGCCTGTACTCCGTCATGGATCAGCGCGTCGAACTGGGCGTCGGCGACGGCAGCACCAAGAAGTTCAGCTTCGATTCCAAGAGCATCCACGGCAAGGTCTACCCCTTCAAGCCGAAGCGCACCCGCATCTGGGCCAATCACAAGGTGGTCGCCGAGGACAACGGCAACGGCGCAATGGTGGGCACCTATGTCAGCGGCGATTCCACCGTGGTCGTGTCCGGCACGGTGGACTATGCCACGGGGCAGGTCGAGGTTGAGTTCACCACCGCCCCCGCCGCCCAGACGCCCCTGCATGTCGGCTTTGACGTGAACATCGAAAACGCGCCGGAGCTCATCCCGCGCATTGACCACCAGATGTTCTCTCACGTCCTGTATCCCCACGAATCGGCCATCGCCGGCAACGCCACGATCCAGGCGATCTGGACGCTGCGCCGCGAGCTGGGGCAGGACATCGACAACCTGACCATGCAGGGCCTTCGCAATCTTCTGGCGGCCGACAAGGACAAGAAGAACCTGCATGACATGCTCTTCCATGCCCAGGACAGCGTGGAATGGTGCTACGTCGGCAGTCCCGAACTGACCCTGCACCAGCATTACGAAAGCCTGAACGCCGCCCTGCTGGAAGTCGATTCCAAGCTCATGGTCGGCAACGGCGTTTCCGGCCTTGTGGGCATCGTTGCTGGCGTCCAGGCCACCAATGTCTTCCGCTACCTCCGCGATCCGTTGTTCGTGGCCGCTCCCGGCTATCGTTCTCTGGCCCAGCCGCACTATGTGGGCCGCGTCTTCGGGCAGTGGGATTTGTACTGCAACCCCTACATGGATGGCTGGCAGGCTCTCTGCTTCGCCAAGGGCCCCGACCATGGCCAGACGGCCTATGTCGCCGGCGACGCCGTGCCCGCCCAGACCTTCCGCCATCCCGTCATGGGCGACCTCACCCAGCGCGCCACCATGTGGGATCTGGCCTACCGCGACATGCAGCCCTTCGACGGCGAGAAGTACCTCTGCAAGCTGAATTTCGTCAGCGAATAGCCCCAGCACAGGCATAAGGAGAAAGCCATGCAGATGAAAAACTACAAGGTCACGAATAACGGCGAGGGCTCCATTTGCCTGGCGGGGCGCGTCCGCATCGACATCCCCGGCATGTGCAAGGACGTGCTGATCAGCCTGCCCGATGACACGGCCAAGGCTACCGTGTCGCGCCTCAAGCAGCGGTACCCGCTGCTGAAAATCGTGGAAGTTGCGGACGGTTCCGCCGAAGCCCGACAGCCCCAGGCGTCCACGGCTTCTGACGCCGACAAGGCCGCCGACGCTCCCAAGACGGACGGGGCGGCTCCGGCCCAGGCCGCAAAGGAAGGTGACAGCCCGGCCCAGGCCGACAAGGCCGCCGACGCTCCCAAGACGGATGCCGCCCAGGCCAATGCCAAGAACGGCAACGCCAAAAAGTAAGGGGACAAAGCCGTGAAATCCACCATCACCAATGCGGCGGAGATCACCATCCTCCAGCCGATAGACAACAACTACAAGACGGGCGGTGGCGACATCTCCGTCGGCGGCTGCTGCGTCATTGCCGGCAAGGGCAAGCCGTTCACTCCCATTCCCATTTACGGCGGCTCGACCGATATTGAAGACAATTTCGGCCTGCCGCTGCCCAAGAAGGCCGCCGGCATGGAAGGCCTGCGCCATGTGCATGACGCTTCGGAATCGTGCAGCTATGTGAACGTGGTGCGCGTGGTCAACGCGCTCACCTACCGCTTCCCCTCGCTGGCGTTCCTGGTGTTCAACGACACGGGCGAGGCGTGGGCGACAACGCACCCGTACAAGGCGGGTGACGTGGTGACGTACCAGGGCAAAAAATACCTGTGCGCGTACAGCCACACCTCCAACACCTCCGTGACCCCGGCCACGGCAGGGCAGACGGACTGGCTTGTGTTCACCGGCCCCACGGAAGCCGGGGCGCACCGCCACAACGAGAGCGTCATGGTGGGCGACGGCGCCATGTTCGTGCTGTACCCCATCGACGGTGACGCCTCCGGCAACCGCACCGTGCGGATCACGGATGTGGACGCCGAAAACAGGCGATTCACCGTCACCATCTATGACAAGGATGTGCTGGGCGAGGTCTATGAGCTCGAATCGCACACCGTGGGCGTGGATGAGGACGACAAGGACGATATGGGCCTTTCCGCCTATATCGAAACGGTTTTCGAGCGCGAAAGCGAGCGTTTCCGCGTGGATTACATGGAAGGCCTTGCCTGGGAGGATGTGTTGCCCACCCTGCAGGCCATCGCCACCACGCGCACGACGACCAACGACTTCGCCTTCACGGGCGGTACGGCAGGCGACGAACCCGACGTGACCGACTGGCAGGCCGGTGTGGACATCTTCCGCAACGAGCGCGTTGCCTGCAACCTGCTCTTTGCGGCGGGCATCTACGACCAGGACATCATTGTGGCGCAGGCCGGTGTGGCCGATGACCGGCACATCGCCTACTTCTATGACGTGCCGCCGGCCCTCAAGAGCGCGGAAGCGATGGCATGGGACAAGTCCCTGGGGCTCACCAGCCGCCATGCCCGCGCCTACTATTCCCCGTACTCCGCCAACGACCAGTGGCGCGGCGGCAAGTGCGTGTGGGGCGTGTCCGGCGCGATGGCTGCGGCCAAGGCCCGCTGCAACAAGATCGTGACCGTGGGCTCCACGCCCGGCGTTCACTATGCCCCCGCAGGCGAGGCGCGGTCATACCTGACGCGCACGGGCATCAAGGCCCTGTTCGAGGAAGACCGCATCAACCGCGACGACCTGTACGATTCGCGCATCAACCCCATTCTGCCCATAACGTCGGGCGGCTGCGGGGCTGATGACGATCTGGTGCATTGGTTCAAGACCAACTATCTGCGCTTCGGCTGGATCAACGACGTGCTCGACTACATCGACCACCGCTTCTACGAGGCGGCGCAGCAGATGAAGTTCGAGCCCGACGGCCTGACCCGCCAGGGCCTTTTGGACATGACCACGGCCATCATGGAAGACCTGGTTACGTCCGGCGCCCTGGTGGCCCCCCGTGACCCGGAACGCGACGGCAACAGCCCCTACATCATCAAGGTCGAGCAGCTTGAAATCGACCTGTGGAAGGTGACGTGGGAAATCTGCATCACCGGCGCAGCCCGCCGTATCGCAGGCCAGCCGAAGCTCATCAAGTAGGAGTGACCTCATGGGAAACAATATCTTCGACACCGGCATTGATGACTACATGTTCCCCGTCACGCGGAAGGGCATGAGCGAGGCCGGCATGGTGCTGGAATCCGCTGGCAGCGAGGGCAACAAAGGCGACGACGGCGAAGGGACTGACGCGGTTTCCGACGCCGCAATCACGGCCGCCCGCTCCCGCGCCATGAGCTCCGTGCTCACCTGGCTGGACGAAGGCGACTACAGCTACAACGCACTCGACGAAGTGGTGGTAGTCGCCGCAGACATTGACGGCGACTGGGAGCTCTCCGACGGCGAGGAGGAGGAATACGGCGACATCTGGGATCAGATAGGCGACGCCCTGCTGACCCTGGGCGCGGAGTTCAATGACGTGCAGGCCCTTGTGGACGGCCCCGGCAAGAAGGCCGATGAAGCCGCCGCCCGCATCGGCGCCGCCCTCTCCAAGGAGATGGAGAGCGTTGAGGCCGAGGATGCCGACATCATCGCCGGGTTCGCCCTTGGCGAAGACGCCATCCTTGAAAACGCCGCCTATGATGAAGCCCTGCACGGCGTGCTGGAGGCCACCTATAAGCGCAAGAAGGTGGTGCGTGACGGTAAGGTGAAGATCGTGCGCAAGCGCGTTTCCGGCAAGATCCGGCTCTCTGCTGCGCAGAAGGCCGGTCTGCGAAAGGCCCGCCGCAAGGCAAACACAGCCGCCGCCAAACTCCATCGGCGCAAGTCCATGAAGCTGCGCGAGCGCAGGGGTCTGTAGTCCGTGGCGGACGAGGAACGCCAGATTCAAAACCAGCAGCTTGACGGGAACGCCAAGCTCGTCGGCAACACCGACAAACGCTTGAGCGATTCCCGCAAGTGCTGGATCAGCGACGGGGATACGACAGTCTGCGGCGTCTATGGGCCGGGCACCAGCATGGAAATAACATCCAACTGGCAGCAGCCGTTGGAAGAGGCCACGCCCGGCAAGGCCATCGGGACGGCCGCCGGCGGCGTTGCCCAGATTGCCACCGGCGGCAAGACCATGATCAAGGCCATCAACACGCGCCAGACGTGGCTTGGCAACTCCCCGACGCAGTTCAACGTGGAATTGCAGCTTTACGCCCTGCAAGACCCGGACAAGGAAGTCATGCAGCCCTTGCGGGCCTTGGAACTGTTCATAGCCCCGGACGTTGCCATGTATTGGGGCGTCGGACAGATAGCCAAGGCTCTGCAACTGGATATAGGGCGGCAGGTAATCTACCAGTTCCTTATCTTGAACAGCATTTCAGTGCCGTTCGACAAGGAAACAGACTCAAAAGGCCGTTTTGTGCGCTGTACCGTTAATCTTTCCATGTCCACCATGACGATGGTCACAAAGGACATGTTGAAAAAGGGGTATGGCATAAAATCCGGCTTTCAACAAAACAACTAGCGTCAAGGATGAAAGACAATGGCGAATATCTCTGACGTTCACGGCAATGTGCCCGTCATCAAGAAGGGCTACAAAAAGCTGCTGGGGCTTGGTGAAGGCGTTGCGTCTGATGAGTTCATTATGACCTTCGAAGGCAACTCGGACATGCGCTTTCTGGTGCAGTCCACGCAACTGCCCGCGCTGCTCCGTGAAAACATCGAAAGCTACGGCCCGCAGGGTGTGCAGTTCAACCAGCAGGGGCGTTTCAAGAACGCCCAGGATGTGCCCATCACCTTCAAGGAAACCATCAAGGGGCATACCTATCAGTTTATCCGCGACCTGGTGGCCAACAAACGCTATATCACCATCAAGCTCACCACCGCCGGAGAGTCTTTCCTGGACGGCAATTCCCATACAGCCCTGCGCCTGGAAGACTGCTGGATCGAGCTGGAAGGCGTTGACCTGTCCGTGGAAGACGGCGCGACGCTGGTGCGTCCGTCAGGCACCATCCATGCCAACTGGTGCTCCTGGGCTGATGACGATTCCGGCAACCAGGGCCTTTCCCTGAATATCTGAAGGGAGACCAGCCATGACGCCGGCTGAAATTCTTGAAGATGCGAAGTCGCGCTTCATGGTGCTGTACCACGATGATCCTGACGCGCTTGCCCGGCTTCTTCGGCAGGCGTTGGGCAAGTACCAGGACAAGGCTGGGGTGATTTTGGAGGCATGGCAAGAGGGAACAGCCTTCAAAATCCCCCAGCACTTCCACACGGTTGCCGGGTGCTGTGATACGCGACGCCGATATGTCCCGTGGAGGTACGGGACAGCCGAAAATGAGGCCGGGGAAACGGTCAGGGTTATCGAACTGGATGTCGGGAAGCGCCACGCCGCGCCGTACTGCCTCTATTTTTTCTGCGACCTCCGCAACTGGGACATGGATGAACCCTTGCCTGGCGACTGCGACGCACTGCTGTGCGACTACCTTGAGGCCTTGATCGCCCTGCAGAACACCAAGCGGGAGCGCGAGGCCTATCTGACGGCAGGCATGGCCGAGGCGGCCCAGACCTTGCCTGTTGAGCAGGAGCTGCGGCAGCGCGTTGCCGAACTGGAAGCGGCGATGGAGGACAACAAAGCCATCGTGCCCCCGGCATCCATGTTTTGACGGGGTGGAATATGGCAATCGGCGAATATGCAATTCGCTCCGGCAGCGCCTTGGGCGCCACAGCAAAGCAGATTGCGAGCGGCGCGGCCCGCACCGTGGTGCGCAGGGCCGAAGGCTATGTTGTGGGCAGGGTGCGCAACGCTCTTGATTCCGTTTTGTCGCAGATTCCCGGCGGGCTGCTCACCATTGCCAACCCCGCGGAAGATTTCAACCGGCTGCGCCACATCAACCATCAGCTTGTCCATACGGACTTCCAGGGGGAATGGAATTTCCGTCTGGAAATTGAGGGCGCGCCGGAAGACTTTGATTTTTACGTTAAAGACATCACCTATTCCCACTTTGACATTGCCACGGACGAAGAACGCTACGGCGCGGCAAGCGCCTCATGGCCGACAGGCGACCAGCCGTTACGCATTTCCTTCACCATGCGGGACAACATTGACGGCCGCAATTCCGTGTATTTCAGCACATGGTGGGGAAGCGTTATCAGCAACAACGGCACTGTGGGGCTCCCGCTTGGCCCCAAGGGCTATGTCAGGGCGGCAAGGATTTACAATATCGACGTTGAAGGCAACGAAACGCCGTCCTACGGCATGAACGTGTACCCCATTCAGGTTGGCGAATTGTCGCGCTCGCGGGAGAACGGGCAGTTTCTCGAAATTCCCGTGACGCTGGTGCAGTTCTCCACAATCATGTAACCCGCCCCGACCTGCCGCAGGGGCCAACAAAGTGAGGATGCCATGCTGTGCGAGTTCAATCTTCCCTCTAACCCTGAAATCAAGGTGCGTCTGCGCGAGGCCACGGTTGCCGAGGCTATTGATTTTTCCTCCATAGACCCGGACTGTGAGGAAGAGGCCACATCGCTTTTTCTTGAAAAGGTGCAGGAAAAGGAAACCTACTCCGACCCGCGGGCGTGGACGGGCGAGGACAGGCGTTACGCGCTGTTCATGTACTATGTGCATACCTCGGACTACAAGACCATCCCCCTGACGTACACCTGCTCAATATGCGGAAAGCAGCACACCCAAGATATTTCACTTGCGTCCATCCTTGAAAACTACACCCCCATGGACGGCTCTCCGTTCCGCGACTTCCCGCATGACGGCCACAATGTTGTCATTCATCCTCTGACGGGTGCAGACCTGGAGGACATCGAAAAGTACCGCTACGACCTGCTGCTGACAGAACAACTCTTGGAGAAGAACCGCGACAACTTGCCCAGCGCGGACATCAAGCGCCTGGAAGCCGATCTGCGGGCCAAGCGCGTCCGCATGGCCATGCTGCGTGTCATCTGCTGCATCGACATGCCATATCTGGACGAACAGGGGACGCCGCGCAGTCGGCGCGGAGCGGTGGAAACCAAGATCAAGGCCATGCCCGCAGGGGAATTTCGGGAGTTCATGGGGCGCGTTGAAAACGCCCTTGTCGAGATGCGGCACGGCTTGAGCACGGAATATGTGAACGGGCGCATCGTGCTGCTTATCCCCGACGTTCGCTGCGACGAACACCCGGAGCTGCCGGGGGTGCTCCTGCGGTATCCGTTTCGGTTTGGCCAGGTCGTTCCTACCATTTGACGAAAACGGCTGGAACATCATCATCGAAAATCTGTGCCTCTATGAGGGGCAGAACATGGACGGCATCCTGAAAAGCCCCGTGACCCGTGTGGCCAAGCTCAACGTGGGGGCTGTGAATAAAGCGAAGACGCTTGCAAAACTGCGCAAGGGTCGCAAGTGATGGCAGATACCCGGAATCTTCTTTCCTCCATTTTCGAGCGCAGCCTGTCCCTGGACAGACGGGATGCCCGTGACGGATTGACGCCGCGGGCCATGGGCCTTTGGGAGCGCATGGCGGCGGATCTGGACGAAATTGCGGCAAACACCCGCCGGGGGATTGCCGGCAGGGGGAACGGCTCTGTCGTCATGGCGACGATCGCAAGACCGGGACGGGGGGAGGCCGAGCGCACGGCAGGCCCGATTGCCAGAACGGGGCGACGCGAGTTCACTCCTGGGCGGGTCGGGAATGCCGGGCGGAACCAGATGCCCCCTGCAACAACGCGGGCAACCTCGTCAATGGCGCACAATATCGCCGCCACTGCGACCGAAAGACCTGGGGGGCATGGATCCGCGCCAATTCGCCGCAGGGATGACCGGGGCCGTTTCGTTTCCGGTCAGGCCGCCGCAGGGCCAACGCTCTCCCAACGCGCCGGCAGCGAGGCGCGGGCGGAAAGAAATGCGGAACGATCTGCGGAACGCCAGGGAGGGCTGGTCGCGGATGCTGTCATGTCCGGGCTGGGCAAGCTGCGCGGTCTTCTTTCCACGGGCAAGGAAGCGGTCACGGAGAACAGCGATCTCAAGGACGCCGCTGGGCTGGCCTTGGGCGGCCCGTTATACAGCGTTGCCAAAGAGCTCAAGGAAGCCATGCCGGATTCCGTCAGAAATGCGATGGATGAACGCAAGGCCCGCAAGGAAGAAGCGCGCGACATAGCCCGCGCGGTAAAGGCTGACGGCGGGAGGGAGCGGGACGACAAGGGGCGGTATAAGCCGGATCAGGATTCAGCGCGACGCGAAACAGCCCAGATTGAAGTTGCCCAGGCGGAACTTGCTCTTGAGGAACGGGAGGCCAAGGCCGACGCGAAACGCCACAAAGAGCTTGTCAGGGCCGTCAAGGCCAACCACAGGGGCCTGCTTGACCGTTTCATGGATGCCCGGATGCTGGGGCGCAGAGGGCGTGACCGCATCATACGCGAGGGGCCCAGAGGCCGAGGCTCTGCCGTGGACGTGGAGCGACGGCGGCGCGGCGGCGGGCGTGACGTTGACATAGGTGTTGACGGCAGGCGCAGGCCCGGAAGTCGGGGACGCTCTGTTGCGGCAGAGATCGACCCTCGCCGCGGCGGCGGTCGGGCCGGGGCGCGGGCTGCTGGGCGGAAGGGGCTGCTTGGCGGGCTGGCCGCTGTCGGCGGCGGCATGGGGCGCGCCGCTGCCGGAGCCGGGCGGGCCGCGTCGGGTGTTCTGGCCATGGGCGGCAAGGCCGCCGGAGGACTGTTGCGGGCGTTGCCCGGCATCGGACAGGTTCTTGCCCTTGGCATGGCCGCATACGACGGTTTTCAGGGCTGGAACGACAAGGACTTGCATCGGGAGGCCTTCGGCCTGAAAGAGGGGCAGGAAGCCACCACGGGGCAGAAGGCCGCCGCGGCAGGGGCAAGCATCCTCGACATGGGTGGGCTGACAAGCGGCCTGCTGGGGCTGTTCGGCATTGAGTTCGACAAGGCGGGCGTTGCGCAGGGGCTCTACCAGTTCGGCTCGGACATCGCCACGATTGCCGGAAATTTCAAGCAGGAATTTGACAGGCTGCTGCCTGAAGTCTGGACGGGCATACAGAATCTTGGTTCCCAAGTCTGGGAAGGCGCCAAAAACATAGGCGGGAAGCTGGCGGACTTTGCCGCGGGCACCCTCGAAAGCGGCATGGGGATGCTCTCCGGCCTGTGGGAGGGGGGCAAGGCATTCATCGGCGACATCTGGGGGAAGCTGGGCAATTTCGCGTCAAGCGCCATCTCCGGGGCCGGAGAGATGCTTTCAGGGCTATGGAAAAGCGCGACTGAATTGCCTGGGAAAATCAAGGATTTTGCCGCCAATGCCGCAGAAAAAGGCGGGCAGTTGTTTTCTTCCGGGCTGGAATGGGCTAGGGAAAAAGCTCATTCGGCCTGGGAGGGCACAAAGAATTTCGCATCTTCCGCATGGGAGGGCGCCAAGGGGCTTGGCGGCAAGCTGTGGGGGCGGCTTGGCCCATCCGAGGCCCATGCGGACGAGTTGCCCAAAAATCCGCAAGAGCGCCAGCGTGTCATAGAAGAAGCACAGCGGCGGCAGCAGGACATGGCCCAGGCGGCACAACAGCCGCAAGCCGCACAGCAGGCCATACTGCCGGCATCGCAGAAGGAGGCGTTGCCTCCGACATCCGTTCCCATACAGCCCACGTTTTCTGTTCCCCCGGCTCCGGCCATGCCCCCTGCCCCAGCATTGCCATTGGAGCAAGTCCATATGGTGCGCGAAGCCAATGACGCGCAGGAGAAACTCAATGAGAATATGGAAGCCCTGACGGCAGCCGTCAAAGAGCAAACCCGCCTTATGGATGAAGAACGGCAGGCCCAGTTGTTTGGGGATAATCTGGGTTTTTCTGCGGCAGTCGCAGATTTCAAGTCAGCGGTGCAGGATGTTCAGAGGGGCGGGCAAGGGTATATGCGCGGCACCTATAACGAGGGGGGCGCTCCGGATCCGAATTTTTATGGAAATCTGCCCACACAATCGCAAATGGTCAAGGCAGACGCGCAACCAATGTTTGTGCCGGAACAGGGTAAGGAAAAGCGCGGCATCCGCAATAACAACCCAGGGAATATTGACCGTCTCAAAGGAGAACGGTGGGTAGGCGAGATCAATAATCCGAACGAAAGCCGCCATGCTACCTTCATCACGCCGGAACATGGACTGCGCGCCCTTGGCCGCAATTTGATGAGTTACAAGAGCAAGCATGGTCTTGATACCATCAACGGCATTATCGACCGCTGGGCGCCTCCGAACGAAAACGATACCGAAGGCTACAAAAAATTTGTGGAGCAGAAGCTCGGTGTGGATCGCAACGCCAAGCTGGACATGAAAGATCCTAAAGTGCTCACGGCGCTTGCCCATGCCATTGTGAGGCGTGAAAACTCTGTAGACCCTTATACAGATGAACAATATCAAAAGGGTATAGAAGCCGCATTGGGTATGCGAGAACTTGATATTCCCGAAGCGGTGCGGATGAAGCTGGCCGACGTTTCCCCATCTGTGGCTGCCGCAGCGCAAAACGGCAATGTCCCATCTATCGCTGCACAGACGGGCGTGAAGCTCAAAGAAGACGGTTCCATTGATTTATCTACGCTCAAGGGATTGCAGTCCATTGGTTATGACAGTGGAAACGTCAATATCAAGGACATGGATCCTGAAACAGCGGCCCGCATGGCAGCCTTCGCCCAAGAGCATGAGCAGATTACAGGCGAGAAACTAATCATTTCAGAAGGCTATCGCAGCTACGACGAACAAGTACGCCTTCGTAACAAACTTGGCGCAGGACTTGCCGCGACGCCTGGAAAATCAAACCACGGGACAGGCGTTGCCTTTGACATCAAGGCTGGCGGAGTTCGATCAGGCGGTCAAAATATTAAGCGTTTGGAAGCTATTTACCGTAGCAAGGGATTGGATTTTGGTAAGCAACTTGAAAAATATGGCCTGTATCGGCCACTCTTAAATGCCAAAAATCCAGAAAACTGGCATATTGAGGCCCTGGACAGAAAAACAGTGGCCATGCAGCAAGACCGAGCTGCACTGAATAGTGGGAAACGTAAAGGCTCCGCATACATCAGCGATGCCGAGCGAAAGCTATATATGCCTGGGACGCCTGCAGCACTTTCTACCGCAGTGGCCGAGGGTTCCCAACCGCATCCAGTATCAAATAGCGCCGGCCCCAGCGGGGTACCCAAACCTCAAATGACACCGCAGCCCGTGGCCGCCGCCGAAGACAAAGCACGGCCCGCTACTGCTCGGCCTGCTATTTCGGCCCAACCAGCCCTTTCGCCACAGACGCCGCAAGCAGCAGCGATACCAGCGGCGGCGAGTGCCGCTTCAACGAGAAAGCCGGAGCGGGTTGAATCCGTGCGCGTCATTGACCCTGAACGTGATGCAAAACCGGGCGGAGGCGGCGACAATTCCGCGCTTCTAGCGATGTTGGGCAAAATCCTGACAGCCATTGAGGCAAACGGGCGTCGGGCCGCCGCGATGGCGAAGGGAAGCGGGGGTGACGGAATGCCCTCCATCAGCACGGAGTACGATGATCCTGCGGCGCAGGGCATGGCCAAGGACGCGGCATAGCGAGGCGATGACATGGCATTTGAGGAAGCAAGCTGGCGGATGCGTTCCGCGCCCGCGTCGGACATGGCCCGGACGCTGGAAGGCAACGCCATGTCAGAGCGGATTCAAGAATGGCTGGCCACCCCGGAAGGCACGGTCGCCAACAATCCGTCCTGGGGGCACAACCTGTCCAGGTTCAAGCACGATCCGCTGTCGGAAGGAAACGGCCTTGAAGTGCAGATTGAACTTGCTCTTTCGCGGAAGATGCCCCTGGACATAGACGACCTGCGGCTTGTTGCCGTCAATGTGGAAGTCAGGGACATTGACCTTGCGCATGTGGTCATTGTCCACCAGTACGGACAGGAAAACCTGCAAATCAAGCTCTAGGGGTGCGCGCAATGATACTTTCCGATGCGGCTTTCGAGAGATTGAAAACAGAACTCGCCGGCATGGATTCATGGAAAGACCTCACTGGCTCGCAATTCGTCAAGCATCTTGCCATCTTCATTGGATGGGCCATTGAAGATGCCGCCAATAAAGTCGAGCGTGCCAGGCATGAGGCATTCATTGACACCGCGCTGAACCGTTCCTCCATCCTCGCGCACGGCGAAGGCATGGAATATATGCCCCGTAAGCCCATTCCGGCTGCGGGACGGGTCACGGTGACAAATCAGGGAGAATATCCCTTTACTCTGGTGCGCGAGCGCGAGTTTATGTCGGACGCGCAGGTTGTGTTCACGCTGACCGACACCATAACCGTCCCCGCCGGCGGCAGCGTGGACGCGCCGGTGGAACAACGCAGCAGGGAAACTCTGGAATTTGCCATCGACGCGGCCACGCCGTTCTATGAACTGCTCCTGGGGCGTGACATCTCGCGCCATGTGGTGTCTTTTCGGGTATTCGTGGCCGAAGACGGGGAGAACTACGTCGAGTGGAACTATGACCGGCTGCTGACCAATTCCTACTCCGATTCTCTGGTGTTTGACGAGTTCTACCATTTCACCGACCAGATAGGCATACGTTTCGGCAACGGCGACTTCGGCAAGATACCCGCAGCAGGCTCCAAGGTGCGCGTGGATGTCGTGCTCACTGACGGGAATGTGGTGCTGCTGGAAAAACAGACGCTTTATCCCGTTGATGAAATCACGGATGATATGGGCCAGATTGCCGCAGCGCAAATTGCGGTGTCGCAGACCATCCAAAACGGCGTCAATCAGGAAGACACGGAAGAGATGCGGCGCGATCTGCACTATGCGCCTGTGTATAATGAGCGTCTTGTATGGGACAATGACTACAAGTATTTCCTGCGGCGACGTTTCCCTGAAATTGTATTTGCTGTTGCCTGGGGCGAGGAAGAAGCCGAAAAAATGTGGGGATACGACATAAACCATATCAACAAAATATGGATATGCGCCTATTCTCCAAAGCGCGACATCAAAGACGTTGCCATGCAGGCGATACGCGATGTTCCGTTCATGTGCCGCAATTTCCAATGGTACGAGCCGGAGCATATTGAATTTTCCCTGAATATTACCGGGAAGGTGCTGAAAGATTGCGTCCTGTCGGAAGTAAAGTCAGCCATCGTAAACGCGCTGGATGCCGCCTACGGCAAGACATCACCCACACGGCGGGACGTGGTGCTCTTGCACGAGGTCTATGAGGCTGTCTATTCCACAGGTTACTTTGAAAAGGATTCCGGGGCATGGTTCGAGGCCACCATACAGGGGCAGCCCAAGGCGGATCTCATTTACCAGATGGTCAGCATTGACATGGACGCCACGGTCATTGAACTTTCGTACAGGGACGGATAGGCAGAATTTAATTTCACCCTCCATATCTGGCATATTTAGACAGTTTTTTATTGTTCCCTCTTGCCATGTGTTTTTACCCTTGTCGGAACTGAAACAATCAGGCCGCCAAGGGTATTTTCTTGAACAACTGGCTTGTAAACCGCCTCACGCCTGCGAAGGCGAAGGAGCCCAGGTGGGCCGACTTCGCCACAGCCTTGGAACGTCTCTGGGAAGATTTTTTTGACCCGGAGATGTCCAGGCTCGAACGGCTGCGCTCTTCCTACACGGCGGACGATGCCGACCTTGCCAAGAAAATCCGCCAGATGGGCGACTATTTCTCTTTCGAGATGCCGAAAGAGGCTGACCGTCCCATAGCCCTGGCATGGCGTCGGCTCGAAATTGAATACAAGGACATGGAGCTGATTCTGCGCTCCGTGTTCCGCAGGCACTTCGGCGATTTCCCGGTTGAGTGGTATCCGCTCTTTGCTCCTTCCGCCAAGGAATATGGCACCGAGTTCATCACAAGTGATTACCTGCTTGAGGATGCGTGGTCGAAGAATATTCCGCCGGACGGGTATTTTCTCACATCGCGCGGCATCGTGGGCGTGGACAAGCTGGGGCTCTTTCGAGAGGGCCTTTCCAAAGACCGTTTCCGCGACGAGGCGCACCCGCTGGTGGTTCGCACAAAGCCGCTCCATATCGTCTTTGACGGCTTTCTTTGGTTCATTCGGTACGACCTGGGCGTGTTTGACCCAGCCATGTCAGTGACGTGGGACAACTGCCACAGGATAGAACTTCAGTTCGGGCCGCTGGGCGCCCGCTACGACTACACTCCTGCAGACGTGCGCCATGCCGACATTGGCGTTTTCGAGATGCCGCGCGACGTTTCGCGGCATGTCGCCATAGCCTTTTGGGCTGATTCGGACTGGCACCTCGACCGTTTTCTCCCCGACGGATTCGGCGACCTGCTGCCGCTTGATCTTGTGATGCCGGGGCGAGAACTCATGGCGCCGCAGCGCCTTTCCACCGTCTATGCCGAAGGCGAACGGCTTGTTTGCGTCCCCCTCTCTGCTCCTGCCATGTCGTTGAGCGGCAAGCGGGGCAGGACTTCGACCGTGTACGCTGCGCCCGGCACGCTCAAACGGCATGGGGAAACCGAACGGAGCCAGGGCATACGTTTTCTTGACGTATCCGCATGGCGCCTCGACCGCTACCTGCCTGACGGCTTTGGCGATTTGCTCCCTCTCGACAGAGTGCGAAGCGGCAACGAGGCGGCTGATACGTCAGCCATCAGCATGGTGCTGCGCGAGCTCGAAAAAAGCGTTGCGCTGGATTTTCAACATGCGCTCGGCATCCAGCAGGAGCGCAAAACGCGCGCATTCACTGTGCCTGCATCGTTCATCTGTTCCACGGCTTCCGAAAGATGCCGTTTTCATGCCGCAATGCCGGCTTTTGAGGAGATGGAAAACCCGCTTGACCGTCTCCCCGGTGAAGACGGCATCAGCGTGGATTTTGCCCCGCTTGATTATCCCTATGGAGGGTATGTGTGATGTCGGACGGAACTGTCTATCAGCGTTCCAAGCTGCTGAATAAATACTATGAAAAGGTCGGCATGGCGGCCGCCGGGCAAGGTGTCTGCCCCCGTTTTGAAGAGTTCCGGGCGGGCTTTGGCCTCGTCGATGTTTCCGACCCGGACGCCCCTGTCCTGCTCGACATCCCAGCCAACATGACTGACGTGCCGGAAGAATTTTACCGGGGAGCCGTGGAGGCCGAGTATTCCAACGGCGTCACCGTCTGCAAATGCGAAATACCCGCCGGCGCGGTATCGACCCCCCATAAATACAACCTCATTGGCATCTACGACCAGGACGGCGATCTGGTTGCGGTCTGCACGACGTTTCCCGACTGGGTGACGCCGACCGAGGCAGACCGCAGTTACCCGGCGCTCACATTCCCCGTGGAAGCCGTTGAAGGGACGGAGGGTTAACCATGAGTCAGTCCATCGAAACAATGTCCGCGCCTGTGCTGCGCCAGTCGGTGCGGTTTGGCGAGCGGTATGTATCCAGCGCCCTTAACCGTAAACTTGCTGGCATTCTTAGCCCCGGCGTGTACCGCGGCTTCGTGGTCAAGCCCGGCGGGGCAGGCAAAGTGCTTGTCACGCATGAGGACGGCTCCTCCCGCAGCGTCGCCGTTGTGGAGCGCGATGGCTACAGCCTCACTGTCACCATGGACGACCCTGGGTATGTGGAAATCCCGGCGTCCGGCACATGGCATATCGTCATTGAGGCATTCTACGTCGAAACGCAGCCCGGCTATCAGCGAATTGTGGCGAGAGAAAAACTGAATGACCACCATATTCTGCTCGCCACAGTTACTGTTGAGGATATTTCTTCTGACATCACGGATGACATGATCAATGTTGATAGGCGTGATGTCGCAGAATCAGTGCAGATATTTGGTTTTGTGCAGCATTCTTTGATTCGAGAGGCAAGGGCAACGGCTTCCAGAATACGTTTAATCAGGAACAGTATTTTGGAATCGCTGGCGAGAATTGATCTCAAGAATGATGTTGAATTTGCCAAGATGCAGGAAATGTTGCGATTTGTTCATACTGCAAAGCATAACATTATTTTAATGCGCCGCATTGCAAGTGTTGAACTGGCGTTAGCTATGGGTATCGGCAACAGCGTCATACCTGTGTTCACAGAAACTTTATCCCCTGCTGGATATACAGCTGTCGGAGGGGCAAAAATTGCTCCTATCTCTATCGTTGATAACAAATCAGTTGCACCTGAAGATGCTGCGCTGATAGTCAATATTACACATATAGACTAAACGGGGGTGCATTATGGTAGATCTAGCGCATTTTACACGCAATGGGAAACCCCTAAAGACACCGACAAGTGAAGTCTATGACGAGGAAACAAAAAAATATCTCCCAACCATTTTGTCTGAATTTAAGCACGAGATGCAGTCATTGAGACAGGCCGTTCAAGGGAACACGAAAAGCTTTGTCGCTCCCGACATTGCCGCCCGTGATGCTCTGACCGGCATGAACGTCGGTGACCAGTGCTGGGTGCTCGACGCCAGCGCCGACAACACCGTCGCTGCCGGTGCGGCCGGTTATGTCTGGCAGGGGGCATCCTCTGGATGGGTCAAGACAACAGAGAGTGAAAGTATGGATGACGCCCTCCATGTAACCACGCTGCCAACGTCCATGCCGGAAGGATTGCGGGATGGAGGGAGGCTGACTGTGGATATTGAAAAAATATAAGTCAATCCGGCCAAAGCATTGGGCCGAGGCCATGTCCAGTGATTGTTACTCCGGAGACAGCACTGGAACAAAATAAAGCACAGGAGTGTAAATCATGCCCTTTTCCATTTCCGAAACCATCAAGAAGGTCGTCAACTTCCGCCGCTCCGGCGACACCCTCATCAAGGAACATGCCGAAACCGACGGCGGCATGGTGCTGCTCACCGCCCAGAACGGCGTGACCGGCGCCAACGCGCAGGCCGAGTTCGAAGCCATCCGTACGCTCATCTCTGGCATGCAGAGCACCATCGACGGGCAGACCAAGATGTCCGTCGTGGCCAACATTGCCGCCCGCGACGCCCTGACCGGCATGAACGTGGGTGACCAGTGCTGGGTGATCGACGCCAGCGCCGACAACACCGTCGCTGCCGGTGCGGCCAAGTACATCTATCAGGACACCACCAACGGCTGGGTGAAGACTGCCGAGGCGGAATCCATGGATGTGACCGTGAACTGGGGCGATGTGCAGAACAAGGAAGTGGACGTGCTGCACGTCGCCAGCACGCCCGAAACCATGCCCGAAGGCATCGCCGATGGTGGCCTGGTAATCGTGGAACAGGCCTAACCAATTCGCCCGCGCAGGCGGGCGGGATATAAAACCGCCAGCCTGCGCGGGCATTGCTGTGTTTCATCATAAGGGGATGTACCCATGCCCTTTTCCATTTCCGAAACCATCAAGAAGGTCGTCAACTTCCGCCGCTCCGGCGACACCCTCATCAAGGAACATGCCGAAACCGACGGCGGCATGGTGCTGCTCACCGCCCGGAACGGCGTGACCGGCGCCAACGCACAGGCCGAGTTTGAGGTTGTCCGTAGAGAACTGAATAGCCATGTTTCCGGTGAATGTTCCACGGCGGCTGGGACAACGGAAAAAGTCCTTAATGCCAGCAACTTCATCCTGCGCAAAGGTGCAACGGTTATTGTAAGGTTTGCCAACACAAATACTGCAAATAATCCCACGTTGAACGTCAACAACACGGGTGCGAAGTCAATATATTTTCAGGGCGCAGCTATTGAAGCGCGCGCACTCATGGCAAACAATACATATCTGCTGTATTACAATGGTGAACAGTATGACTTGATTTCTGCTGATATCATCACTGCCTATCAGACGCAGCTTGCTGAATATTACACACTGCTTACAAATATGGCAGCGCGTGTGTCAATATTAGAAACGCGCCTTGCAGAAATAGTTTCATGGTGCGCTTCAGAGCTGGGATACGAGGAAAGCCAATCGTAACCAATAAAAAGCGCGGTGACACCGCAAAAGGAGTTTGACTATGGCCACCTCCGACGAATTGCTCGCGGCGATTCAGAACTGCGAGGAAGAACTTGAGGAAACCTCTTCCGTATTGCGGCAGTCCGCAGAGCTTTTGGGCAACGCAGTACACAAAGTGAATAATGAGACCATCGGCGGCGTTAAAACCTTCACATCATCCCCAGTGCTTCCCGCACCTACGGCGGCCAACCATGGGGCGAATAAGAGTTATGTGGACACTGCTGCCACTGACGGGAAAAGCTGCGCCAACCTCATCCTTCGCAGCTCCGACACCGGCGACGACGTGGCCGCCGCCCACAACTGCATCTACCGCGGCAAGAATCTGACCAACGTCTATACGCTGGCCGAGCTGTCCGCGAAGCTGGCCGCAGGGGACTTCTCCGACCTCTACATCGGCGACTACTTCACCAGGAAGTTCACGCACGGCGGCAGCACGGTCGATGTGAACTTCCGCATCGCCCATTTCAACTACTGGAAGTACATGGGCGCTGTTGACGCCACCAACGGCCTGGCCATTGACGGCAGCAATCCGAACACCATCGGGCAAACCACGGCAAATCATCTTATCCTCATGCCCGACACCTCGCTGTTCAGCGCCCAGATGAACCCCACCAACGACACGACCGGCGCACTCCGCGGCTGCGCGTTGTGGGCGACCCTGCAGAACACCGTGTACGGCGAACTGAACGCTGCGAACTGCATGGACGGCCACATTGTCGGGCACAGCGATTGGCTGACAACCGGCGTTAATGCCACTGCCGACAGCATGGCAGGCTCCGCCCTGGTCGGCAGCTCGAATGCCAGCGCGTGGGCCGATGAGCTCATCGGGCTGTGTTCCGAACCCATGGTGTACGGCGGCACGGTCTGGAGTTCCTCCGCCCGCGATGTCGGCTGCAAAAAGGCGCAGCTTGCCCTGTTTCGGCTCGACCCGACGTGGATCAACGGACGAGCGGCCCGCTACGCCTGGTGGTTGGGCGCGGTGGCGTCGTCGACGGCCTTCGCCTATGCCGACAGCCGCGGCGGCGGTGCGTACTACGCCAGCGCGTCCCACTCGCGCGGTGTCCGCCCGTTTTTCCTGTTCGCGTAAATCTTCAATCCCCGCCCCCTTGTGGGGCGGGGATGCCATACAGGGCAAGATATGTCAGTGCCGGTCAGCAAGCGCACATTGTCAGATTTGGAGTTCTACCACACCGCATTCAAGATGCGGCTGGCGTTCACCAATCTGCTGCTGCGTGATTTTGCCATCAAGGACAAGGTGCGCAATCTGCAGGTTCTATCGGGTATGCGCGGCATGTCCGAGGAGGACACGCGGGCGCTTGCCGAGATTGCCGAGAAATACGGCTTCAAGCAGCCGGTCATCGAACGGTATCCGCATTGGTTGATAGACCACTTTCGGGAAACCATTTTGGGATTGCTCCGTGACCTGATGCAAAACATCATCGGGGCTAACACCATCTATGCGATAAACGAGAGGGAATATCTGGAACGCCGCTCCATGCAAAATCGCGCAATCATAAACTGCGAGCAACTTTTGCAGGAGATGCAGTACGTCATCCATGTGATACCGTGCGATATTGAGAAATTCATGCCATATGTTGAGATGATAGAGAAGGAGATAGCGCTGCTCAAGGGGTGGCGCAAGTCCGACAACCGAATATTGGCGCAAATCAAGGAGGGCAAGCGGAAAGCCCCCTCCAAGAAAAGCCAGGGCTGACCTTGTAAGGCCCGCTACAACTGGTGGTTGGGCGCGGTGGCGTCGTCGACGAACTTCGCCAATGCCAACAACAACGGCAATGCGAACTACAACAACGCGTCCAACTCGCGCGGTGTCCGCCCGATTTGCTGTACTCGCACTATGTGTAGGCAGTTGCCGATGCGAGTAAACAGGAAAGGAAGGTCAGTCCTTCCCCGTGAGAGCGGGGTAAACACGAGCGCATGATGCCGTCTGACACGTCAGGCACGGCTGTGAACATGCCTCACCGTCTTATGAGAACCAACAGGGGCACGGTATGAGCTATCTGGATATTGTGAGCGACGCGAACAACCTGTTCGACGCCTTTCAGATGGCGAAACGCGGGAGCGACTGGAAAGCATCCACGCAGCGCTGCCAGATGAATTTGCTGCGCAACATCAGCCAGCTTCGCCGCGCCCTGCGGGACGGAACATACCGGCAAATGCCGTTTTTTGAGTTTGTCTTGGCCGAACGCGGGAAGGTGCGGCCCATCAGGTCACAACACATCACTGACCGCATTGTGCAGCGATCCTTGTGTGACAATGCCCTCATTCCCGCCCTCTCCCCATACCTGATATACGACAACGGCGCGTCATTGAAAAACAAGGGTGTGGATTTCGCGCGCAGACGCCTGAAAGTCCACCTTGAGAAGTTCCTGCGGCGCCACCCTGACGGGTATGTGTTGCTCATCGACTTCTCGAAATTCTTTGACAACATCCCCCATGCCCAACTTCTGGAAAGTGTGCAGCGCCGCCTGGGCGGCGACACATCGCTACGCCCGTTGTTGGAGCATGTCGTGTCGTCGTTCAGCCCCGACGTTTCTTACATGACCGATGCCGAGTACGCTTCGAGCGCGCATGTGCCGTTCAGCAGCATTCGGCACAGGGAACGCCAAGCCGCATATCAGGGGCCCACGGGCAGGCTGAAACTGTCCAAGTCCATGGGCATCGGCAGCCAGATTTCACAAATCGGCGGCGTGTTCTTCCCCACAGTGATCGACAATTATTTCAAGTGCGCCATGGGGTTCAAATACTACGGGCGCTACATGGACGACGTATATGTCATCCACAGCGACAGGCAACGCCTTATGGAAGCGCTTGGAGAGTTTGAGCGGCAAGCCACGGCGCTTGGCATGTTTGTGAATCGCAAAAAGACGCAAATTGTCCGGCTGTCGCATGGATTCACCTATCTGAAAACCCGCTACGCAGTTGTGGGCAGGCGGATAGCAGCGAGGGCCGACAACTCGGCCTTTGTGCGGGAACGGCGAAGGCTGAAGCGTTTTCGCGGACTGTTCGAACGCGGGCTGATGACGCGCAAGATGGTCAGCGATGCCTATCAGTCCTGGCGAGGGTCTGTGTTGCGGTACGCACATCGCAGACAGAACCTTCGCTTCACTGACAATCTCTACTTGCGGTTGTTCTACTACAACTGACAAACATCGAAGGAGAACACTATGCCTCTGACTGATGAACAGCGCATGGACATGGAACAGGAAATTCACGATGGCATGTCCAAGCTCACTTCGGGAGCGTCCGAAATCGGCGACTGGAAAGTTGCCAAATACCAGGAGTACGTCCTTGCCGGACAAGAACCACCCTATGACATTGCGGAGCTCCATGCCAAGCGGCAGGCCGTCCGCGACCGCATCAATGAACTCCGTGCCAAGCTCAATTCTTGAGCTTGTGGACTTGGTTGAGGCCCAAGCGGCAATCATCAAGCGGCAGCAATACGAAATTGAGCAACTCAAGATTGCCCTGGAAATAGATTGAGGCGTGGCGGGGCTCCAAACGGCCCCGCCACCAAACCGGGAGTGGCAATGAATCTCCGTGAATTTCTGGGCGGCGACCTCACGCCCATTGAGCATTGCGTGTACGCGGCGCTCATGCAGGGCGTAGTCACGCTGGCCCTGTGGTGGGTCTCCCCGGCCCTTGCCGTAGGTGCGGGAGCAGCCGCCCCGATTGGATTTTTCTTCGGCCGTGAGCACGCCCAGCAGCAGGACTTTTTCAGCGGGGCGGAGGATGCCGCGCTGGGCGACTGGGAAGCCGCCAAGTTCTGGAAATGGGACTACCCAAGCCGGATGGACCTGTATTGCCCGACTGTGACCACGCTGTTACTGGCCCTGCTGGCTCTTTTGGCGGTGTAGCATGATTCACGCGGCAATTTCCCTGCTGTTCTGCCTTTTCGTGGCGGCAACGCACGGCAACAGCGAAGCCCTGTTCCTGCCCGCCATCTGGTATATGGGCCGGGAGTTCGCGCAGGCCGAGTACCGCTACATCGCCGCCTACTGCGGCGGCAAGAGGGCCAACATGCCGTGGTACGGCGGGTTCCTGCCGGATGCGTGGACGGTCAAGGGCGTGCTGGACTGGCTGCTGCCTTCCCTCGTGTGTCTTGGCATGTGGACGCTCAACTATATCTGGGTGCAATGCTGACTGCGTTTGATCTGTTTTGGCTGTCCATATCTGCCAGATTTAGACAAATTTTTTTGGCAAGCCTTGCGCTGGCATGGCAGGATAATTCCCAAAAATACGGGAGAACGCCATGCCGCCCAAGAGCAATCAACTGGTGCTGCCCTTTGACAGATTGACCGAGAACGGGCTCAAGCCGATTCTAAAAAAATTTGCCAAGTTTGAATGCCCCGTTGCTTCCGTGGACGCCCCCAACAAGGCAAAGCGAGAGAGCGGGATGCTGGTTAAGAGCTTCACCCTGATCTTTGAGGACGGGCAGAAAATGCTTGTCAAGGTCAAGGCGGGCGGCACTATCTACCAAGTCAAGCTGAACAACAAGGTTGTCCCCGTGCGCAACGTGGACAACATGGACAAGGCCGTCGGCGAGATGATCGACTATGTTCACGACAACGCCAAGGCCTACGCAAGGGCGAAGATACAGCGAGAACGCCGCAAGATTCGTCCGACAAAACCCTCTGTCACAACCACTCGCCAAGAAAAGCTGGCCCAGGCCACCGAAGACCTGCAGCAGCTCACCCAGACCAACGCCGACCTTGAAAAACAGTTGGCCGACACCAACACCTCCACGGCAACGTCGCGCGCCGAACTCGCAGCCGCAGAAAAGGCCCTGGATGCCGAACGAAAGAAAACAGCGTCCCTTGAGGCGCAAATCGCCGAACTTGAGAAGGCGCAAGGAGCATAGCCATGTGTGAGCGCGTTGAGGCCATGAATCCCGTGTACGCCATGCGGATTATTGATTGCGATGATCTGCATCCTCGCGGATTTTCGGAAAGTGAGCTCGTGAATGCCCTGAACGAGCTCGGCGCCACGCGGCATGACTACGACATGCTCATGGAAAGCGCCACGTTCGAGGAAGTTGACGCCTATTACAACCCCGGCACTGATGAAATTTCCCCGGACTACATCCTTGAAGCCATCGTCGTTGACAAGTTCAGCAAGACAGAGCGCCGCATGGCCGCTGTGGTGCGTGTCCTGAACCGACACCTCGCCGGGAAGGAAATCACAGCACTGGACGCCATTGTGGGCAAGCCCCGCAAGCGTGGGAGCTTCGCCTATGTCACGGTGCAGCTTCCGTTCTCCGACGGACAGGTGGTATCCGTGATTTTCCATGCGCCCGAAGGCGACCGGAAGAAAATCACCCCGTCCGACCGCATAGTGGCCTTCCAATGGCTGCTGAACAAAAGGGACATTACGCAGGTTGTGGCCCCGGAGGACGGTTCCGAAGTGTCCCTTGAATCCATCGGCAAGCGGATCACCCAGTTGGTTGTGAAAAACAGTGCCCGCTTTGAGCGCACCCAGAAGGAAGCCGCTGCGGAGCGCAAGGCGTTGGATGAAGCCCGCGAAGCTGTGAAGAACGCCGAGGACAAGCAGCGCGAACTCATGGACGGGGTGGCGCAGGCATCCAAGGATGCTGAAACGGTGACGGCGCAGCTTTCCAATACTCTGGCCTTGCTGGAAAAGCAGAAAACCATCAACGCCGAGCTGCAGGCCAAGCTCGACGCCATGCGCAAGGCTCGGCCCCAGGGCGGGGGCAAGCCTGCCGGAACCTCCGGCGAGGGAGCAGGGAGAAATGGCGCAGGCGTGGAATCCGGTTCCGTCGGTGCGCCTGACGGCGCAACCGTCAGCAGTTATGTCAAGGATGGCGGTGTCTGGAAGATGCGCCTGAAGGACGGCAAGCTCATCGACCTCCCCATCACAACGCAGGAATCTGCAGAAGCCCAGTGGCGGTTTATCCACGAAAGAGGCAATGCCGACCCCTCCGAACCTGTTGTCCTGGATGTACCCCTGTCGCTCCCGAAGACTGAATATCGGCCCGAAGAAATGCGCGTCGCCCATGTGCGCGACAAGGGAAAAGACTGGTATCTCGTCCAGACCTGGCGCAACGACGGCGAATGGGTCACACAAAAGGAGCATACCTCCGCCCAGACTGCCATGGACGATGCCCAGGGTTGGTATCCAGCCCCCCAAGAGCCGGAAGGAGGAAACACCGGCGCCAACACGGCGACGCCGGTGTTTGCCACCACCCTCAATGACATTGTTGCCGGCAAGTATGACGATGACACCGACAAGGTGGACAGGCTGTTGGACGAAGCCGCAGGCCAGGCAGAAGCCGCAGGGCGCTTTGAAGAGTTTGAGGCCTTGTTCAATCGGGCTGCAGACCACCTGACAGAACTGCTCAAGAAAAAGCAGGGGGCGATGTGATGGCGCTGTCATTCAAGGAAAAACGTGCGCTGCAGCAGGAAATTCAAACCTGTTTCGCCTCGCTGGAAAACGGCCCGGACTTCAAGACCAAGCGCAGCCTTCAGAAGCAGCTTGCCGACGCTTTCGCCAAGCTGGAAGGCAAAGTGGCAGGGGCGTTCAAGTCGCTCTATGAGCAGCTTGTGGCCGGAGAATTTCTCAAAGAACCCGTGGTGCGGTTCGTGAGCATTTTGGAGCGCGTTGCCAAGGAGATCGGGGGGGACATCAAGGCCCTGCATGAGCCCGTCATTGCCTATCTGGCCGCGCACCGCTCGGAAGATGGCGTGTATGAAAACGCCGGTATCCCGCAGGATGCCGTCACCATCCTGGCCGAAGACGGGGATTTGAAAAGGCGGATCAGCGCAGTGCGGCGCAGGCCAAAGGAATCCGGCGCCGGAGACGACATTCTGATAGACATCGACAAAGAGTTCGAATCGCCGGACACTTTCCGCGAAATCGTCCGCGCCATCGACGATGCGCGCTCCGTGGACACGGTGATTCTCAAGGTCAATTCGCACGGCGGCCGCACGGATTCAGCCCAAGCCGTATATGTGGCTCTGCTCGCCACCAAGGCAAACACCATAGCCCAAGTCATCACCGCTTACTCGTCCGGCTCTCTTGTCACGATGCCATGCGACGAAATTCAGACCACCCCCAACTGCACCATGATGATCCACAACGCCAGCGCCTTTTCATGGGGCAAGGTCGGGGACATGAAAACGCAGTCCACTTTCCTGGAAGAGCATTTCAAAAAATGGTTTGGCGAGCTCTACGCCGGTTTCCTGACGCAAGAGGAAATAGCGGACGTGTTCAAGGGGCAGGACATCTGGCTGCGCGAGGAGCAAATCAGGGAGAGACTGGCCCGCTGGACGCCCATCCGCCGCCGCAAGGCCCAAGGCCGGGGCGACAAGCCGGAGGCGTAATATGCCCCTTTCGTGGACGCCTGAACAAATTGCAGAGGAGATCCGCAGGCAGACAACGCTTGACGGGCTGATCGGCGTTATCGGCTCATGTTTTGGGCAAGATGGGGAAATACTACGCCATGCCGCTGATGACCTGGATTTTCTGGCCGATGTCCTGGCCCGCGATGCGCGGGGGGAACAGATAGCCGCAGAGGAATTGTATGAATTTTCGGAACGTGCCCGACTGCCTCACCCAGACGTCGTAGAAGCCATTTTCAACACTGATGACCTCAAGGCCGTGCGTTCGCGGCTACAGGCTGCAGGACAAAATGTGGATGTGGACGCAGCCCTGCGTGAACAGGGCAACGATTTTATTGCGCAAAGGCTGCCGTTAATACCCGAAAAGGCCAAGGAGCTATTGCCAAAACTGAAACGCTTGGCAGAGCTCGAAAAGACCGCTCGCAAAAGCGTAGATGAATCCTTTGCTGGAGGGTTGTTTAATGCGGCGTGGGATGCCGCGCACGGGGATCAGCGCTACAAAGAAGCGTTGGGTCTTCCTGGTTCTACGTCGGCACAGTGGCAAAAGAGACATAAGGCGCTTAGGAAAATCCGAAAAGAATACGAAGCCAAACTGCTCACGGAAGGCGAAAAAGAACTTCCGATATATGAAGAGCTCAACGCCCTGCGCGAAAATGCAAACGATGCGCAAGAGGCAATACTGACAGATACCATTACAGCGCTTAAGGATGCCTCCATCGTCACCGACGAAATAGCAAAAGAGTGGGCCAGCAACGCCGTATTCTTTAATGACAATGCCCTCAACAAGCTCAAAAAACTTGGTTTTACCGAAGAGAGCATCCGGCAGGACATGGCCCAGATTTACCAGCTTGTCGGCGGCAAGTTAGGGCCTGTGGAATTTTGTCTCCAACGTGGCGGCAACCGTGCTTTTGCAAGCGGGCGCTTTCAAGTTTTCGTGCAAGGAGACTTCAACAAAACAACGCTCTTTCACGAAATAGGCCACCTTGTAGAAAATTGGGATAAAGCCTCACAGCGCGCCTGTCACCAATTCATTCGTCACAGAGCCACAGGGCCGGCCAAGCCTCTGCGCGAACTGGCACATGCTGGCTATGGAAGCAATGAGGTCGCGTTCCCCGATTCCTTCATCGATCCCTATGTGGGCAAGGTCTATGAGGGCGGCTCTTCGGAGGTGTTCTCCATGGGCTTTCAGGCATTCGCCAGCCCAAAGCTGCTTGCCGAGCTTGCCGCAACGGATCCGGAACACTTCAAGTTGGTACTTGCTATTTGCCGACGGAAGAACCCGGATATTGCCGTCGTCGCGCAGAAGTACACGGCCGTCGCTCAAAAGAAGGCCGCAGAGCGGGCCGACGCCAAGGCCGCACTGGATGCTTGGCGCAAGGCTCTTGGAAAGGCCGCAAATACGGCGCTGTTCGAGGCTCTATCGCAGCCGACGGGTTTTGCCGGCTTCAAGATTGACCGTTTCGGCTCCCAGTATGGTTTATGCTACTGGGGAAAGATTGGGGATTATTATTCGAGCCTATCTGTCAGTGATGAAGAACAGGAACACTGGATACGCATGATACAAATTGCGCCAAAAACAGAAGTCCTGCGCAAGGCATATATGCTTATTGCCAACGCAAAACGGCTGCTTCCGGTGCAGTATGATGACGTAAAAAAGGCCGCTGATGCGCTTTTCCCGGCGCTTATTAAACCGCCGCAGTGGTTTGTCGATGATCCTAAACCGCTTCCAAAGGTCGTATAATGAAGACATACGAGTTTCGCATTGGGATGCGAGAGGGCTGCAGGGGTGTCGATACGCCCGTGCTCCAATGGGATGCTCAAGGCATCGACGCCTTCACAAGCGGCACCGCCGTCCTTCTCATGGAAGTCGAGGCATGGGACGAAATCCCTGACAGCGAGCCCTATGTGTCCAAAGGCGGCGAAGACGCCCTATATCAGTTTTTTATCGACTGGTTGAGCGAAAGCCTCGACATGCGCGGAAAGCCCATTGACGGATCGCGTTTTTCACCCCGCCAGCTCTATGAAGCATTATCAAGGGGCTGGCAGTACGGGTTTGCCGTTGACGGGGAAGTTCCGCAGGGGCCCGAAGGCGGGGATATCGTTGAGCCCGGCCTGGACAGTTACGAAAGCGCAACGGCTGCACTCAAGAATATACAGGGAGAATCATCCATGCACGGGATTCTGGAACGAACCTCCACGCCGAATATCGAAAGCGAAGTCCGCGCCGCCTCCACATTCTCGGAGTTGAAAAACATCCTGCTCCGCGCCTTTGGGGCCGTGCTCCCACCCCAGGCCGACGAATACAAGGATGAAAATTCGGATTATGGCCTGAAGGTTCGCGGCGTGAAGGCCCGCGAACGCATCAACGCGCAGTGCCGCGACATCCTGGAGCGCGTGAATGGCGACCCTGCGGCGTTGACAGAGGCGGATAAGGAGGTGCTGCGCCAGTACAGCGGGCGGGGCGGCACATCCGACAACTCGCAATATGAATACTACACCCCCAAGCATGTGGCAGAAGGGGCATGGGACGCCATGAAGGCCAACGGGTTTGTGAACGGCAACGTGCTTGACCCGTGCTGCGGCGCTGGCATTTTTTCCGGCACAAAGCCCGCCGGGGTTGTCGTTTCCGGCAACGATATTGATCCCGTGGGCTCCGGCGTCGCCGCGTTGCTGAACCCCGGTGACGCCATTTCCACACGTTCGTTTGAAGACGTGGTTATGAACACGGAAGACGACACGTTTGATTCCGCTATCGGCAATGTGCCTTTCGGCAACGCCCGCGGCGCATCCATGCACCTGGATCCGGCCTACAAGAACGAGAAGAGCATCGAACGCTATTTCCTTTTGCGTGCGCTCGACAAGATTCGCCCCGGAGGCCTCGCCGTTTTCGTCTGCCCGGTGAACATTGTTGGCGCACGCGGGGGCAAATGGTCGCAGTTCCGCATTGCCCTTTCCAAAAAGGCTGAATTTCTGGGGGCGCATAAGCTCCCCTCCAAAACATTTGCTGCCCAAGGCACAAACACCGTTGTAGATGTGGTTGTGCTGCGCAAGCATGGGCGTGATCTGCTCAACCGCTTGAAGGCCGATGAAATTCCTTTGGATACGCTCAAGGAAGCCAATGTGGTCTGGGAGGAGTTCATCAGCGGGAAATACTGGCAGGGTGAGGGGCGCAAGTTCATCATGGGGCGCTATGTGCCAAGGGTTCCGGGCGACCGTTTCAGCCGTGAAATTGTGGATGGCGACATCGACGACATGAGCCTCAAGCGCAACCTGGCCCGCAGGTTTCAGAGCCGCATCAACTGGGACATCCTGAATGCGGCAGAACCTATCCTTCGGGCATACCAAGAGGGCGACCGACGCTCCATTGACGGGGAAGCCTACGAGCTCCGCAATGGCGAATGGGTGAAAGTCGAAACTGTTTCCAAGGTTACAGACATCGACCCTGCCAAGTTCGGCGTTTCCAGCGTGGAAGAGCTGGGCGCACTGCTCAATGATCCCGCCGGCGCGCTGCGTCTCTCTCTGGACAATGCCTTTGCCGCCTTCAAGGCCTACCCTGAATTGTTGAGCCAGCAGCAGAAAAACGCCGTCGAATTTGCCATGTCCCAGTCACGCGACGATATGCGCGAGCAGGCCTACCGCGGCTCCATTCTTGGCGCCATGCTGGTGAAGCTGGGCGCGGATGAACAGGGCGGCGAAGACGTTGACGCTCGACGGAAGGCCCTGCAGGAAGCCATCACCAGCGAAATTGAGCGGTTCGGCCATCCGGCCAATAACCCCAAGCTGTCACTCACCGGCACGTCTTCGCGCGCCTTTGGCGTGTTTATGAACGCCGTGGACACCAAGGGCAACTTCTCGGATCTGCTGGCCGGCAAGCTGGATAAAACAAGCGCCAGGGGTTATGTGGAAGACAATGTGGCCGACATTGTGAGTTATTTGCAACGCAGCAAGGGCGATCAGGTTGAATTGGAAGACGTGCAGGCCCTTTACAAGGGCACGGCCACAATAGGAAATCTGGGCGACCTTGCAGGCATAGAGGGAGTGTCCATCACCGCCGAGGGAATGTTGCAGCCCGCGAGCCTGTATTGTGCAGGCGATGTGGTTGGCAAAATGGCATCTCTTACCGAAGCCATCGCCCAGACGGACGATGCGCGCCTCAAGACGCAGTTCCGTAAACAGATTGACGAGATGAATCGCAAGATTCAGCGCGTGGGAACGGAAGACATCACGTTCGGACTGCAGAACAAGTGGTTCAGCAAGCAGTATATCCTCGACTTCCTCCACGACAACGGCTACCCAAACGCCGTATTCGGTGAATATCGGGAAGTGGACTATCAGGAGGACGACGGCACCGTCACAAAGAAAGAGCAGTTTGTCGAAGATTTGCAGTCCCAGGATGGCAAGTTCTTCATTTATGGCGTAGGCAGTTGGCACAGAAAGCCGGAGAAGTTTGTCGCCCAGTTCGAAAAATACCTGAACGGCGAAAACATCACCTCCAATGAGCAGGAGCGCATTGCCGAGTACAAGGACGAAGCCCGGCGCATTGAGGGCGCATTTGACGCCTGGATGAAGCAGCACCTCGACATTGATGAGCTTACCGAGCAGTACAACCTGAAATTCAACGGTTGGGTGCCGGTGGAGTATGATACCGGCCCGCTGGATATTGACGACATCGTATCCGGCAACATCACGCCGCATACCTACCAGTGTGCCGAGGTGCGCCGCCTGTCCGAACAGGGTGCCGGCATCTGCGGTTTCGGCACGGGGCTGGGCAAGTCCTTCACGGCCCTGGCCATGGCCGGCTACAATTTCAAGCACGGGCGCGCCAAGCGCACCTGCATCGTGGTACCTTCCTCCGTTCTGGAAAATTGGTATCACGAGGCGCGCGTTTTCTATAACGAAGGCTACATGCGCTCCAACGTGCTTTTTGTGGGCCTTGAGCCCGTCATAGACAAGAACGGCAATGTGGAGCGACGCGCCATTCTGGACGAAAACGGCCAGCCCAAGACCGGCAAGGACGGACAGCCCATCATGCAGGATGTGGTGCGCTTCGCCAAGGGCAAGGAAGATGTCTATGAGGCCATGTGGAAAATTCCGCAGTCCAACTATTCCCTTGTCGTTATGACCAAGGAGAAGTTTGAGAGCATCCCCATCAAGCCCGAAACCATGCGCGAGTACACCAACGAAATGGTGTCCCGCCACCTGATGAGTGAAAAAGAGGCTGACGCGCTGGAAAGCAAGGGCGCCAAAAAGCGCCGCTCCTATCAAGATGACGTGAAACAAATCCGGCTGGAAGGGGAGTACAGCAATGCCGGTTCCGCCAAGAAGGGCGAGTTGCCGTATCTTGAAGACATGGGCTTCGATTCCATCATCACGGATGAAAGCCATTTCTTCAAGAACTCCCTGAAGGGCGGCAAACGCACACAGGGGATTACCTATGTGCCCAATCCTGTCCCCTCCAATATCGCCATCGACATGTCAATCAAGACAGCCTGGCTGCGGCGCAAAAACGGAGGGCGCGGCGTGTACGGCCTCACAGCAACGCCTGTGACAAACAGCCCCATTGAGATATTCAACATGCTCAATCTTGTCTGCCCCAAGGAGGAGTTTGAGGCAAAGAACATCTACACTGTGGATGACTTTGTGCGCTTCTTCGGCGACATCCAGCAGAAGCCGCGCGCTACGGTATCCACCGAGATAAAGTGGTCTGATACCCTGGTAGGTTTCAAGAATCTTTCCGGCCTGCGCGGCATGTTCAGCAAGTACGTCAACATCAAGACAGTCAAGGATGTGGATGACGAAATCCATGTTCCCAGCGCGGTTGACGTGGAAGAGCAGGTGGAGATGACGACCGAGCAGGCAGAGGCCTACGAGGGGTTGCGCAAGCAGGCTGCGGCCGCCACCAAGACGCGCACGGGGAAAAAGGGGGAGGCGAGCATCTTCTCCATCATGCGGAACATGGATCGTTGCACCACGGACATGGATCTTTTCAAGCGTCAGATGACGTTTGTTTTCTCCGATGTGCATAAGGACAAGATGCAGGCCTTTGTGCCGAAACTTCCCACGCAGTTCACGGTGCAGGAAACGGACGAGGACACGGGCGAAAAGTACCCCGTGACCTATGACTTTGAGCCGCAACTTGTGGATAACGGCGCCGGCACGTTCTCGCTCATTGTGCATGAGCAGCATGAGGAAGCCGTGCTGCGCGCCCTGCGCGAGTTCGGTATTGACGAGAGCGAGACAACGCACCCCCTCACACCGAAGTATGCCAAGCTCATTGAGAACCTGAAAAAGCATCTGGATGTCGGTGGCAAGCAGATCGTTTTCACCGAAGAAAAGTCACAGCACCAGAAACTCAAGCGCATTCTGGTGCATAACCTCCCCATTGTTGACGCACAGGTTGCCATCATCAATGCGGAGGATGCCTCCGGCGACAAGCTGGACAAAATCTCGAAGGCCTACAATTCCGGCTCGGTCAAAATCGTCATCGCCAATAAAAAGGCGGAGGTGGGCGTTAACCTGCAGAAGGGCACCACAGCCATCCACCACCTGACCCTGCCGTGGACGCCGGCCAGCATTGACCAGCGGAACGGTCGCGGCGTTCGCCAGGGCAATACGGTTGAGTCTGTGGACGTGTACTACTACGAGGGCAAGGGCACGTTTGACGCCTACCGGAAACAGCTTCTGCAGGCAAAGGCAGGCTGGATCGGAGCGTTGCTCACCGGCAAGGATGCCCGTGCCGAAAACGCTGACGTGTCCACCAACGAAGAGATGCTTGCCGTGCTCACCGGGACGCTTGACGAATACCGTGCTCACAAGGCCGAAGAGGAAAAGCGCCGGGCGAACGCCGCGCGGGATTTGCTTGTCAACCGCTTGCGCCAACTGGCATCCATTCAAACGGCACTTTCCACGCTCGATGAGCGGCGTCAGCGCGCCCAGAATGCCGCAGACGCAGAGGTGCAGAATCAGGAAGCCCGTGTGCGTCGTTACGAGGCCCAGGGCATGGAAGAATCGGCCCTCAAAAAGGCCAGGCAGACCCTCGAAAAGCTCAAGGCCAAAGCTGCGGGCATCAATGCCAAGTATGACACCGAGCGGCAGAAGAGCGAGGCGCAGCGCAAAATGATCACCGGCATCCTCCGGCAGGCTGAAAAGCAGGGCGATCTGCCTTTTGACGCGGCTCTGATAGACCACCCGGAAAACTGCCTTGTCACTCTCGACAGCGGAATGTACGCCGTCGGGGAATTTCTGGAATTTCCCGAAGACAACGACAACCCCTACGCCTATCACCGCCGCCCGGTCGGCGTGTACCGCATCACCGGCGTCCGGCAGGATACGCGCATGCTGGAACTGGAAGGCGTCATGCGTGACGACAGACAAACCATCGACACCGTGAAGCTGTCCAGCTACGCCAAGAAGGTCAGTTATTCGGCCAGCGAAATTGCTCTGAAACGCCTTCTGACCGGCAATATGCCGTATCATAAGCTGGCGACATCCGGGCTCACCCGGCAGCAATTCGAGGAAAACCGGGAAAACGCATCCATCAACACCGTGGGCGGTGCATTTGTGCAGGATCGCAGTGGGGCAATGCTGCTTGTCACCCGCGACGTGCCGGAGAATATGCATCTGGTGTGGCCGGAGCCGCAGGACGCGGACTTCCGCAAGCAAGCCATGCAGGCATACTTGAAGGCCAGGCGTAACGGACTTCCACGTTATTCCGTGGATGTGGTGATGGAGACTCTTTTTGGCAGGGACTTTGAGGAAGAGGCTGCCTCTTACGGAAACAATGCCACGGAAACCGAAGCGCGCGAAGTTCTTGCCCAGGCGTGGGTCAGCAGCACGGCGCGGTTCAATGACAGACCGCCTTCATTCTTCGTGGACTTCTGGAATGACGTGTACCGCACATTCAATGACGAGCTGGTGCGGGCTATTGGTGAACACGGCTATGACAACATTGACATGTTCAACGGGCTTGTGCCTCCCTTCCTTGACGAAAAGCGCGACGAAGCCATCCGCCGAAATGAAGAGGCCTTGCAGGAGGCCAAGCGCAAGGCAGATGAGGCTCTGCGCAACCACCCGGATTTCAAGGAAGTGCCCAGCGACATGCGCGATAAATTCCGTGCGCTCGGCATTGATATTCTGTATAATACAACTGACACAACGCTATCCTTCCGCAACAGAGCGCAAACTATTCCTGCTTTCTCTCGCCTCTTTATGTATGACAGCAGGGGCATGGGCGGAAGTCTCTATAGGATGAAAGAAATACTCAAGAGCCGCTACGGAGCACAATTCACCAAGGCATGGAGTGAGCATGGCGGTGCGTGGTGGCATGTCCAGGCCAGCGTTAACCTCAACGACCTGTACGAATTACTGGCATAACGGAGAAGAACCATGTCGCTGATATTTTACAAGCCGAGCATTGAAGAGCTTGCACCCCTGAAGGACGAGGCCACAAAGAACGGTCAGGTCTCCGAGGCTGAATGGTTGCAGAAAATGTCCGACACTATCGCCGGGCTTATCCGTAATGACCCGCGCAGATACCGTGCTTATGGCCCCTACTGGTGGACGCTCAAGCGCATCCTCATAGACCGCGGCCATACGGAGTTTGGCGACAGTCTGGACGCGGAATGGCTGGAATATGTGGACTATGGCAACCCCGTCTGGAATCTGTTGGCCTGCTGGGTCTATGGGGAGGTGGCCATGGATGGTGGGCTGATGTATTCCAACCACCATGTGATCACCTTTGTGCCGGAATCCGAGGATGACGGAGAGGCAGACGACCGTGAATACACCCTTGTCGATGACGAGGTCGAATCTCTGGCAATCGGGTAGCAGCCATGCGCACAAACAAGAGGACGCGACAGGAGAGGCAGCGTGTCGATGGTGTTCTGTTCGGCATCCCGTCTCCCGCAAGCATTGTGACCGCCAGCGATACGGGTAATACGTCGCTTGAGGCGATGTACCCCGGCTGGGCCAGCGTGGGGCAACGTGAAGCCGTCATGGTCGGACTGCCCGCCACCGGCGCCGCGTATTTCGCAGGCGGTGCAGGTGCGAATACGGTCGAAAATGCCTGGGCAAGCCTTTTGGGTGTCGCTTCCGGCGGGGATGAAGTTCCCCTGAAGCATGTCCTGCCGGAGGAGCGGTCTGCCCGATACGCAGTGCTGCGCCTCATGGCGAAAGATCCCACCATTGATTCGGCCATCAAGATGCACATCTCGAATGCATTGAGTTCCAAGTCGGACACGGTTGAAAGCGTGTATATCAAGCCGGCCGACGCTGACGGCAAGCCGAACAAGATTGTTGATGACCTGCGCGCCACACTCATGCCCATCATCAAAAAGGATGCGAACGAATGGGCCAGGAAGGCGGCCGTGTACGGCTCATGCTTCGGGCGCGTCTATGGCAAGCAGGGCGTGGGCATCCAGAGTGTGCGATGCGATTTCCATACCCATCCGCGCTTCATCCAAAAATTTGAAAAGGGCGGGCGGTTGGCCGGCTATACGGCCACCTATCAGGGAGCAAGCTCCTATGCGCGCCAGTTGCGGCTTCTTCCGCCGTGGACATTTGTCGGGTTTGAGATTCCCGAATGGTGGGATTCGGAGAACATAGAGCCAATCAATGTGGGCGGCATCCCCGTTGACCTGTCCGTGGAAGACCCGGCTATTGAAGGACTGGTAGAATCGCAGGAATACGGCACGTCGCTGATTGCCACCGCTTACGGGCCGTGGATGGATTTGCTTGATGCCATCTGCTCCCTCAAAATGTCCCGACGCAATGCGGCCCGGCTGGAGCGCATCATTGGGGTGAACACGGGAAAGCTCGACCCGGAGCGCGCGGCTCGGTATCTGGATCAGATTGCGGAGCGCGTGACAAACGCCTCGAACGATATTCAGACGCAATCCTATCTGCATGGTACCGTGCAGACGGTGGTCAACCACATTCTGCCCAATTTCACAGACAAGGGCGGCATTCAGGTTGAGGCTGTGCAGGGTTCGCCTGACATAAATGGCTTGGAGGACGTGCTCTTCCAGGTGAAGCGTCTTGGTGGCGCCATAGGTGTTGATCCCTCACTTCTGGGCTTTGGCGACTTCCTTTCCGGCGGGCTTGGGGACGGCGGCTATTTTCGCATGTCCATCATGGCCGCCGTAAAGGCCGACCTGCTGCGAAAGGCCATCAAAAACGGCATTCATCGTCTCTGTGAAATTCACGTCGCCTACAAGTACGGCAAGGTTTTCCTGCCAGATGAATGCCCGTGGGAAATTGGCTTCAACAGCGTCAGCACGGCCATTGAGCGTGAGGAGCAGGAATCGCTGGAGGCCCGGACGAACGCCATTGGCGGCATTATCGGATCTTTCGGCGTGATAGATCAGGAATTTTCCATCGCGGACAAACGCGAGTTGGCGCGCGAGGTATGGAAGATGCTGCGCTTGGATGAAGACGCCTTTGAGCGGGTATTCCCCAAGGAAAAGGCGAAAGCAGCGGAGGAAGCTGCCGCAGCCCTCGCCGCCGGAGATGGCGGTGGAGAGGGTGAGGAATTTTAGGAGGCCATGGCCATGAGCGAACTTATCAAATGCTCCTTTTCCCTGCTGGACACCCGGCGCAAGTACACCGGCCGGCATCGGCAGTACATGATCGACAATGCCCGCGGCATCTGCTACTCGCCCGCCACGCGGGAGAGGATACAGAACCGCGAAGCCCTTGGGTTCTATGGACACGGGCGAAGGATTCTGTGCCGCAAAATGGACATCGAGGAAGTGGATGTGATTACGTTGCCAGACGGCCAGCAGGCCATGGTCAGCAACGTGCCAAGCAATGTCACGACGAAATTTGATGTCGCGGAAGACGGCACCGTGAGCCATTCCCAAGAGATTCTCGATACCGAGACGGGGAGAATTGTCTCCGGGCTCAACGCCTCGAAAGTCGGAGGCTTTTCGTGGGCCTGCCCAGGTAAGGACGGCGGCACAAAGCGTCCGACTTTGCTCACAGGGTTCAGTGGTTTCGATTATGTGTTGTCGCCTGGCTTTTCCGCAAACCGCGGCTATGTGCTCGAATCAGCCCGCGGCGACATGGTGCTTGAGAGCGTCGCAGCAATCGTCGGAAACGACAAGCGGGCAGAGCAGCTTGTGGCAGGCTGGCGTTTGGAGCTGCATGACCACATGGATGAACTGGAAGATGCCGTATTCGAGAGCCAGCGCCGATACTTCGAACTGGAAGGCCGGCATCGGGCGTTGGAGAATAATCTGGACACAGTGAAAGCGGAGGCGGAGGCGGCGCGCAACGCCCTGGCCGAGGAGAAGGAGAAATTCGCGCATGTTCTCGGCAGGATTGCCGACAGCCTGCCGTTCTTCATCCCCGAAAACGTCATGCACGAGATGTTGAATGGCGACTTCACGCGCGCGCAGGCCGTATTCGAAAGCGCCGCGTTGGTGGATTACTCCCAGTACCCCCTTGGGGGGAGACGCAGGGACGCCACCGCACCCGCAACGCCTGCAGCCAGCCACCAGGAGCCGGAATATGGCACCGCCTCCTACGGCTTTGAACTCAACCTGTGAGACAGGCCAATCGGCATGATGCATAAAGGCCGCGAATCCCGCGGCCTTTCCTGTTTTTTTGAATTTGAGCACTACCTCCAGCGCAAGGGTAAGAGATTTTCAACATCGTGCAGGAAGGCGAACAATCCGCGAGCCATCTCGAAATCGGGGCGAATTTCCAAGGGCCTCGGAACGACATTCAACAGCCAGTCGTGGATGATGGAGCTGGTGTTCCATCTGGTGGTGCCGAAACGGTCGTCATCCAACAATGCAGCCCCCTCGACTGCCAGATCCCGAAGAGTGCGATCTGTCTGTGCGCGGAGGGCTTCAACCTTTTCGAGGAAGCGAACAAATTTTTCTCTGTTTGTGTCAGGCTTCGGCATCGATAAGGCTTCCGGCTGGGGCAGCGCCTTTTGCTTAGGTTCAATATCCAGCCGCACCAGATAGGCCACAGCTTCGGCAAGACGGCACTGCGGAAGCTGGCAGTAGCGGGCAATGCGGAAGTGGTTGTTGAAGCGGCTCCAGATTTGGGGATATAAGCCGCGCCCCTTGCGCTGTGCTTCGGGCAGGGACTCCACCTTGGCCTTGACGATGTTCTGCAACGTGCATTGCTGCTCCGGCGTCAAAGGCGCGTCGGAAGAGGGCAGAGTGGACGGCGCCGTAATGGGGCGTTCGGCGCGGCCCTTCGTCCAGTAGTCCCACAGGGCGTCGTCGCACTCACGCTGGTACAACTCAATGCGCGGGCGAAGTTCGGGCTTGACCTTGCGAGGATTGATGGATGCGAGGAAGGCAGGCAGTTTTCGGACGGGCAGGCAGGTTGTCTCCTGTTCGCCACCTTCGGAAGGTGTGGCGATTATCACCACCCCCCAACGTTCCTTGCTGGCGCGTAGCTTTGTGGCTTGTGCCCGCCAATCCATGCCCATATTCTCAATGATAGGCTTAACGGGCGCGAATGGCTCGCCGTGATAGTCAATGCAGAAAATCATGTCGCCGTGAAATTGGACGGGGGAAAGCTGGCACATAATAAACCTCTTGTGTTTTTTCGATTGCCCCTTGCCAAAAAGCAAAGCCGGGAGCTCGAAAGCGCACAAGAACGCCCAGGCCTATTCCCCTTACGGGTTTTGTATTAGCCTACTCCCGGCAACAACAGCCGTATGCCCCTCACTGGGCACAAAAATAGCCTTGGCTTTCGGGAAAGGCGTCCGTCTTGTGTGGAGTTTTCGAGGCTCCGTGTAACCACCATGCCCGAAAAAAGAGGGGGCCGTCAAGCCCCCTCCCATCAAACAACCCGATGATTCAATTAAAATTAAAATCTCCAGTCTCTTTTTCTATGGAATCTAATTCTATAGCAATACACTCTATATCTTGTGATTGATATATGTTAATTCCCCATCCATTTTTTGTGTCACTATATGTAAAATATATAATATTTCCTTTATTCTTCGCTACAAGGCGTGGTATCTTAAAATTATTAATAAATTTTTGTATAAACCCTTTTCTTGTGCCTTTTGCATTAAATAACAACTCCAAATCATAAAATTCAATATGAATTATTGAATTGGTTTTTCTATCATGTATTGCTCTTATTGCACTTAATTCTGTTGGTAAAACTTGATTTTTATACTTATTATATTTTTCTTTATCTATAAAACAGTCATAATAATTGTAGTCAACATATACAAGTCCTAATTTCTCTGCAGCTAATTTGAATTCATTTAGCGACATCCCCAAACGCAAGCCTTTTATTGATGGGCCTACTTGTTCTGCTTTTGCATTGGAAGAAATTGATATAAAAGAAAGAAATACAATTAAACACACCAAAATAATTGGCGAAATTCTCTCTCTCATGGCTTTGCTCCCTCGGACGTTTTGCGGCGCAATACGCCAATAAAGGTTTTGCGATATTTAGCTTAAGCCGACCGGGAAGGCAAGGCCCGCAGGGGGGGGATCCGCTATCTGTAAGATAAAATGACTTGCGCTTCGGTGTGACAATTATCTGGAGGATAAACCAGCTGATGCAGCACAAACCCACTGGGAGGACACATTTGGAAAAAGGGGAACAGATGGGGTAACAATTCAGAAATGTCCTCATTTAATTATATGATTATAGGTAGATAGAGCAAAGAAGTGGTAGCCCCCCTTGCTACCAATTTTGCTTAAAAGTAAGCCTCGCATGGGCATAACACCCTGCGAGGCTTGCTTTTTTATTGAACTTTTCCCGCATCCAGACTTAATAGCTATCCCTCCGAGAAAATTGTTGGTATTCTGTTGGCATCCTGAGCGTGAGACCAAGGGCTGTTGGTATCGCGCAAACCTCATACCTTAAGTTCATCAGCACGCACGAACATACGACGGTATAGGCCCGCAAAGCGTTTGAGCCTGCAGGGGCAGACATGGACATACCGTCATGCGTTACTCAAGCCTCCATAACTCAGTCAGCGCTGTCGCATGCCGTCACCATCAAGATTGACGTTTGCTTTTCTCCTATCGCCCTGCAGGGACAGTTCGCACCCCCTTGGCGCTCAAAGGAATGTTGGTCTCCAGATTCTTGATGGCACGGACGGACGTAAACATTGGCTCTGTCTTTTTCCGAAACTCCCGTGCCTGCCTGGAAGCGGCATAGGCCTCATAGGCAGCCTGGTCACGATACAACTCCATTGTATGGATGATGTTGGGATAGTCATGCTCCGCTGTCACATATATGCCCAGGACGCCATCGTCCTCATCTACGGCGCGGATGGCCTCTGCTGTTGCCAGATGCTGGTATTGGGCAAGCTTTTCAGGCAGTACCTCATAACGGTGCATGAACACAACGGTGGCTGTGCCGTTATCCTTCTGCTCCAGGGCGATGCCGTTGGCCTCCAGAATGCGGAGCTTCTTCAGTATGGGCAGCCTTGCGGCGCGGTATTCCTGAAACGCCTCGCTGGTACTATGGATGCGATAGGCCTCATAGCTTTCGTAAATTTCCAGCAGACGCATCAGATTCCGGTTCGTGACGTCAATGCCTCCGTAGAGCGCATACGTGCCGGATTCCCCGGCCGCCTGCGGGCCGACCGTCTTTGCCGCGATTGCGCCCAAGGCCTGCATATTCCCCGGCGTGGATTCCACTACTGCCCAATGCACCATGGGCATGTTGCCCTCCGGAGTGCGGAGCGGATGCGCACCCGCATATGAGCTTGCCATCAGGATACCTCCCAGACAGAACAGCAGGCTTTTCTTCCATAGCGCTTTCATGATGAAACCTCCATCTTCAATCCCAAAGTCGACATCCTCTCGCCGGCGCGTCTCGGCGGCATATCAGGCATAGTCCGGCAAAAAACATGACAGGGACGATTCCCTCCGGCTGCAAAATTCTGTTGCGTCACATGCCAGTGGTCATTGGAGCGCGCAGCGCCCTATGGCAGCTTTCGATTTTGCTTATACGCCTTGCCCAATTCCAGGCATTTTCCCGCCACTGCCCCTGTTTTTATGTAACTGTAGGTTGGCATTTCAAAGAGGATCGGCTTGAGTTGTTCATAGTCAATCTTGCCTGAAGCATCAAGCATCGTTTCGTTGACATGCGTATGTGATATGGAACAAATGAAATTTTCAAAGGAGTCAATTTCATAGATGTCAACTACGTCACATTCCATGACAAGGTCTGCGTCATCAATGACCGGGGTGCCGCCATCGCCAAGATGATAATCGAATACAGCGGATTTGTCTGTTTTTTTGCCGCTCACAGTGCCGACATAATCAGCTCGCTGCAGTATAGCCTCATTCACCAAATTAACGGACAGTTTTTTGCTTTCCTTCACAACTGCATTGGTGTAATGTGCCGAGTGCATGCTGATGAGCAATTTGTGATGGCTCACAATGCCGACATGTCCAACAAGCATCCAATTCACTTTTCCGGAAAAATCAACAGTGCCGACCACTGCCGTTGGTGTAGGGTACAGGGCGAATACAGGACCAATATCTTTTTTCTTAATCATTGTCTGTTCCTTATGCTATGCTGTCGTGACATCAACTATTGATGACATATCCCTGCTGTCACGACGTCGCTGCACATCCTTGTGCGGCGGCGCGCCAAACAATCGCTTGTAATCGCGATTGAACTGGGGGACGCTTTCATAGCCGACGGAACGTGCGGCATCGGTTGCACGTTCGTGTTCCGCCAGCATAAGCCGCTGCGCTTCGCAAAGCCGCAGCTGCTTGACGTATTGCATGGGACTCAAGCCTGTGAGGCGTTTGAAATAACGATGCAGCGTTGCCGCTGACATTCCTGAGCGCCCGGCAATGTCGTCAATGCTTATGGGATTTCGCAGATTGTCGTGCAGCCAGTCCATGACGTTGGCGACGGCCGTACCTTGCAGCCCCTGGGTATTCAATTGCCGCAGCAGGTTTCCATAGGGGCCTGCCAGCAAGTAGTAATGCAGTTCACGCTTGAGCATGGGAGCCAGCACCGGAATGTGCTCCGGCTTATCCAGCAGACGGATGAGACGCAGCAATCCATCCAACAGTTGCGGCGGAGTGTCTGCTACAGCCACCGCCCCGCAATCTCCGGCTGATGTCCGTACGGCATCCGGCATGGAACGGGAAAGATCATCCAGCAATGCTGTGTCCAGATAGAAAAATATGGACAGAAAAGGGCGTTCGGGGCTTGCGGGCAAGGTCTGGTATGAGGCCGGCATGCCTATGCCTGCCACCAGGCATTGCTTTTCAGCATAGACGTATTCATGCGTGCCGAAAAAGGAACGCTTGCTTCCCTGGATAATGAAGGCAGCCAGAGGCTTTTCGTAACAACGCCCGGAATGTGAAGACGCCTCGCGGCGCAGCAGCGTCAGCCCGTCTACGGCTGTGGGGTAATCGCCCGGTTCAGGCAATCGCCGGGCAAGCATTTCTTTCAGTTGGGCGTTGATGCGGGTTGACTCAGCGTGTTCCTCTTCAGTCATGGCCGTCACACCCGTACCAGCTCGTAGGCGCCGTCGCCCATGCCGAAAATTTCCATGAAGTCCAGCTGGCGCAGCCCCTTGCGGGACTCAATGCGTTCTACCAGCGCCTTCCTGTGCTGTTCCGGCATGGCGTAGACCATGTCCACCGAGGCCCGCTCCACGGCGGCGAGGTCTGTGGAGGCCAAGATGCCGAGGTCGGGGCACTCCGGTTTGGCCGCACTCATCCCGGCACAGTCGCAGTCTACGGACATGTTCATAAGCAGGTTGATGTAGCAGATCCGCGGCGCGAAATGTCCTGCCACGGCCTTGGCCGCTTCCACCATATGTTCCTGAAACAGTTCGCCCCGTATCCAGCCGTCGCCATGCTGCTCGCGCTTGCCGCGCGGCGAGGCGCAGCCGATGGCAATATTTTTCAGCGAGCCTCCATAACCGCCGCTGGGGTGGCCTTTGAAATGTGTGAATACGACCAGAGAGTCGTAATTCAGCAAATGTCCGCCCACATGGACTTCCCGTAAATGGTTGCCGGGTGTGAACGGACCGGCAACGCCGGGCTTACCCCATGTCTCGTCAAAAAATTCCCTAGCTCCGGGAACCGGCAGCGCCACATCACCGTCGGCGTCCATGATGTCCACAGGGCTAAACGTCCAGCCGTTTTCTGCAAGCAGCTTGCGATGCCCTTCTGTGGTGCTGCGAGGACCGGGATAGAGAACGTTGCATTCAACAATGGTCGAGTGAGGAATGTGTTCCACAAGCGCCCGCGGCAACTCCCGGGGAGGCAGATTGGGGGCGCCGGGTTCTCCTGTGTGCAGTTTGATGGCCACCTTGCCGGAGATGCCGCCGCAAACCTTGTCATAACAGCGCAACAGCGTATCCGGCGTTATGGTCGGGCAATACCATACCTTGGCCTTGGACGAACCCTTTGCAGCCGCAGAGGATTCGGAAGGCGAAATTTGACCGCCCAGAGCGGCAACCCCGAGAAGGGCTGCGCCTGCCTTGAGGAATCCGCGCCGTGTCACATCGTCTGCATCATGCATGTCTACCTCCGTGGGGTTTGGCAAAACATACACCATTTTCTCTGACAGAATCCAGCAAAATTTGTTGCCTGTTTATTGCAGGAATAAATTTGATTGCAAGAAATGGGCAAGTTTTGTTCCTTGCAGGAAGCAAAGAGACGGCGTATCTATATAAAAATCAATAATCGCTCAGAAGACGTCATGCGTTGTCGCCTGCACGAACACGGCAGGCATCAAAATTATACGCAGTTGAATGGGATGCATGGGCTTTGGTAACCCCGCTCCCGGTAATCGTGCATGGGCTCCGGGCGAGACGCAGTTGCGCGGCATCATCCGACAGGGCTGGAACAATGTGCCGATGTATGCTGGACGTCCCTCTGCGATATTCCGCCTGCCGGAACTGAAGCTGGGATTTTTTTACGGTGCTGTTATGGAAAGTCAAATTTTATTAAATTAAATTGAACATTATACAACAGGAAAGACAAAATGTCTTGTGTAAAAATTAGTGTTGACTGAATGTTGTGATAGCATGGAATATCTCATATTCATTCTAGTTGTAAAATGTAATTTGGGAATTGCTGCATAGAAAAGCAGATACAATTGGAGAACATCATGCATGAAAAGATTCAAGGCTATCATTGTACGGAGCATGTGTCTATTGAGGAACTGAACACTAACGGTCCCTTCCCGGCAGGAGAACCCAATACGGCGTATGCCCGGTATTTTGTGGGAAAGAGTTATCTGACGGCCATTTCCACCAGCCAGGTTCCTGTGTTCGCCGTCAGCTTTGAACCGGGCTGCCGCAACAACTGGCACACCCACAAGGCGTCCGGCGGCGGAGGACAGACGCTTATCGTCACCGCCGGGCGCGGGTACTACCAGGCCTGGGGCGAAGAACCTGTGGAGCTTCGTCCGGGCGATGTGGTGCATATCCCCGCCAACGTCAAACACTGGCATGGCGCCGCGCCGGACACAGCCTTTCAGCACCTTGCCGTGGAAGTGCCGGGCGAGGAAATTTCCACCGCATGGGCTGAGCCCGTAGACGCGGCGGAGTACGCGCGCCTCACGTAGCGATTGCGGCCGAACCGGAAGTTATTGTAACGGCTGCGGACGTTTTTTCCTGTGCCGGCAGAGGAATGTGCAAATTCTTCCATGAGGAATCACGTGCCATGCAACAGTACCATTTTCATTTTGAAAATCCGGATGAAGCCGTCGGACACCTCCGCCATATGCAGAGCCTGCTCAAGGCGACCGCACACAACGATGCCTTGCTGAACGTGTTCACCTCAGGCATATCTATGGAACATGCGCAAAACTTACTGACGGAAATTGATAAACAGCTTCCTGACGTCAAGCATATCGGTGTTTCCGGATATAAATTTTCCGGGGATACGGAAAAACCCCTTGTTGTGTTCAATATGATTCTTTCCGACAGCACGGAATTTCATATTCTGCAATACCCTTGCGCGCCGGGCGAGGAACGCCTTGCCGCCGCACAATTCCTTGATGCGCTGGACGCCATACAGCATGTCAAGGCCATTGAATTATTCTCTGTCAATACCGGGTTGGATGTAACGGCGTTTCTCAATGCAATCAGTGAGAGATATGAGGAAATCCCCGTGTTTGGCACGGTGGCGCGGCCGCCCGATGCGAAGAACGATTCTTTTGCCATAGGGGCATCCCTGCTTTTCAGCGGTTTCACGGCGGCAGTGTACGCCGGCAATACCCTTCAGGTTTATATGGATTACATCCTTGGCTGGAGGCCCATCGGCCGGGAGATGTCCATCACGCTGGGCGAGCGGCAGTCCAAAAGCGAGTGCGCCGTCAGTCGGATTGACGGGCTCCCAGCTGCAGATATCTTCAAGAAGTATCTTGGTATAGAGTGGGATGGCGAGAACTTTGAGAATTTTTGGTTATTCCCTTTGATGGTTACGCGCCATAATGTGAATATTTGTTATATCCCCGTTGCAAGCGAGAATGGAACATTATATTTTTCAGGAACAATGTACGATGGAGAAAAAATACGTTTCGCCTATTGTACGCGTGAAGAAATACTTGAAGCCTCATTTAACGGCAGCGAAAGGATGAAGATTTTTTCTCCAGAGGCCGTTCTTATGGTACTGTGCGGAAATCGTGTCGGTTTTTTGAGAAATGAGGCCCACCTTGAATGGAATTATTATAGGAATAATCATCCTGAGCTTGCCTATTGTCATGGATATGGAGAAATTTCTCTCCAGAACAAAAGGGGGGGCGTCCTGAACAGCGCTTTTGTGGCTGTGGGCATGCGCGAGGGAAGCGACATGCCCAAGCAGGCGGCGCAATATTCCCTAATACCGCAGGCAAAATTCACGCCGACCGGGAAGATTCCACTTTCATATCTCATTTCACATTTCTTTCATGAAATGACCAATGAACTTGTCCATTTTCAGGAACATCTGGAAGCTGAGGTGGAGAAAAAGACACGGGAGAACGAAAATCTGTCTCTTCATGTGGTGCAGACGTTGGCGCAAGCCATTGACGCCAAGGATACATATACAAACGGACATTCGAGCCGTGTGGCAAAGTATTCCGTAGAAATTGCGCGGCGTGCCGGATATACTGCACAACAGTTGAGTGAAATGTACATGATAAGCCTTCTGCATGATGTCGGCAAGATCGGCATTCCCGACGAAATTATCAATAAGCCTGCCAGACTCACGGATGCTGAATATGCGATTATCAAGAAGCACCCCGTTGTAGGAGCTGGGATACTGCAGGGCATCAAGGAAATGCCCAAATTGGCGACAGGCGCGCGCTGGCATCATGAACGGTATGATGGGAAAGGCTACCCCGACGGCCTGAGGGGGAAAAACATTCCTGAAGAGGCGCGCATCATTGCGGTGGCGGATGCCTATGATGCCATGACGAGCAACAGGAGCTACCGCAGGGAACTTTCACAGGCAATTGTCCGCGGTGAAGTGGAAAAAGGAAAGGGCTCGCAGTTCGATCCTGATTTCGCAGATATCATGCTTGCCATGATAGACGAGGATACGGAATACACAATGAAAGAGTGACGTACTGTTCTCTGATCTGGTTCCTATTCCCTGTCACAGAGAGGCGCTTATGCCGAAGTCGCCCTTGGAATGGGCAATTTCAGGGGCGGCTTCGCAATGTATGTTGCATGCGGCAGTGCATGTTTCTAGGAAATTGCAAACTGGGCGACCGGTTTCACGGCAACAATGCCCATAGGCCTTTGGCGGCCTCTTTGACGCAGCGAAGCGCGTTGAGCTTGCGGGGATAGACATGCAGGGCGGACACTGCTGTCCGGACAACCGGCAACGGGGGGTGATTTCGGAAGCACCATCCGGAACAGCGCCGGTTGCCGCAAGGGACGCTGATGCGCCTCGTCAGTTCCGGCAGCGCCTTCGGCGCGGTGGCCGGAAGCGGGCCGCCTGCCTTCGGCGCGCCCGCAGAAGTTCCACATCGCCCGCTCAATCCGCCCGGTCTTTGAGCGACGCGTTTCCGCCGTCGCCTGCGTCGAAGAGGACGTAGCGGTTCCTTCCGCTGTCCTTCGCGGCGTACAGCGCCGTGTCGGCGCTGTGGTAGATTCCTTCGTAGGTTGCACCGTCCTTCGGGTACATTGCCACGCCAATGCTGGCCGTCACGGTTACAGATCCGTTGTCCGGCAGGGCGTACGTCTTCCGCATCTTTTTCAGGAGATTTTCGGCCTTGATTTTGACGACGTCGGCGCTGCCCAGCGTCGGGGCGTAGACCACGAACTCGTCGCCGCCGAGCCTCGCGACGATGTCCGTGCCGCGGAACACTTCCTTCAGGACCTGCGCGGCATGGATCAGCACCTCGTCGCCGACGGGGTGCCCGAGATTGTCGTTGACCGTCTTGAAGTTGTCGAGATCGACGAGAAACAGCGCGCCACGGCCGGACTGCTCAACAAAGATGCTCTTGAACGCCTTCTCGAATCCGGCCCTGTTGGCGACGCCCGTGAGGGCGTCCACATGCGCCTTGCGTTCCAGGGGATTCACGAGGGAGCGGAACAACAGCACAGCGAGGACGGACAAGGCGAGCGAGACAACGACCGTGCAGGCCAAGCAGGAAAGCGTGACCTTGAGGACGGCCTTCTCAACGTCGCCGATCTCCGTGCTGATGGACCATATGCCCAGTATCTTCCCGCTGCCGGAACGGATCGGCCAGTATATGGTTCTGTATAACCTGCCGAGGATGGAGGCGTCGCCGACGTACTCGACGCCGTTGACGAATATCGCCATGCGCACGGCTGCCGAGTCGAGGCGGGAGCCGACGATGCGCTTGCCGTTGCGGACGATGGTTGCCGATATCCGCTTGTCGTCGCTGAACACCGTCATCTCGAACGAGGAGATGCGCTTGACGGTGTCGACAAACGCGTTTGTCTTGAAGGCGTCGCCGAAGAGCAAAACCCCGACCAGGTTCTCCCCGACGAAGACCGGCACGGCCGCGGCCAAGGAGAGCCCGTTGTTCTCGAGCTGTACGACGTCCACGGACGCCTCGCCCTTCAGGGCTTTCTTCATGATCTCCGATGAGCCTATGTCGTCGCCCTTCTTGTCGGAATTGCCGCGGGCGAGGACGAATCCGTGCTCGTCCGTGATGGTGGCGAAGCTGGCGTCGGCGTTGTACATGGCCCGCTGCGCGTAGCCCCGCAGCGCAATGCTGTCGTGCCCGGCAAGAGCCTTCTTCAGCGCGTCGGAATCGGCGAGCAGGAAGGCCTCGTGCCCAAGGCGCTTGCGGATGAGCGCCACCTGCTCGTCAACGACGTTCCGAACCATCGCCATCTCCCCGGCGATACGGCTGTCGAAGCTTTCGCGCATGAAATGATCCGAGGCGAAGAAGATGGCGGCCGACGCCAGCAGGACCCCGGCGACGAGACCGGTCATGTGCTTGACGAGGGACGGAATGCGGACGCGGCGGAAAATGGATGTCTTCTTTCTGTACTGCATGGTCGAAATTCGGAATTCCGGAGGGAAAAGTCAAGATTTTTCGCAAGGCTCTATCAAACCAGACCACATCCGGAGAATGGCCTCCGGCCCGAGGGACGAAAGCCGGGCGGCCGCACGCCCGTCAGCGCCTTCGGCGCTGAGCGGAAGTTTCATGATGCGGCGTCGCCAGAAGGGGAGCCTGCTTGCAGAAGAGCATGGATGCGGGTGCCCATTGAGGAGCGCGAAGACAAACCTGCCGTCAACATGCGGTGGGCGCATGCCGACGGCAGGGTGTCGCTCTGACTGTCGCGGTTACTTTCCGGGTTTTTCCCTGGGCGGCGCGGCATCCTCGGCGAGGATCTTGTTGACGCCTTCGGGGCGGCGTTCCAAGTAATCGTCCAGCGCCTTGGAAACAAGGCGGCCCAGACCCCAGAGGGCTATGAGGTTGGGGATGACCATGAGGCCGTTGAACATGTCGGCCAACTCCCACACCAGCGTCACCTGCAGGAAGGAGCCCAGCAGCAGAAAGCCCATGACCAGCAGGCGGAAGGGGTTGAGCAGCTTCGCGCCGAAGAGGAACTTGACGTTCTGCTCGGCGAAGAAATACCAGCCGATGATAGTTGAAAAGGCAAAGAAGAACAGGCAGATGGAGACAAAACCGTAGCCCAGGCTGTGGGAGCCGAGGCCCAGTTCAAAGGCCTTCTGGGTGAGCGCGATGCCCGTGGTCGTGCCGTCCAGCGCGCCGGTGACGAAGATGACGAAAGCCGTCATGTTCAGCACCACAAAGGTATCGATGAAGACGCCCATAATGGCCACAAATCCCTGCTGGGCCGGGTACATGACCTTGGCCACGGCATGGGCGTGCGGCGTGGAGCCCATGCCCGCCTCATTGGAGAAGAGCCCGCGCGCCACGCCGTAGCGCATGGCCTCCTTGACGCCTGCGCCCACGATGCCGCCGGTGGCGGCGGTGGGGTCGAACGCGCCCACAAAGACCATTTTGAAGGCGGGGACGAGCATGTCTAGGTGCGTGAGCACAATCCACAGGCCGCCCACGATATACAGCAGGGCCATGAAGGGAACAATCTTCTCCGTGGTGGCGGCGATGCGGCGTATTCCGCCGAAGAAGACGAAGCCGCCCAGCACGGCGACAACGGCGCCTGTCACCCAGCCGGGCACGTTGAATGCCGTATGGAATGCGTCAGCGATGGAGTTGGACTGCACCATGTTGCCGATGAAGCCCAGCGCCACGATGATGGCCAGCGAAAAAAAGCTCGCCAGCCACCTGCAGCCGAGTCCCTTGGAAATATAGAAAGCCGGTCCGCCGGTGACGTGGCCCCTTTCATCGCGCGTCTTGTAGAGCTGGGCCAGCACGGCCTCGGCGAAGATGGTGGCCATGCCGAAGAACGCGGCAATCCACATCCAGAAGATGGCCCCGGGACCGCCCATGGCGATGGCCGTGGCCGCTCCCGCCAGGTTGCCCGTGCCCACCTGCGCCGCGACCGCCGTGGCCAGCGACTGGAAGGAGCTCATGCCTTCCTTGCCGGCTTTTTTGCCGAAGATGCGGATCTCGCCGAAAGTATAGTGGAACAGGCGCGAAACCTTGCGTATCTGCACGAAATTCAGACGCAGCGTGAAGTAGATGCCCGTGCCCACCAGCAGGGGAATCAGGCAGTATACGCCCCAGAGGACGCTGTTGATGTCCTGTACGGCCTTGGTCAGTTCTTCCATGCGTGCTCTCCTGCATTCCTCATGTCACAGACGGGATAGCCCGGACTGCGTGTGTTTGTTACGCAAAAAGCCTGTGGAAGTAAATTGGCCGAGGGGTGAAAAGAGCGCCGGGCCGGCCCTGTGCCGTTCCCGCGTTTAGGAGGGGCGGCCGCCGGCTGCAGGGATGCGCCCGCACGCCATGTCAGCAAAGAATGCACGGTGCGCGGCCATGGCCGGATTGTCGAGATCGCTCGCGAGAACGCCGAACGCTCCGCGAACAAGCGCTGCTCTCCGCCCGGTATCGCAGGAGAGGCGCGTTTCATGCACGCGGTCGGCGAGCAGGGACGCAAACAACTCCACAAGCGCGGAGGCGCGGATGTCGGCGGAATGGCCGGCCCGTACGGCTGCAAAGCCCGCTCGGGCTATCTCTGCCAGTCTTGCGGGCTCGGCAAGGGCTTGCGCCGCGATGCGGGCCGCGGCCGCAGCGTCGCCGCGCGGATAGGTGGGCAGGATTTCTTCCCCGGGGGTAAAAAGCTCCTCCAGGCCGTTGCCGCAGCTCTCCATAAGCAGAGCCGCGCCGCAGCCCGCAGCCTCAAAACAGCGGAAATTGACTTCCGAGAACGCGGTCTGGTTGAGCACGATGCGACTGCGCGCGAATACCGGGGCGTACGCGCCGGAGAGCAGCACAAGCGGATGCCTGCGGCGAAAGCCCTCAAGGAAGGGCTTTCTGTCCGGATTGTTCCTGTGGCCCAGCGTGCCCACAAAGGCGACCGGAATGTCCCTCTCGCCCGCGGCGGCGTTTTCGTCAAGCGGGGCAGGGCAAAACAGCGGCAACCAGCGGACGGGTATGCCTTCATGGGCAAACAGGGGGACGAAATCCTTTTGCGCCGCAAGCGCGAGGTCGAAGCCGTGGGCGTAGGGCACATGCCAGGGGTTGCAGTAGGTGTCGATGGAATACCATACCGAAGGGACGGGCATGCGCTGCGGATCGAGCAGCAGGGGCAGGTTGCCGTTGTCGCAGTAAAACAGAACGTCAGGGGCAAAACCCGCAGCGCCGAGACGCTCCAGAAGCTGCGCCGTGGTGACGGGGTGGCGGATGACGGCATCAAGTTCCCCGCCGGTTCCTGCGGTGAGCACGGTATGGCCGCTGCGTCGAAAAGCCCCGGCCAGCATGGGACCGCCAAGACAGAGGATGCGCATGTGTTTTCGCTCCGGCAAACGTCAGGGCGGCTTAGCGTTTTTTCGATTCAGAGCGGTAGCCTTCCTTGTATCCCTGCTGCACGGCGTCCGCCTTGCGCTCCATTTTTGCCTGCGCCTTGCCGGCCGTCCTGCCGACCCAGCTGCAGGCGCATGACGTGGACAAAAAGACAGCAATCAAGCATAGTGCCACTGCGCGCATGAAATCATCACCTGGCGTTGCGGTTATTCTCAAGGCGCCCCTCTGCCTTGTGCCGGGCGCTTTTTTGAAAGTAAGGGAAGACGAACGAACATGCAAGAATGTGCGACAAAACCCGATTGCACGCCTGTTGTGGCCCTGGTCACGGGCGGTTCCGGGGGCATCGGCAGGGCTGTGGCGCTGGGGTTGGCCGGTGACGGGTTTGACATCTGGCTGCACTGGCGCAGCGGCCGTGCGGCCGCTGAAGCCGTGTGCGGCGAGATTGCGGCACTGGGCCGGCGTTGCATCCCGCTGCAGTTTGACGTTACGGACAAGAACGCTGTGGAGGCGGCGCTGGACCCCCTGCTGGAACAGGAAACCCCCTTTGCCCTGATCAACAATGCGGGCTTTGCCCGCGACGCCATGTTCGGCCTCATGTCCAGGGAGCAGTGGAGCGACGTGCTTGATGTGCATCTCAACGGCTTTTTTCATGTGACGCGCAGGATCGCGCCCCTGATGCAGCGGGCACGGCGCGGACGCATTGTCACCATCGTCTCCGCGTCGGGGCAGACAGGCATGCCCGGACAGGTCAACTATTCCGCCGCCAAGGCCGGGCTTATGGGGGCCACACGCGCCCTTGCGCGGGAGTTGGGGCGGCGCAACGTGCTTGTCAATGCCGTGGCGCCGGGCTTCATCACCACCGCCATGACGGAAGGGCTGCCCCTCGGTGAATACATGAAAAACGTGCCGCTGGGCCGTCCCGGCACGCCGGAGGAAGTGGCGGGCTGCGTGCGCTTTCTTTGTTCGGACATGGCTTCGTACGTGACGGGGCAGGTGCTTTCCGTCAACGGCGGCCTGTACATGTGAGGCAGTATGCGGCGCGTCGTCATCACCGGGGTGGGGCTGGTTTCCGTGCTGGGCGTCACGCGCGAGGCGGTGACGGACGCCCTGTATCACGGTCGGTCCGGCATTGCGGCTGATCCGGAACGGCTGGCGCACGGTTTCCGCAGCCCCCTTACCGGACGCCTCACGGGCTTTGACCCGACCGCCCGCCTTTCGCGCAAGCAGCGCAAGAGTATGCCGGACTTCGCCGTGCAGGCCTGCGCCGCGGCCCTGGACGCGCTGGAACAGGCAGGGCTTGCCCCCGAAGACATGCGCTCCGAGCGTTGCGGGCTGGTGTTCGGCAACGATTCTGCGGTGCTCCCCGTGTGGGAGCAGCGCGAGGCGCTGGAACGCGCGGGCGATACCGCCGGCATGGGCAGCGGGCATGTGTTTCGCGGCATGAATTCCACCATCAGCATGAACCTCAATGTGCTGCTGGGCAACACGGGGCCCAGCTGGACGGTAAGCGCGGCCTGCGCCAGCGGAGCCTATGCCGTGGCCCAGGCTGCGGACCAGATACGCCTGGGGCGGCTGGACAGGGTGCTGTGCGGCGCTGCGCAGGAGCTGAACTGGCAGGCCGTCTGCGCTTTTGACGGTCTGGGGGCCTTTTCCGCGCGTCTTCCCGCGGAGTCGGCCTCCCGCCCCTTCGACAGGGAGAGGGACGGGCTTGTGCCCAGCGGCGGCGCTGCCGCGCTGCTGCTGGAGGATGCGGAGACGGCCGCCGCACGCGGCGCGCGCGTTCTGGGCGAAGTGCTGGGGATCGGCTGCAGCGCCGACGGCGCCTCCCTTTCCGCGCCGGACCATTCCGGCCTTGCGCGGGCCATGCGGGCCGCCCTGCGCGATGCCGGACTTGCGGCGGGCGATATTGATCTTGTCAGCGCGCACGCCACATCCACCCCGCTGGGCGACGCGGCGGAGGCCGCCAACCTCAAGGCCGTGTTCGGCGCTTCCTGCCCTCCGGTGACGGCGCTGAAGAGCCTCACCGGGCATGAACTGTGGATGTCGGGCGCGTCGCAGCTTGTCTATGCCGTGCTCATGGCGCGGGCGGGCTTTACGGCGGGCACGCGCAACTACGAAGGGCCGGGCCCGGACACGGAGGGCATTCCCGTGCTGAACCGCCGCATTGACCGCCCCCCCTGTACGGTGCTGAACAATGCCGCCGGATTCGGCGGGGCCAACGCCTGTATTGTGCTGAGGCTCGGCTGATGCGCTGCGTGGTCACGGGCAGCGGCGTCGCCGGTCTGGCGGCCGCGCTGCTGCTGGCACGGCAGGGGCACGACGTGACAGTGGTGGAGGCCTGCAGGCATGCGGCCCCGCTGTTGCGCGGCTTTACCCGCGAAGGCCTGCATTTTGACACGGGCTTCCACTGCGGGGGCGGCCTGCACCCGGGCGGCGCGTTGCGGCGCTGGTTGCGGGCGCTGGGGGTGGAAGCGGACCTGCAGGATATTTCCACGACGCACAGCGCTGTGTTCTGTTTCGCGGACGGCAGCGAATATCGCCTGCCCTCCGGCGTGCAGGCCGTCACGGACGCGGCGGAACGGCAGTTCCCCGGCACGGGCCACGGCATGAACGCGTTTCTGCGCCGGGCCGAAGCCGAGCTTTCCTCTTCCCCGTACCTGAATCCGACCGTGCGCGATGCCCCCGGAGGCGCGCTGCAGGACGGCGCAACGCTGAACGAACGCCTGGATGCGGCCGCCTTTCCCCCGCACTTGCGGGCCATGCTCGGCTCCCGTTGCCTGCTGTACGGCGTGTTTCCCTCCGAGGCCTCATGGCGGGATTTCTCGCTCGTGGCGGGGCCGTATTTCCAGTCCTGCGGCACATGGCGGGGCGGGGGCGCGGCACTGGCGGAGGCGCTGCTGCGCGCCCTGCGCGAGGCGCGCGTCGCAGTGCGGCTCGGCCGCGCCGTCACCGGCATTGAAGCCGACACGGCCACGGGCGTGCGCGGCGTGCTGCTGGGTGACGGCACGCGCATTGCCTGCGAACGCTGCTTTTTCACCGGCCATCCTGCGCAGCTTGCGCGGCTGACTCCACCGGGCCTGCTGCGCCCGGCCTACCTGCACCGCATCGACGACATGCCCGAGACCAGCCCGGCCCTGCTGCTGTTTGCCGAAACCCGCGACACCCTGCGGGACGACGAAAGCCTGTACCTTTTGCCTTCGCCGCAGGCGGCATCTTCCGATGCCGAACTCTTCCCGTCCCTCGAGGCGGAGGACCCCGGCATCTATGTGTTCTGCGACAGGCCCGCCGCTGACGGGCGGCGCGCCGTCATGGCCGTGTCGCTGCTGCACGGCGCGGGCCTGCCCGAGGGGGACCCGCAGCCGCGTCCGCGCGACTATCTCGACTGGAAACGACGCGCTGCGGAACAGGCGCGCCGCGCCGTGGAACGGCGCGTGCCGCGCCTGCGCGGGGCGTGGCGCATCCTCGACGCGGCTACTCCCCTGACGCTGCGCCGCTGGGTATACGGCGGCACGGGCAGCCTCTACGGGGTGCGCCACCACAGGGCCGTCATGCCGCTTTTGCCGGTGACGCGGGTGCCGGGCCTCTTCCTGGCCGGGCAGAACGCGCTGCTGCCGGGAGTGCTCGGCGGCATTGTCAGCGCGGCGCTGGCCGTCGGTTTCGCCTTCGGGCACGACGCGGCGCTCAAGGAGTTCAGGGAATGCGCGGAGAACGAGTAGTCATTACGGGCATGGGCGCGGTTTCGCCCTACGGGCGGGGCGTGCCCGCCATGCTGGCGGGCGTGCGTGAAAACCGCTGCGCGCTGTCGCGCCTGCCGGAATACCGTCTGGAGGGGCTGGCCTGCCGCGTGGCGGGCCTTGTGCCGCCGTTGCAGGAAAAGATCATCCCGCGCGAACTGCGCCGCTGCATGTCGCCCATGTCCGTTTTCGCCTGTTTGGCCGCGTGGGAAGCGCTGGAACAGGCCGGACTCGGGCGTGATCCCGGCCGGCGCATGGGCGCGGCCGTCGGCTCCACCCTGGGCAGCCCCGCCATGCTGCACGACTTCTTTGCGGCCTTTCTGCGCGAGCACAGCGTGGAGAGCATGCGCAGCACGGTATTTTTCAAGGTCATGGGCCATACGGTGGCGGCCAATACGGCCCAGGCCTGCGGCTGCTCGGGGCGCGTTCTGGCCCCGGCGGCGGCCTGCGCCTCGGGGCTGGTTTCCATCTGCCTGGGCTATGAGGCCATTGCCGCCGGGCGCGAGCGCCTCATGCTCTGCGGCGGGGCGGACGAGTTCCACCTTCTGGTTCCGGCCACCTTCGACAGGCTGGGAGCGGCTTCGCATGAAGCCGATCCCGAATGCGCCTCGCGCCCCTTTGATGCGGAACGCACGGGCCTTGTCTGCGGCGAGGGGGCGGGCATACTGCTGCTGGAAAGCCTGGAAAGCGCCCTCGAACGCGGCGTCCCCATTCTGGGCGAGGTGCGCGGCGCGTCCATGACCGCATCCGCCTCCAGCATCGCCCATCCGGACGCAACGGCCATCGCCGACTGCATGCGCGCCGCCCTGGAGGACGCGCGCGTCCGCCCCTGTGAAGTGGGCTACGTCAACGCGCACGCCACCGCCACGGAATACGGCGACATGGCGGAGGGGCAGGCCGTGGCCGCGCTGTTCGGCGCGCAGACATGCGTAAGCAGCCTCAAGGGACATCTGGGGCACACCATGGCGGCGAGCGGCGCGCTGGAGAGCATCCTCTGTGTTGAAATGTTGCGGCAATCCGTTTACTTTCCCACGCGCGGCCTGCACACGCCCGACAAACGCTGCGGCGCATTGCGCCATCTTGTGACGCCGGTACGCGCGGGCGGCGGGCCGGCGCTCAAAAACAGCTTCGCCCTAGGCGGTTGCAACTGCGCGGTGCTTTTTGATACCTTTCAACAAAACAGTCATGACGGTTGAACATGAACAACAGCGAGATAGCGGAAAAAGTCAACGCGGCCCTGTGCGAGGAATTCGAGTTGGAGCCGGAGAAACTTGTTCCTGCAGCCGACATCAGGGACGATCTCGGGCTGGACAGCCTTGATATCGTCGATATGGTCATCGTGCTGGAGAAGGCCTTTGATTTCAAACTGCAGAACAAGGAGCCGCTGGCCCGTATCAGGACGCTGGGAGACATCCATGCCTTTATCGCCGACCTGCGCGATGCGGGAACCATCCGGCGGGAAGATTAGCCGCGTTTTCTCCAGCGCGGCCATCTATGCTGTCTTCATCCTGTGGACCCTCGTCCTGCTGCCCTGCATGCTGGGCCTCGCGGCGCTGCACAGAATCCGGCCCGAACGCATGGGCAGCGCCAGCCGCAGATATATCTGGCTCTACGGCCGCTCCATGCTCCGCCTGCTCCGCCCCTGGCTGCCTGTCTGCGTGCGCAACGCAGACATGGCCGTGCGTCATCCTGCGTCGATTATCGTATGCAATCACCAGTCCTTTCTGGATATTTACCTGCTGGGCGCGCAGGAGCAGACCAATGTGTGCCTGATCGCCAAGCGCTGGCCCTTCAGGCTGCTGTTCTTTTTCGCCCCCGCCATGCGCTGCGCGGGCTACATCGACGCTGAAAGCCTGCCCGCGGAAGAAGTGGAGGCCCGCTGTCTCCAACGCCTGCGGGAAGGGGTGACGCTGGTGATCTTTCCCGAGGGCCGCCGCACGCGCACGGGCGCGCTGGGCAAATTCCGGGCAGGGGCCTTTTATCTGGCCGAGCGTTCCGGCCGCCCCGTGCTGCCGCTGCTCGTGCACAACAGTTTTCAGGCCCTTCCGCCGGGCGGGAGGCTGTTCTGTCCCTGCCGCATCCGCATGGAATTTCTGGAGCCTGTCCGGCCGCAGGATTTTGCCGACGCGCTTTTGCCGCACCGGGCCATGATGCGCCACGTGCGGCAGTTGTACGTGCAACGCCTTGCCGCCCCGGCAGGGGGTATCGCAACCACCAAGGAGGAAACGTCATGAAATGCCGTCTGCTGTTGCTGTTCGTGCCGGCGCTTGTGCTGGCGCTGTGCGCCTGCCGTTCCGGCCGGCCCATAGGCGCGTTCGCCTACGATGTGCCGCAGAATACGTCCCAAAAGGCCATAACGCAGAAAATGATGCATGATTCCATCGTCAAGGGCTGCCTGGAGCGCGGCTGGCGCGTGGCGGAGCCTTCCGCCAACCTCATTGAGGCCACGGTGGTTGTGCGCGGCAAACACACGGTGGTGGTGGACATCCCTTACACGGCCGCGCATTACGACATCAAGTACAAGAGCAGCGTCAACATGGACTACAAGACCAAGGACGGGACGCCCTGCATCCACCCCAACTACAACAAGTGGGTGGGCCTTCTTGACGAGGCCATCCGGAAAAACATTCTGATCAGTGCGCTCTGATGCCGTGAACAGCCTTGAACGACTGCTGCCGCACCGCGCGCCCATGCTCCTGCTGGACGAACTTCTGGAGTGGTCGCCGGAAGGGGCACGGGCTGCGGCGCGCGTGCGCGAGGGCAACCCCTTTTTGCGGCCGGACGGCACGCTTGAGCGCGCGGCCTTTGCCGAAATGCTGGCCCAGTGCTTTGCCGCCGGGGCCGGGGCCTGCCTGCACCACACCGGCGGGACAGCGCCCGGCGTCGGCTATCTGGCGGCGCTGCGCGATGTGGAACTGCTGGCCGATGCCCGCGTCGGCCAAAAGCTGGCTGTCGCGACGCGGGTGACGGCGCGCCTGGGCGGCGTCATAGCTGCGGAGGGTGACGTTCGCGCCGGAGACCTCGTGCTGGCGCGCGGCGCGTTCAAGGTGTTCATTCCCGAGGGAGGGGCGTAGATGCGTGTCCCGGTGTGCGTGTGCGCATTGCTGTTGCTGCCGTTTCTCTGCTGTCCTGCGGGCCGCGCCTGTGCCGCCGGGGCAGGGCAGGGGGGCGCCGGGGACGAGGCCGCAGCGCGCCTGCTGGACATGGCCGCAGCGCACGGAGCGCGTATCCGCAGCCTGAGCGCGGATTTTATGCAGGAAAAGCGCATGGACATGCTCGCCCGCCCGCTCGCCTCGCAGGGCTATTTCTGCCTGCGACGCGGCGCGGGAACAGGCGAAGGCGCTGCCGCCCCCGACAGCCTGCTCTGGGCGTACACGAAACCGCTGGCCTCCGGCTTCATCTACAGGAACGGGCAGGGCTCCCTCTGGGAAGGCTCGCCGGAAAACCGCCGCCCGGCAGGCGCGGAGGAGCGCACGCTCATTACGGCCATTCTCCGGCACATGCTGGACTGGGTGCGCATCAACCCTGCGGCCCTGCACGCGCGCTACCGCATAACGCGTCCTGCCCCGGACGCCCCCGAACTGCACCTTTTCCCCCTGCGGCAGGCCTTTTTCACCCGCCTGGAAGTGCTCTTCACGCCTGACGCCTCCAGCGTGCGCCGTCTGATCTTTGTGGAGCCCAACGGCGACACGGTGCGCATTACATTCAGCGACACGCGCGTGAACCAGCCCCTGCCCGGACGCTGCGCCGACTACCTGCGGGATGCGGACGGCCGCTGAGTTGTACGGGGTATGGGCGCTCCCTTCATCGTCAGACTGCACCGCGGCATAGCGAGGCACAGGGCGCTGTGTTTCGTCATGGCGGCCTTCTGCTGGGCGCTGGCGGCATACTCCGCCCTGCACATGCGGCCGGATACGGGCAGCCTGCCCTTTTTCCCCGACAGCGACACGCAGGCGCGGCGCATGGCCGAGGCGCTGGACATTGCCCCGGCGTCGCGCCTGCTTTTTGTGGATATTTCCACAGACCGCCCCGAGGGCAGGCATGCCCTGTCCGCCGTTGCCGACGCCGTGCTGCGCGACATGCCGGACGATCTGGCCCGGCCTGCCGGTACGGTCATGCCCGAGCCGCAGGCCGTGATGGCGCTGCTGCCCTATTATACGGACGAGCCGACGCTGGAGCGCCTGCGGCGCGCGGCAGAAGCGCCGCGCGTGGAGCAGGCCGTGATCGCGGCCCGCGACAGGCTGGGCAATCTGCTGACCGTGGGGCCCGCACGGGATTGGCTGCGGGCCGACCCCCTCGGCCTGCGCGGCAGCATTCTTGATCACCTGCCGTCACAGGGGAGGGCAGGCCTCCTGCCGGATCCGGCCACGGGCTATCCCTGCAGCGCCGACGGCGCGCATCTGCTGCTGACGCTGCGGCCTCTGCATTCCCTGCACGACGTGGATCATGCCGAACGCCTCATGGAGACGCTGCACGCGGCCCTGCAACGCCATCTCGCGCCGGACATGCGCGCCGTCGTCGTGGGCGGCCTGCGCCACAGCGCCGCCAATGCCCGCGTCATCCGGCAGGATGTGGCAGACATCGCCCTCATTTCACTGCTGGGCTTCACGCTGGTCTATGTCCTGCTTGTGCGCTCCGCGGGGGCCGTGTGGCTGCTGCTTGTGCCCTGGTATGCGGCCGGTTTCGCGCTGGGCGTCATGTCGGCGACGCATCCCGCCCTTTCCGGGCTGGCGCTGGGCTTCGGGGCCTCGGTTCTCGGCGTGGCCGAAGACTACGCCGTGCATATGCACTTTGCCCTGCGCAGCGGCGGACCGCCCGAACGCGTCCTGCCCGTCGTCGCGCCGCCCCTGCTGCAGGGATTTCTGGTCAATGCCTCCGGCTTTGCCGTGCTGCTCCTTTCCGGCATTCCGGCCGTGCGTCAGCTGGCCTGCTTTGCCCTGCTGACGCTGGGGGCCGGCTTCGTGCTGGCCGTCACGCTGCTGCCGGCGTGTCCCTGGTTCGCAACGCCCCCCCTTCGGCAATGCCGGGAAAGCGCGCCGCCCCGCCGGCCCGTGCTGCGGCGCACGGCGGCCTGCGTCTGCCTTTTGCTGACGGTCTGCGGCGTCCTGCTCCAAAAGGTGCAGGTGGACGTCTCGCCGCGCACGCTGGGCGCCAATGTCGCCCAATTGCAGCAGGATGCGCGACAACTGGGGAAAATCTGGGGGGCACGGGACGAACATATCCTTGTGGCGGAGGGAGCGACCACGGCGGAGGCGCTGGATGCCGCCCGGCAGGCCGTCGCCGCAATGCGGGAACAGGAACCGGACAACCGTGTGGACACGCTGACGGCCCTCTGGCCGTCCCCGGCAGAGATCCGGGAAAATACGGCGCGCTGGCAGCAGTTCGCGCGCGAACACGGGGAAGCCCTGCGGCAGGCGCTGACGACGGCGGGGGAACGGCACGGCTTTTCCCCCACGGCCTTTGAGCCCTTCCTGCGGCTGCTGCGCGCCCCGGTTGCGGACTTTGGCCCGGAACGGCTGCGCGCCGCCGGTCTGGGGGAGCTGCTCGACATCTTTGTGCATGAGGACGGCGGGGGAGGCGGGGCACGGGTGCTGCTGCGCACGGAACGCAGGGCGGACAGCGCGCAGTTCGCGCCGCAGCTGGCCGCGCATGTTCTGGCAATGGCGCCCGGCGATCTGGAAACAACGCTGCTGCGGCAATTCGCTGCGGAAAAACGTCTGGTTCCCGTCGCCTGGCTGGTCTGTGCGGCGCTGCTTTTCTGCTGGTTCCGCAACCTGCGGCAGACCCTGCTTGCATCTTTGCCCCCATTGTGTTCCATTGGCTGCATATTGGCGTGGATGGCCGCATCCGGCCATGAACTGACCCTGGCGGGCATGGCCGCCATGCCGCTGGTGCTGGGCCTTTCCGCAGACCACGGCATCCTTGTGGCGCATGATCTGGCCTGCGGCGTGAAAACGGGCGTGCAGCGGGCTGTGCTGGTCTCTTCCCTGACCACGCTGACCGGCATGGGCCTGCTGGCCCTGGCGCAGCATCCTGCCCTGCGTGCCATGGGCGAGGTGATTTTCTGGGGGCTGCTGGTGGAAGCGCCTGCGGCCCTGTGGCTGTTGCCGCGTCTCTGCGCGCCGGTTGAGGAGGCACAGACATGAGGCGTTGCACTTCCCTGACTGCATGCGCGTTCGCGTTCGCCGTGCTGCTGGCAGGCTGCGCCGTGCGGCCCGGCGTTGCGGAACTGCCTGCACAGAGGGCGGCTCCGCTGCTGGCGCAGTTCGGCGCGCGGGCGGGCACGGGCGGGCAGATGCTGCCCCTGCAGGGGGAACTGCAGCTGACGGCCGTCGGGGAGGGCAGGCTGACGCTGATTTTGCCGCACGGCCGCACGCTGGGCCGCTGCGTCTACGCCGCAGCGCCTGGCGGTGCGCACGCCGTAAAAATGGCCTGCATGCCCGCGCCCGGCATGGACGGACGCGCCGCGCGCCTTCTGCGCGGCGCGGGAAAGGCCATGTACCGGCTGTCCGCAGGGCTGCCTGCGGCACTGCCGCAAGGGGCGGACACGGCGGGCGAGGGCTGGACGGCGCGCTTCTCACCGGAGCAAGACGGCCTGCACTGCGCTTATGAAGAAAAGGACGGTCTACGCATGAGCCTGCTGTTTACGGAGATTGACCGGCCATGAGCGCGCTGCGCCGGGCCGTGCTTGCGGCCGCTGCAGAGCCCCGCCCCCTGCCGGAAGGGGGATGGACGCGCCGGTTTTGTTTTGCGGAGGCCAGCGAGGTCTTTGCAGGTCATTTTCCCGGCAGGCCCGTGCTGCCTGCCGTTGTGCAGATTTTGCTGGCGCAGGCGACGCTGGAGCAATGTGTTCCGGCCTTCAGGCTGCGCCGTGTGCCGCAGGCCAAGTTCCTTGCGCCGCTCGGCCCCGGCGCGGAACTGGAACTGCGCCTGACGCCGGGCCGGGCCGTCGGCGCGTGGGAGTGCGTCCTGCGGGCCGTCGGCGGCGTAGCCGCCCGTTTCCGCCTGGAAGGAGAACAGGCGTGACGGGGCTGCGCCGCCGCAGGCGCGTTCCGGCCGCGACGGACGTGCCGGGCCTGCAGGTCCGCGTGGAACGGACCGTCCGCTTTGAGGAGGTGGACGCCGTGCGCATCATGTGGCACGGGCGCTATGCCGGCTGGCTGGAGGACGGGCGCGAGGCCCTGGGCCGCCGTTACGGCGTCAGCTATGCGGACTTTCTCGACCACGGCGTGATTGTGCCCGTCAAGCTGCTGCAGATGGATTTCTGCCGCCCCCTGCGCTATGGGCAAACCTACGCCATCCATGCCGAACTTCTCTGGAACGAGGCCGCCGCGCTGGACTTCAACTATTACATTAAGGATCTGGAAGGGAACGTCACCACGACGGCCACCACAACCCAGCTCATGCTTGACCTGAAGGGAAATCTGCTGCTGGAGCAGCCGGAGTTTTTTCGACGTTTCCGCGAACGCTGGCGCGAGGGGCGCATTGCATGAATTTCACGCCTGCCGTGGTCATTCCGGTCTACAATCACGGGGCGGGCCTGCGCGACGTGACGGAACGCGCGCTGCGACAGTGCCCGCTGGTCATCGTGGTGGATGACGGCTCTACCGACGGCGGTCCGGAGACGCTGGCGGGGCTGACGGCGCGGCTGGTGCGCCTGCCGCACAACCGGGGCAAGGGCGCGGCTCTGCTGGCGGGCGCGCGGGCTGCGACTGACGCCGGGGCCTCGCACATGATCACGCTGGATGCCGACGGCCAGCACTACCCGGAAGACATCCCACGGTTTCTTGCGGCGGCAGCGGCGGCCCCCGGCGCGTTCATCGTGGGCCGGCGCGATTTCACCGTGCCGCATGTGCCGCGGTCGTCGCGCTTCGGGCGGGCCTTTTCCGCCTTCTGGATGCGCGTGCAGACAGGCGTTGCCGTGCAGGACATGCAGAGCGGCTTTCGCGCCTATCCCCTGCGTGCGCTGGCATGTCTCAATCTGCGCGAAACAGGCTACAGCTTTGAAATTGAGGTGCTGGTGCGTGCGGCCTGGGCCGGTTTTGCCATACGCGAGATTGCGGTGCGGGTGTACTATCCGCCCGCGCAGGAGCGCGTGTCGCATTTTCATTCCTTCAAGGACAACCTGAAGATTTCTCTGCTCAACACGCGGCTGACCCTGCGCGCGCTGACGCCCGTGCCCTTCCGGCAGCATTGCACGGACGGCGAGGGCGGCGTCTCCCTGCGGCGTCCTCTGGAATCGCTGCGCCGCCTTCTGGCTGACAGGGCCACTCCCGGGGAGCTGGCGCGGTCAGCCGCCGTGTCCATGACCATATCCGCGCTGCCCCTGCCGGGCCTGCAAAGCATTCTCCTGCTGCTCGGCATCGGCTGGTTCAGGCTGAACCGTCTCTGCGCGCTGGCCATGATTCCTCTTGGCTGGCCGCCTGTCGTGCCGGGGCTGGGCGTGCTGGTCGGCTACCGTCTGCGCAACGGCTGCTGGCTGGCGGAATTCTCCCTGCAAACGCTGGGGTATGAAGCGCCGCAGCGTCTGCTGGACTGGGTTGTGGGCGCGCTGTGCCTCGCACCGCTGCTGGGCGCGCTGGCCGGGGGCGCGGTCTGGGCGTTGTCCGTGTCGGCAGCGCGCGGCATACGGAGGCGCGGACATGACTGTTGAGCATCCGGAAGCGCTGCACAGCCTCGGCTCCCGATTCCGGTACGGCATTTTTGCAGCCCTGGTGCGGTGCAGGCTCATTGCCCCGGCGCGCCTTGCGCTGGCTGCGGTGGTGCTGTATTACACGCTCGTTCCGCAGGTGCGGCGGCGCTGCGCAGCCTATCTTGCCCGCCGTTTCCCCGGTTTGGGACCGCTGCGGCGCCTTGTCTGCGCCTACCGCCTGTATCTGGCCTACGGCAATGTGCTGCTGGACCGCATGATTGCCGGGATCACCGGCCGTTTTTCCCTGTGCGCCACCGCGCCGGAGGTGCGCCGCCGCCTGGCGGACGCCGGAAAGAATCCCCGTGGCCGCATCGTGCTTTCGGCGCATATCGGCGCGTGGCAGGTGGGTCTCGCCGGGCTGGAACAGTTTGACACGCCGGTGAACATTGTGCAGCGCAAGACCCCCGGCGACCCGGACAAGCACTATTTTGAGCGCGGCAAGGGCAAACCCTTCCGCGTCATCGACGCCGCCGATCCCGTGGGATCGCTGGTGGAGGCGGCGGCCGCGCTCCGGCGGGGGGAGATTGTCTGCCTCATGGGCGACCGGCTGCCCGCCCGGAGTCCCGCGTCGCACGGCGTGGAGATACCCTTTCTGGGCGGCGTCGTGCGCCTGCCCGTGAACGCCTACGCCCTGGCCTCCCTGACCGGGGCGGACCTGCTTATGCTGTTTACCGTGCGCGAAAAGGGGCATACAAAAGCCCTGTCGGCCGAGCGCATCGAGGTGCCGCCCGGGCTGCCGCGGCGTGACCCGGCCGTGTTCCGGCCCTACGCGCTGCGCTTTGCCAGAGGCATGGAAGAGGTTGTCGCCCGCTATCCGTACCAATTCTTCAATTTTTACGACATGTGGCTGTGAAATGACCCGAAAGGATATTGAAAACGCCCTGAAAACGGCCATCGTCAAAGGCCTGCGGCTGGAGGACGTCACGCCTGAGGACATAGACGCCGCCGCCCCGCTGTTCAACCCCGATGAAGGCCTGATGCTCGATTCGCTGGACGCGGTGGAACTGGTGGTCATTGTGGAAAAGGAATTCGGCGTGGCCATCGCTGATGCCGAAGAGGCGCGCAGGGCGTTCACCAGCGTCAGCGGCCTCGCGGAGTTCATCCTCGCGCGCAGGGCCGAAAGCTGACCATGCGCATGAACGTCGTTGTGACGGGCATGGCCTGCCTCTGCGCGGCCGGAGACAACCCCGCCGCCGCGCTGCGCGGGCTGGAAAGCGCCCGCACGGCCATGACCCCGGCGCGCCTGCTGGACCCGCGCGCGCTGCCGTATCCCTTTTTCGCCGTGAACAGGGAGCATTTCCCCGGCGGGCGCAGGCATTCCGCGCGGGATACGCTTTGCCTCGCCCGGGAAGTCACGTCGCGCGCGCTGGTCATGGCCGGGCTGGATGCGCGCGGCCCGCGCGAGGCAGGCGTGGTGCTGGGCACCACCGCCGGCAGCGCCCTGCACTTTCTGGCGTCCTATGCGGCAAGCCGCAGGCAGGCCGGGAAGGAAGCCGGGGGCGGCCTGACGCAGGATGCCGCCCCCGGCGACCGCGACGACTATTTTGCCGCCAACCTTGCACTGGAGCTGGTTCCCGGCGCGGGCGGGCCCCGCCTCACCGTCACGGACGCCTGCACTTCCGGCGCGGACGCCGTGGGGCTGGCGGCGGATCTCATCGCCACGGGGCAATGTCCCTGCGTCGTCTGCGGCGGGGCCGACGCGCTGAGCCTGGTGCCGCATACGGGCTTCGCGCGGCTGATGATTGCTTCGGACGCGCCGTGCCGTCCTTTTGACCGTGACCGCAAGGGGCTGAACCTTGGCGAAGGCGCGGCGGCGCTGGTGCTGGAAAGCGCGGAGCATGCGCGGCGGCGCAACGCTCCCGTGCTGGGGCGCGTGCTGGGCTTCGGCAGCGCTGCGGACGCGCACCATTTCACCGCGCCGCACCCCGAAGGGCGGGGCCTGGCCGACGCCATCGGCACGGCTCTGGCCAGGGCCGGGCTGGACGCGGCGGACATGGCCTTTGTCAACGCCCACGGCACGGCCACGCGGGAGAACGACAGGGTGGAAGGACGTCTGCTGCATGCGCTGCTGCCGCATACGCCCGTGTGGGGCAGCAAGGGCGGCACAGGGCACACCCTGGGGGCCGCCGGAGCGCTGGAAGCCGTGCTCACGCTGGCGGCCCTGCGCGAAGGCATTGTTCCCGCCACGCCCGGCTTTGACGCCATAGATCCGGAAATCGGCTTTGCGCCCACGCAAAGGCCGCAGACCGCCGGAAGCGCCTTTGCCCTGTCCTCCTCGCTGGGGTTCGGCGGCGGCAATGCGGCCCTGGTGCTGGGAAGGGGGGATGCATGACGGCCGTCCCCTTCCTTTCCGTGGCGGGCGTGGGGCTTGTGCACAGCATTGGCGGCACGGACGCCCTTGAATCCCTCCACCTCCCCGGCGTCCGGGGCGCACCCGGCGTTCCGGCGGAAGGCGGGAAACCGCCCCGGCCGGACATTTCCCGCCTGGCCGGGCTTTTCCCCGGCGGCAGGCTGCGGCGCGCGCCCTTTTACGCGCGCATGGCCCTGCTGTCGGCTCTGGACGCGCTGGAACAGGCCGGCTGGAGGCAGGAAGCGCAGCTGCGCCGTACAGCCCTTACGCTGGGAACGGCCTTCAGCGGCGCGCAGATGAGCATGGACTTCATGGATTCCATCCTGGACAACGGGCCGCAGCTCTCTTCGCCCACGGCCTTCTCGCACGCCGTCAACAACATGGGGACAGGCCTGCTGAGCCTGTTGCTGGGCATCCGGGGGCCGTGCCTGACCATTTCACAGTTCGAACTGTCCTTTGCGGGCGCGCTGTCCGCAGCGGCCGTCCAGCTGGGGGCGGGCCGCGTGGACGCCGTGCTGGCCGGAGCCGTGGACGAGGTGGACGCGCGTTTTACGGCCTGCTGCCCGCAGCTGACGCGCGAGGGCTTTCCCCGGACGGAAGGGGCGGCCTTTGTCTGCCTGACGCGTGAACGCCCGGGCCTGCCGCGCCTGCGCGTGCTGTGGGAACAGGAAGCGGAGCCGCATGTGCCGGTATTCGCCTCCGGCGCTGCAGCGGCCGGGGGGGAGGGGGAGGACCATGAACCGCAGTTCGGGCACGGTCCGCTGACGCAGGCTCTGGACGTGCTGCTGGCCCTGGGCCTGACGCGCCGGGGAGCGTCTGCGGCCGTTGACTGCCTGTGCCGCTCGGCTTCCGGCGGGCGGCAGGCCTGTATCCAGATACGGAGCGCCCCATGAAATCCTGGCCGCTGGAAAAAATACCGCATCTCGGGCTGCGCGCCCTGACGGCCATCGTGCAGTCCATGGCGCAGGCCGTCGCAAGCCGCCGCACCCCCCTGGGCCTCCCGGCCCGCCCGCCGGAGGAATTCGCCGGCATGCGCTGGGAAGCCCTGGGGCTGGACGGCGAGGCCCTGAACGACGTGACGCGGCAGGCCAACGCCATGTTCCACACCGACGCGCCCGTGCCGGATATGGCCGACGCGTGCGGCGGTCTGGCGCAGGCCGTTTTTATGCAGTGGAAGGACGGGGAACGTCCCGTCACGTTCTTCACCTCCGGCTCCACGGGCGTGCCCAAACCCTGCACGCACAGGGAAGGCGCGCTGCGACAGGAGATTACCAGCGTGGCCCCGCTGGTGGAAGACAGAACAGCGGCTCTGGTCACGGCCCCTCTGCACCACATGTACGGCTTCACGTTCGGGCTGCTGCTGCCGCTGAGCCTCGGCATCCCCATCCGCAGCGCGCCCCCTCTGCCCACGGTCGTCGCGGCGCAGATGCGTCCGGGCGACATGGTGGTGGGCATTCCGCTGCTGTGGAGCAGGCTGGTGGAACTCAAGGGCTGGCAGTCCGGCGCGTCAGACGCGGGAAAGGGCGTTACCGTATTCACGGCCACCTCGCCAACGCCTCCCGAGGTTTTGCGCGCCATGCTGCGCCACGGCTTCCGCGTCATTGAGTTTTTCGGCTCTTCCGAAGTGGGCGTGGTCTGCCGTCGCATGCATCCGGACGACCCCTTTGAGCTTCTGCCGCACGTGAACCGGGGGCAGGGCGGGCACGCCGACACCCTGGAGCGCCTGCTGCCGGACGAAGGCCTGCGCCGCTATCCCGTGATGGACAGCATCACCTGGCTGGATGAGCGCCATTTGCGGCCCGGGGCACGCATCGACAAGGCCGTGCAGGTGGGCGGCGTCAACGTGTACCCGCAGCATGTGGCCCATGTGCTGGAAGGCTGCGACGGCGTCAGGCAGTGCGTTGCGCGCCTCATGCGCCCGGAGGAGGGCTACAGGCTCAAGGCCTTTGTGGTGCCGGAGGCGGGTGTCGGCCCCGAAGCCCTGCGCGCCGTCCTGACGCGCTTTGCGCGTTCGCATCTGAGCGACGAGGAGCGGCCCGGCAGATATGACTTCGGCGCAGACATTCCCCGCGGCCCCATCGGCAAGCCCACGGACTGGTAGCGGCACGCCCGACGCCAAGCCGCACGGGCGGACACCTTTTCAGCGAATCCGCTTCAGTCCGTTCCAACAATGAACGCCGACCGTCCCTCAAGGGCCGGTCGGCGTTTTCCATGCGCAGGGGCGCGTCTGAACGGTCATGCCCCGGCGGCCTGCGCCTCGGGATCGTCCGGCAGCTTGCCCAGAAGGTCGTGGTTGGTCATGGCCGCCACGGAGGAATCCGACCAGACGTTCACGCAGGTCTCGATCATGTCGATGATGGCGTAGATGGGCAGGATGACGCCCATGAGATCCACGGGGACATTCATGGAAGACATGAGGGAGAGCGTGAGGAAATAGCAGCCCATAGGCACCCCGGCATTGCCGACGGCGGCCAGCACGGCCACAAAAAGCCAGATGCACATGGTGCCCGCCGTGATGGCTATGCCCGCATTCTGCATGAGAAAAAGGGAGGTCACCAGAATGAAGGCGGCGCAGCCGTTCATGTTGATGGTGGTGCAGATGGGCAGCACAAAACGCGTCACGCGGTGATCAAGGCGCAAATTGTCTTCCGCCGAGGCCAGCGTCACCGGCAGCGTGCCTGCGGAACTTTTGGAAAAGAGCGCCACGGCCAGGGCGGGGAACATGCCCCGGAACACCTTTACGGGGTGCAGCCCCCGGGCCAGCAGGAAAAGGGGAATGACCACAAAGAACTGCAGCAGGTTGCCCCCGATGACCACAGTGGTGTACTGCCCCAGCGCGCCCACGATGACGCCGGTTTCGATCTGCGCGACCAGCTGGCCGGTAAAGGCGAGGATGCCGACGGGAAGGACGGCGAGCAGCGCGCGGATCAGCGTAAAAAGCAGTTCCTGCAGGCCGTTGATGGCCTTGACGAGCATCTCGCGGTTCTCCGTTCTGGGCATGAAGGCCAGGGCCAGCCCCACGGCGGCGGCAATGAGCAGCACGGAGAGCACGTTGCCGGAAACAAAGGGCTGCAGGATATTGTTGGGTATCACCGAGAGAAAGTGATCATAATAAGAAAGTTCCTTGATATTGCCGGGGAGGGAGCCGCCCGTAAAGCTGATGACGTTTTCGGGCGCTACCCAGATATAGAGGAGCAGGGCCACGGCGGCGGCGCAGATGGTTGTGGTGAGCGTGTAGACGACGGCATGGGCGAAAATGCGCCCGGTTTCCCTGCGCGCCCCCAGGGCGGAAAGCGTGGTGATGACCGCCAGGGCGATGACGGGCACGGCCACAAACTGGAAGAGCCGCGTGAACACCGTGGCGATGAAGCCGAACAGGCGGTTAATTTCAGGGAGCTGCAGATATCCAAGCACGCCGCCGATAAGCATGGCCGCAAACCAGGCCGAGACCGTGCGCAAATGTTTCCGTTTCGCGTTTTCGGCAAGGGATGAGCGCGTGGCCTTTTCCACACGGTCGGAAGAAAATGTGTTGTTCATTGGGCATCCTTGTAGTTGTCGCCGGGCGCGTCACCGCCGCCGCTCCGGCGCAATTGTGGCGTACGGCATTCCTGCGCGGCCCGGGCTGTCAGGGCAAGGCATTGGGCAGCGACGCCGCGGGAAAGGGCAGGCTCAGACCATATCATAGTCACCGGGCGAGAGCTGAGCGGCCATTTCCATATCGGCCCTGTCCATGTCAAAATACAGTTCCTGCCTGCTGTTGGCCTCCCAGAACTTCAGGCGGACGCTGAATTCGTCCACCTCGGCGATGCAGCCGCTGCAGCGCACCTTGTCCCAGTCGGAAATTTTGATCTGCCCGAAAGACAGCGAACTGTTGGCGCTTCGGAACTGTTCGCGCACCGCATCCCGCAAAAGGCACACGCGGCTCTCGCCGTCCACCAGAAGATCGCCGCTGTACAGTTCGCACTTGGCGCGCAGTTCGTCCCCGCTGAACGTCAGGACGGAAGGCTGCACCTCGCCGGGCTCCATTTTCGCCCGCGCCGTGCGTATGGCCTCGCGCAGCTTGTCAAGGCAGAGCAGGGTGCGCAACGGCAGGGTGACAATGGAAAGGTCGGCGTCGGCCTTCTCCACGCCGTACGGATCGCTTTCCACTATGGAGACAAGACTGCCGCCGGCGTTCTGGTTCAAAAACATGAGGATTTCGCCGATGACGCGAAAGGATTCCTTGTTCATGCCTTTTGCTCCTTGCAGTGTCGCCTGCGGGGATATTCCTGATTTGCCCTGTTCGGCCAAACATTGTACAGCAGGTCGGACGGCCTCACAAGCCGCTGTTTGACGCCACATGCCGCAAGCGCCGCCGCCCCGCCCCGAAGGCAGCGCCGCGGCATCCCGCAAACCCGCATGTGGCGCGAGCCGCGCCGACGGACGCCGGACAGTGGAGGGAATTGCCTTGCGTATTTTTGCCGTATTGCTGTTGTGCTGCGCTGTCTGCATGGCGGCGCGGCCCGTCTGCGCCGCCGCGCCCGACATGAAACGGGCCCAGGTGCTGCTCGACAGGCTGGCGCTGCTGTATGAGGCGACAGAAATGAAGGGCTTTGACGCGCCTGACGACGGCATCCTGGATGCTGTCGCCCTCAGGGCCTTCACGCATGACAGCTCGCCGGCGGCGGCGCTGCTGCGGCACAAGGGGCAGGAACCGGAACTGTTTGCAGGCGACAGGGCAGGGTTTGACGTGGCCCTGCGCAAGAACGCGGCGTGCGAGATCGCCCGGTATTTTCTTGGACGCCCCGCCAGCCTCGCGGACGTGGAGGGGGAATATCTCTACGGCAGGGCCCGCATTGCCCCCCGCTGGTGCCGCGCCCGGCTGGAAGGCATGGACCCCGCCGGGGAGAACAGGGTGCGGCTGCGCGGCGGGCTCCTGTGCGAAACCACCTCCGAAGACAGAATCCGCAAGGGCGGCATGGATGTGCTGATTGAACGGCTGCCCTCCGCGCCCCTGGGCTGGGCCGTGGACAGTTTTGTTCTGACAACGGAATGAACCCGCTCCATGCGTCTGCGGGCAGTCGGCCCGCAAGGAGCATACTGTGCGCGCCGGCATTGCCGACAGGCGAACATTCGCGCAATGCGCAGGGCGAACGCTGCCGCGACGGTTTTCGCTGCAGACGACCATTACGGGGGACTGGCATGAACGGCAACACTCTTCAGTCGTTTCAGGAAGTGAGTTCAAGCTACAGCATGCGCGAGGCCATCGCCGAGGCCAAGCGCTGCCTGCACTGCAAAACGCCGCAGTGCAAGACGGGCTGTCCCATCGGCAACGACATTCCTGACTGGATACATGAGCTTTCCATGGGCAACCTCGGCAATGCCATGCGCATCATCAACGGGCGCAGCAACCTGCCCGCCGTGTGCGGTCGCGTGTGCGCCCATGAGCGGCAGTGCGAGGGGCACTGCATTCTCGGCAAGAAAAGCCGCCCCGTGCACATCGGCAAGCTGGAGCGCTTTGTGGCGGATTTTGACGGCGAGATGGGCCTGATCCGTGAAACCCTAGCCCAGAAAACGCGCGGCAGGGTAGCCGTGATCGGTTCCGGCCCGGCAGGGCTGACCATTGCCGGAGATCTTGCGCGTCAGGGCTTTATGGTGGAAATTTTTGAAATGGAGTCCGAGGCCGGCGGGGTGCTGATGTTCGGCATCCCCGAATATCGTCTGCCCAAGGACGTGGTGCGGCGCGAGATACGCAAAATTGAGGAGCTCGGCGTCGTGGTGCGCTGCAATACCACCATCGGCAGGGATTACACCATCGACGACCTGTTTGACCGGGGCTTTGACGCCATCTTCATGGGCACGGGCACGGGAAAGCCCCGCATGCTCGACATTCCCGGCAATGATCTCGGGGGGGTGCAGCAGGCCATCTACCTGCTGCGGCTGGTCAGCCTGCACCAGGTGGGCAGCATCAGCCGCGACGAAGTGCCGGTGCGGCCCGGGCAACGGGTTTTTGTCATCGGGTGCGGCAATACCGCCATGGATGCGGCCCGCACCGCCGTGCGCATGGGCGCGGCCGACGTGCAGGTGATCTACCACCGCACCATCAATGAAATGAGCGCATTGCGCGCGGAATATGACGACGCTGTCAGCGAGGGCGTCACGTTCAACTGGCAGTCGAACATTGTGGAAATCCACGGAGAAGACGGCGCGGTCCGCTCCGTGACCATTGACTGCAGGGGGGAGCGACGCGAGGAAAAGGCCGACAGCGTTATCATGGCGGTGGGGCAGGTTCCCGCCAGCCGCATTGTTTCCACCACCAGGGGCATAGAGGTGGATGAGCGCGGCTACGTGCTGACGCGGGAAATGCCCTACGGCATGACCACCCGCAACGGCGTTTTTGCCGGGGGCGATGTGGTCAACCATCCCGCCACGGTGGTGCACGCCATGCAGAACGCCAAAAAGGTCGCTGAGGGCATTGTCCGCTATGTGGACGCCATCAAGCTGCTGGAGGCCATCAACTGATGCGCGCGGCGCCTTCCGACGGCAGCCCTTCCGACGGCCTGCGCTGTTCCCGGGGCATTCTCCGTATTGTGGGGGCAGGGGCCTTGTGATAGGATGGCTCAAATTGGAGGTGGTCCATGAAGAATCCGGCAAAACTCTGTACCTGCATTTCGGTGCTTGCGCTCCTGCTGGCTGCTCCCGCCGTCATGGCCGCTGCGGCCGAGGCCACGGGCTCTGCCTCCGAGCCGCAGCAGATCGCTCCTGCGCCGAAACAGGCAACGCCCGGCCACAGGCGTGTTGCCCCAGGCGCTCGTCGCGCCGCCGGCGCGCACAAGAACGCCCAGGAGGCTGCGGGAGCCCCGGCCCCGGCAAACACCGCCCCGGCGGCGCAGCAGGCTTCCCCCGGCCAGAGACGCGTCGCGCCCGGCGCTCGCCGTGCAGCCGCCGGCGCTCGCCATAATGCTCAGGATGCGGGCACGGCCTCCTCCGGCACGCCGGCCGCCCCGTATGCGCGCCAGACGTCTTCAGCCTCCGGCGCTCCCGCCCCGGCAACCCGCCGGGACGGCGGCTCCTCAACCAATCCTTTTGCGCGCAGGGCCGCCCCCGCCGACAACGCCCCTGCCGCCCGACCCGCGCCCGATGCGGACAAGAATGCGCCTGCCGCCCGCAGGGCCGCCCCCGGCGCCCGCCGCGCCGCAACGCAGGCAGGCCCCGCCGGCTGGACCGGGCACGGCGCAATTCACGCCAATACGGAAAGCAAGATTTACCACAACAGCACCTGCCGCTACTACAACTGCAAGAATTGCACGGCCCGCTTCGCCTCTCCGGCCGAAGCCAGAAACGCGGGCTACAGCCCCTGCAAAATCTGCGGGGGACAGTGAACGTGACTGCGGGACGCCGTCCCGGGAAAACCGCCGCCGGAACTTCCCTGGCGGCGTTTTTTGCAACTGCCGGGTAGCGCATGTTCACGCTGGGGATCGTCTTTGCCTCCCTTGCGGCGGGCTACGCCTTTCGCCGCCTGAACGAACGGCAGCGGCACGACGGGCAGGGGGCCGCGGCCTTGTCCCGTCTGCGGCAGGTCCTGCAGCTCACGGCGCTCTTTGTGTGCATGCCTCTGGCAGCCATGCTCTCCCTGTGGGGGCTGAACCGGCCGGATGCGCGCCTGCTGACCCTGCCCGCGCTGGGGCTGGTCGCCTGGGGGCTGGGCGGCTTTTTTGCACTGCTGCTGGGGCGTCTGCTGCGGCTTGACAGGGCGCAGACCGGCAGTCTGTACTGTTGCGGCACATTTACCAATATCGGCGCGGTCGGGTCACTGGCGTGCCTGTTTCTGCTCGGCGAATCGTCCATAGCGCTGACGGCCCTGTATCGCCTCTGCGAGGAAATATACTATTTCGCCGTTGCCCTGCCTGTGGCCCGGCGCTTCGGCGAGGGCGGAACACGCCTCTTTCGCCGGCCGTTCCGTTCGCCCCTGCTGTATGCGGTGCTCGCCGCTCTGGCCTGCGGCATTGCGCTCAATCTGCTGCAGGTGCGGCGTCCCGAATTCCTAGGCGTTGTCGCATCGGCGCTGGTGGTGATTTCTACCGTATTTTTTCTGTTCACCATCGGGCTGGGCTTGCGGCTTTCCCGCCTTGGCTGCTATATTCGGCCGTGTTTGGCGATATGCGGCATCAAGTTTCTGCTTGTGCCCGCATGCATCATAGGGGGAGCCTGCATGCTGGGCCTGGGCGACGCGGATGACGGGCTTGCCCTGAAAACGGTTGCCGTTCTCGCTTCCATGCCGGTCGCCATGAATGCGCTCATACCGCCTTCCCTGTTCAACCTGGATCTGGATTTGGCCAATGCCTGCTGGATTGGCAGCACAACGGCTCTGATTGTGGTCCTGCCCGCCCTGCACCTGCTGCTGCCCCTGCTCTGACAGGGCAGCCCGCGCAGGGAAAACCGTCTCTCCGGAGGAATAGTGCACCATGAAAAAACTGTTGCTGACCTGTATCGCGGCAATGCTCGCCTTTCTGACGGCGTATCCGCAATCCTCTGTGGCCGCCTACAAGGCGGAATACCGCCTGAGTGTCGTGCCCGGCCCTTCTTCCGGCTGGGCGCAGACGGCGGAATTTTTCGCCGCGCTGGTCAAGGAACGCTCGCAGGGGCGCATCAATATCAAGGTGTTCCCATCGGCCCAGCTGATGGCCGGCAAGCAGACCTCCGAATTCCTGCTGCTGCGCAACGGGGCCATTGACTTCGCGCTGGCTTCGACCATCAACTGGTCGCCCCAGATCAAGGAGCTGAATCTTACCGCGCTGCCCTTCTTCCTCGCCGTGCAGCCCGACCGCTACAAGGCCATGGACGCCATCATGGCGGGCGCTTCCGGCAAGATGATCATCGACGCCGTGGAAAAGAAGGGCGTGAAATTCATCGGCTGGGCGGAGAACGGCTTCCGCGAGCTGACCACCAGCAAGGGGCCCGTCACAAGTCCCGACGACATGCGGGGTCTCAAAATTCGCGTGGTCGGCAGCCCCATCTTCATCGAAACCTTCCGCGAACTGAACGCCAACCCCGTGAACATGAACTGGAGCGAGGCCACCACGGGCTTCCAGCAGGGCCTTGTGGACGGGCAGGAAAATCCCACCAACGGCATCAATATCCCCCTGAAGATATGGGACTTCCACAAATTCCACTGCGACTGGCATTATCTTATCGACCCGCTGCTGCTGTGCGCCAACACCGCGGTGTGGAAGAGCTTCAGCGCCGAGGACCAGAAGCTGCTCACGGAATGCGCCGTCGAGGCCGAAAAGTTCGGCAAGGCGCTTTCCCGCCTGGGCATGGACGGCGGCGCTTCGCTGGCCTATCTGAAGCAGATCGGCAAAGTCCCTGCCGTGACGGATCCCTATGCCTGCATGCAGGAGCACGGCATGTCTGTTTCCAGGCCTTCTGCGGCCCAGATCAGGCAGTTCTATGACGCCACCGCCAAGGTGCGCGAAAAATGGACGAAAATCATCGGCAATGATTTGGTCAAGGCCGCCCAGGCCGACATGGCTGCGGTTCGCTGATCGCGAGATTCCGGTCGGGGGAGGGCATCCTCCCCCGACTGTGGGGAAGGCCCATGTGGAACTTTCTGGACAGACACGCAGAAGAGGCTCTCGGCGCGGTGTTGCTGGCGCTGATGACGGGCATTGCCTTCGTCAATGTGGTAGTGCGCTACTGTACCACCTTTTCCTTCGCCTGGAGCGAGGAACTGACCGTCAACCTTTTCGTGTGGGTGGTGCTGCTCGGCGCGGCCCGCGTCTTTCGTGAAGGCGGGCATCTGAGCATGACGCTTCTGTACAAATTCTGCCCAAGGGCGGCGCGGCTGTGCTTTTACTGCCTGGGGGCGGCGCTCGGCATGGCCTTTTTCGGCGCTCTGGCCTTTTACGGCGTGTTGGAAGTTGTGGATGAATATCAGCTGGAATCCATTTCCGAGGCGCTGGGCATTCCTGTGTGGTGGTACACTGTTGCCACACCGCTGTTTTCGCTGCTGGTCATTGTGCGCATGCTGCAGCGTGTCCTCACGGACCTGCGGCGCGGCGCGTTTTAGCGCGGGACGCGTGCGCGACAGCTGAGCGCCCCCGCCGAGCTTTTTGAAAGGTCAGGACGGCATGCAAGCCTTGCTGCAAGATCCCGCATTCTGGTTGCTGGCGTTGTTCATTGTTCCCCTGCTGCTGCGCGTGCCCATTGCCGTTGCGCTGGGCTTCGCCTCTCTTGTGGTGGTGTGGAAATGGGACATGGGCAGCGCCATGATCTCCTACAATTTCTTTGCGGGCATTGCCAAGTTTCCCCTGCTGGCCATTCCGTTCTTCATCGTGGCGGGCTACATCATGGAGCGCGCGGGCATTGCCGCGCGCATCATCGGCCTGATGGAAACGCTGACAGGGAGCATGACCGGCGGCCTGGCCGTGGTGGCCGTGGCCGTGGCCACCTTCTGGGGCGCTGTGAGCGGGTCCGGCCCCGCCACCGTCGCCGCGCTGGGGCTTATTCTCATACCGGGCATGACGGCCGCGGGCTATGACAAGGCCTTTTCCGCCGCCACCGTTTCCGTCACGTCCGGACTGGCCATCGTCATTCCCCCCAGCATAGCCTTCATCATTTACGGCGGCGTGGCCGACGTCTCTGTGCCCGCACTGTTCGCCGCAGGCTTTGTGCCCGGCATGGTGGTGGCGGCCTTCATCATGGGCGCTGTGCTGCTGATTTCCCACCGCAGGGGATACAAGGGGCGCAAGCAGGTAAAACCTCTGGGCGCAGCCTTCCGCGACGCCTCGTGGGGCGTCCTGACGCCGGTGATCATTCTCGGCGGCATTTACGGCGGCGTGTTCTCGCCCACGGAGGCCGCAGCAGTGGCCGTGTTTTACGGCCTGTTTGTGGGCATTTTCATCTACCGCACCATCAACAGCCTGCGCGTGCTGTTTGAAATTTTCGCGGCCAGCGTGCGGGCCACGGCCGTGGTGATGCTGGTGGTGACGTGCGCGGGGCTGTTCTCCTGGGTGGCCTCGGCAGTGGGGCTGGTGGAGAAAGGATCCGCCGTGCTGCTTTCCCTCTCGGCGGATCCGGCGGTGGTGCTGCTGATGATCAACGTCATCCTGCTGCTGGCCGGCATGGTGCTGGACGCCATATCCATCTATTATGTGCTCCTGCCCTTCATGCTGCCCATTGTGGCACATTTCCACTGGGACCCCATCTGGTTCGGCGTCATGATGACCGTCAATCTGGCCATCGGCCAGGTGACGCCGCCCGTGGCCGTCAACCTCTACATGGGCGCCAACATCAGCGGCCTGAGCATGGAGCAGGTCAGCAGGGCGGCTCTGCCGTTGATTTATGCTTCACTGCTGGCGCTGGCAACCATCATCCTCTTCCCCCAGCTTTCGACCTTTCTGCCGCGAATGCTGGGGCTGGCGTAGCGAGGCCCGCCGCACCCCTTCGCGAAGCGGCACGCATGCCGCGTATGCGGGAAGGTTCGGGAGGGCAAAGGGGAGCGTTGCTGTCTGTCGCCGTACGACGTTTGGCCGCACCAACGGCGATTCCGGCTGCGCCGGAACCCTTCGGGCAGCCTCGTTGCTGCCAGGTCATAGAAAAGGGCGGGATCATATGATCCCGCCCTCTTTTGTTCGCATTGTCGCGAATGCCGCGAAAAAGCTTACGCCTGCTGTCCCGCTTCCTGCACAGGCTTGCGGCCCCAGAGCATGAAGGCCACAAAGCAGACGACAGCGGCGGCGACGCCGATGTAGTTGGAGGTGGTGGAGTCAAGGCCGAAGCCGATGCCGGCCTGGCAGATGAAGCTCACGCACACGGCCGTCATGAAGGTGGCAGGCACGGTGCAGATCCAGTGGAAGCGCCCGCGCTGGGCCAGCCAGGCCGCGCCCGCGAAGAGCATGACCGTGGCCAGCGCCTGGTTGGCGAAGCCGAAGTAACGCCAGATAATGTTGAAATCAACATTGTTCAGCACGACGCCGACGGCAAACAGCGGCACGGCCAGGGTGAGGCGCTTGGGAATTTCCTTCTGGGGGAACTTGAACCACTCGGCAAGCGTCAGACGCGCGGCGCGGAAGGCCGTATCGCCGGAGGTGACAGGCAGGGCCACCACGCCCAGCACGGCGAGCACGCCGCCGAAGGAGCCCATGAGAGCCAGGGAGGATTCAAACACGACATTGCCGGGGCCGGCCTTCAGAGCTGCGGCCAGGGCGTCAGGGCCGTGGTAGAAGGTCATGCCCACAGTGGCCCAGACCAGACCGATGAAGCCCTCGGCCACCATGCCGCCGTAAAACACGCCGCGGCCGTACTTCTCGTTGGAGAGGCAGCGCGACATGAGCGGCGACTGCGTGGAGTGGAAGCCGGAGAGCGCGCCGCAGGCGATGGTGATGAACACCAGCGGGAAGATGGGCAGCTTCTTGGGATGCTGGGTGCTCCAGTCGCCCCAGGTGACGCTGTTGTAGAAGTCGCAGCCGTTGGTGAACATGGCGATGCTCATGCCCACGGCCATGATGATCAGCAGGGCGCCGAAGACGGGGTAGAAGCGGCCGATGATCTTGTCAATGGGCATGATGGTGGCCAGGAAGTAGTAGGCAAAGATGATGCCCACCCAGATGGTCAGGGTCATGCCCGGCATACCCCAGCTGGAAGCCGAGAGCTTGGCCAGCAGACCGGCCGGGGCCGCCACAAAGACAACGCCCACGAGCACCAGCAGAACCACGGAGAAAACGCGCATGAACTGCTTGGCGGCGTTGCCCAGCGTGTGGCCCACCACTTCGGGCACGTTGCAGCCGCCGTAACGCAGGGAGAGCATGCCCGACATATAGTCATGCACGGCTCCGGCGAAAATGGTGCCGATGACGATCCACAGCAGGGCCGAGGGGCCGTACAGGGCGCCCAGAATAGGCCCGAACACGGGCCCCACGCCCGCGATGTTCAGCAGCTGCACCAGCCAGACTTTCCAGGGAGACATCTCCACATAGTCCACACCGTCAGCCATGGTTTTGGCCGGCGTGGGGCGGTTGGGATCCGCTCCGAACACCTTGGCCACAAATGTGCCGTACACGATGTAGCCGACAACCAGAGCGGCTACTGCCAAAAGAAAATATGCGGAATTCGGCATACGTCCCTCCTCGGTGAAGCTCGAATTCAGACGCGGGCCGCGCCTCCCTTACGGAGACAGCGCGCCCGCACCAAATCTAGGTCTATCGCCGGACGAGGTCAATACTTTGCGGGTTCCGGCAATGAGGTAAGTTGCAAAAGTGAACGCCACCACGCGGCACGTGCCGCCTGACCACGCCGGAGGTTTCCGGCAAAGGCCGCGGGGGGCGGGCAGAGTTATCCAGGCCAAACCCGGATTCCCTTGCCTATTGCACAAGGTTTCACCATATCCCGCGATAACTGATTTTTCCTGACATTGAGACAAAACCGTGCCCTGCACGCAAGACCGGCTGCTCCGCGACTCACAGACCTTCAGCATCATGCGGGCAGCCTGGGACTTAACATCTTGATGAATATCGTGGTGGTCTCGCCATCATCGCATCCTTATAAAGAATCTGCTATTGGTGTCTGCTGTTACAGCACTCCGCATTTTTCCCGCCAGGCGGCATGCCGTTCAACGTCCACTTTCAATTGAGTGTAATAGTGTAATACATATACTTTAACTTTTTTTTGGAGAAAACATTAATGATAATTCGTGCATTACCGCGCCAGTTGCGCCGTTTCAATGCTTGGGCCAGGCGTTTGTAGGAATTGTTGCCGGTTGCATAATATTCATCATATGAAGTCATGGCATACCATATTGTCCACCCATTCTTTACAATGCCGTCTGCCACACTTTCCAGGGCATCTTCAGGAAATTCTTCATAAATTCCATATTTACCTCTGTTATTTTTATAGTGCAGGTCTGTGCAGTAAAAATAATTTTCATCAACATCCTCCTCAATCGGTTCAGGTTCGTATGACTTGTACCAAGAATGGCTAGAACGCATTACTTCACGCGGTGCATTGAAATAGTAATAATGATTTAAATATTTGTTGTTTCTTTGTGAAAATGTATGCGCACTTGCTGTTGCATCTACAAAATATGCACTGCCGTCAATCACAATTGTATTCCACGCATGTCCGCCGCCAAAAGCCTTACTCATCATCACGCCGACATTCAATCCGGCCATTGTGCCGAGCATATAGAACGCATCGGAGAATGCCTGACAATTTCCTGTTCCATCAAGAAAAATTCCCAGTGCTGAAATTTTTCGCATGGCGACCAATCCTTTTGACCAATCTATTTTAAGATATTTTGCAGATTTTGTAATTGTATTGAATATAAACAGCTCTCTATCTAAAATATTTTTTATTGATCTTGCATTCTTAACAATTGGCAATACTTTATTGTAAACTTTTAGTTCGTCTTCAGTGAGCGTTGATGTGTCGCCATTTTCATAAGCATCAGCGATATTCAGTCCTGGATAGTAAATAACTTGATATACAGCTTTTACAATACCGTCATCACTAGTATTATCTATGACCTGATAGCACCAGTTGCTTACATACATCGGCAAAGCCGGGTCATCAAATGCCTTTCCTGTATTCGCGTTTATTTTGAATTTTTTGTGAAATGCAATCGGAAAGACAGTCATTCTTTCTTCAAAGCAGTCATTCAGATATTCAAAAAACTCCCGTCTGTTCGTTATCACAGGCAGTTCTTCCCAGTCGGTATCGTTTTTGATTTCCTCCAGTTTGGCCTTCGACAAATAGCGGAGCGGCGTGAAACCGAGATCTTCGGCGGCGGAGTTTTTGGGATGCGAAAAGACAGAAATCACAAGCAACAACATACAAAGAATGGAAAATGCCCGGATTGAAATTTGCATACTGCGCTCCTGATACATTCAAATGCATATTTTCTTCATGCTGTTTCCCGCTTCTTGATACAGCAGCCTGTCCGAAAAGCCATCACCCCTGAAGGGTGATTACGAACAACGTGGCTGAAAAATACATCACCCCTATGGGGTGATTCTGAGAATTGGTATCACCCCATAGGGGGTGATTTCGGATATTTGCAAAAAACTGCAGCACAAGCAGTATTTTCGATATTGACTTCGTATTATAGTCAGATATATAAATGTCATATCCGATTTGCATATTTATGACAATCTTATCGGCCCTGTTTTAACTTTTAAAATTCAATTCAATCCATAACGTCAATGCCAAAGGAGTGCTGTATGTCCAGAAAAGTGTGCGTGCTGCTTCTGTTTCTATTTTTTGGTGGATGTTACAATGTATATGCAGATGAGAGGATAATCGTGGAAAACATCATGGGCAGAGACATCTGCGAATTCTATATCAGCGCGCATGCGGAAAGGGATTGGGGAGACGATTTGTTCGAATCCCTTGACAGATGTATCCATCATGGGGAATATGCTGACGTCATCTGGTCCGATTCATGGCGCAACACTTCGTATGATTTGCGGGTGGTGTTCAGGGACGGAAGTGACTGGGTCCTGGAAAATCAGTATCCCCAGACCGGCCCCGGCGGCACGCGATTTACTTTTGATGCACGCTAAGGCAAAGGGCGTGCGGCAACAGGGGGCGGTTTCCGAAGGGGGCCGCCCCCTGTTGCGGGCGTTCCCCACGCCGTCGGCGCGACGCAAGGGAAAAACAGCCAACCGGAGAGGGCGGACGGCTTTTTTCAAGCGGTGACCTTCCTGTCCTGCGCCCGGCAAGGGCGCAACGCAAAAAAAAGACCGCGAACGCGGCCCTTTTTGCAGAACGGCACGCAGGAGCGGGAACTCTACCTGCCTTTCACGCTGTCGTAAATTTTCTTCATGGTCTCACGGTCCGGCCCGCCCATCAGGCACACAAGGAAAAGTTTCTCGTGCTTCACCACCAGGACGAATGCGGGAATGCCGCCGTCCATTTTGCCGTCCAGCCCGACGGCATCGCCATCCTTCGTTTCTTCGGCGATGTCCATCTTCATGGCGGAGGCGACCTGCCGGGCAAGATCCATGGGCGGTCTGGAATCCGCAGGGATGAACTGCACTGACATGGAATTCTTGCCGTCAGCCGAAACAAGCTGGCAGCCTTCACTGACAGCGGCGCCGTTCCATCCGTCCGGAACGTCTATGGCAAACTTGCCGATTTTTGTATCGTACTCCTGAACTGCGGCTATTGCGGCGCTGCCGGCAAGCGTGAACATGACGGCAAGTACGGCGTACATCAGTTTTCTCAAGACATTTCTCCTTCTCGTGAAGAATGGCTTTGCCGTTCCCGGCAGGGACGCAAAAAGCCGCCCGGGAGGGCGGCTTTTTGCTGCGCATGGAACCGGGCTACTTCGCGTCCTGAACGGTATTCATGATTTTGACCATTGTCTCTTCATCGGGGCCAGCCATGGTGACGGCGCAGAACTTGTCGCCTTCGACCATGACCATGAGATTGATCTTGACGCCGTCAACTTCGGCTTCCAGAAAAGTCTGGTTGGGATTGACGTCCTTGGTGCTCAGAATTTTCCCTCCCAGGTTCTGCCCGATGAGCTTGGTCAGCTCGGAGGCGGATTTGCCGCCGTTCTTCGCCACCTGGACGCTGAAGGACGATTTCTGGTCGGGCGAGATGAGCTGGCAGCCGCCGTCGTTGGGCGTGGCTTTCCAGCCGTCGGGAACGTCAATGGTGAACTTGGAGAAGTCCGGGCCGAAGGTCTGGACGGCGGCGAAAGCCGGAACTGCCAGAGCGAGGCTGCCGGCAAGGCACAGCGCGGTGAGGCATTTTTTCATGGCGATTATCCTTTTAATGAGGGAATGGCTTTTTGTCGTTACTGGATTTCGGCGGTGCCGTCGCTCTTTAGGATGACCTTGGAGGCGTTGCTCAGGTCAAGGTTGGAGAAATCGACTTGGCCGCCCTCGCCGTCCTGCACGGTGAGGTCGATGCCCTTGGTCACGTTGAGGTTGACCTTGATGCCGTCACCGGGTTTCACCGGCTCGGAAATAAGGTTTTGAGCCTGCGTGTCCGTGGAGCGGCTCAACCCTATGAAGTGCAGGGGGAAGTCGCAGCCGTTGGCGATAATGACTTCCTTGGCCATCGCGGAACCGGCAAAGACGGTGATGGCGGCGAACGCCAGTAAGGCCGAAAGAAATTTTTTCATTATGGGAACTCCTTTCGATGCTCGCGGCTATTCGGGCATGGCCTCTATGGCCTGCATGATGGTCTTGCCGGGATTTTTGCTGCAGTATTCGCCCATGTGCTTGCCGAGCTTTTCCATCCACGCCGCGCTCATCATGGTGTTGTTGCTCTTGGCGCTCATGTAGCCGTCAATCCAGGCCAGCATGATTCCCATGGAATCGCCGGAATTGAGGAATTCCTTGCAGGGAACCTTGGCCATGTCGGTTTCGTCGGCGGCGAAGCTCGCGGCGGGCGCGCACAGGAAAACCGCAGCCAGAAGGGTCAACAGAAAACGTTTCATGTTCAGGCCTCCAATAAATAGTTAAAAATAAGGAGTGCTGTCCCGCCTACTCGCGGAACTCCCAGCTATTTACATAGACGTTCTGCAGGATTCTGGCAATCACCCCGCAGGGGTGATTTTCACAAAAAAATGGCGGTGGGCCTGGTTCACGCTCCTCACCCCTTGAGGGTGGGAGCGCGAGGGTATCGCATAATATGTTTATTTTGTTGCTTTTATTTTTACAAGTTGCCTTGGGGCAAGGAATCAGATAGAAAAATCTCAATACCATGCTGCATACGACCATGACAGATACGACGAAGCTGCGGCTGCACCTGAACGGACTTGGCCTTGCCTCCGTACTCATCGTGCATGGCCTGTGCTTCCACGAAGGACGCGACGTCTGGGAACTGGGCATCCCGTCTTCCTTCCTGCTTGGCGGTGCCGTGGCGGGAACCCTGGCCAGCGCCTTCCTGCTGCCGCTGTTCCGCTCCCTGACCGGGGCGGCGGGATGTGCCGTCCGCGCCCTGCCGGGGGCGGCCGCCGCCTGCCTTCTGCTGCTGGGGATGCTGCGGGGGGAGCCTTTGCCGGCCGCCCTGGGCTGCGCCTGCGCGGCCTTTCCGCTGGCATTCCATCTTGACAACATTGCTGCGGCAAAGAGGGCAATCGGGCTCTATCTGGGCGTCATATTCGGGATCGCCTTCTTTTTCTGGCAAATTCCCACGGTGTTCCCCGCATTCAGGGCGCAAGGCATTCTCGGCGCAGCCGTTGCCGCAGTATTGCTTTGTTCCGCCGCGGCAGCCGCTCTCTCTGCAGTTCTTGTTCCTTCAGCGCCTACCTCTCCCTTCCCCTCGCCGGAGAAAGGCGAGGGGAAGGATGGGCTTCCCGGCAAGGGGAGCGCATACGAAACGCTGGCCTATCTGACGGGCATATCAATAGTGTTTTTCCTGCTCAATTCCATCATGGACTGGCAGTTCTATCGCATGCACGCCCGTGATTTTCATGTCCCGTCCGAGGTGTACTTATATCTTTGGGCCGCATTTCCGCTGGCAGGCTATTGGCTGGAAAAGCGGGGGACGGATTCCAGAATTCTGCTGTTCTGCCTTGCTGCGGTCATCATGCTCCCGCTCCTGATTATACCACTGAGCGGGACGGTGCTGTTCTGGATTGTCTATGTTCTTGTTCTTTTTGTAAAATATGTTGCAATTCTTTTTCTTTTTCTCGTTTTTGTAAAATTCCGCCAGGGATACGGCAGGAATCTGCCGCATGGGTTGAGCCTCTGCCTCCCCTGGCTGTGCCTATTGGCGTCATTTTTTGCAGCAAAGGTATTCCTTTATTACTATGTCGGCATTGTTCCATATTTTCTTCTTCTGATTGTGCTTTCAGCGAGTTTTGGGTATCTCTCAATGCATGTCCAGTACGCGATGACAGTATCAGGCGCCATGCCGGTTCCTGCCGCCTCAACGAATGAAAAACATATAGAAGAAGGGAAAGAGATAGGACAAAATATAAACAGCATTTACATGGCGGAGTTTTCACGGAAATATGGGTTTTCAAAGAGAGAGCAGGATGTTGTGGCGTTGATTCTTGAAAACACTGACAGCAATGAGATCGTGGAAAAATTGTGCATATCAAAAAACACATTGAAGACACATGTGCGCCAAATTCTTCGCAAAAGTGAATGTGACAACAGAAATCAGCTGATTTCGCTGTTTAATGAAGAAATAAGCCAAAAGCATGAAATCAACAAGAATTGATATTTATAAATAAGTTATTCCACGAAAACAAAGCATGCCCGTCAGTGCGCCTTATGGTTTTACTGCTTCCACAATCATTGTTTCCATTTCATTGAATTCATCGGAAATGATATTCCCATGCTGCTCAAGCCCCACAAAAGCGGCGTCATCACTGACACCAATTCCATATGTTTTAATGTTTACAAAACCAGCATCTTGCAACGCGCATGTAATTGTTTGGTTGTCATATATGAATTTATGTCCCCAATCCCTAAAAAAATTATTCAGCACAATATCTTTAGTCAAAATATCTCGTGCAATTTTATGTTTGATAAAATGCTCATATTCAAATTCTAAATAGTCCGAGTGCAGCTTTGATTCATTTGCATAGTATTCAATCAGCTTATTCAAATCTGGAGTTGCGATACGTATTTTGCCATTATGCTTTAATACGCGCCAGCATTCACGAAGCATGAACAGTCCTTCATTGAAAGATAAATGTTCAAGGGAATGTTCACTAAAAATATACTCAAAACTCTCTTCAGGAAATGGAAAGCACCACGCCAGATCCAAAAAATGAATTTTCCTTTTCTTATCAGGGACGATATCAGTGTTGAACCAGCCATCAAGGATGTTTGCCCCTGTGCCTATCTGCAATTTGGCAACAGATGCTTGCTCTTTATATTTTGAAAAAATTGTAATGTGATATATGATTTTATTCTGGTCAAAAAAAATGCAGAACCTTTCTCGTATACCTTGATCATAAAATATGGCATCAATAATATAATAATTTTTCTTGCCGGAATTTCTTGAATTTTCCCCCAAAAAAAACGCAAGCAGACTGCCATGCCATCTATAAGACGATTCTTTTTTGCCAACAGACGCAGTATCTGTTTGTTGGCGAATCCCACATCTCGCATCGACCGCGTCCTCATATATTCTTTAAGTTCATCGCGAAATCTATTAAATTGTTCTTCATATATTGGGAATTTAATGTAATATTTTATAAAATTCAGGTACGAATCTACAGATTCATCAACAAGTCTTTTCAATAATCTCCTATTATTACATTCGATATTTCTTGCTCTGAAAAAATGTGCGTATGCGGAATCAAAACGATTTTTTAATGAAAATGAATAATTTTTTGTAATACTACCGGGTTTTCTATCATAATTAGTCGGCTCTTAAAAAGAGAGTAACTATTTAAAATATATTGATATACTTGTTGAAATGTCGTATCTTTTTCAACGGAAAATGCAACGAATGACGCAAAAAACCGGTTGAAAAGGAGCCCTCTTTCGATGAAGCCCAA
>SUVB01000019.1 GCA_015062205.1 Desulfovibrio desulfuricans
CAAAAACCCGGACATGGATTCCCGTGTTCCCATCAGGGTCTTGGCCCGCATGTCGCCCCACTGGTGTACGAAAGAGGAAGAACACGAGGCCCGCGCAGCTCACTTTGCCGGCAAAAAGCACCCAGACCCAGGCGAATCCGGCAAAAATGCGCGTTTCATGGCTGCCGTCAATCCTGCCGTCATACAGCGGATCATGTCAGCCGTACTCGTTCGGCTGGCTGAACTGAAAAAGGCACAGGCAGAACGCGACTGGCTGACGAGCGACAGAGCCGCCAGCAAAGGTTGCGTCACATGCCCGTCAATCCGCCCGAGAGGTATTTCATGCCAGGATGCCCTGCCGGGCGAAACAACGCCATGCAAGTGCTGCTGGGATGCAGCAGCAAGGCAAGCCGTGGAGATGGAGAATCATGCTGTTTCCAGATGAAAGAGAGCCGATGGTTAGCTATGAAGAACAATTACGGGATGCGGAGCGGCAAATTGTCCTCCTTGAGAGGATGGTGGATCATCTGGCGAAACGTCTTGCGGATGTGTTGGGCGTTGGCGATCCCAGCCCCATCCTTACCGCCGCAAGCCGAGCTGTCGCAGCCAGCATGGTAAAGGAGAAAGGCCATGCCTGATGAAAATCTATCGCAGATAGTGGGCACAGGCTTGCCTCCGCGCTCTGGTGAGCCGGGATATGAAGAATACCTCGAACGCGAAAAAAATCGGCCGCCGTTCCGCATGCCGCCTGGCCCCTATGAACGCACGGGAGCGCAAAACTGGTATCCTGCGGCCTCCAAGGTCGTGAATACCCCCAAAACGGTGCTGGTTCCCGTGGAATATGAGCTCGGATTCTTGGTGGATGGAATTACGCCCAAGGGCATGCAAGAGCTTCTCGCCGGTCTCGGGGCCGCTGCGGATTCCATCGGCGGATACCCGGTTTTCTTCCGTACAGGGCAGACATCCTGCAAGCACGGGTGGGAACGGGCCCGGTGCGTCGTCCGCAATTCCGAAGACTTCCCGACAGCCATTGCAGCGGTGATTGAACACTCCCTCCTTGGCTTTCCCGAACAGGCATACCACACGCTTATGGTTCGCCAGCTCATTCCAACCCGGCCGATTTTCCATGCCTTTGCGCGGATGCCCGTTACCCGTGAATTTCGTTTCTTCGTGGAGGGCGGGCAGATCAGCCACGTTCAACCCTACTGGCCTGAAATGGCCGTGGCTGATTACTTGAATGATGATGCTGGCCCGGACTGGCGCAAGCATCTTCGGGAAATATCACGGCTGTTGTGGAATGAGTACGCATACCTGTCCGTCGAAACCCTCAAGATAGCTGATGTCGTGCCGGGCGACTGGTCTGTGGACTGGTTGTGCGACAAGGACGGCGGCTGGTGGATGATCGACATGGCAGATGCGTCAGTTTCTTACCGCTGGCAACCTGATTTTCAAGTCGTGAGAGGTTGATATGAAAGAGGATCGGCATATCTGCTGCGAGAGAGTATCGCACGGCAAAGGCTGGAATCGCTGGGATGAGGCATGTGGCCGCACTGCCTCGGTAGAACGCAACGGCAAATGGTACTGCAAGATCCATGACCCTGTGCGGCGGTCTGAAATGAAGGCGAAACGGGAGGCTGAATGGAATGCACGATGGGCAGAAGAACAAGCCCGTGCCCGTGTAAGGGCTGCTGCACCAGCAATGCTTGCAGCGCTGCAAGCATTGCTGGCATGGCCTGGACATGACCAGATTCCGCAAGATATTTTGGCCCAGTCTCGCGCCGCCGTGGATGCGACGATAGAGCGAGCCGCAAAGGAGCCCGACGATGAATGATGTTCAGCCCGCCCGTTGCCCTCACTGTGAGGCGGAAAACCTCGAAACAATCCTTGACGACGTAGCGGGTGTGTATTTTGTGCAGTGCCTCACTTGCGGCATGTCCGGCCCTTGTGAAAGCACGGAAGTCGATGCGGTAACAGTTTGGAATGAGCTGCCGCGAAAGTTGCGGTGGATGCGCTCCGCTCCCAAGACCGAGGGCTGGTACTGGCATAAAAATCGGATTCAGCGGCAGCATGTAATTCCCGTGGATAAAGAATTGGCTGCTGAACTGAACGACGGTTTGCCAGACAATGATTATATGGCTGGCCCAATTCAGCCCCCGGTGGGGGAAGGGTAATGCACCGTCCGCCCAAAGCAAAACTTGGAGAACCATGCACACACTGCGGACGCTGCTGTGAATCCGAGTGTTGCGAAGGTATCCATGTAATAATGCCAGATGCCACACCGCCGTGTCCTGCCTTGGTCTACCGGGATGACGTGAACGAATATCGCTGTTCGCTTGTGGAGGCGGAGAAAACCTTTTTTCCACCTGAAAAACAGTTGCTTTCAAAGGCCCTTGCTGTCGGCAAGGGCTGCACAGCAGAGGATTGATATATGGAACCCTTGTATCTGCGGAGGAAGGAAATCGGCCAGGTATTGAGCATGTCCGAGGAGCAGGCCCGCGCTACCCTTGCAAAGTACGGCGTCAAGCCTGTTGACTTGGGGCGGGGGCGGGGGCACGGCTTGCGCTGGCGCACCTCTGCTGTTATCCGGGTAGCGGACATATTACACGCAGAAGCCCAGGAGCAGAAGGAGCAGCGCCGACGGCCCAGAATTGTGCGCCCCGTTCAGGGACGGTCGGCACATGATCTTTTTGCGGAGTTCAACCGGGAGCATCCCACGCAATAGGGAGCGTGTAAAAATGGCAATTCGTGAACAGAGGGGGCGGAAACGCCCCTTTTTTGTTTATTACAAGAACCCATTTACTGGCGCGATGGAAAGTAAATCTTGTGAAACAAAGGAGGAAGCTGAAAAGCTGGATGCTTTCATCAAGTACCAGCTCAAATATGAACGGGATTCTTTCAGGCGCAGCGGAGATCATCATTCGCAGCAGATAGTGCAAACCCTAGAAAGCGTGTTCTATCTGTATCTTCGGGAGCGCAATTTTAGCCTGCCGTGCCTTGAGAGAACCATGTCTGCGTCCAAGGCTATCTTGCAACAATACGGTGATATAGAAATCGCCAAGGTCAGCAAGGAAATCTTGGCAGAAATGAAGGGAAGCATGCTTGCAAAAGGCAACAAGCCCACGACAATCCGCAGAAAGCTCGGCATCGTGCAAACCGTGCTGCGGTGGGCGCATCGGAACGGCTATATCAATGAGTTGCCGCTGTTCCCTCCGATGCCCATGGGCCAGCATGCGCGGTTTATTCCGCCGACGCCCGATGAGGTGTCAAAGCTCTATGACGCAGCCCCGGAGCATCTACGCCGGGTGGTGGTACTCGGCTATTACTTTGGTATGCGCGTCGGAGCGTGTGAGCTGTTGCGGCTCAAATGGGCGGATGTGGATATTCACGGCGGCATCATGCGTGTTCCGAATGCCCAGAAAGGAAACGATGAGCCGTGGCGGGAAATCCCGATCCGCGAAGACATCAAACCCCTTCTCTTGGCTTGGCAGATGCAAGACAGAGAGCAGGGCATTGATTATGTCGTCACCTACCACGGCAAGCCGGTGCGGAAAATCAAGACCGCATGGGCGGCGGCCTTGCGCCGGGCTGGTATTACCCGGCACATACGCCCCTATGATCTGCGGCACGGTTTTGCCACGGAAGCCATTGCGGCCGGTGTGGACTACGGCACGGTGGCTGCGCTCATGGGCCACAAGTCACCCGTCATGGTGTTGCAACACTATCAGCACGTCCGAAACGCGCAGAAAAAGGCGGCCATGGATGCCCTGCCACGGCCGCCCCAGTATGTGCAAGTTGGTATGTGCAAACAGTAAGGGGCTGCGGACGTGACCCGCAACCCCTTGTAATCCTTGGTGGGCAGTACAGGACTTGAACCTGTGGCCCCCGCCTTGTAAGGGCGGTGCTCAACCAGCTGAGCTAACTGCCCGGAATCGTTTTCAGGGCGAACTATGCCCGACAATTCGGGGATTGGCAAGGTGTTGCCTGCCCCGCGCAGGCCGTCCTCCCCGCGAGGGGCAGCGGGCGTGCCTCATGACGCGGCAGCAGGGGCGCAACCGCCGTCCCTGCAGAAGGACTGCGGTCGCAAGGCCCGCACCGCAGTCAGGGCTGTGCGGAACGGTACATGGCGTCAGCTGCGCGCCCGGCGGCAGGGCGTCAACTCATGTAATCTGCAAGAGCCCCCTGTGCAATTTCAGGCAAGGGGCGAGAGGAAAGCGTAAAGTGCCGCATGTCCGGCCCGAAGGCGTAATTGGCGTTGTGCGCCCCCACGGTGATGGGGATGAGCTGCTCGCCGCTCGTGAGTTCCATGCCGCGCGAGAGCTTGTTGCCCAGATTCTGCATGACCATGTCCACGCCGGTCACAGTCGGGGATGTAAGGCTCATGTTTGCCATGTTTCACTCCTCCCGTTGTTTTTGTCAGTCATGCCGGGCCGGAAGTCAAGATATTCGTCGGCAGGTGAAGGCAAAAAAAATGCCGACGGGGCGGACGCGCGGCAGTGCCGCGGGATGCGCAGAGCGGTCGGCGTCAGTCGGCCGGGGACAGCCCCCGCCGGTGGTTGCGCATGTCTGCGACGGGACCGGAATGCCCGCAGTGGAGGTTCTTGCAGTAAGGGCACTCCTCGCCGTGGTCGAGGCTTTTCAGGATGCCGCATTCCTTGCCCTTGCCGCCCGAACATGTGCGCAGCAGGGCCAGCAGATGCTCCTTCAAATGTGTCAGTTCGGCTATCTGGGCGTCCACATTGGCGACATGCTTCTCCACGAGCGCGTTGATCCAGTCGCAGCTGACGGTGGGATTATCTCTGAAAGCCAGCAAATCCCGTATTTCGGAAAGATTCATGCCGTGCAGGCGGCAGTGGCGGATAAAGCGAAGCTGCTCAATTTCCCTGTCGCCATAGAGCCGGTAGTTGCCGTCCGTGCGTTCCGGCTTGCGCAGCAGGCCTTCCTTTTCATAATACCTGATGGTGACCGCCCGACAGCCGGTCATTCGGGCAAGTTCGCCTATTTTGACTTTCATGAAGCCCTCTCAAGGTTCTGGGGGCGATGGTGCGCAGAGGTTCGTTTTCCGTCAAACCGGCAGGCCGCGCAGGCGCGGGTCGCCCGCGCGGCGCGCCGGCAGGTTTTTCGCCGGGGAAAACAGGACGCCGACATGGGGACGGCCGCTGTCGGCGTTCCCCTGCGCTTACTGTTCCGGCGTCTCCGCAAGATGGGCCTGCAGGTACTCCAGAAATCTGTGTTGCAGGCAGGCGTCGCGCAGGGCGTCGTCCGCGCCCAGCCTGTCCAGCCGGTCGGCGGGCACAAATCCTCCGGCCATGCGGGCGTGACCGCCCCCGCTGCCGATATCGGCCAGCACTTCGGCCAGCATGTTGCCGCTGTGGACGGATGACGTCGTGCTGCGCGCCGAGAGCTTGATGCCGTCGGGCCGCCGGGAATAGATGACGGCCACATCCACCTCCGCCAGGGAGAGGATGAAGTCCGCCACCTGCGCGATCAGAGGATCGGGACAGGCGAAGGGGATGCCCGCAAATCCTGTCCTGCCGAAAACCCGGATGTTTTCAATGGCCGCGCCGAAGGCTTTCAGATCGCTGAACTCCAGGCTTTTGGCAGCCAGCATGTCCAGCATGTCGTGATCCGCCAGACGGTACAGAAAGGAGAACATCTCCAGATCCAACTCGGCGACGCCCCGTGTCATGTTGTCCGTATCGACCTGCAGCCCGTACAGCAGGATGGTTGCCGTCGCGGTGTCCAGAGGGACGCCGCCGCGCAGGAAATACTCCGCGATGATGCTCGAGCAGGCTCCGACCTGCCGGATGTCCTTGTACTGGTACTCGCACGCGGCAAAGGTGGGATGATGGTCGATGCAGGCCACCTCGTCGCCCGGAAGATCCATCATGTTGGCGTTGAATTTCTGCCCGTCCACAAGGACAATCTTGTCGCGTTCGTCCATATCCCGGATATGGCTCTGTTCCAGCAGCCGGATATCGTACGCCCTGATGATGTGCGCCATGGAGGCGCGTTCGATGGCCCCCCTGCAGCAGAGTCGGGCCTCAATGCCGCAGCCGCGCAGCAGATGCTGCAGGCCGTAAGCGCTGGCTATGGCGTCAGGATCGGGAAAGTCGTGCGTCTGGATGAAGACGCGGGAACCTGCCAGAATCTCCGGCAATGCACGCCACGGCATGAAAATCCCCCTTGCGCCCTGCAGGGCGCTGTCCTGTGCGGCAGGCGCGGGCAGGACTGTTTGGATAGCGGTACGCCTGCACCGGTCGCAAACCATGACGCCCGGGGCTTTCGGCCGCAGGCGGCGTGCCCCGGGCTGCCCGGCCGGATTCTCACGCCTTGCCCGACCGTGCCGGACGCGGATTTTGCAAGGTCGGCCAAGCGCATGGAACTCCGCGCGGGCATGCAGCGCCCGGCAGCCGGATGACGGGCCGGACGGCAGCGCGGCCCTTGCGGCAAGGCAGGGAGGCTACTTGCCCGACGTCGCCGTGTACTGACGTTTCCATGTGCCGGGAGCATCGCCGGGCGTCAGTTCCAGCCGGAAACGGGCAGGCCCGTCATCCTCCCCGTCGCCCATGACCTGCAGGATTTCCCCGCTGAGCGTGAAGCCGTCGCCCCTGGGCGTCACCTGCGTGAGACGGGCTTCCTCCGGCAGGTCGCCGAGGCCGTCAATGCACACAAAATAGCCTTTGTCGTTGAGGATGGTGTCGCCGAAAAAGCCCGTATCGGGCGCCACGTGCCGCGCAACGGCATGCCCGGTGTAGCGCAGGGCGGCCAGTTCCACGGCCTTGCGGCTGACAAGGGTGGTGTACTGCTCGGGCAGTCCCTTGAACAGGGCTGGGGCGTCGTCGCGGCTGCGCACCTGGTCCGGTGAGAGGGCGCGCCCGTTCACCGTGAACAGCGGCGCGGACGCGGGCAGCGGCTTTTCCCCCTGTTCCTTGCGGCGATCCTGCTCAAAGACGTATTCCATCTTCGCGTCAAAGGCGCCGAACAGGGCCGCAGCAATGATGTTCTGCGGCTTGCCGGCATAGTTCGCCTCGCCTTTCAGGCCCACATAGCCGGCAATGGTGAAGGTGTCCTGGAGGATGCGTTCGGCTTCCTGCTGCGTGAGCGCCGTCGGCGCGGCGCAGGCGGGAAGCGTCGCGCAGTGGCAGAGGAAGGCCACGGAAAAGCAAAGCAAGTGTTTCCGCATGGAGATATCCCGGATGTTCAGAAGCCCGGCTTGAAACTGCGCCGCACTTCGCTGACAACGTGTTCAAAATCCATGGCGACTCCTTCCGCCCGGGCGGTGACAATGACAATATTGGCCGCCTGCCTGCCGAAGAAGCAGGAGAGGAACATGTCGGCGCCCTCGCTGTTCTGCCCCCACAGGCTGAACCGGCCGCGCGGCTTCTCCACTTCGGCATGGCCCACGCGGGCGAATGTGCCCTTCATTTCCTTCAGGGCCGCGTCAAAGTTTTTTTCCTGCACGACGTAGCCCATGGTGCCGTAGGCGCGCACCTCCACCGTTTGCCAGTCGGGGGAGCGCAGCACGGCACCGTCGCCGTTGGCCGATTCTGCGGCGTCCCAGTGTCCGGGCGGCAGGGCGAGGGAAAAGCCGTAGCGCTGGTTGGCGTAGCGGGGGGCGTTGTCGTCGAGGGGGGCGGCGTACGTCATGGCGGCTCCGGCCGCGAGGCAGAACAGGCACAGCAAGGGCAGGACGAGACGACGGAGCATGGCGGCGGTTCCTCCTGAAGCGCGGGGCGGGCCGGATGTGGTTACTGGCTCACCTTGACGGAGGGGGCGAAGCCCTGCAACTCCGCGTCGGGGAAGGAGCCCTTGGTCACGCGCACGGATTTGAGGGCGGGCAGCTTCTTGAGCGGGGCCAGACTGTCCACCTTCATCCTGGTGAGGCTCACCCGTTCCAGGGCGGCGCAGGAGGCCAGGGCGGCGAAGTTGTCCACCGCAGTGGCCTGCATGGAAAGCTCCTTGAGCTTTTTCCAGCCGGAAGCGGCGGAAAGGTCAAAGTTCTCGCCGCCCTTTTGCTTGTTGAAGTCATTCACCGTCAGCTTTTCCAGCGCCGTAAGCCCGACAAGGGCCTTGCTGCCGGAGGCCTGCTCCACAGACCAGAACACCAACTCCTTGAGCGTGGCAATCTTGCCCACGGGCGTCAGGTCAACCGGCGCTTTCATGGACCAGATCTTCAGGTATTCCAGCTTGGTCTGCGCCAGCGGCGTGTAGTCCACAATGGGTTCGGCAAAGAGGGTGAACTTCTTCAGGCCGGGCAGGTTGACAATCCAGGCGATGTCCTTGAGCTCGGAGAGGCCGCCGGACAGTTCCGTCACCTGCGTCAGCTTGCCCAGGGTGGAATAGTCCGCGCCCTTGGTGGCGTAGTAGGTCAGCCTCTTGAGCTTGGGGCAGCCCGCCAGCACGGAAAAGTCCTTCACGGTGGCGCCGTAGAAGTCTAGGTCCTCCATCTGCGCAAGCTTGGTCAGCGGGCTGAGGTCAGCGGGCGCGGTGATATAGTGGAGCTTGAGCGTTTTCAGGTTGGGGAGGGACTCCACAATGGGCGTCAGATCGTCGGGTTTGCCCATGTTGATGGAAGCCTGCCTGAGGTTGGGCAGGCTGGGCAGCCCCTTGAGCGAAACAAGCGCCTTGGAGGACACGGAAAGGTTGGTCAGGTTAGTGAGCTTTTCCATCCAGGCGAGGTCGGCCATGGTGGAATCCACATTAATGCTGGTGAGCCCTGAGAGGCCCGCCACGGGCGTCAGGTCCGGAGCTTGGCAGTCGCGCAGTTCCAGCCGTTTCAGGTTCTTGAGCCCGGCCAGGGGGGCCAGGTTCGTGATGCGCTTGCCTTTCGCGACCTTCAGTTCCGTCATGCCGGGAAAGAGGGCGCACAGTTTGGCAAGGTCGGCGTCAGTGGCGTCTTCCAGCGTGAATTTTGACAGATTGGACGCGGCCTTGAGCTGGCTTTCCGCGTTGGCGTCCAGGCTTTCCTTGATAACGGTTGTGCTGCCGATCTTGATGGACGGGGCCGCTTGGAGGGGCTGTGCGCCGAGACATACGGAGAGGGGCAGGGCGAGGACAAGAGACGGAACTTTCCAGTTCACGGGAACCTCCTTTGCGTGAGTTGCGCCTGTTCCGTCAGCGCGGGACGCTGCGGCACGACAGATGTAACGGCAGAACTATAAGTCGGAAGCGGCAATACGTCCATACCTGTTGAAGAACGTCTCCTTGCCGATTGTGGAGGGCAGGCCTGCGCCCTGCGGCGCGGTTTGCCGCGTATTTCAGCGGCCTTGGGCGCATGGCTGGATGCGCCCGCCTGCAGGGCGGACCATACGTCAAAAAGGGAAGTGTTGCCCGTCCGTTCGCTGATGACAGCGCAGGCCGGATAGGGTATTCTGAAAAAGTTCCGTTTGGGGCGCGTTTCGACGGGGGGCGTTATGGAGTATACGGTTACGACGTCCAGAAGCTGGTTTTCCCGGCTGGGGGCATCCGTGGGCGGTGTGTTGCTGGGCATTGCGCTCATCATTGCCGGCACGGGTCTGCTGTGGTGGAATGAGGGAGACTTTGTGAAAACGCGTGACGCGCTCAATGAGGCGCAGGGCGTCACCGAAGAACTGGAAGACATACGCGGGGTGGATGCCGCCGCCAACGGCAGGCTGGTGCATGCCGTCGGCCCGGCGGACACGCAGGATGTGCTCACGGATCCCGTGTTCGGCATCGGCGGCAGGGGCATCGCCTTTGCGCGCACTGTGGAGTTTTACCAGTGGACGGAATCGTCCAGGTCGGAAACGCGGCAGAAGCTCGGCGGCGGTGAGGAAACCGTGACCACCTATTCCTACACTACGGAGTGGGTCGGGCATCCTGTGAATTCCGGCAATTTCCATGTGGCTGAGGCCCGCAGCCGGCATGTCAACAGCGTTCTGCTGGCTGTGGGGGACCTCACCCTGTACGCGTCCAATGTAAGTTTCGGCGCATATCGGCTTCCCGACTTTTTTGTCCGGTCCATCGGCGGGGAGCAGCCCTTCAATGTGGCTCTGGACAGTGCGGCGCGCGCTCGGCTGGCCCGCAACATGCTGCGCTCGCATCCGGAGCTTGTCCGCGCAGCCGGGGCTGCCGGGCCGGGCGCGCGCACCGCCGATGTGGACCGCATTCCCGCCGACAGTCTGCCTGCGGTCGTGCACGAACAGGGCAACATGCTCTATCTCGGCGCGTCGCCCGCCGTGCCGCAGGTGGGCGACGTGCGCGTTTTCTTCACCATGACGCCGCCGGCCACCGTCAGCATCATCGCCAAGGTCGCCGGCAATACCTTCGACAGGTTCAAGGCGGCCAACGGCAAGAGCGTCAGCATTCTTTCCATGGGCGAGGCGAGCATGGAAGAGATGTACGCCGACGAACACACCTCGAACAAAATCATCACATGGCTTCTCCGCGCGCTGGGCACGGTGCTCGTCATCGGCGGGCTGCGCTGCGTCTTCGCGCCGCTGGCGGTCCTTGCCGGCGTCATCCCCATGCTCGGCAGCATTGTGGGGGCGGGCACGGCGCTGTTCAGCCTGCTGCTGGGCCTGGCCTGGTCGCTGCTCATCATGGCTGTCGCCTGGCTGCGTTTCCGGCCCGCGATCGGCGGCGCCATGCTGGCCGTGGCCGCCCTGCTGGTGGCCCTGCTCTACATGAAAGGCCGCGGCAACAAGGGCGCTTCCACGCCCCCGGCGGCACCGGCCGCATGACAGCATGCGCACTGCGATGAAACAACTCCACCCCGGCGCGCCACGGGCAGGCAGTGCGGGCGAAAGGGGCGCCGTGCGCTTCCGGGCGTGCTGAACAATCAAACGCGGGAAGGTGAAGTCATGACGCAACAATTGTGGAAGCGGCTCGCGGCGCCGGCGGTGTTGCTGTGCTTTCTGGCGACGGGCGCGCCTGCCGCCGGGGCCGCGGAAGAGGGGGATCAGGCTGTGGCGGCCATTGAGCAGGGCGACGTCAATGACCAGGGCACGGCCTTCACCCTGCACGCCCTGCGTGACTGCACGTTTATCCTCAACGCCGTGGAGGGCGTGTGGGAAGACGGGCGGCCCCGGCTCGGCAAGGAGCTGGACCTCCGGAAGATGCGCAAGGGCGAAACCTATACCTTCCGCGTCATGATGACGGAAAACCTGCCCCCCTGTGCGTGACTGCCGAGGTGGGCATGGGGGCGGAGCTCTGGTGCCCGGCCATCAGCGGCAAGGACGGCTCGCTGCTTACGGCGCCGGGCTTCCGGATGCGGTGAGGTAATGAAAAGGTGTCATGCGCACGCACCCGCAAGCGGCGGTGGCGTGCGTTAACCGGAAAAGGAGGAACTGATGATGAAAAACCTGTGCATTGCCCTGACAGTGCTGGCCCTGTCCCTGTTCTGCGCCGCCGGTGCCATGGCCGGCAAATACTACGTGTACTGCGCCAACGGCAAGATAGAGGTGGACAACCGCGATCCCAAGCAGATGCAGTCTGCGCGCGGCAAGAATACCTACGTCATGTCCGAATTCAACTACAAGACGGATGCCGACAAGTTCGCCAAGCAGCTTGGCGGGGTGGGCGCGCAGTGCCCCAAGAGATAGGAGCGCTGCATGCAACGTTCCTGTTGTGCCGCAGTGTCACTGTGTCTGGCCGCCGTTTTGCTGCTTGGCGCGGGCTCGTTCTGCGCGGCAGGGGAATTTTCCCCCGCGCAGATGAAGAAAATGGGCGTATTCCTCTCCAACTTCACGGAGCTGGGGCTATGTGATATTGACAGCCGGGACTTTCTGGATCCGCAGCATCCGGAGAAAATGATCCGTTTCGGCATCTGGCACAACTATGTCAACAATTACAAGTCGCGCATCCGGCCGTGCGCCGTCAGGGGCTGCCCCTGGGGCGGGCTGACGCTGGACGGCGCGCATGTGACGGAGAGCATCCGGCGCTACTTCGGGTACATGTTCACGGCGCACGGCGATGTGCAGAATGACCACATCCGTTGTCACTATGACGGCGCGCGCTATCATTTCGACGGCGCGGACGGCGAGGCCGTCTACCATGTGCGTGTGCAGGAGGCCGAAACCGGCGCGGACGGCCTGGTGCACATGCGCGGGGAACTGTATCTCCTCGACGACGCCTCGCAAAGCGGCGGCGTCTGCACGGCTGCGGCCCAGCCCGCCCAATGGAAGGGCAAGCCTTCGTGGACGCTGGTGCGGCTGGAATGCTCCCGGCGCTGACAGCGCATGAACGGGACGGCATGCGTCGGCATCCCTGAACCTGCTTCACGGCTCCGTGCCTGCACGGCCTGCCGCGGTCCCGCAGGGGGGCGGGACGACAGCTGCCGCCTGTTCTGCACGGCTGTCGGCAGGCCGGAGAACTGCGTGATGGTGGACGGCATCGTTCGCGGCGGCGCAGGGACGCGCCTTCGGCCGGACGTGTTCGCGCCGCGGAGGAGCCGTCGCAATGTGCATGGCGCGCAGGCCCGCCCGCTGCCAAGGCGGACGGGCCTGCTGCTGAAGAAGATTGCAGCAACGGGTGAGCAGAACGTGATGCGGATGCCCGGGCCCGCCTGATGCCTGCAGATGTTTTCCGCCTTGCCCCGGGCCTGCACATTATGTTCACAGGGGGCGGCATAACCGAAAGGGGGAAGGCGGGCAGGCCTACGCGGACGGGCGTCTCCGGCTTCGGGCAGGGCGGTGCAGCGCCCGTCTCCGGAAGTGACCGGGAACCGGTTCTTCCTGGGCCTGCGGCTGTTCCTGTGCATCCACCACAAGCGTTGCCGAGCCGTAGGCCTTCAGGGGACGGCCGTTTTCGTCAAATTCCGTGGTGTATCTGACATGAAAGGGAATCCTGCCCACGGTGAGCGGGATAACTGCTTCAAGATGCGGCACGCCTGCGGCGATCTGCCGATGCCAGTCGCGGTACATATCCGCGTAATCCTGGGGGAAGATGCCCGCTTCGATGGCCGGTTCCGGGTAATTTTCAAGCAGGGGGGGAAGGTTGAGGTCGCGCATGCAGCGAAAACACGGTCGCATCTGTTTTGTCGCCACCGTGTATTCCCAGGCATAGACATTGGCCTGCTCGCTGGCAAAACGGAAGCGGCGCTCGCTGCTGAACACCTCGTTAAAGAGTTTTTTCTCATTGGTGATATTATGCACCAGGGCGTAGATGAGATGTTGTTCCCCGGCACTGCCGATGACCCGCATCTCGGTGCATACACAGATTTTGTCGTTGCCGCAGGATTTTGAGCAGATATTGCGCCATGTTTCGCAGGATACCTCCTCGCGGGACTCAATGGCCCTGCGGACGGCGCTGTCGAAAACCTGCCGGTTTTTCGCGTCAAAGCATTCCCATGGACGAATGGCGACGGTCTCCTTTTCGGTCATGTTCATGCCGAGTTCACGCAGGTATTTCTTGTTGACGCGCATGACTTCCATTTCCCCGTTCTTGTAGGTGAAAATGGCGGCAGCGCCCACAAGGTTGTTGAAGATGAGCGTTTCCATGGAAGACGGGTCCCAGAACCTGCCCGCATCCACGGCCTTGATGAATTCCAGGGCGGGGGTGATGGCCTCGTGTTCAACCTGCCCGATTTTTTCAATGAAATCCTTCTCTTCCAGCGGCTTGGCGTACAGATACCCCTGGATGTAATTGCACCCGAGGCTTTTCATGTATTCGGCCTGTTCCATGGTTTCCACGCCTTCGGTAATGACAGGCGTTCCCAGCCACCGGGCCATCTGCACGACGGAGTTGAGGATGATGCCGCCGCGGTTGCCGACTTCCCCGCTCAGGAATTTCATGTCCAGCTTGATGATGTCCACATTAAGGTCTTTCAGGATGTTCAGGGAAGAGTAGCCGCTGCCGAAATCATCCATCTCGACAATGTAGCCGAGCTTGTGCAGACGCGAAATGACGTCCTTCATAAGCTCCATGCCGCCAATGGCTGACGATTCCGTGACTTCAATGCGCAGGTATTTGACAGGTACTGCGTATTGTACTCGCAGCATTTCAATTTCATCCACATATTCATGCCGGTAAATATCATATCGAGACATGTTCACCGAGATCGGCATGAGCGGAAGCCCTTCGTCGAGGCATTTTCTCAGGAATATGCAAACCATTTTAAAAATATGGATATCTGCCAGATACAGCAAATCGTTTCTTTCCAGCAAAGGGATAAAGTCTGACGGATACTGCATGCCGCAATCGGGATTTTTCCAGCGCATAAGCGCTTCCGCACCGACCATCCGTCCGGTGCTGTGGTTGATTTGCGGCTGGTAGCACGGATAGATGTGGTTGTCCCGCAGGGCGATATCCAGGGAATCAAGAAGTTCCTGTTCCGACATCCGCCTGTCTTTCATGGAGTTATCCTCGGGGGGCATGAGCGTAACCGGGCAAAAAATGTCCGTCTTTATAAAGATTCACAATATTCGGAAGGGGATTGGGGCGCAAGAAAAAATTCAATTGGCTCGGTACAAAATCCGCAGAACCGGCAGTATGCGGCAGTTCCTGAACATGTCTGCAATCAGGGGGAAGAAAGGCGGGGAGAACTGCCACGGCTGGCGCACTGCCGCCTTCGGGCTGGGGGCAAAAGTGGAATGCAACTATGCGTATAACATACTGATAGTAATTATAAACAGTACGAAGTGATGCGGGCGGCACATTCCAGATGCGCTATCCGTCGTCGGAGACTTCCCGCAACGTGTCCAGCCAGCGGGCCATGCGCGCCGTCTGTTCCAGATACCACAGTGACGCCGCCAAGGGCGAGAGCGTGCCCCCATGCGGGTCGAACATGGCGGCGGAACCGCTTTTGCGCAGCGTGTCCCATGCCTCCAGCGCCTCGCGGCATGCCGCAGCGCGTTCCTGCGGGAGCACCGCGGCCAGCAGCGCCCGCTGAACCTCCACATGCCGCTCCAGCCGCTCCAGTTCCGTATTCATGCAGTCCTGCACGGCGGTGGCCGCGCCTTCCGCCGCATCCATGCATGCCTGATACGTCAGGCTGAACAGACTCTCCGGCGGCGCGACCTGATCCCCGTCAGGCATATTTTCGCCCGGGTTCTCTTCCGGCGTGCTCCCGGAAGCTGCTGCGGCATTGCCGGAGGGGGACGACGCGGCAGGCAGGAAAGCCGAAGGCTGTACCCCGCCGAGGACATCGGGGGACTGGCCGGCTGTTGCCGGGGGCGCGGCGGCTGATGCATTCCCCCGCGCTGCGGCGTCTGCCGCCGTTCCGGCCCACAAGGCCGGAGGCGGCAGCAGCAGCGCGCCAAACGCCAAAACGGCCGCTGCCGGAAAAATGCGGCGACAGGTGTGGAGGAAAAGCGGTTTCATGTGGGCTCCATGCAGGAAAACTGTACGCAATCTCTGTCAGGCGGCGGGGCGGAGCACCGCGACGCGACACCGCCCGCCTGCGACCCCGGGGCGGCATTGCGCAGTGCCGTGCTGCTGTCGCCATCCGCACGTCCGCTGCCATGACGGGCGGCGCAACGGAGGTGGCGCGCGGCTTTCGGCAAAAAGCCGCCGGCTCTGCGCTACCGGTACTCCCGGCCGGACCAGAGCACGCGGCCGATAACCCGGAACTGGTCAGCGCAGTCTCCCCGCAGGTCAAGGCTGACGGGCGGATAGGCCGGGTTGACGCTGTGCAGGATGATCTTGCCCGGCAGCTTGTCGATGCGTTTGATATAAATGGCGTCTTCAAAACCGACGGCATAGAGGCGGCCGGGGCTGATTTCTGTCTGCCCCCTGTCCAGCAGCACCAGGTCATTGTCAAAAATTTCCGGCACCATGCTGTCGCCCGAAACGCGCATGAGCACCATGCGTCGCGGATTGCCCTTGCGCCGCAGAAAATCGCCCCGGAAGGCGTAGCCGCCCTCGCTGCGACTGCTGACCTCAAGGCTGCCCGTCCCGGCGGAAAGCCGCGCTTCGGCCAGCGGCACGGTGATGAGGTCGGTTTCGCAGTCGGCTTGCACACTGGGCAGTTCGCCTTCGGCGGCTTCCGGCAGGTACATGGGGCCGCGCCCGAAAAACAGCCAGTGAGCATTGACGCCCGTCTGTTCCGCGCAGGCCTGTATCCACGCCGGAGGGACTTCGCCGCGCTTGCGCGCGCCGCTGACGGACTGCGGGGTGATGCCCAGAGCGCGGGCCAGTTCCGCGTCGCTGTTGACCTCCAGGGCCTGCATGAGCCTGCGTACGGTTTGTGTAAACTTGGAATTGTCAGCCATGACATGTCCTTTGGCTGTCTGCGCTGTTGAGCCGTGGCTTTTGCAGTGCTGATTACATTTTTTATTTACCATATCAATTTTATGCGTTTTCTGCAAGCGTATGATCAATGTAACGCGTACACAGCCATTGCGACCGGATAGAAACCGCCTTTGCGTTGTTGCAAAACGCAAAATCTGCGTCTTCGCCTCTTCAGGTTACTCTGTCCCGGAACGGGGCGGCATTGCGCAGGGGCGGGGCGCTGCGGCACTGCGGTTCATGCGCGCGGTGCGCCATGTGAAGTTCCCGCCCGACCAGGTGATGCGCGTCTCGCCGTCGCGCCCCGTGTACACGAGCGGAATGTCCCGGGCGGCAAGCCATGCGCGCAGCTGTTTTGCGGGGTAGCCGTAGCGGTTGGCCGTTCCGCAGGAGGCCACCACAAGCCCGGGGCGCACCGCCTCGTAGAATTCCTGCAGAAAGCCCGTGCGTGAACCGTGATGCGGCGCTATCAGCACCTCAGCCTGCAGGTCGTCGCCATTGTCGAGCAGCCGTCGCAGCACGGGACGTTCCGCATCGCCCATGAACAGGGCCAGTCCCCGGCCGCCCCGGACAAGCCGGGCCACCACAGAAGCATTGTTGCCCTTCCATGCATCCCCTTCGTCGGCGGGCGGATGCAATATTTCCAGGCGCAGTTGCGGGTCGCCCGTCAGCAGCACGTCGCCGCGGCGCAGCGGCCGGGCATGATGCCTGCGGCGCAGTTCGGCCCACTGTCTCCCTGACTCGCCCTTGCCGTCGCGGCCGTTGTCCAGCAGGTGCGCGACGTCGAAATGGCGCAGGACGTACAGCAGGCCGCCCATGTGGTCCAGATCCGGATGGCTGTTGAGCACGGCGGCCAGCCGGGGCGCGTCGTTGCGGGTCAGGGCCGGGCCCGTCAGCATGCGGCCGGGGTCAAAGCGGGGGGATGCGCTGCCGCCGCCGTCCAGCAGCAGGCGCGCATGCCCCGGCAGACGCAGCGCAAGGGCCTGACTTTGCCCCACGTCCAGCACATCCAGACGGATGGCGCCGGAAAGACGGTCCGCCGTACGCAGCAGCGGCCCCACGCAGAGCAGGAGCACGCCCGCCGTCAGCAGACGCCGCGCCGCAGGCGGGAAGGCCGTGCGCCCTGCCCGCGCCGCCAGCGCCGTCAGCAGCGCCGCATAGGCAGGCAGGGAAGTCCAGTGCGGGCGCAGCAGGGCCGGACTCTGCAGCCAGCCCGCACTGTCCAGCCAGGTCAGGCCGTCCACCAGCCACTGACAAGGCATGGCGGCCAGTTCCAGTGCGAGCCGGGCCGGGATGTCGAGCCCCAGGGCGGCAAGGAGCAGTCCCAGAGCCGCAGCGGGCAGCACCAGCATGTCCGCCGTCGGCAGCCAGAGGACGTTCAGGGCGAACCAGTGCCCCATATTGCCGAAAAGCAGCAGGCTTACGGGCAGCAGCGCCGTCTGGATGACCAGGGAAATAAGCAGGATGCGCAGCAGCGCCCGCAGGATGCGGCGCAGGCGGCCGGGCGGCGCCGCGGGGCCTCTCTCCGCCGTCCTGCCGGAAAAGGGATCGCAACAGCGCAGCCACGGCAGGGAAAGGCCGATGGTCGCGACGCACAGGGCGGAAAGTTGCAGTCCTGTATCCAGCACGCTCAACGGCGCGGCGACGACAATGCAGAACAGGGCGGCGCAGAGCGCGTCCAGCGTGGTGTGGGGGCTGCCCCGCAGCACAAGGATGGCCAGCGCCGCCAGCATGACGGCGGCCCGCAGCAGGGAGGCAGGCGCATTGCCCAGCCAGAGATAGAGCAGCGCCGGGGGCAGGCTGGCCGTCAACGTCAGGACCATGCGGGGACGGCGCAGGTAGAAGCCCGGGCGAAGCCGCGCAACGGCCAGAATGCAGAGCAGCCCGGCCAGTCCGGCCACGGCCAGATGCTGGCCCGACAGGGCAAGGCTGTGCGCCAGTGCGGCGGCGGCGAAATTGTCCAGCGTTTCCTGACGCAGGTACCGGCGGTCGCCGAACAGCAGGGCGGGCAGGATGGCCTTGCCCTGTGCGAGTGTTGCTGCCGTGACGCGCGACGTGTCCTGCCGCAGCTGCTCCGGTGAAGACTCTCCGGCCCGCGCTCCGGCGGGGTGCAGAACGCGCAGGAAATCCTGCCGCAGGGTTTCGCGCCAGCGGGCGGAGAGCGTCGGGGTGCCGTACACGCGGGGAGCGCCCGCGTCGCCCCTGCTCCACAACCGTCGGCGCACGCCTTGCGCGGCTGACCGCAGCCCCCAGTCGGGCAGGTCTTCATTGACGAAGCCCGCAGCCGGGAGCAGACGGCGGGAAAGACAGACCGTCTGTCCCGGGAGGGGAATGCCGGATGCAGGCGCTTCCCATGTCCACAGGGCCAGACCCGGCAGGGAAGGCCCGCTGCCGGCCGCCTCGTCGTGCTCCGCAGCGGGGCGCACTTCCGCAAGCAGGATGCGCAGGCGGTTGTCCGGCAGGCCCCGCACATCGCGCACCGCGCCGCACAGGCGCCCGGGAGCGGGCATGTCGGCGGCATCCGGGGACGGCAGGGCCGTGCGCAGGGGCGCGCCGAAAAGCAGCCACTGGGCCGTCAGCAGCCCGGCCAGCAGACAGCACAGAGCCAAGAGCGCCCGGGGGCGGCGCCACAGACGATCGTCGGCCCAGAAGAGCAGCAGGGCGCAGACAGCGGCGGGAAGGGGCCAGGGCGCGGCGGCGACGCCCGCGATCCAGAAGCCCAGATATGTCTGCCAGAGCAGGGGAGCCTGCAGGGGAGGATGCCGCATGGTCGCCTCGACCGATGATCACGGAATGACAGAAAACGGGGCTGCCCCGGCCAACTTGGATGCCGGGAGGACTTGTGCGCAAAAGGCGCGGCAGACTGCGATTACGGCAACAGCAATAGTAGAACTCTTTATTACAAGATGGCGTGCGCGGCAGAGCACATCGTTTCAGGCGGATTCGCGTCAGTGTTCCTCTTCCCCTGTTTCTCCAAGGTACTCCAGCACATCGTAGTGCACATGATCAAGGATGTGGGTCAGCAGAGTGATGCAGTCGTCGCCCACGGCCCGGCCCAGCAGTTCCGCGATAAAGGCCGCGCGCCTGGCGTTGACCAGGGCCTCATACCCGGGATCCTCACTGTAGGGGATGGCCTGGATGGCGTCGCTGAATTCCTGCAGCTGCGCCTCCTCAAGGTATTTGATGGGCTGTGGTTCGCCGTCAATATAGGCGATGCCGTCCCGCAATTCCAGCATGACCGGCTTGCCGTGCATATAGGCAATGCAGACTTTCATGAAAATCCCCTTTGTTCTGTTGTCGGCCGGAACCGCCGTGCCGCACGGAGTCGGAGTTTTATGACCAGCCGAAGCGTACCCCGGCATACCCCACTACCTGACGCGCATCGCCGGATGCCGCAGCCGAGGTGTCGTGGGCGCAGAGTTCCGCCCAGGGCGTGCCCGCCGCCCGCGCGGCGAACAGCGCCAGAGACATGGGTGCGGCCCCGCACATGGTGATGCGCTCGCGCCGGGTGACGTCCAGCAGGCCGTCAGCGTCGCAGGACAGGAGCTTGGCGAGGGCGCGGGCGTCCTTGCGCAGCGTGGTTTCCTGATCCTCATAGTGATTCATGTCCGAGCTGACGACAATGCCTACAGCCTCGCCGCCGGTCGTCTGCCGACGCAGGACATCGGCCAGGGCCGGCCCTGCCGCGCGCAACGCCGCAGCGCTGCCCACGCCCACACAGACGGGCGTGATGCGCAGCGGCGCGACGTCCCCGCCCGCCAGATATTGCAGAAAGGGCAGCAGCACCTCAATGGAATGTTCATGCGCGTGGGAGGCCGTGTCGGCGGCGAAGCCGCCTCCGCAGGCGCACAGGGCGTCGGCCAGTTCCGCGTCCACGGCCGTGTCGCCCAGCGGTGTGCGCCAGAATCCCTCCGGCCAGACGCCCAGCGGATGGCCCATTCCGGTGTGGTTGGGGCAGAGCGCAAGCAGGCGGCGCGGTATGTCCCTCCCTGATCGGGGATCGGCCCAGGACGCGGCCAGCGTGGCCCCGATGACCGCACCGCAGTACACATATCCCGCATGGGGCAGCATGACGCCGTGCAGAGGGCCGGTCGGCCTTGCCCCGCACTCGGGCGTGCCGGAGGAGGCGCCGCGCGCGAGCCAGGCCCGCACTTCGGCCTGCAGGGCCGTTGCGCTGCCGGGGTAAAAGCGTCCGGCGGCCACGGGTTCACGTATCAGCACGGTGTGTTCTCCCTTGTCTGCTGGGTGGGGGGGGAGGCGTCGGCCCGCGTCCGCAGCATGCGTCGCGGCCCGGTGCCGTTCCCCGGCTTGCAGCCTGTCCACCATAATACAGCTCGCGCCGGAACGCCGCAAGCTGTCCAGCTCGCCCGGCAGGCGTAAAAAAAGCCGCCCCCCGGGTGGGGGACGGCTTGCAGGTCGTGCAATAGCGGCGGTTCCGGTCAGTTGCCGCCCATGAGCCAGTTCATGGGCACGATGGACAGCTTGGGGAAGAAGAGCAGCAGGAAGAGCATGAACGCCTCCACCGCCAGGAAGGGGATGAGCTTGAGCGTCAGGTCGCTGAACTTCACATTGCCCACGCCGCAGACCACGTAGAGCACCGTGCCCACGGGCGGCGTGATGACGCCGATGCCCAGGTTCAGGATGAAGAGCAGGCCGAAGTAATAGGGATCAATGCCGGCCTGTGTGATAAGCGGGTAGAACACCGGCGCGAAGATCAGGATATTGGGCGTCAGGTCCATGACCATGCCGATGAGGAAGAGGAAGACGTTGATGCACAGCAGCAGCAGGATGGGGCTGTCGATGAGCGGCGTGAAGAGCTTCGTCATCTGGTCGGGGATCTGCGCGATGGTGATGAAGTAGCCCACCGCCGAGGCCGTGGCCACAATGAGCATGACCGCCGAGGTGGTGCGCGCGGCCCGGGCGCTCACGCGCAGAAGCTCGCGGAAGGAGAGCTCGCGGTAGTAGAGCGTGCAGACCAGGATGGCGTATATGGCCGCGAACGCGCCGCCCTCGGTGGGCGTAAAGACGCCGAAGCGGATGCCGCCCAGCAGCAGCACCGGCATGAGGAAGGCCGGCGTGGCGTCAAAGATGATGCGTACGGACTCCTGCCGGGTAAAGGTGATGGTCTCGTTGTAGCCGTCCCGGCGCACAATGAAGTACCACACGACGCAGAGGGCCAGGCCGATGAAGATGCCCGGCATGAGGCCGATCATGAACAGTTTGGTGATGGAAAGGCCGCTCACGGTCGCGCCCAGCAGAATAAAGTTGGTGCTGGGGGGGATGATGGGGCCGAGGATGGCGCCCGAAGCGATGACCGCGCCCGCGCGGCCGGGATGGTAGCCCACCTTGCGCATCATGGGCAGCAGCAGGCCGCCCAGGGCCGCCGCCTCGCCCACTGAACTGCCCATGAGCCCGGCAAAGATGATGCTGGAGATGATGGCGGCATACCCGAGACCGCCGCGCACCCGCCCGATCATGAGCTGGGCCAGCTGCACCACGCGTTTGGAAAGGCCGCCCGCGGCCATGATTTCTCCGGCAAACACAAAGAAGGGTATGGCCATGAGCGGGTAGTTGTTGGCCCCGTCCAGCATGCTGCCGGGGATGAGCATGGCTTCCCACATGCCCGAATGCCACATGAGCACGATGGCGCAGAGCACCAGCACCAGGGCCAGGGGAATGCCCAAGAACATGAAGAAGAAGAGCGTGCCGAGAAAAATGAAAAGTTCCATGCCGCGCTCCTAGCCCTTTTGAAATGAAGAGGTCGGCCTGCGGAGAATGCCCAGCAGCGAGCGCAGTTCCACCACCATGGCGGCCAGGGCCATGATGGGCAGCGTGCCGTTGATGAAGGCCATGTTGACCCCGGTGGCCACGGAGTACGTGTCCATGGTCTGCAGGACGTTGATGACGCCGCCGTAGAGCAGCAGGCCAAGGGCGGCAATGCTGAACAGCGAGGCGAGAATGTTCATGCTTTTCTTTGAAGCGCCCTTGAGTGCGGAGACCAGCAGATCCACGGCGATGTGCTTCTTGTGGATAAATGCCTCAATAGCTCCGAAGAACGTGATGTAAATAAAGAGAAAACGAGCCCATTCCTCACTGGGCGGAAAACTGGAGGAAAACACGTAGCGCAGGAAGGTGTTGTAAAACACCAGTCCGATCATGCCCAGAAAGATACAGGCGCAGAATACTTCAAAAAGCAGCTGTACAATATTTTCCTTGCGGGGGGCCGCTTCCGGCGGCAGCCCGGCGGTCGCGCCATCAGGATTTCTGGTTTCCGAATCTTGCATGTGAACCTCTGAGCGTCGCTATGTCTGTGCCGCCGCGGCAACAGAACAGTGGTTCCGGCGGGCGTCGTGCGCGCAAACCGCCGCAGGGGCCGCCCACGCCCGGACATGCGGCGATGTTGCTTACACTGCGGGCCGGAAAGCCGCAGCTTCCCGGCCCGCAGAAGAAGGGGGATTACTTCGCGTCGCGGTAGGCGTCGGCGCTTTCCAGAATTTCCTTGGCGTTGGGCACGGTGTCGTAGAAGAGCTTCCAGGTGCGCTTGGCGGCTTCCTTGAGGTGGTTGCGGAAGGCCTCGTCAGGCGTGGTGATGTGGCCGTTGTGGGCGAGGATGGTTTCCCTGGCCTTCTGGTCAATGCCCTTCATCATTTCCCACAGGTCGTCGGCGGAGCGCTTGGCGGCTTCGTCAAACCACTTCTTGTCCTGCGCGGGCAGGGACTGGTAGAACTTTTCGTTGATGTACAGGGCGTGGATAACCAGAATGTGGCCGGAAAGGGTGATTTCCGGAGCCTTTTCGTACATCTTGGTGCTCACGATGTCGGCCAGCGGGCTGTCGCCGCCGTCAATGACGCCCTGGTCAAGGGAGGTCATCACTTCGGCGAAGGGCATGGCCTGACCGCTGATGCCGCACTCCTTGGCAAAGGTGGTGTACAGCGTGATGTTGGGCACGCGCAGCTTCAGGCCCTTGAGGTCGGCCACGCTCTTCAGGGGCTTGCGGGTGTAGAAGTGGCGGAAGCCCAGGGGGAAGGCGTTCATGGTGCGCAGGCCGGACTTTTCCGGGAAGCCCTCGTTGATCAGCTGGAAGGTCTTGCCGCCGTTCATGGCGCGGCGGGCGTGATCCAGATTGTCAAACAGCATGGGCGTTTCCAGCATGGCCATGGCGGGGTGGATGGCGGAAGTCTGCGTGCCGGTGGCGCACATCTGCAGGGCGCCGCGCCGCGTGTCGGCAATGTATTTGTCTTCCTTGCCGGCCAGGCTGTTGGGGATGACCTGCACCTTGTATTTGCCGTTGGAAAGCTGCTCCAGATATTCGCCGAATTTGTGCATGCCGATGGTTTCGGGCTCGCCTTCCGGTTTCATGCCGGCGATTCTGATGGTGGTCGCGGCTTCGGCCTTGGGCGCGAAGCTGAGAGCCATGCCGCAGACAAGACCCATGACGGCAAGCAACGCAACGATACGTTTCATCCTAACCCTCCAGTGGTGGTAAACGTTGGCGCATGAACCGGGCCACGCCGCAATGCACCGGGCCGCCCGATTTTCCACAGCCGAATATGCCCGAAAATTGCATGACCTGCCAGCCCAAATCAGAGCGCAAGCTGAGAAAAAGTCATAGTATGATGAATTCATTGAATTATATTGTAGCCTCCAATTTTCAACATAAGTGTAGAAAAACTGGATAGCAGCGTGAAATTCAAAAGAACATTCGCATCCTGTGCCGCGGCGTGACAGACAGCGGCGGTCACGGCCTGCCATCGGCATCTGCGGGGGCGACGCCACGGCGGCAAGGGGTGCGGCCCCGCGCCGGCGCGCCGTTCCGGTCCCCGGGTTGCGGAACGGCGTCCTCTTGCCGTTTTTGCGGCAAGGGGCTATTGCTCTGCGTACAAGGACTTCCGCCGGCAGGGCGGAGTACAAGGAGAAATACATGCCGAAGAACGCGGCGCTGGTTTTGGCGGCGGGCAAGGGCACCCGCATGCATTCCGACAGGCCCAAGGTTTTGCAGACGCTGCTGGGGGCGCCCATGCTCGCCTGCGTCATGGAGGCGCTGCGCCCCATTTTTGCCGAAGACATCTGGATTGTGGCGGGGCACAGGGCGGAACTGGTTGAGGCCGCCTTTCCCGACGCCCGCTTTGTGCTGCAGGAGCAGCAGCTGGGCACCGGCCATGCGCTGATGTGCGCCCTGCCTGCGCTGACGGAAGCCGGCTGCACGCATCTGCTGGTGGTCAACGGCGACACGCCCCTGCTCTCCGAGCGCCTGGCGCGCGATTTCATGGCGGAAGCCGCAGGGGCGGACCTGGCCTTCGCCACCATTGAGCTGGACAATCCCGGCGCGTACGGCCGTGTGGTGCGCGCGCAGGGGCGGGTTCAGGCCATAGTGGAAGCCAAGGACTATGACCCGGCGCGTTATGGTCCCGCCACAGGCGAGGTCAACGCGGGCATGTACTACTGCAGCCTAGCCGCCGTGGAAAGCCTGCTGCCCCGCCTGAGCAACAGCAACAACAGCGGGGAATACTACATTACCGACCTCATCGGCCTTGCCGTGGCGGAAAACTATACCGTCAGCGGCGTGCGCTGCGGGCGGGACGAGGCCCTCATGGGCGTGAACTCCCCGGCGGAGCTTTCGCGCATGGAAGAACATTTGCGCGCCAGCATTGTTGACGGCCTGCTGGCGTCCGGCGTCATCCTGCACGCGCCGGATATGGTGCGGGTGGGGCCGCTGGCCGAGGTGGAGCCGGGGGCGGAGCTCACCGGCCCGTGCGAAATCTACGGGCGCACGGTCATACGGCGCGGCGGCAGCGTGGCCTCGCATTGCGTCGTGCGCGATTGCCGCATTGAAGCCGGGGCGCAGGTGCGCTCCTTCTCGCATCTTGAGGACGCGCAGGTGGGCGCGGGGGCGCTGGTGGGGCCGTACGCGCGGCTGCGCCCGGGCGCGGTGCTTGAGGAGCAGTCCCATGTGGGCAATTTTGTGGAACTGAAAAAGGCCCGCCTGGGCAAAGGGGCCAAGGCCAATCACCTCACCTATCTCGGCGATGCCGACATCGGCGAGGGCACGAATATCGGCGCGGGCACCATCACCTGCAATTACGACGGCGTCCACAAATACAAGACCAGCATCGGCAACCGCGCCTTCATCGGCAGCAATACGGCGCTGGTGGCCCCCGTACGGGTGGGCGACGAGGCGCTTGTGGGCGCGGGCTCCGTCATTACCAAGGACGTGCCGGAAGGCGCGCTGGGCATTGCCCGCGGGCGGCAGAAAAATTTGCCCCGCAGGAAGGCATAGCGGTTTTCCGCAGGCGCATATTCCCTGAAAGGCCCGGCTGCCGCCGTAATGCCGCCGTGACGGCAGCGGCATATGGGATAAGGGATGTTTCCTTTCTTGCCAAGGACATGCCGCAGTGGTAGAAAAAAGTCATGGAACTTCTGGAACAGCTTGAATCGCGCGTTGAGTCCCTGTTGACCGGCTTGGGCCGTCTGCGGGCGGAAAATGCGCGCATCAGCGCCGAAGCCGCCGCTGTGGCGGCGGAAAAGGCCTCTCTGGAAGAAGAAAACCGCAGACTGCGTGAAACTCTTGAAAATGAGGAAACGCTGCGGGCAGAGGCGCGCAAGCGCATTGACGCCCTGTTGCGCAAAATTCAGGAGCACGACAGCGTCGAGTAGGTTTTTGTGAATCAGGATACCATCGACCTTACTGTTCTCGGGCTGAGCGTTGCTTTCAAGCCCGGCGCTGACATGGAACGCGTGCAGAACGCTGTGCGGTTGGTGGAGGAGCGGTTCGCGGACCAGAAGCTGAGGTTCCGCGGGGGACAGACCAAGGATATCCTGCTGACCTTTTTGGCCCTTGGACTGGCGGATGATTTGTTGCAATCGCAGAAAGAGCTGGCGGACGTGCAGAATCGCGTTGCCGCCGTGCTTTCGAAGATAGAGGGGGCGGTCTAGAACCGAACCTCTCGGACGTTTCCCTGGGGCGTTCGTGATTTATGCCTCGGTGCTAACCTGACAAGTTTATGCAATGGGGGTCGTCACTGTCCTTATGTGTGCATGCCCGGTACGACCGGGAAGCCTGACAAGGGCATACGCGCGCCCGACCTGGGTATCCAGGTTCTGTACCGCATGCATGACACGGCGCTTCGGGGAACGCGTTCGTCTCTACGGCGGTGGCCGCCCGCGCGGCCGCCGCTGCCGTGCAACAATACTCCATACAGTTTCCGTATCCAGCCGGGGTCGGCAGTCCTTGGCCTTCTTTGCTACGGCGAAGGCGAAGCGCGCCGTTTGCCGGTGTTCACGGCACGCGCCCACAGCGGCGCGCAGGCCGTATCGATAAAAGAGTGAGGCTGGGTTCATGGATCCATTGTTCATCGCCGCACTGGCGGCTGTGGCGCTGGTGGGAGCGGCGCTGGGGGCTGTCGCATACAAAGGCTCTGCGGCCAAGCGCGTGGGCGACGCAGAGGAGTTGGCCAAGCGTATCGTGGCAGAGGCGCGCAAGGAGGCGCAGGCCCAGAAGAAGGAAATGCTGCTTCAGGGCCAGGATGATCTGTACAACCAGAAGCGGGAACTGGAAAACGAGTTCAAGGAGCGGGAGCGAGAGGTCAAGGCCCGCGAACGCAAGCTTGAAGAACTGGGCGGACGCCTTGAGGAAAAGATGGAAAAGGCCGCCGCCAGGGAACATGACCTGCTCACGGCCGAAAAAGACCTGGCCCGCAAGGAGCGGGAACTGTCGGAATCCGAGGCGTTTTTGCAAACCCGCATTGAAGAGCAGGAACAACGCCTCTCCCATATTGCCGGTCTGACGGCCGAGGAGGCCAGGGCGCAGCTTTTCACGGAAATTGAGGCGAAGACACGTCACGAAGCGGCGCGCATGATCCGCCAGATTGAAATGGAAGCGCGCGAAACGGCGGACCGCAAGGCCAAGGAAATCCTCTGCAGCGTCATCCAGCGCTATGCCGGCGATTATGTCAACGAGCAGACGGTCGCAGCCGTGACCCTGCCCAGCGAAGACATGAAGGGCCGCATTATCGGACGCGAAGGGCGCAACATCCGCGCGCTGGAGGCCGCCACCGGCGTGGATATCATCATTGATGACACGCCGGAGACCGTCATCCTGTCCGCCTACAGCCCCCTGCGCCGTCAGGTGGCCAAAATGGCGCTGGAACGCCTCATTCAGGACGGCCGCATCCACCCCGCCCGCATTGAGGACATCGTCCAGAAGTGTGAACAGGAGCTGGACGCCCAGGTGCGCGAAATTGGCGAACAGGCAACCTTTGACGCGGGCGTGCACGGCATCCATCCCGAAATCGTCCGTCTGCTCGGGCAGCTGCGCTACCGCACGTCCTTTACGCAGAATGTGCTGCAGCATTCGTTGGAGGTTTCAGCCCTGTGCGGGATGATGGCCGCAGAACTGGGCATGGACGTCAAAAAAGCCAAACGGGCCGGCCTGCTGCATGATATCGGCAAGGCTGTGGATCACGAGGTGGAAGGCCCGCATGCCCTTATCGGCGCGGATCTGGCCAAGAAGTACAATGAAAGCCAGGAAATCATCCACGCCATTGCCGCCCATCATGAGGACCAGCGTCCCGCCACGGCGCTGGCCGTGCTGGTGCAGGCCGCGGATTCCATCTCCGGCGCGCGCCCCGGCGCCCGCAAGGAACTGCTGGAAAATTATGTCAAACGCCTTGAAGACCTGGAAGGCATCGCCACCAGCTTCGAGGGTGTCAGCAAGGCCTACGCCATCCAGGCCGGGCGCGAGATACGCGTCATGGTCAATTCCGATATGGTGGATGATGACGCCACCTATCTGCTCTGTAAGGATATCGCGGAAAAGATCGAGAAAAATCTCACCTATCCCGGGCAGATACGCGTTACGGTCATCCGGGAGCGCCGGGCGGTGGGGCTGGCCAAATAGTGTCCCCATGCATGACCTGTATTTTTTTCTGACAGATCTGGCGGCCGGCCTTGCGCTGGCCGCCGCTGCATCGTGCCGCGCCCGCGCCAACGGCGCGCATTTCAGCGGGGCTGCGGTGCTGGCCTGCGTGTCCGGAGTCGCCGCCCCGCTGGCGCGGGACAGTCTGCTGGGCTGCGCCGCGTTGACGCTCACCCGGGGCGAATACTTGGCGGCGGCGGTGGCGGGCGCGCTGCTCGGCGCGCTGTTTGCGCGCAGCCGGATGAGCTGGAAGGCGTTCTTCTGGCTCGACGCTGCGGGTCTGGCCCTCTCCGCCGGAGTGGGAGCAGTCAAGGCGGCTGTTTTCGGCCTCGGCATGACAGGCAGCCTGCTGCTTGGCGTCGTGGCCGCGTTGACCGGCGGTTTTGTCCGGGATGTGGCCCTCGGCGATATGGCGCGTTTTGTGGAAGAAGACATGTACGCCACGGCGGCGGCGCTGGGGAGTCTTCTTGCGCTTGCGGTTCTGCTGTATGCCCGGCTGCCCGCCTGGCAATGCGCGCTTGCCGGGGCGGCGTCGGCCCTGCTTTTGCGAAGGTTGCGCGCGAAGCCCGCGTTGTGAAAAAAAATCCTGCGAGTCTTGACATGCTCCTGCCGTTGGGCGTAGAAAGGAATCTCGCGCTGCGGATCAGCCTTTGCCCGGAACGTGTTCCGGGAGTGAAAAAAAGGGTTGACGCGCGGCGTGAAGAGGGGCATAACCGCTCCTCGCGTTCCGGGTGAACACGCGGCGCTGCAAAAAAGTTTTGCG
>SUVB01000020.1 GCA_015062205.1 Desulfovibrio desulfuricans
AGTTCTCACGCGTTACAAAATATATTTCCGAGTTTGCGTCGTCAATACTGGGGAATACATTTTTGGGCACGTGGATATTTCTGTTGTAGTAGTGGTAATGTTACCGATGATGTCATCAGCCAATACATTGAACAACAAGACTATGATGACAGCAATTTCAAAATCGAAGGCGAATGACAATTTTCATGGTTTCTCTGGCCGATGTGTGGCTTCAGCCGCAATCGCCTGCTTTAGCAGTTAAAGGAAGCCACCTGCTTTAGCAGGTGGAGACTTCACTTGACCAGCGGCACGAGGTCGCCGTAGCCCTCTTTCTCCATGTCCTCCAGGGGGATGAAGCGCAGCGCCGCACTGTTGATGCAGTAGCGCAGGCCGCCCTTGTCCCTGGGGCCGTCGCCAAACACATGCCCCAGGTGGGCATCGCCGATGCGGCTGCGCACCTCCGTGCGCTGCATGCCGTGGCTGTCGTCATGGCGTTGCGTCACCACGGCCGGGTCGATGGGCCTGCTGAAGCTGGGCCAGCCGCAGCCGGAGTCAAACTTGTCGCCGGAGGCGAAGAGCGGCTCGCCCGTGGTCACGTCCACATAGATGCCCGGCGCTGCGGCATTCCAGAACTTGCCGCTGAAGGGGCGTTCCGTGGCGTTGTTGCGCGTCACTTCGTATTCCTCGCGGCTGAGCCTGCGGCGCAGTTCAGCGTCGTCGGGCCTGCGGTATTTGCCCGCGTCCAGGCTGCCCGGCTGTGCGGGCGGCAGATCACTGAGGCTGTCAAAGCTGATGTGGCAATAGCCGTTGGGGTGTTTCTTCAGGTAGCCCTGATGGTAGTCTTCGGCCGGGAAGAAGTTGCGCAGCGGCAGCAACTCCACAGCCAGAGATTTGTCGCAGGTCTGCTGCACTCCGGCCATGACGGCGGCCAGCACATCCCTGTCCGCCGCGTCGGTGTAGTACATGCCGGTGCGGTACTGGCTGCCGATGTCGTTGCCCTGCCGGTTCACGCTCACAGGGTCGATAATCCTGAAAAACTGCACGGCCAGCGTCTTCAGGCTCACGCGGGCGGGATCATAGGTGATGTGCACAGTTTCGGCATGGCCCGTCGTGCCGGTGCAGACCTCCTCATAGCTGGGGTTTTCCGTGTTGCCGTTGGCATACCCCGACACGACATGGAGCACGCCGGGAATGCGGGAAAAATACTCCTCAACGCCCCAGAAGCAGCCGCCCGCGAAGTGGATTTCGCGCTGGTCGGCCGCATGTGCTGCGGAAAAAGAAAAGAGTGCCATGCAGACCCCCAGAAAAAGGATGTGCCTGTTTTTCATGCGAGATTTTTCCTCTTGACGCGGATCGCCCTGCAAGGCCTGCCCGCCCCGCGTCGCGCCGGAATCGGCGCAGCCCGCTGTTGCGATGCTGCCGGCTGCTCATCCTTTCCCCTGTCGTTGCACAGACCGTTGGTTGTTGCATGTCTTCTTGTCAGTGACGGCTCCGGCCGGGGGGGCCTGCCCCCGGGCAGCTTGCATGCTGCCCGGAGAGTTCCCGGCACAGACGCCGGCGGGAAGGCCCTGTCCCCTGCGGGAGAGCCGGTCGGCGCTATCTGGTGAAATTGGTGAATACCGGCGGCTCCACCCTGGGCAGGGGTACGCCCGCCGCGCGGGCCGCCTCCTGACAGCGGAGGAAATACGCCATGTTGCGCGCGAGGACGCGCATGTTGCACAGCCCTTCCCTGTCCTCGGGCACCTGGTCGGGCGTCAGGGCGAACACGTCATTCCAGTAGCGCGAGGAGACCACAAACATTTCCTGGATGGTGAAATACTTGTTGAGCTGCGAAAAGGCCGTGGCCGAGCCGCAGCGCCGCGCCACCGCCACGCCCGCCGCGGGCTTGAGGCGGAAGGCGCGGTTCCGGTTGCCCTGGAATTCCGAGAAAAAGAGCCTGTCCATGAAGGATTTCACATGGCCCGCCAGGGCGGCGTAGTGCACGGGCGAGCCGAAAATGAAGCCGTCCGCCTTCCAGGCCAGTTCGCGGAATTCATTGACCTTGTCATCAATAACGCATTTGCCCAGTTCCGCGCACTTGCCGCAGCCAAGGCAGCCGCCGACGGGTTGTGTGCCGATCCAGAACGTGTGGGTTTCGATGCCTTCTTCCTGAAGCGTCATGGCCGCTTCCTTGAGGGCCAGGGAGGTGGAGCCGTTCTTGTGCGGACTTCCGTTGATGAGTTCTACCAGCATGGGGTTCCCCGTTATGGTTGAGGATATGCAGTGTTTTTTACCGGTCGCGCAGGGCGTCTGCGCCCGTCACTGTTGTTATAATTTCATATCGCAGAAAACATAGTTTCGCAAAATGAGCCTGTCCGAAAGACGCGGCGGGGTGCGCCGTGGTTCAAAAGCCCGGACCCGTATGGGCAGAACATTCTGTTGTCATTTGTGTACGGCACGGGAGCCGGATGGTGCCGACAGCGGGTGGAGGATGACAAGAAGATGCCGCCGGAACACATGATGCAGTTTGCGGAACACCTGCTGGAACAGGAGCTTCGGGGCTTCGGCAGGGTGCTGCAAAAAGAATATGTTTCATCCCGCCGTCAGGAACAGGAGGGGCATGCATGAGCAAGGCCGTCTTTTCCCGCTGTTTCTGTGGTCAGGCAGATGCGCCTGTACGAACACAGACGCCGGGGCTGCAGCAGGGCAGCAGCGCGTTGCATGGGGCGGAGGCGCGGGGGGCAGACTTTTTTGTTCACGGAAGGCTTCCCTCTCCTGCGCGGCACATTCGGGCCAGCGCCCGCAGCTGCGGACCGGCCTTTTCCTCTCCCGCGGTTGTGGGGTCGCTGTGCCCTGAGTACAGCGTTGTCCTGTCCGGCAGGGGGAGAATTTCCATTGCGATGCTGGCGGCAAGCCGACGCCCGTCGCCGCCGGGGAATCGCGCGGAGCCGACAGCGCCTCTGAATATCGTGTCGCCCACAAAGGCTATGCCCGCATCCGGCGCATGGTACATGACGCTGTCCGGCGTGTGCCCCGGCACGGGCACAGCCGTCAGGGCGCACCTTCCGGCCGTCAGCAGAGGGCGTCGGGAAGCGTCGAAATAGTCCACATCCGGCAGGGTGACGGCCGGGCCGCATGATGCGGAAAGGTTCAGGAACGGGTCCTCCGCGTAGCGCCGTCCCTCCGCCGCCATGCGGATGGGAACGCCCAGAGCCCTGTGCAGCGCGTCCGCCGCGCCCATGTGGTCAAAATGGCCGTGCGTCAGCAGGATCTGCTCGACGACAAGATCATTGGCCGTAATGGCGTCCATGAGCCGCCGGGGTTCCGCGCCGGGGTCAATAAGAAAGCCGCGCCGGGTGGCGTCGTCCGCATACAGGTAGGCGTTAACCTCAAAAACACCGCGTACGGGAATGCGAAGCAGCATGGCGCCCTCCCCGTCAGATGCGGCAGCCGTCCGGCCCGCACGTCATGGCGGCCTTGGGCTCCGGCGTCCGTTCACAGGCCAGAAGGTCGGCAAGGGTCTTGCGCATCAGGTTGTAAGGCTGGGCGCCGCCGACGGCGACCTTCCTGTCTATGTAAAAATAGGGAACGCCGTGAATGCCCAGGCGCGCCGCCTCGTCCTCATCCCTGCGGACGGCGTCCTCATAGCGGCCGGATTCCAGAACAGCCCGCGTTTCGTCGGCGGCAAGGCCCGCACTTTCGGCAATCCGCATCAGAACCGCATGGTCGGCAAGGTTGCGGTTTTCCGTGAAATACGCTGCGAACAGGCGTTCATTGATTTCGGGATGTCCCTGTTCCATGCCGTATTTGGCAAGACGGTGCGCGTCCAGCATGTTGCTGTAGTTGGCGGAGGCATAGCGAAAATCAATGCCCTCGTCGCGTCCCAGCTGACTGATATGCTCGATTTGCGCGGTGGCGGCGGCGAGGCTCAGGCCATACTTGCGGGCAAAGCGCTCCGGCGTTGTGGTTGTCGCTTCCCGGTCGGCGGTCGGATCCAGTTCAAAACTCTTCATGGTGACGACGACATCGCGCTCCGCCTTCAGTTCGCGCAAGGCGCGCCGCAGCCGTGCCTCGCCGATATAGCAGTACGGACAGGCAAAATCTGACCAAAGCTCAATGTGCATGTTTTCCCCCGCTGAAGTTTTCCACATTGTACGCATGGGTGAACAATGCGCAAGTACCGTAGAAAAATTGCGTTGCTATAGAAAAAGATAGTGACGTACGCTCCGCATGCCCCCCAGACGACAGCGGAGCGCAATGCGCGGCCCGGATTTTGCGCCGTGCATTCCGGCGTGTCGGTAAGCGGAGCCTTGGAGGACGGGGCGAAGATATGCCTTGCAGGCATTGCCCCGCACGCGTAAAAGAACCGGCGGCAACAGGGTAATCATTTTTTTGCAAAAAAAGACGCTGCAGCAGGAATTCGGGCAAAATTCGCCATCACCCTTACCAAGTGAATTTTTTGTCCGATATGCCGTCATGTATGCGTTTCCATGCTGACAACCGGAGAGTGGGTATGAGCATAAAACTGCGCATCATTCTGGGGTTTCTGCTGGCAATTGTGCTTATCTCCGCTTCGATCATCTCCCTTGCTGCCTGGCAGATGCGGGATGACGCGAACGGGTATTTTGTCGCCTCTGCCGGGCGGCAGCTGCACCTGCTTGACGGCATGGTGTCGCAATTTGTCACGACGGCACGAAGGAACGCGGGCCAGATTGCTTCTTCCAAAGAACTGCCTGCTGCGGCGGCAGCCCATGTTTTCCCCAATTTTACGGACGTCGCTTCCGCATCGAGGTACCGCCTGAGCGACCTTTCGCCGGAAGCTCTCGCCGTTATGCAGCCCCTGCTGACCATGGGCAGGCTGAACAAGGAATATGTCGAGGTGTACGCGGGCTTCCCCGACGGCAGCTACGCCAGCGGCATGCCGGAAACGCCGCTGCCCGCCCATTTCAATACCAGCAGGCGTCCCTGGTATGTCGCCACCGCCCAGTCGTCCGATGACGGCATCATAACGGAAGCGTACCAGTCCGTCACCGGGACCATCGTGTTTTCGGTCACGCACAAGATCAAGGGGGAACGCGGCGACCTGCTCGGCGTCGCCAGTCTTGACGTCTCCCTGCAGGGCCTTTCCGACATGATCGCCGAACTCAGCTTCGGCAAGACCGGCTACTTCATGCTGATCGAGGGGACGGGGCGCGTGCTCTGCGATCCCAAGAACACGGCAAACACGGGCAAGATTATCGGCAAGGATCTGGCGGACGCGGGGCTTGCGGCCATCATGCGCGCCGATTCCGGCGAACTGGAACTGAACCTGAACGGCATGGACTACCGCGTCGTCGTGCGCACAACCGGGTTCGGCTGGAAGGTTGCCGCCCTGCAGTCCGTTGACGAAATCAACGCCCGCAGCAACAGCGCCATGCTGCACATGCTGCCCGTGGTCGGCGTCATCGCGCTCATCATGATCGTGGTGGGCCTGTGCATCGTGCGCAGCATCACCAA
>SUVB01000021.1 GCA_015062205.1 Desulfovibrio desulfuricans
CACACAATGTGCAGATGGATCGAAAAAACGCTGTGAGCTCCGTGCTGGTAGGTGTCCATGCCGCCGAGCTTACCACCACCATGCTAAAGCCGCCAGCTAAAGCTGGGGGTTTTGCCCCTCCCAGAGGGTGACAATAAAAATTAATGAATAGTTTGCTGTATGATTGCTTATATTTTGTAGTGAATTGAAAAATTTACGCATAGCTTCTTGTATATATAGCATTGTATTTCCCTATTGTTTTTCTATTAATATACTAATAAATTATTTTACGACATAGGGTATTGTCAAAAGATTTAAATATGGTATATCAACAAATAATAATATACAGAATATAACTGGGAGCAGTAAGACAAATACGACAAATTTTCGTTCATAATATAATTTTTCAGGTGTCTGTGCGACAGAATTATGTTTTTGTGCAATTGAAAAATACCAGCTGAAAAGCAGGGCAAGAATAGGAAAGAGAATAATAAGTTCAATTTTATATTTAATAAGAAAGATTCCAAGAAAAAGCGCGGCATTCATTGCATAGAAAACGGCGCATGACAATAATTTTTCAGCGGAATATCCAGCGAGAGACGGTCTATATAAAAGAATTGTCTCATGATTATGCAACCTTTTAATCTCATCATAGCGCTTTAATGTCATCAGAAAGGCGCCAGCACTCCAATATGCAAGCACAAAACTGCAAGGAGGCAGCACAGTTGGGAGAACAAGGCTCCAGCCAAGTAAAAGGCGGATTGGATTATTTATAGATTCGCTGATAACATCAAGATATGGCACATCTTTTGTACGGATCGGCGGGACATTATACAAGAACCCCATAATGAGAAACAATAATGAAAATAGAAAAAACGTAATGTTTATGTGCAGAGAGAGAAACAGTATAATTGTGACAAGAAAAATGTATTCTATAATTACACCATATTTGCTTACTAAACCCTGAGCTGCAGGACGCAAATACTTTGTCGGATGTTTTTTGTCAAATTCAGCATCAAGATATTCATTAATGCAATAATTGGCAGAAGCTGTCAGGCAGGCAACGATAAGGCCGAGAAGAATTGTCTCCGGATTCGGCCTAGTATCTTTCAAAAAAAGCGCAAGTGCGATACCCGGCAACACAAAGATATTTTTGAACCAGTGATCCGGGCGTGTAATCTGCACATAGGGAATGATCTTTTTAGGAGAAAATGGCATCATCGTATACCTTTATTGCAATTACATAAAGGGAATTTCCAGAATTCAACGGGATGACAAATCTGTTCGGAGCATAAAGTCTGTGTCGAAGCGGTTTTGGAAGATTTTACTTTTTTTTAATGGTGCCACACCTGAGGCATGTTGTAAACACGCGGGAGGTGCCCGCGCAGGGCGGCTGCGACCGGAGCTTATTGCGGTGCAAAGGGCCGGCACGGCGGCCCCATGTCGAAAAAGGCTTGTAGGGCCGTAAAAAACAACGTACATGTTCCGGCGTGGCCGAAACCCCCGTCGTTGCGCGCGGCGCGCAGGGGGGCAGCATCAAACACATGCCGGAACATATAAGGAGTATCCACAGTCATGCGTATTCGAGTTCTTTTCCTGCCGATAGCCATGCTGGGTTGTCTGCTGTTTGCCTGCCAGCAGTCCGATACCGCCGCCCAGCCCAAGTTTGCGGTGGTGGATCTGGCGCGCGTCATGCGCGACAGCGAGCCCGGCAAGGCCGGCGTAAAATTTCTGGAAGGCCTGCAGGCCGACATGCAGAACAAGCTCAACGACATCCAGAAGAAACTGGAAGCCAATCCCAAGGATGAAGCCGCCCAGAAGGAAATGCAGTCCGTATACATGTCTGCCCAGCAGCGCATGCAGGTGGAGCAGCAGAATGTTGTCAATGTGCTGTATGATACCATTCAGCGCGTCATGAACGCCTATCGCGCCGAAAAGGGCTATGCCGTCATCCTCGGTTCCGAGGCGGCGGTTTCCTTTGATTCCAAGGTGGACGTGACCAATGACGTGCTGGAAGCCGTGAACAGGCAGAAGGTGGAGTTCAAGCCCATGACCCCCGAAGCCGACAGGAAGGAGGACGCCGCCGCGCCCGCCAATGCTCCCGAAAAAGACGCCGCCGGGAAGGACGCCGCCAAGAGCGGCGGCAAGGACGAAGCCAAAAAGGACGAAGCCGGGGCTGACTCCAAGGACGAGGCCAAGGGCGGCAAGAAGTAGTTTCCGCGCCGCGTGTTCCCGCCCTGCGTGGGGGGACTGCCCGCGTCGCGTCTGAAAACGTCCCTCCGGACATATGCCGGGGGGGCGTTTTGCGTTCTGCCCAAAGGGTATCTGCCCAGGCGGCGAAAACGACCGCCCTCGCCGAAAACAGACGGGAATACCGCACTGTCCCCGCGTTTCAGCCGTTGCGGTGACGGACGCTGCGGATGAAGCCGGCAACGGTGCAGCGAAGGCGGCGTGCGGCCTGTTTTTTTGCAAAAACAGGCCGAATCTGCCCTAGACGTCCGGATTGCCTGCGGCGCCGGCCTGCGCGCGGTAGATGATTTCCTCAGTGATGGTCAGCAGTTCCCCCAGAATGCCCCCGCCGTTCATGGGATGCCCGAACAGGGACTCGCGCTGGTGGTCAAGCCGGCGTTTGTCCACGACGTCGGGCAGGGTGGGGGAGAGGGTTTCCGCCAGGCGGCAGGCCAGGAAGTAGTCTTCCGCCCCGGCTGCGAAGATGCGTTCCAGCGCGGCAAAACGCGCGCTCACGCCGCGCCAGTACTCCAGCGCCGCCGGGGTGGGTTCCAGCGCCGCCGCCGTGCACAGGGCCGCGTGCAGATTGTTGCAGCCCGCGCCGGGCAGGCCCGTGCGCCAGCCCCACAGCCAATGGGTGCGGGCAAAGAAAAGGTGCTGCTCCACGGCCAGATCCAGCAGATCGCGCATGTGCCGCAGGGCGTCCTGCAGGGGGGCGCTTTCCCGGCGGTCGGGCCAGGCGTTGCGGGGGCGGCGCAGCTGCCACAGGGGCACGCGCTCGCCCGTCGGCCGCAGGCCTGTCATGCGCGCGAGCATCCGGGCCAGCCAGGCGTTGGCGTCCTCGCTGTGCGGCGTTTCCAGATGCGAATAGCTCAGCACATAGCGGCCCGCGCCGTATGCGCCGCTGACGACGAGCGGCCGTCCCTCCAGAAAATCCGCCGACAGGTTGACGCCGTAAAGGGAACGCCAGTTGGCGATGGCGCTGCCGGGCAGACTCCGCAGGGGCAGATCCGCCAGCCAGAAATCCGCGTCCGGGCGGTGGCAGGCTGCCAGTACCTGTACGTCCGAGTCGCCGTCCCGGGGGGCAAACTGCCCCGGCCACCAGACGGGCAGGGAGGGCAGGCCCGCGTCGTCCCTGTCGACGGGCGCGTGGCGTTGCGCCGTCGCTGCGGAACCCTGCCCGGTCAAACGGCCCGGCGCGTCGCCGTCCCGTCGCCCCGACCGCGGTCCGTCCCGACGCCGGGCGTGGGGGCAGGGGCGCGTATCACGGGTGCGCGATGTCGGGGCTTTTCCCGCTGCCTGCGGCGGAGGGGAGAAGTCATGCCCCGGGGCGACGCGCGCCCGTACATGGCCGGAAATGAGGTGGTGCAGCCGTTGCGGGTAGCCCGCGCGCGTCCAGGGGCAGATGTTCAGGCCGTCGTCCGGCGTGGACTGGGTCAGCGCCAGGCCCGCGCCGCCGCAGAACCCGAGATAGTTGCCGCCCCCCGCGAGCCAGCGGCGCACAGCTTCACGCCCGGCCGGGCCCAGCGCCTGCGCCTTGAGGCGGGCGTTGCCGCCGGGAACCAGCAGCAGGCTCGCGTTTCCGCTGTCGGGGACAGGGGCGTGCGGCTTGCCTAAAAGCGCTCTTTCGGCTATGTCTTGTCCCTTGACCAGAAGGCAGGGCAGTCCCAGCGCGCGCACGGCGCGCCAGGCCATGAGGCCCCAGATGTGGGACGCGTCCCAGAGAATGCGGATTGGCTGCGCGGCGGACATGATGCCGTACTATCGCCGCCTTTCATGGAGAAAGCAAGATGGCCGATACCCTACCCAAGGGCTATGAACCCCAGAATGTTGAATCCCGGTGGCGCAAACACTGGGAAGACGACAAGACCTTCACGCCCGATCCGGACGCGCCGGGCGAGCCGTATTCCATCGTCATTCCGCCGCCCAACGTCACGGGCGCGCTGCACATTGGTCACGCGCTCAACCTGACGCTCATCGACGTGCTCTGCCGCCATGCCCGGCAGAAGGGCAAAAACGTGCTCTGGGTGCCCGGCACGGACCACGCGGGCATCTCCACGCAGAACGTGGTGGAGCGCGCCCTGGCCAAGGAGGGTAAAACCCGCCGCGACCTGGGCCGCGAGAAGTTTGTGGAGCGCGTCTGGGCCTGGCGGGAGGATTACGGCCACCGCATCCTTGACCAGATTTCCGCCATGGGCGCTTCCGTGGACTGGACGCGCCTGCGTTTCACCATGGACGAGGGGCTTTCCGCCGCCGTGCGCAAGGTCTTCGTGCAGCTCTACAATGAAGGCCTCATCTACAAGGGCGACTACATCATCAACTGGTGCCCGCGCTGCCACACGGCCCTGGCTGACGACGAGGTGGAGCACGAGCCGCACAGGGGCAATCTGTGGAAATGCCGCTACAGGCTGGCCGACGGCTCCGGCCACATCACCGTGGCCACCACCCGGCCGGAGACCATCCCCGGCGACACGGCCGTGTGCGTGCATCCCGAGGATGAGCGGTACGCGGGCCTCGTGGGCAAAAGGGTCGTGGTGCCCGTTCTGGGCCGGGAAATTCCCGTCATTGCGGATGCGTATGTGGATCGCGAGTTCGGCACCGGCGCGCTCAAGGTGACGCCCTGCCACGACCACAATGACTGGGCGCTGGGGCAAAAGCACCATCTGGAATTCCTTCAGGTCATTGACGAGAACGGCGTCATGAAGGCCGAATCCGGGCCGTATGCGGGGCTGACCAAGGAAGACTGCCGCGAAAAAATCGTGGCCGACATGGAGGCCGCAGGGCTGCTGGACGGCGTGGAGGAGCTGGATCACGCCGTGGGCCACTGCTACCGCTGCCACACGGTGGTGGAGCCGCACGTCTCCACGCAATGGTTCGTGGCCGCCACCAGACTGGCCCCGGCGGCGCGCAACGCCGTGCCGGAGCTGACGAAAATTTTCCCCGAAACCTGGCTCAAGACCTACTACCACTGGCTGGACAACATCCGCGACTGGTGCATCAGCCGCCAGATCTGGTGGGGGCACCGCATTCCGGCCTGGACCTGCGCCGGCTGCGGGGAGCTCATCGTGGCCGAGCAGGATCCCGCCGCCTGCCCCAAATGCGGCGGGCGTGAACTCAGGCAGGAGGAGGACGTGCTGGACACCTGGTTCTCCTCCGCCCTCTGGCCTTTCTCTACCATGGGCTGGCCCGGGGACACGGCGGAGCTGCACCGCTGGTACCCCACCAGCGTGCTGGTGACGGGCTTTGACATCCTCTTCTTCTGGGTGGCCCGCATGATGATGATGGGCCAGCACTTCATGGGCAGGCCGCCCTTTGCCCACGTCTATCTGCACGCCCTGGTGCGCGACGCTGCGGGCAACAAGATGTCCAAGTCCAGGGGCAACGGCATCGACCCGCGCGAGATGATCGCCAAGTACGGCTGTGACGCCCTGCGTTTCACGCTCACGGCCTTCGCCGCCATGGGGCGCGACATCCGTCTCTCCGAAGAGCGCATCGAGGGCTACCGCCACTTCATCAACAAGCTCTGGAACGCGGCCCGCTTCACCCTCATGAATCTGCCGGAAACGGCCCCGGCCCCCGTGGACCCCGCCGCCGTGCCCGGCCTGCATCACCAGTGGCTGCTGCACCGCCTGGAAATCGTCAAGCGGGAGATTGACGCCGCCCTTACGGACTACCGTTTCAACGACGCTGCCCAGTTGGGCTACAAGTTCCTGTGGAACGAGTTCTGCGACTGGTATCTGGAACTCATCAAGCCCGACATGCAGTCGGAGGACGCGCAGCGCAAGGCCCGGGCGCAGTATGTGCTGTGGCTCTCCCTGCGTGAGCTGCTCGTGCTGCTGCACCCCATGATTCCCTTTGTCACGGCCGAAATCTGGGCCGCCCTGCCCGTGGCGGCGGGGGAGAAACCCACGGACCTGGCCAGGGAACTGTACCCGCCCGCTCGTCCCGCCTGCGAGCGCCCTGCCGAGGCCGCGCGCATGGAGTTCATTCAGGGCGTCATCGTGGCCGTGCGCACCATCAAGGCCGAGTTGGGCATCAGCCCGGCCCACAAGGCGAGCCTGCTGCTGCACCCCGTGGATGCCGTGCAGGCCGCGCTGCTGGAAGACAACCGAGCCTGCCTCGTTACCCTGGCCCGGCTGGAGAACCTGACCATCGGCGCGGACGTGCACGCGCCCAAGGCCTCGGCCTCGGCCGTGGTGGAGGGCTGCCAGGTCATCGTGCCCCTTCGGGGCGCGGTGGATCTCAACGGCGAACTGGCCCGCCTGGACAAGGAACTGGCCAAGCTGGAAAAAGACCTTGTCAGCACCAATATGAAACTGCACAATGAAGGCTTTGTGAGCCGCGCCCCCGCCGAGGTGGTGAACCGCGAACGGGAACGCGCCGACAGGCTGCTGGATGCCAAGAACAAGATGCTGGCCCTGCGCGCCCGTTTTGCCGAGGCGCTGGAAGAAGAATGACGCAGGCGGGCTGCCGCCGGTTGACAGCGCAGCCCGGACAGGCTATTCCCTGTGGTTCAAAAGTCTGCCGTGCGGTTTCAGCCGCACAGACCAACCTTATGGAGGAGGCGTCAATGCCCACGATCAACCAGCTTATCCGCATTGAGCGGAAGGCCGTGGTGAAACGTAAGAAGACCCCCGCCCTGCAGGCCTGCCCGCAGCGCCGCGGCGTCTGCACCCGCGTGTACACCACCACCCCCAAAAAGCCGAACTCGGCCCTGCGCAAGGTCGCCCGCGTGCGCCTGACCAACGGCATCGAAGTGACGGCCTACATCCCCGGCGAAGGCCACAACCTGCAGGAACACTCTGTGGTGATCATCCGCGGCGGCCGTGTGAAGGACCTGCCCGGCGTGCGTTATCACATTGTGCGCGGCACGCTCGACACCTCCGGTGTGGCCGACCGCCGCAAGAGCCGTTCCAAGTACGGCGCCAAGCGTCCCAAGTAGTCTTCTGCCCACCGGCGTGCGCCATGCGCCGCCCGGTCGCCCCTGTGCGCCGGCGTCGCGGGGTTTGGTGACGCCGCATGATTTTTGAAGGAGAAACCCCATGCCTCGTAAAGGTCCTGTTCCCAAGAGGGAAGTGCTGCCCGATCCGATGTACTCCAGCCGTCTGGTCACCAAGTTCGTGAACCGGCTCATGTACGACGGCAAGAAGGGCGCGGCCGAAAAAATTTTCTACAGCTCCCTGGAAACGCTGGCCGAGAAGACCGGCGAAGATCCCATGCGCGCCTTCGAGAAGGCTCTTGACAATGTGAAGCCCCACATGGAAGTCAAGGCCCGTCGCGTGGGCGGCGCCACCTACCAGGTGCCCATGGAAGTGCGCCCGGAACGGCAGGTCTCCCTGTCCATCCGCTGGCTCATCAACTATGCCCGTTCGCGCGGTGAAAAAGGCATGACCGCCAAGCTTTCCGCAGAACTGCTGGATGCCTACAACGGGCGCGGCGGCGCGGTGAAAAAGCGTGAAGACACGCACCGCATGGCCGACGCCAACAAGGCTTTCGCCCACTACCGCTGGTAGGGGAAAAGTATCCCGTCCGTTGCCTGATACGCGACGCCGCATCCGCAAGGAAGCGGCGTCGCCTTTGCACCCATAGCATCCGCAGTCGGAGCGGCGCGCCCCCGAATCCGGGCCGGGCCGTTTTGAGGGAGGAACTACCGTGTCCCGCACCACCCCCGTAGACAAACAGCGCAATATCGGCATCATGGCCCATATTGACGCCGGCAAGACCACCACCACCGAGCGCATTCTTTTTTACACCGGCGTCAACCACAAGATCGGCGAGACGCACGACGGCGAATCCACCATGGACTGGATGGAGCAGGAACAGGAACGCGGCATTACCATCACTTCCGCCGCCACCACCTGCTTTTGGAAAGACTGCCGCATCAACATCATCGACACCCCCGGCCACGTGGACTTCACCATTGAGGTGGAGCGCTCCCTGCGCGTGCTGGACGGCGCCGTCTGCGTGTTCGACGCCGTGGCCGGCGTGGAGCCGCAGTCCGAAACCGTGTGGCGCCAGGCTGACCGCTACCACGTGCCCCGCATCTGCTTCGTGAACAAGATGGACCGCATCGGCGCCAACTTTTTCCGCTGTGTGGACATGATCCACGAGCGCCTGGGCGCCAAGGCCGTGCCCCTGCAGCTGCCCATCGGCAGCGAGGACAAATTCGAAGGCGTGGTGGATCTTGTGCGCGGCAAGGCCATACGTTTCGACAAGTCCACCAAGGGCGCGCAGTTCTCCGTGGAAGACGTGCCCGCCGACATGCAGCAGCTCTTCGAGGAAAAGCACCACGAGTTGCTGGAAGCCGTGGCCGAGGAGGACGAGGCCCTGCTCGAGAAGTACCTCGGCGGCGAAACCCTCACGGAAGAGGAGATCATCTCCTGCATCCGCAAGGCCACCATTGCCCGCAACATCGTGCCGGTGCTGCTGGGGTCCGCTTTCCGCAACATGGGCGTGCAGCCTCTGCTGGACGCCGTGGTGGACTACCTGCCCTCGCCTGTGGACATCCCGCCCACGCCAGGCCATGTGCCCGGCAAGGAAGAGGAAATCGTCGAGTGCCACTGCGACGACAAGGAGCCCCTGGCCGGTCTGGTCTTCAAGCTCTTTTCCGACCCCTTCATCGGGCACCTTTCCTTTTTCCGCATCTATTCCGGCTATCTGGAATCCGGCATGACGGTGTACAACGCCAACACCACCAAGCGCGAGCGCATCGGCCGCATCCTCAAGATGCACGCCAACAAGCGCGAAGACGTGAAGTGGGCGGGCGCGGGCGACATCGTGGCCTTGGTGGGCCTCAAGAACGCCTCCACCGGCGACACGCTCTGCGATGAAAAGCGCGAGGTCATCCTCGAATCGCTGAATATTCCCGAGCCGGTCATCGAGGTGGCCATCGAGCCCAAGACCAAGGCCGACCGCGACGCCCTCTCCGCCGCGCTCAACAAGCTCGCCAAGGAGGATCCCTCCTTCCGCGTCAAGGGCGACGAGGAGACCAACCAGACCCTTATCGCGGGCATGGGCGAACTGCATCTGGAAATCATCGTGGACCGCCTCACCCGCGAGTTCAACGTCAACGCCAATGTGGGCAAGCCCCAGGTTGCCTACCGCGAAACCATCTCCAAGCCCGCCAAGTCTGACCTCAAGTACGCCAAGCAGTCCGGCGGCCGCGGTCAGTACGGCCACGTGGTCATCGAGGTGGAGCCCAATCCGGCCAAGGGCTACGAGTTCGTCAACTCCATCACCGGCGGCGTCATCCCCAAGGAATACATCCCCGCCGTGGACAAAGGCATCCAGGACGCCCTCAAGTCCGGCGTGCTGGCGGGCTTCCCCGTGGTGGACGTGAAGGTCAATCTGGTCTTCGGCTCCTACCATGAGGTGGACTCCTCCGAACAGGCCTTCTATGTGGCCGGTTCCATGGCCATCAAGGACGCCATGAAGAAGGCCAGCGCCGTGCTGCTGGAGCCCATCATGGATGTGGAAGTGGTCACGCCCGAGGAATACCTCGGCGACGTCATGGGCGACCTCAACGGCCGCCGCGGCCGCGTGCAGAACATGGACGCCCGCGCCGGCGGCGTGCAGAGCGTGCGCGCCCAGGTGCCCCTGGCCTCCATGTTCGGCTACGCCACCGACCTGCGCTCCCGTACTCAGGGTCGCGCCACCTTCACCATGCAGTTCGATCACTACGAACGCGTGCCCCAGGCCATCGCCGACGAAATCCAGAAATCCCGCAGTTAAGGGCGGGAATTGTGGGGGAAGGGGCGCTTTTTGTAAAAAAACGCCCCTTCCTCACACCCCCCCCAGCCCCGCAAAAATGTTTATTCGTGATGCGCCGGAGACGGCGCATCACTGGTATTGCGGCACAGACGGAAAGCTGCGATGCCATTTCCCTCCGCGGCATTATGCTGTGCAGGCAAAGGGTCGTTCCTTGTCCCGTATTTTTCTGCTGCAATCCGTCGTGTCTTGCGCTATGCTCGCCGATGTTTCCCGCTGCTGTCAGCGGGCGGCAGAGGGCACGTGCTTCTTCGTAGATTCTGGGTAAGGTTTTTTGAAGGATGAGGGGGTGCGGGGGAGAAGGGGACTTTTTTGCAAAAAGTCCCCTTCTCCCCCGCCCTTCACATGCATAAAGGAGCCAACCATGCAAGACGATTTGCCCAAGGGCTTCCGCGCGGGCGCGGCGGCGGCGTGTTTCAGAAAACCGGGTCGGGACGATTTGGGCCTCATTGTTTCAGACCGCCCGGCGGTGCTGGCGGCCATGTTCACGCAGAACGTCTTTTGCGCCGCGCCGGTGCAGGCCTGCCGGGAAATTTTGCGGAGCCGGGGCACGGCGCGGGCCGTAGTGGCCAATTCCGGTCAGGCCAACGCCTGCACGGGCGAGGAGGGCCTTGCCAACTGCCGCAGAACGCAGGCTATGGTGGCGGAGCGCACGGGCCTTGCCCCGGAGGATGTGCTGCCCATTTCCACGGGCGTCATCGGCGCGCAGCTCAAAATGGACCTGTGGGAAGCGGCCATGCCCGCCCTTGTGGGCAGTCTGGGCACGCGCGACGCCGAGGGCTTCACGCGGGCCTTCATGACCACGGACGCCTTTCCCAAGTTTGCCATGCGCGAAGTGGAACTTTCCGGCGGCGCGGCGCGCCTGACGGTCATGGCCAAGGGCGCGGGCATGATCTGCCCCAACATGGCCACCATGCTCTGCGTGGCCCTCACGGACGCCGCTGTGGAGCGCGAATCATGGCAGGCCATGTTCGGCCGCGCGGTGGAGCAGACCTTCAACCGCGTGAGCGTGGACGGAGACACTTCCACCAATGACACCATTCTGGGGCTGGCCAACGGGGCTTCCGGCGTGCCCGCCCGTGACGCGGCGGATCTGGCAACGCTGGAGGCGGCCCTCACGGACATCCTGGGGACGGTTTCGCACATGCTGGTCATGGATGGGGAAGGGGCCAAGAAGGTTATCCATATCAACGTGACAGGCGCGCGCACGGATGGGGACGCCCGCTTGGCCGCGCGCAGCGTGGGCCATTCGCAGCTGGTCAAGACGGCCATCTACGGCGGCGACGCCAACTGGGGCCGCATTGTGACGGCCGTGGGCTACAGCGGGGCGCAGTTCGACCCGGCCGAGGTCAGCATGACGCTCTGCGGCATTGAGCGTTTTCACAAGGGCCGCCCCGTCAACGACGACAAGGAGGACGAGCTGGCCGGGCTGCTCAGGGCGAAAGACGTGCAGGTGGATATCGAGCTGGGCGCGGGACCGGGCCGGTATGCGTTTCAGGCTTCGGATCTGGGCCATGAATATGTGAGCCTCAATTCGGACTATCGTTCGTAGCGCGACGCGGGGCATGCTCCGTCGCGGCAGCAGGGGCGGCAGCCGCCCGGCGTCGGGCTTCGGTCGCACAAGTTTCCGGGCATGGATATTGCAAAGCTCTTGATGCCGCCATTGCGGCAAGGAGCCTCTGCCATGAATTTGACGATACTGCGCCAACCGGTGTTGTGGATAGCCGCCGCGGCCCTGCTTGTATGCTGGGCCCTGCCCGCGCAGGCCGTGCGCATCAAGGATATCGCCACGTTTTCCGGCGTGCGGGACAATCAGCTTATCGGCTACGGTCTGGTGGTGGGTCTGGCGGGCACGGGCGACAAGAAGGATTCCGTGTTCACGCTGAGCTCCATGAAGAACATGATGGACCGCATGGGCGTGGGCGTGGACGCCTCCAAGCTCAAGATCAAGAACGTGGCCTCGGTCATGGTCACGGCGCGCATGCCGGTGTCGGCCAAGCCCGGCACGCGGCTGGATGTGACGGTCTCTTCCGTGGGCGACGCCACCTCGCTGATGGGCGGCGTGCTCCTGCAGACGGCCCTCAAGGGCGTGGACGGCAAGATCTACAGTCTGGCGCAGGGCGCGCTGACCGTGGGCGGTTTCTCCGCCGGGGGCAAGGCCGCCAGCACCGCCAAGAATGTGTCCACCGTGGGCATCATTCCCGGCGGCGGCATCGTGGAGCGGGCCATTCCCTTTGAGTTCAACCAGCAGGACAAGCTGACCCTCAACCTGCGCGTGGGCGACTTCTCGACGGCGCAGCAGATCGCCGAACGGCTCAACGGCGCCATGGGCGGCCAGTATGCCCGCGCTGTGGACGCCACCAGCGTGAGCATGAACGTGCCGCCGCAATATCGCAATAATCTGGTGCCGCTCATGGCTTCCGTGGAAAATCTGGACATCAGCCCCGACACCGCCGCCAAGGTGGTGGTGGATGAAAAGACGGGCACCGTGGTGCTGGGGCGCGATGTGCGCATATCCCGTGCGGCCGTGGCCCACGGCAATCTGCAGATAACCGTGCAGGAGAGCGAGCAGGTGTCGCAACCCGGCCCCTTCTCCCAGGGACAGACCGTGGTGACGCCCCAGACGGAAACCGATGTGCGCGAGGAAAGCCGCCACCTGATGATGGTGGAAGGCGCGACCCTGCAGGAGCTGGTGGACGGCCTTAACGCCATCGGCGCGACCCCGCGCGACCTTATTTCCATCCTGCGCTCCCTGCAGGCCTCAGGCTCGCTGCATGCGGATCTGGAGGTGATCTAAGATGACCACGCCCCTTTCCTCCCATCTGATTCCGCCTGAAGCCGGCGCTTCCGAAGTTTCCCGCAATGCCTTCCAGTCCAGGCTGGCCGGTCTGGGCAAGCTCGGAGGGGCCAATGTCAGCCCCGAGCAGAAGGAAAAGAAGCTGCGCGAGGCCTGCGAGGGTTTTGAATCCATCTTCATCCAGAAGATGTGGGAGGAAATGCGCAAGACGCTGCCCAAGTCCACGCTGCTGCACGGCCGGGAGGAACAGTTCTGGCAGGGCATGTATGATCAGGAACTCGCCAAGAAGCTGACGTCGGCCGGTGGTATCGGCCTGGCGGACATGATGTACGCCCAGCTTTCGCGCAGCCTTGGCGACGCCAGCCGCGCCACGGCCACGGATGCCGCAGGCGCGCAGCCCCGGGCCTTTGTGCCTGAGGCCGCCCCCATGCTGCCCGCAACGGCGGAACCTGCCCGTGCTGCCGACGACGCAGCGCAGGACGCGGAAAACGTCGCTTCCGCCGCGCAGCGGAACAGGCAGGCAGAGCAGCGCGGCAACGCGGTCGTGGCCGCCGCCCGTCAGCAGCCGGCCCCGGGAAATGCGCCCGCGGCTCCGGCACAACAGCCCGCAATCCGGCCCGACGCCATTTATGAAGGCGAGGCTCCCGGCGCGCCGCAGGCCGGGGATGCGCCGTCGCAGCGCGATTCCGCGCAGGCGGCTCCGGCCGCTCCAACCGCCGCCGCTGCGGGGCGTCCCCCGCACGGGCAGCAGCCTATGCCGCACGCCGCGCACCACCCTGATATCATGAATTCCGGTCTGACGCAGGCCCGCCTGGCGCAGTTTGAGGCGGGCAGCAAGCTGGGGCCCGGCGCGGTGCGTCCCTCCTCGCGTCAGGTGGCGGGTCTCGGACAGGCTTCCAAAGGCAGAGCCGCCGCAGGGCAACCGCAGACGGCCGCCGCCATTCCCCCGCTGACGGCCGCCTCGCTCAACGCGCGGCCCGATGCCGCTTCCCCGGCCGGGCAGGAAACCGCGCCTTCCGCGCAATCCGCCGCACCGGCCGCGCAGCCTCGCATGGAACTGGGGCGCGAGGTGGAACTCTCGCCGCAGATGCGCGACATGGCTGAAACCGCCGTGCAGATGAGCAGCGCCATCCCCGGCGGTGGGGCCGCGCCCCGGCCCTCGCGGGTGCGCTACACCACCAATATCCCCCCGTCCGGCAACCGCAAGGGGCAGAAGGATCTGATCCGCATGCTCAATACGGACGCCGCCGGTCCCAACAGCAAGGCCGGAGCGGGCATTGCCGCGTACCACGCGCAACAGGCCGGCGCAGCCGCCGCGCGCAACGGCAACGCGGGGCCGACGCAGGCGCGGCCGGACGCTGCCTCCGCGCTGTCCTCGCCTTCCGCGGCGGCGCTGTTCGACGGGCCCGCAGCGCAGGGCGTTGAAAACCCGTCAACGCAGGACGGCAGGCAGATTCTCGTGCGGCAGAGCCGTCGGGACGCCGACGGAGCCGCAGCCGCCGCGGGCATTCCCCCGCTGACAGCCGTTCCGCGGGCCGATTCATAGCCGGGCCGCACCACGCCGGGAAGGACGCTTTTCGACGCTGCCCGGGAAATTCCCTTGCCTTTTCCCCATCCCTCTCCTTCACTGCCGGATGCTTGACGGATGCCCGCAATACGGCATGAATCAAGCATTGGAATGAAACTTGCTTATTGAAGGGCGGAGCGGCAGTTTATGCCCCGCCTGCCATATGCCCGACGGTCGGGAAGACAAGCTCCGGAGAGGTTTTCATGTACAGCATCATTTACGGTTCCCTTTCACGCCAGCACAAGGCCCTGAATCTCCTGCACGACCTGCTTGAGGAAGAGTACCGCGCGCTTCTTGACCGCAAGGTGGACGAGGTGGTGGCGCTGGAATTCTCCATTCAGGAACTGATTCGCCACCTGGCGCTGGAAAAGACGTCGGTCATAAAGGGGTTGGGCGGCATGCGCGCCGCCGAATACGCCGGGATGCTGCCGGAAGACCAGGCTGCCGCCATGGTGCAGCTGCTGAACGACATTGACGAGGGCGAGCAGCATGTGGCGCGGCAGGCCTCGCGCAACAGCACGCTTTCGCTGGCCCTGCTCGACCAGAGCAGCCATACCCTCAACACCCTGACCCGGCAGGCCATGCCGCCCCAGGCGGAAACCTACGGTCGCCGCGGCGGCATGCGCGTGCGGCAGCATCCGCAGGCCGCGCTCATTTCCGGGAGGTTGTAAGCCATGCTCAGCGGACTGCTCAACATCGGCCAGACGGCCCTCAATGCCTCGCAGGCATGGATTTCCGTCACCGGCAGCAATATCGCCAATGCCGATACCGAGGGCTATACCCGCCGCTACGTCGATCAGCGCGACGCGGGAACGCTTCAGACCAAGCCCGGCGGCGAGGGCATGGGCGTCAATGCGCAGCAGGTGCTGCGCATGTTCGACGCCTTCCTTGAGGGGTCCTTTGTGCGGCAGTCCACCAACTCGTCCCGCTGGAACGAGCAGAGCACCATCATGGCCACGGTGGAGAACATCTTCAACGAGTCCAACCGTACAGGCGTGAGTTCCGCACTCAACAAGTTTTTCACGGCCTGGCAGGATCTGGCCCAGCGCCCGGACGATACGGCCTCCCGCGAGTCGCTGCTCGCCTATGCCGATTCCCTGAACGATCTGTTCGGCAGCACTGTCAAGAGCATCAAGGCCGTGCAGGACCAGATGGACGTTTCCATCCGGCAGGCAGTGGACCGCGTCAACGACATCGCCAAGAGCATCGCCGACCTGAACCGGCAGATCACCTATACCACCGTGGACGGCGTGAGCAACCCCAACGACCTGCTGGACAAGCGCGACCTTCTGGTGCGCGAACTGGCCACTTTGGTCAACGTGGACGTCAACGACCACGGCAAGGGCGACTTCACCGTCAAGCTGACCACGGGGCAGCCCCTGGTCAACGGCATTGACTACTACAGCCTGGACTTTCTGGCGGCGCGCTCCGAAGAGCACCTCATGCCCGATTCGCCGTATGAGGGCAAGGTGCATTTCGACGGTACGGACAGCCACGAATACACGCTGGAAATCGTGGACGCCGGCAACGACGGCACGGCGCGGCAGATGGGCACGGATGCGAACGGCATCAGCAATCCCATGTTCCGCGTTTCCCTGGACGGCGGCAAGACCTGGCTGCGCGACGACGACGGCAACGAACTGCACTACGAGATTACCGACAGGGACGGCGACGGCAACACTGACCCGGTGCTGGTCAAGAAGCTCAAGATATCCTTCGACAGCAGCACGCACTTCAATGTGGGCGACAGGTTTGACATCGTGCCCAAGACGGGGCTCTACTGGATAGAGCCCACGCGCGGCCCGCAGAACATCACGCCCCAGATACGCTTCGACGGCACGGACAATCCCGACCGCGTCACCGGCGGCAAGCTGGCCGCGTACTTCAATGTGCGCGACGACAACTGCGGCCGCTACCTCGATGAACTGGACGCCACGGCCGGCGCGCTCATCTGGGAGGTCAACCGTATCCACAGCCAGGGTGCGGGCAATATCCTGCTGGATTACGCGCAGGGCCAGCAGACCGTGGAAGACGTGAACGTGCCCCTGGGCTCGCCCCAGACCATATTGCCCGACGCGGCGCGGCTGCAGGGCGGCAACGTCAGTTTCCACATCTACGACAAGACCACCGGCGCATACATCGGCACAACCCCTCTGGATTTTGACGCCGCAACGGCGGGCATCCAGAATTTCGACCCCGCAACGCACTCGCTGGACGATGTGGTCACTGCCTTCAACGCCGTCAGCGTCACCAGGCCCGACGGCACGACCGCATCCCCCTTCCTGGCTTCGGTTCAGGACAGCAAGCTGATCCTTGAGACCAACCCCGCCGCCAACGTGCAGTTTGCCTTCGGCACGGACAGCACGGGCCTCATGGCGGCGCTGGGCCTCAACAGTTTCTTCACCGGTTCCACAGCGGCCGACCTTGCCGTCAACGCCCAGCTACACAGCAACGTCAACCTGGTGGCGGCGGCACAGGTCAACCCGCAACAGGACGTTTACTTCCAGGAACTCGCCAACCGGGGCGACAACGCCAACGCCCTGGCCATCGGCAAGCTGGCGGATACCACCGTGCGCATTTCCACCGTGTGGAAGACCGTCAGCAACCAGACCATCAGCCAGTACTACGCCAATCAGGTGACCACCGTGGGCGCGGATACCCGCCTTGCCAACAGCAACGCGGAATACCACACCGCCCTCACCAACAACCTCAATGACCAGGTCGATTCCGTCAGCGGCGTGAACCTGGACGAGGAAATGTCCAAGCTGATCAAGTACCAGCATTCCTATACGGCCGCCGCCAAGCTGATCACCACGGCCGACCAGATGCTGCAGACCCTCCTGGGCCTCAAGCAATAAGGAGCCTGTCATGTCCCTCCGCGTCACGCAAAATTCCATGTACCGCACCATGACGGGCCAGATGCAGAAGTCGCTGAGCGCCTACATGGAAAGCAACGAGCAGGGCTCTTCCCAGAAGAAGATCAACCGCCCCTCGGACGATCCCGCCGGCACGTATCGCGTGCTCATGACCCGCGACGACATCAACGCCACCAAGCAGTACCAGAGCAATGTGGATACGGCCAAGGGCTGGCTCACGCTGGCCGACAATGTGCTGGGCACGCAGGTGAGCACCGTGCTCACCAGCCTCAAGAGCCTGGCGGAGCAGGCCTCCACCGGCACATACACTGCCGAGAACCGCAGCCAGATAGCCTCGCAGGTGCGGGAGATTTTCGGGCAGTTCCTCAACCTCGCCAACACGGAGTTTGAGGGAAAGAGCATATTTGCCGGGCACAGGTACAACCTGAACGCCTACGAGGAGGGCCTCGGCCTGTGCAGCTGGGATGAAAACTGGAGTGACGCCCTCGCCGGGGGGGAATACACCGTTCAGGGGGCCTCGGCCTCCACCATGGCGATTCAGTTTACCGAGTCCGGCACCATGGGCGACGGCACCACGCTGGACGCGGACGGCAACCCCACCAAGACCTCGCTGGCTTACCGCTGGTCTGACGACGGCGGCGTATCATGGCACGAGGGGCTTGCGACAAGGCGCGCGGTGGATGCGGACGGCAATGTCTCCAACACGCTTGACCTGGGCAACGGTGTTGTGGTGACCCTGAACAGGGATCTGAAGGCGGAGGCCGCCGATGTGAATGCAGGCCCAGGCGCACGCAACGGCACCCTGGTCTACATCCGCCCGCAGGCCTTCTATCAGGGCGACGACAACGACGCCCCGCCCGAGATTACCCTTATGGGCACCGGCAGTATTGAAGAAGAAAAGGTCTTTGCCGCCGGGACCTTTGGCTCCAACGTGCTGCTGCGCATGGAGGCCCCGCCCGCCAATGCCACGACGGCGGCCTATGATCCCGGCAGCGGCAGCTATGACCTTACGACAACCGGCGAGACGCTCTATTATTCTTACAGCACGGACAGCGGCTCTACCTGGGTAACGGCAACGGCCGTCACCTCAGGAGACGGTAAGCTCCACATGCCTGTGCCCAGCGGGTATGTGGATGTGGACGCCACCGACAACAGCAGCACCATTGGCGTGGGGGCGCAAATACTCGTGCGGCCCCACCGGGCCGACCTGAACCTGGAGATCATGAAGGACACCTACATTCCCATCAACAATGTGGGCAAGGATATCTTCGGCGGCGAATACGACGGCAAGCCCGTGCTGCCCGAAGATGAAGACCTGTTCGGCATGGTGGGCGATTTCATCGCCTACCTTGAGAACAACAACCAGGAAGGCTGCCAGCGAACCCTGGCCAGGATAGCCACCGTGCAGGAGCACATCCTCACCGAGTGCGCGCGCATCGGCGGGCTGGAAAACCGCGTTTCCACAGCCGCCGACGTGCTGAGCTTCCAGAAGGTGGACCAGGAGGAGCGTTTGAGTTACATTGAGGACATCGACCTGACCGAACTGTTGAACAAGCTGACGCGCCAGCAGCTGACCTACCAGACTGTGCTCCAATCTTCTTCAAAGATTATGCAGATGAGTCTGGCCGATTATATCTGATGCCGCAGCGAAGCGCGCCGCGGGGTGTGACATATTCACCGATAACACAGTACGGAAGCATATATGCTTATATTGACGCGACGTCCTGGGGAAAGTCTGTACCTGGGCGATAAAATACGCATAACAGTTCTGGGAATGCAGGGCAAGCAGGTCAAACTTGGCCTGGATGTGCCGAGCGATACCACGGTATATCGCGAGGAAGTATACAAGAAAGTTGTTGAAGAGAACCGTCGCGCTCTCGAAACCAGTAACAATGATCTCATGGTGGCTGCTGAACTATGGCACGAAACAAAGAGATAGAGATAGACACCCGCCTTGGGCGGCGTTGCATCGATACCGACAAGATTGTGCGTTTCCCCCAGGGGCTGGCCGGTTTCGAGAAAGAGCAGGAGTTCATTCTGCTGCAGATTCGTCCCGAGGCGCCGCTGCTGATTCTGCAAAGCGTCCACACCCCCGTGGTGGGGCTGCTTGTCGCCGACCCATACAGCTTCCTTGAGAGGTCGCGTTTTACCCCCGTTGTGGGCGCGGCAGAAAAACAGCTGCTGCGTATTGACAGTCTGGAGCAGGCGGCCGTACTGGTGACAGTGTCCATTCCGGCGGGCGCGCCGGCAGACGCCGTTCTCAATCTGACCGGCCCCATCATCATCAACCATGAGGAGCGGGTGGGCCTGCAGGTGCCGCAGCAGAATGCCGACGGCCCGCAGCAGATCAACATGCATTCCCTGAAGCCCGCAGCGGCCCCTGCCGGAGATGCGTCCGGGGAACAGCCCGCCGCCGGGCAGGAAGACGCGAAGCGATAATGCCGAGCCGTGAGAAAACGTTCGGGGCCGGTCGTCTCACAGACGGTCGGCCTTTTTGTATGGAGGAAATCCCGCGCTAGGCGCGGGCTTCCGTTAAGCTTATAGCTATACCCATGACAGAAAACCTCCTTTTGATTTGTTACAAGGGCTGTGCGGTCTGGTAACTGCACATCGGCGGTCGCTATCGAACCACAGCCGGGTGCGCATGCGCCGGAGGGCCGCGGCAACGCCCATGCGGAAAACCGGCGCCAGCCGACGGTGCAGGGACTGGGCGCGCGGCCGCAGGAGGCCCTGCACGTCTGCCCCGGCAATGCCGCAGCGCCACGCACGCGGCGGCAGCCCCAAATTTCGGGCGAGGATTTTGCGGGCATGCTGTGAAACAACAGCAAGGATCTGCCCGCCGGCATCAGGGAGATGTGCACAGCCGTCGTGGACAGCCTGCGCGCGATGTACGGCGAAAAGTTTGTGCTCCAGAACGCCATCATCGGAGAGCCCGCCGGCCACGATCTGAGTCTCCGGGCCAGCCTGCGCCACATTCCCCCGAAGCAGCGCATGGCCCGGTTGCCGTACCTCATCTTCAAGGGGTGCCATGAGCATATCATTGCAAAGATCGTCGAAAAGCGCGCGGAGGCCTAGGCAACCAAGCTGAAGGGGGCGCAAGCGACTACGACCGCGGCATTGTTCCTGCGGCAGCCCGGCATCGCGGACAGGCTATCCGATAGATTAACTTTTTCAATGACAACCATTCCAGGATGTGCTAGACTTCTAAAAACAAGGAGATAGCACATGCACTGTCGGAAATGCGGCTCTGAGGCATTTGTCAAAAATGGCTTTATGGCTGGGGCTCAACGTTATAAATGCAAAAAATGCGGATTCCAGTTTACG
>SUVB01000022.1 GCA_015062205.1 Desulfovibrio desulfuricans
ATGCTTCGGCATTATGCAGCCAAATATACGCCTTCCAAAAAGCATACAACCAGTCTGCCCATCCCTTTATCTGGAAGAAGCGGCAAGTGCGAGGCGCATAGCTGGCTAATTCTATAAAAAATTTTTGCAACTAGACACTAGGGCCTGTTGACACTATTTGAGAATCAGGAAGGCAAGAATCATTACGTCCAGATTGTCATAGCGAGTAGCCAATCGCCGAAATCACTTAAGCTTTCGAAACAGTCTCTCTACTTCATACATTGGACGGCATAATATACGATTTCGACATGTCCTAAAGGGGAGCAAAAAGCCGGAAGACTGCCTGCAACAGAAAGCCCCGCTTATGCGGGGCTTTTTCCTTCCTTGGCGGTCTGGCCGTTGCCATCGGCAGGGGGACGAGGGACAAGTGCGTGAGGGCCAGAGGTCCGCGGCGCTATGCGGGTCGCCGGCAGAAGAGAGAATGCGGATCGCGTCATTTGCGAAACCATTCTTTCAATCTGTTGCCCATGCTTTGAATCCTATCTGGAGATTCATCGCCTTCGATTTTGCGGACGACGTCGCGCATCCCGACGGTGAACCATTCGAAGGTCGACCTGAGATTCTCCTCCGAGACGCCATGTTTGAGATTCACGAAGTAATCGAATATCAGGTTGTTACTGTCGCTGATGAACAGCTTCCCGACCTTCGTCTTCGCGTTGAAGGAGTTCACCTCAGCGAGGGCGAGCCCGTGATTCGCGTACGCCATCCGCAGTATCAGGGACTTGCAGTCGTCATGCTTCGCGCAGTCGTCGAAGAAGACGGTGTACTTGACATTATCGATCTTGCCTTTGATATACGGGTCGTCATCCGGGGGCATGAAGAGCTTCGCCTCTCCGAATTCCGAGGCGATCCCGACGATCTTCTGGTAGCTGTTCCCTGAAATGGTTTCGGCATGCGCAGGGCATACCGCCATGAGGCATGCGAGAACGCACGCCTTGACGAACGCTTTTTTTCCCATGGCTATCTCCGCACGGTTTCAAGATGCCAGAGGCCGCTGCGGGGCGCCCCATGCGCCCCCGGCGCGCTTGTCGGCGTAATACGCGAGGATGCCCCGAAAGTCAAAGTCCGCAGTCGCGGAAGACCATATAAACGCGCCAATGATGACGCCGACCGAAGTCTATGCCGAAGCCCCGTAGCTGTGGCCGTTTCCGGCGTCCTGACACGGCGATTCCCGGCACTGACGACGGTGCAGATTAAAAAACGGGAGAAGACGCCCGCGAAATAGGCGTCCCGGCAGTCCCTCCTGCGAGATGAGCCGTCGCGGGGGCGCTGCGGCGGGCAGGTCTCCTCCATGAGGACATCCCGGAGTCACAGACCTGCAGGAGGTGGACATGTTGGAAGATAGCGTTGACCATTGAAGTGATGAGATATTGAGGTGTGCTGTCAAAAATAGACGCCTCACCGGGGAGCCCCCCGAACCGACTTTTCCAGCCGGCCGGTAGCGACGATGCGGCTGGCGATGGGGCGGCGCATGAGCGCCCTGATGCGCGTGATCTGCCGAGCAGGGCTCGAAAGGCGCGGGATGTATTCATCAATGAATCGCTGCAGAAGCTCTGCGAGGGTCGTGGACTCGGCCTCGGTGCGTGAGACGAACAGGCCCTTGTCCATTTCCGCGAGGATCTCGCGTTCCCAGGCCTCGGCCTCGAATTTTGTCCTGAACGTCTTAAATTGATGCGGGAAACCTTTGCGGACAATCTTGACCTGCCACCCCTTTCCGTGCTTGCATACGCTCATGATTTTTGCTCCGCCTGAAAAAAATCTCTTGGTCAAGAGAGAGGGCTTTTTGAGGTCAAGAAATGGAGCCAGTGGAGCAAAAATGGAGCAAAAAGCTGTTATGGAGCAAAAAAAGGGGCTGCATTCGCATGCAACCCCTTGAAATCTTTGGTGGGCCATCAGGGACTCGAACCCCGAACCAACTGATTAAGAGTCAGCTGCTCTACCAATTGAGCTAATGACCCGTAGTGCTTGGGAAGGTGTTTACGCGCATGCCGCCCCTTCTGTCAAGCAATTTGCAAAACCATCTGCAAAGAGACATTGTTTTGTTGCATTTTCCTTTTTCCATGCCCCGTGCGGCGCATCCCGACATCGCCGCAATGCGCCGCATGCTTGCATGTATGCTGCTGCTTCTCCTGTGCAGCCCGTCCGTGCTCCCTGCCGGGGAACTGCACGCCAGGCTGGATGCGGCACGCGACGGGCAGGAGCTTGTCGCCGCCCTGCGCATTGCCATCCCGCCGGAGTTTCATGCCTATGCGCACAGGCCCGGCGAGGCGGGCCGTCCGGCCACGGCGACCTTTTCCGTGGACAACGGCGATCCCCTGCCTGTGCGCTACCCCGCAGGGACCATGCAGCGCGACTACTATGATCCCTCGGCCACCATCTACGTCTATGAAGGGGAGGTCGATTTCTTCGTTTCCCTGCCGCCCGACGCGGCGGGCAGGCCCTATACGGCGGAGTTGAGCCTGCTGCTGTGCTCCAGCCGGAAGTGTCTGCCCGTCAACGAGCGCCTGGTCGGAACGCTGCCGCAAGCTGCGCCCCCCGTGGAGGAAATGCCGTGGCTGGCGCAGTGGCGGGAGGCCCGCAGCCTTCCTGCTGTTCCGGCGACAGGGCAGGCCGGGGCAGAGAGCCGGGAACCGGACGCACGCACAAATTCCGGCGCAGGAAAGGAGGCGGGCGGTTCCGACGAGGGCGCGCACGCCCCCCTGCCGCCGCCGGACGGTTTCGATGTGCGTCTCACGCCGCGCTATCTGGATGAATCCCTCGAGGTTTCCGGCCTGGGCAAGGCGCTGCTGTTTGGCATTCTGGCGGGGCTGCTGCTCAATGTCATGCCCTGCGTGTTGCCGGTACTGACCTTCAAGGTCAGCGGTCTTCTGCTGGTCGGCGGTCGGGGGCGCGAGGGAATACGACGCTTCCGGCAGCACAACCTCTGCTTCGCCGCAGGCATCATGACGCTGTTCAGCGCCCTGGCCGTGATTCTGGGGCTGGCGGATCTCATGTGGGGGCAGCTGTATCAGAATCAGGCCGTGCTGATGGTCATGCTGCTGCTGGTGTTCTTGATGGGCCTGTCCGCCCTGGGGGTATTCAGCCTGCCGGTCATTGACCTGAAAATGGGAAACGACGCCGGGAATCCCTGCCTTCAGGCCTATCTGACGGGGCTGGTCTCCACCTTTCTGGCCACGCCGTGCAGCGGCCCCCTGCTGGGCGGCGTGCTGGCCTGGGCGTTCACGCAGCCGCTCCCTGTGCTGATGGCGGTGTTCTGGGCCGTGGGCCTCGGCATGGCCCTGCCGTACCTGCTGTTCAGCGTATGGCCATCCCTTGCGCATGTCCTGCCCAAACCCGGCGCATGGATGCAGACCTTCGAGCGCGTGGTCGGTTTCCTGCTCATGGGCACGGCCCTGTACCTTCTTTCCCTGCTGCCGGTGGAGCGGCACATGCACGCGCTGACGGTTCTGCTGGCGCTGGCCCTGTGCGCGTGGCTGTGGGGGCGCTATTGCGGCGCGGATGCGCCCCCCCTGCGGCGCAAGGCGTTGAGCTTCCTTGGCGCGGCATTTTTGCTGGCTTCGGTCTTCTGGGTGCTGCGGCCTGTCGATCCCCTGCCGCAATGGCGTCAGTTCACGCCCGAAGTCTTTGAGTCCGGGCTGGGTAAAAAAAAGATGTTGCTGGAATTTACGGCCGGCTGGTGCCCCAACTGCAAGTTTCTGGAAGCCACAGTGCTGACGGATGAACGCCTGCGCAAGCTGCAGGCCCGTTACGGCATGGAGCTCGTGCGCGTGGATCTCTCCAATGCCGACGCCTATGCCGTGCGCCTGCTGGAGGCTCTGGGCAGCAAAAGCCTGCCCCTGACGGCGCTGTTCCCTGCAGGCGACCGCGCGGAACAGCCGTTGGTGCTGCGCGACGTGTACGGCGTGCAGACGTTGGAGCAGGCCTTGAGCAGCGCTTTCGGGAAATAGGAGTTTTTTTGTCCTGCGGTCTATGGTTCTTTACTGACGTGCCGATATTGTTTATTGTGTGGCCATTCAGGCGTGACTGCGCGGACGGCCGGCATCGGGGCGTTTTTTTCGCTCGGCTTGCTGCATGCCGTTGCGGCCTACTTGCGACAAGGGAGCAGACATGGATCTGAATCAGAAAAAGCAGGAAGACGAACTGCTGCAACTGGTGACGTTCAGCATCGGTGAAGAAGAGTTCGGCGTGAATATCCTGAAAGTGCAGGAGATCATCCGGACCATGGAAATCACCAAGGTGCCGCGCGCCCCTGAATTTGTGGTAGGCGTCATCAATCTGCGCGGCAAGGTGATCCCGATCATTGATCTGCGTCGTCGTTTTGGTCTTGCTTCAAAATCGCATGACAAAAACACGCGCATCATTGTCATCGAGATCAACAATATTATTGTGGGCTTTGTTGTCGATGCCGTTTCGGAGGTATTGCGCATACCCGCGAGCACGGTGGAACCGCCGCCGCCGGTGGTGGCCGGGGTGGACTCGGATTACGTCAGCGGCGTGGGCAAGCTGCAGGATCGTCTGCTTATCATGCTTGATCTTGATAAGCTGCTTTCCAGCGAAGACATTGAAATGTTGAGTTCCCTGTAAGCTTCGGCGGAGCGCGGCCCTGATCGGCGTCCGACCGGCGGAACGGGCCGTTGCCTCTTGGAATGCAATACAGAGGGCGGGAGCGCAATGCGCTCCCGCCCTCTGTATTGCTGACGTTATTATTTGACGTTAAGCATCACACGCACACTGCCCGTTCGGGCATACGTCCCGTAATTTCAGCCGGGAGCCTCCGGCTTCTCCTTCGAGCAGGGCTTCTCGCATACGCGCGCTCCCAGCAATGGGAGCGTCATTAACGCTATGCCTGCTCGGCGCGCCTGCCGATGCAGAAATAGGCGAAGCCGCGCCGGGCCATGGATGCCGGCGAATAGAGGTTGCGGCCGTCAAACAGCAGCGGGGCCGTAAGCAGGCTCCTGACCCTGTCAAAATCGGGATTGCGGAACTGGTTCCACTCCGTCACCACCAGCAGCCCCTGCGCGCCGTCGCACGCTTTGTATTGGTCGTCAATAATCTCCACCAGAGCGTTATCCCTGAAGATCCGCCGGGCATTGGCGGCGGCGACGGGGTCGAACGCGCGGATGCGCATGCCCGCAGCCGTGAGGTCATTGACGATGTCAATGGCGGCGGCTTCGCGCATGTCGTCGGTATTGGCCTTGAAAGCCAGCCCCCAGAGCGCCAGCGTTTTGCCCCGAACGCCCCCTTGCGGCGCGAAATATTCACGGATGCGCACGGCCATGTGCTTCTTTTGCCGCGCATTGACGCTCTCCACAGCGTTCAGCAGCTCCGGCTGCGCTCCCGCGTTTTCCGCAGTGTGTATGAGCGCCTTCACATCCTTGGGAAAACAGGAGCCGCCGTAGCCCACGCCGGGGTAAATGAACTGGTAGCCGATGCGCGAATCCGAACCGATGCCGTTGCGCACGTCGCGCACGTCGGCGCCCACCTTTTCACAGATGCCGGCGATTTCATTGATAAAGGAAATTTTGGTCGCCAGCATGCAATTTGCGGCATATTTGGTCATTTCGGCGCTGCGCACGCCCATGACGATGAGCTTGTCACGGGTGCGGGCGAAGGGCGCATACAGTTCACGCATGATCTCCCTGGCGCGCTCGGAATCTGTGCCGATGACCACGCGGTCCGGCTTCATGAAATCGGCAATGGCGTCGCCTTCCTTGAGGAATTCGGGGTTGGAAACCACATCGACCGTGAAGGCGGCTCCACGGTCCTTCAGTTCTTTCCGAATGATGGCGCTCACCTCGTCGGCGGTTCCCACAGGCACGGTGGATTTGTCCACCACCACCAGATCGTTCTGCATGTTCCGGCCGATCTCGCCGGCGACCTGCCGCACATACTGCAAATCGCACGAGCCGTCTTCCTGCGGCGGCGTGCCCACGCAGATGAAGGCGCAGTCAGCGCCGCGGATGCCGTCCTCAAGGCGGGTGGTAAAGCTGAGGCGGCCGTCCGTGCGGCTGTGGCGCACCATAGGTTCGAGCCCCGGCTCAAAGATGTGCACGGAACCGGCGTTGAGCTTGTCCACAATTGCCGGGTTGACGTCCACGCAGGTCACGGTATTGCCCATTTCAGCGAAACAGGCCGCGCTGACAAGCCCCACATAGCCGGTACCTATGATGCACAACTTCATATCAGTTTCTCCGTTACGTCCCCAGCGTCTTGACGTTCCAAGGGCAATGGGGGCAAAATAAAAAATTGAAGATTGATTCTACGCCATTTTTTCCTGCGGGGCAACTCCCCTCTTGCCGGGGACGCTATCGGCGTCATGGGGCAACGCTATGATCATCGGTCTTGGTACGGATATTACGGAACTGGCCCGCATCCGCACGGCCTGCGAGCGGTTCGGCGGACGTTTTTTGCACAGGATTCTGACAGGTACGGAACTTGCCGCGCTGCCCGCCGCCCCCACGGCCTATATTGCAGGGCGCTTTGCCGCCAAGGAGGCCGCAGTCAAGGCGCTCGGCTCCGGGTTCAGCATGGGCATCGCCTTCACGCACATTGAAGTGCTGCGCGGGTCCCAGGGGCAGCCGCAGCTGCGCCTGCTGGGCCCGGCCCGCGAACGGGCCGACCGGCTGGGCGTGGGCACGGCGCATGTTTCCATAAGTCACGGCCGCGATGCCGCCGTGGCTGTTGTCGTGCTGGAGGCATAGCGTATGGATGAGGCAACGGCACAACATTTCCCCCCCCTTCCCCTGCCGGAGGAAATGCGCCTCTGGGACGCGGGGGCCATGTCCCTCGGCCTGCCCGAAGAACTGCTGATGGAAAATGCCGCCCGCGCCGCCCTTGCCGTGTTGCAGACCTATGTCCCGCGGCTCGCGGGACGTCGCGTCCTCCTGTTCATGGGCGGCGGCAACAACGGCGGCGATGCGGCCTGCCTCGCCCGGCTGCTGCTGGATCAGGGGGCCGAACCGCTGGTGCTGCACACCCGGCCGCTTTCCGCCTGCAGGGGAGCCTGCGGCAAACATGTGCGCACGGCCCGGGCCTGCGGCGTGCCCTTCCGGCGCTGCCCGTCGGCCCCGGCCGTTCCCGCCCCGACGCCGGATATTCTTGTGGACGGCCTGCTGGGCACGGGCTTCCGTGGAAAACTCCGCTCGGACATGCTGACGCTGGTGCGCGCCATGAATGCCATGCCGACGCCCTTTGTGCTGGCGCTGGACATCCCTTCCGGGCTGGACGGCGTCTCGGGGCTTCCCAGCCCGGAAGCCGTGCGGGCCACGGCCACCGTGAGCTTTCAGGCGGCCAAGCCGGGCCTGCTGATGCCTGACGCCGCTCCCTGGACAGGCCGCGTTCATGTGCGCGACATCGGCATCCCCGCGCGAACCCTGCGCGCGGCGCCCTGCTCCTTCCACCTTGCGGACGGGCATTGTCTTGCGCCCCTGGGAACGGTCACGCCCGGCGGCTTCAAGAACAGTTACGGACAGGTACTCGTCATCGGCGGGGCTCCCGGTTTCGGCGGGGCGGCGCACCTGGCCGCCCGCGCGGCCCTGCGTTCCGGCGCAGGCCTGGTGACGTCCGCCGCACCCCTCTCGGGACTTGCCGACATCAAGAACGGCTGGGCCGAAATCATGACCCTGCCCCTGACCGGTACGGATGCAGGCCGCTGGCCCGCAGCCCTGCCGAAGGCCCTGATCGGACTGCTCGACCGCTGTTCCGCGCTGGTGGTGGGGCCGGGCATGGGCCGGGGAGAAGACGCGGCGGCATTGCTCGCCGCCCTGCTGGAACTGCCCCGCCGCCCCCCGACCGTTTTTGACGCGGACGCGCTGATGCTGCTGGCGCGTTGCCCCGCCCTGCTTTCACGTATTGACGCGCGGGACGTGCTGACGCCCCATCCCGGCGAGGCGGCGGCGCTGCTGGGCTGCTCCGTCGCCGCCGTGCAGGCGGACCGGCGGGAGGCGCTGACGCGCCTGTGCGGCCTCTGCCGGGGCACGGTGGCGCTGAAAGGCGCGGGAAGCCTTGTTGGGCAGGCCAACGCGCCCACGCTGCTCTGCCCCTATGACGTGCCGCAGCTCTCCGTGGGCGGCTCGGGCGATGTGCTGGCGGGCTGCATCGGCGGCCTGCTGGCCCGCACGGCGAGGGCTGCGGACGGCGACGCCGCCCCGCGCGCCGGCCTGCTGCGCGCGGGGCAGGCCGTGGCGCTGCACGCGCTGGCGGGGCGGATGCTGGGCGCGGAATGGCCCCTGCGCGGCAACACGGCTGCGGCCCTGGCCGACGCCCTGCCCCGCGCTCTGGCTGCCCATGCGCTGCAACAACCGGGGGGGGATGCGCTGCCATGCCCCGCATAATGCTGCATGATGCGGCGGCTACGCGCCGCGCCGGCCGCCTGCTGGCCCGCGCCGTGACGGAGTGCGGGCCGACGGCGCTGCTGCTGCACGGCGCGCTCGGCAGCGGCAAGACGGCGCTGACCCGCGCGCTGGCGGAAAGCCTGCCGGGAGGCGACAAGGCGGAAGCGGCCAGCCCCACCTTTACGCTGTGCAATATGTACCCCACCACGCCCCCGATGCTGCATTGCGATCTCTACCGCTGCCCCGGCAGCCCGCCGGAAGAACTACTTGACGGGCTGGACGACGCGCGCGCGCTGACGGTTGTGGAGTGGGCGGAATACCTGCCCGCCGCGGATCTTCCCCAAGATTATCTGGACATTGAACTGCAGGCGTGCGAAGAACAACGCCTGCTGACCCTGCGCGCCTGCGGGCCCGTCGCTTCGGGCATACTGCGCATGCTGCTTGACGCCTGGCCCGCGCAGGAGGCATGAAACCGCGCAAGGGGCCGTTGCGGCAATGGGTTACAGGCAACATCCACAAAGGATTGCTGACATGGAAACGGGCATGAAAATTCTTGTCCAGAAATTCGGCGGCACGTCCGTGGCCGGGCTGGACTGCATGAAACGGGTGCGGGAAAAGGTGCTGGGCGCCCTTGCCGACGGGTACAAGGTCATTACGGTGCTCTCGGCGCGCGCCGGCGAGACCAACAAACTGCTTGCTCTCGCCGACGAATGGTCCGCCCGTCCCGACCCGGCGGAGGCCGACGCCCTTGTCTCCACCGGCGAGCAGGTGTCCATCAGCCTGTTCACCATGCTGCTCAAGGATGCGGGCGTCCGCGCGCGTTCCCTGCTGGGCTGGCAGATTCCCGTGAAAACCGACGACGATTTCGGCCGCGCGCGCATCCGCGCCATCAACAGCGACGCCCTGCGCGCCTTTCTCAAGGACTACGACGTGCTTGTGGTGGCGGGCTTTCAGGGCTGCACCGAGGAAGGGCGCATCACGACGCTCGGCCGCGGCGGGTCCGACACTTCCGCCGTGGCGCTGGCCGCCGCGCTCGGTTCCGTCGAATGCCACATCTACACGGATGTGGACGGCGTGTACACCACCGACCCCAACATCTGTTCCACCGCCCGCAAGATGGACCGCGTGGCCTACGAGGAAATGCTCGAAATGGCGAGCATGGGCGCCAAGGTGCTGCACATCCGCTCCGTCGAATTCGCAAAAAAATACAAGGTTCCCGTGCGCGTGCGCTCCACGTTCAGCGACGATCCCGGCACGCTTGTCACTCAGGAGGACTCCACAATGGAAGCCGTACTTGTTTCAGGCATCGCGTATGACAGAGACCAGGCCCGCGTGACGCTGCGCGATCTTCCCGACGTTCCGGGCACGGCGGCGGCGGTGTTCGGCCCGCTTTCCGAAAAAGGCATCCTGGTGGACATGATCGTCCAGAACACAAGCCAGGACGGCCATACGGACATGACCTTCACCATCTCCCGCAAGGATTTGCCGCAGACGCTGGAAATCATGGACGAGGTCATGCACAGAACCGGCGCCTCCGAAGTGCTGCACGACGTCAGCGTGGCCAAGGTCTCCGCCATCGGCGTGGGCATGCGCAACCACTCCGGCGTGGCGGCGCGCGCCTTCGCCGCCCTGACGCAGGAGGGCATCAACATCCTGATGATCAGCACCTCGGAGATCAAGATCACCATCCTTATTCAGGAAAAATACCTGGAGCTGGCCGTACGCATCCTGCACGACACCTTCGGGCTGGACTGGGATCTCGGCTGATGCGGCCTGGCCCGGGATGTTTCCCCGGCCGGAGGCTGCGCAGGCAGCCGCGTTGCGACAACATGAACCATACTGTTTTACTGCAATTGACGGCAGTTCAGGCCTGGTGTTGGTAAAAAGCAGGCTTGCGCTCCCCCATCTGACCTCCTCTTCGGGCTGTGGCGAACGTGTCGCCGCAGCCCGAAAGTTTTTTGCATGGGCATGCGCTTCGACACATGCCCATTTTTGCTGCGGCCCGCGCCCTTTTTCTTTTTGCGCCTGTTCCCGCACAGAGCCGCTGCGCTTTTTCCTCCATGCTCCATGTTTACAATATGGCAATACTATATTATTTATATTAGTTCCGGCGTGGGGGATATATGGACATCATCAACTCATCCACAAAAAAACGCACAATCCTGCTTGTCTCGGACCAACATCACGACCTGACTGCCCTGCACGAGCTTCTCGCCCAAGATTATCGCATAGCCTATTTTGATAACAGCGCACGCGACTTCCCGGACGTCAAGGAACGGGCGGGGAACATTTCCGCCGCCATCATCTGCGCAACGGACGCCGCCGCCAAGGATTACGCGCTTTTTGCATGGCTCCGCCGGGACAGCATTATTGCGGCCATCCCCCTGCTCATCTACTGCGACACGGCTGCCGACTACACCTGTGCCGGCGAATGCCTGAAGCGGGGCGCGGTGGACATTATCAGCCCGCCGCTGCATGAAGAAATCATCTTCCAGCGCATTGAGAACGCCATACGACTCAAGGATTCCGCGACGTTCTATGAAATCGAGAAAATGCTCAAGGAACTCCCCTCAAATATTTACCTCAAGGATGACAAGGGAAGATACATCTTTGCCACACATTACTGGCACCACCTTGCACACCCTGAAGACCCGGAATGGACTATCAGGGGAAAGACTGACCTGGAAATACGCAAAGACAAAGAAAATGCGGCGAAGGCCTATCAGACGGACCTTGAAATTTTGCGCACGGGCATAGGGAAAAAATATATTATTGAAGTCAATACGGACGGCATGCAGGAATACCTTGAAATCATCAAGGAACCTGTGCGCAATGACAACGGGGAAATTACGGGCATCATCGCGCTCATCAATGACGTCACGGAAAAAGAATACCTGCGCATCCAGCTTGAGCAGTCCGCGCTCAAGGACGCGCTCACAGGCCTCCGCAACAATACGGCCTACAGCCGGGAAGTGCGCCGCCTTGAAAAGGAGATCAGGGAGGGCAATGCCCGCTTCGGCCTTGCCATGATCGACCTGAATTTCCTGAAGCGCATCAATGACACCTACGGGCACGAACAGGGAAATGACGCCATCAAGCGGCTCTCCCGCCTCGTTTGCGGCGTCTTCAAGCATTCGCCCGTATTCCGCTTCGGCGGCGACGAATTCATCATCATTCTTGAGAATGATGACCTTGCCTGCATTTCCGCGCTCAGCAATGAATTTTTGATGACGCTTGAGAAAAACAGGCGGGATGCAAGGCTGACGCCGTGGGAAAAAGTGTCCGCAGCAATGGGCACGGCAATATTTGACAAAACTGCGGACAAGACGGTTGCCGATGTGTTCGCGCGCGCCGATGAAAACATGTATGCCTGCAAAAAGGCCATGAAGGCGGACCGCCGCCCCGAGTGAGCGGCCATCCGGGCATCGGCGCATGTTCAGGCGTACAGAGACGGCCGGTTCCGATGGCGGCCGGATGCCCCGGCGCAGCCTGTCACTGCGCGCGGCCTTCCTGCGCACTGCCCTCCCCCAGCAGCAGGGCGCGCAGTTCCGCCATATCCCGGCACAGCACGTCCGCCCCGGCGTTCGCAAGTTCCTCCCGCGAGCCGTAGCCGTAGAGCACGCCGACGCAGGCCATGCCCACCGCATGCGCGCCCAGCACGTCGTATTTGCGGTCGCCCACCATGCGACAGCGCGCCATGTCCCGCACACGGCAGAGGCCGCAGGCGTGGCGCAGCACTGCCTCCTTGCTGTTGCGCGGGCCGTGCAGCTCCGCCCCGGCCACATGGTCGAACAGGCCTGCAATGCCGAAGTGCTCAAGGATGCGCAGCGCATACGGCTCGGGCTTGGAAGTTGCCAGACAGACCACGCGCCCGGCGGCCCGCAGATCGCGCAGCAGGTCCGCAATGCCGCCATAGAGCGCGTTCTCAAACATGCCCCTGACCTGATAGTATTCGCGGTATGCGGCAACGGCCTGCGCCGTGCGGGCCGCATCGCCGGGAAAGATGGCGCCGAAGGAATCCCGCAGCGGCGGCCCGATGAAGGGCAGCAGCTCCGCGTCCGTCCGGGAAATGTGAAACTGCCCGAGGGCATGCCGCACGGAATTGAGGATGCCGGTCTTGGAATCCGTCACCGTGCCGTCGAGATCGAAAAACACATGCTGTTGTGCCCGCATGTCGCCCCCGCAGGAAGCAAGAAGCCCTAGTTGCCGGTAAAAGGCGCGCGCAGGCCCGTGCCGTCCACGCCGAAACGGCTGTCCAGGGCCAGATTGTCGCCGGGGCGGCTGAAATATCCGTCCCTGCACATCTGCGGCGTGCCCATGCGCAGCAGTTCGCCCGCAGTGACGAAGCGGTAGCCCTGCGCGCGCAGCAGCGCCGTCACCTCCCGCAACAGCTGTGCCGTGCCTGCGGGCACGCAGTTGGCATGGAAAAGCAGAATGGACCCCGGCCTGACCTGCGCGGCCACAATGCGGGCCGTCTTTTTTGCCTGCGCCGGATTGCTGCAGTCGCCCGATTCCGCCGCGACGTCCCACTGCACCACACGCAGGCCCAGACGCGCCAGCTCGGCCAGCGCGGCGTCATTGCAACGCCCGTAGGGCAGGCGGAACAGCACGGGCACGGGGGCGACGGCAGGCGCAGGCAGGCCCCTGTTCTCCGCGTCGCGCAGCACATCCTCGCGCAGCAGTTCATACTGCGCCTGCGTCCACAATACCTGGGCGCGCAAGCCCTGCGGCGCAAGCAGCGCGCAGTTGCCGTGCGTCCAGGCATGGTTGCCGATTTCAAACAAGGGTTCGGCCATGATCTGCCGCACGCGGCGGGCATGGGTGCGCATCCACTTGCCGCCCATGAACAGCGTGGCCGGAATCCGCTCTTCACGCAGGAAGTTGAGCACGGCCATATCGCAGCCGGTGGTCACGGTGGCCAGCTCGCAAAGATCAAATGTCAGGGCCGCGGCCTTTTCCCCGTCGGAAAGCGTCACCCGGCGGATGTTTCCCACCATGTCCGGCCCCAGCGGGGCAAGCTGCACGGTCGGCGCGCGCCGCACGGGCGGCCGGGCGTCGTTGGGCAGGGCGCGTCTGGCGTCCAGCGCGTCGGCCTCCCAGCGCAACCCGGGCGCTGCCGCCGCATGGCTTTCGGCGGCCTGCGGAGCCGCCCATGCGGGAAAAACGCCCATGATGACCGACAGGATTCCCGCCGGAATGCCCAACGCCATAGCCCACCGTGCACAACCTGCCATACGCCCTGCTCCCCTCCCCGGTCGCGGCGCGTCACGCCGCACGACCGCACAGTAGCCGGATGCCGCCTCCCCGGCAAGAGCGCCGGCCCGGCGCGAACCACCTACGCGGCAGGCAGCGGAGATTGCGCCCGGGGGATTATGGCTCTATACTCCGCTCCGCCGCTGCAGAAGCGCGCGGATGCCCGCCTCCAGGCGCGGAATTTCGGGCATCCGGCAGGATCACAGTTTTCACCAACCGGCGGCAGAGCCGCACAGCAGAGGATGCAACCGCACTATGCGCAGACTGGACGTGCTTATTTCGGCCCTGAGCGAACTGACCGGGCGCGACAGGGAAGCTGTGGCCGCGACCTTTGATCTCATCATGTCGGCCAACCCCGGCAAGGGCGCGGCGCTACTTGAGCCCCTTGCCGACGAGGAGGCCGCCGCCATGCGCGAAAGCCTGCTCAGGGAAGGGCCGGGCGTGCTGGCCCGGCTTGCGGAAAAACTCGGACAATAGGAATCAGTTGGCTACTGTTGCGAAAGCTGCCTCAAATATTTTTCCCATTTTTCAAAATTTTGCGGATACCATTGGCTACAAATATAGTAGCCACAAATTTTTTTTGAATAATATCGACAACGTCCATTTCTATCTTTGGTATACTGCAAATTTTTTTCTAGTAAAGGAAACCCAAGACCAAAGACTCTCTTGCAAAATTCAATTTCCTGTAACTCTTTTAGTTCATTTTCACTCAACTTTGGGATTAGTAATGTTAAATTTCGTTCAAAAAATAATTTTGAATTACTACCATAACGTTTAAGTTCAATATTAACCCCCCTTATATTAATTTTTGGATTAAATATTAAACAATTTGAGTGTTCATTACTATTTTTATTGTCACCCTCTGGGAGGGGCAAAACCCCCAGCTTTAGCTGGCGGCTTTAGCATGGTGGTGGTAAGCTCGGCGGCATGGACACCTACCAGCACGGAGCTCACAGCGTTTTTTCGATCCATCTGCACATTGTGTG
>SUVB01000023.1 GCA_015062205.1 Desulfovibrio desulfuricans
ACCCGCAGATCTGGAGCCGCTTCAACAACCATTTCCGGCTGGCCAGATACTGCCAGCTGCCGCAGTGCCGCATGAGCGAGGCCGTGGCCTACCTCACGCAGATGGAACTGACGCCCGCAAAGGCCCTGCCCGCAGCGCCGGTGCAGCCCCGCGTGTATATCGACTCCCAGACCTGCAACAAGCAGCTGCGCATAGCCGCTGACGTGGCGCAGGTCATCCGGCAGGTGGAAGCCCTCAAGGTGGAAGCCCGCCGCTGGAACGCGCCCAGGGAGTTCCGCCGCACCGCCGCAGATACCGGCAGGGCGGAAGACCGCTACGAAATCCAGAGCGACCTTTACCGCGCCTGCAACGCGGCCCTGTCCGCCGCCGTGGCCGCCCTCTGCGCGTCCGCCGAAGTGGGTGAGTGGGCGTAGGCCGTTTGACGCGGGGCGTGAAGAAGATGATTCATGCCGCGGGCCGGGGCCATCCCCCGGCCCGCGTTGTTTCCTGCAATCCCTATGCGGTTTTCAAAGAACTGAAATTTACTTCTGCGGCTTGCCCAGCAACGGAGCCAGCGGGCCGCCCTCGCCGTCAATCCAGTAGGCTTCCGAGCCTTCCAGCGTGCGCCATATCTGCGGCGTGCCCAGACCGAGCGCAAAGCCGACGGCGTTGAGCGTTTCCTTCATGGCGCGGTATTCCGCATCCGGGTCGCCTTCGTCCCAAGCCTTGTACGCATGCCCCAGGCCGCGCACGGCATTGTCCAGACCGGCCAGCATGAGCGGTGAACGCCCGCCCTTGTAGCCATGCTCGCTGAAATAGCTCTCCGTCTGCTTTGCCACATCGCGGACAATGGGTATGCCCATGGTGTAGAAGGTCAGCGCTTCCCACAGGAAGTCTTCGCCCTCCGGCGGTTCGCCTTCCCGGCCCAGGCTGACCATGAGCACGGTGAGGGTGACAGGCATCACCCACTGCAAGGCGAAGTCGCGGAACAGGCGGGCAGGGGTGACGCTGCTGTGCCCGGTCCTGGCCCATTCGGCAAAGCCGCGCAGCGTTTCCATTTTGCGGTTGAAGTCGGAAAGCGCGAAGGACATGAACGGGCACAAGGCGCGCATCAAGCTGGCCTGCCGCATAACGGCCGGCGTATCCAGCGGCCCCCCGCCGCCCTGTGCAGCGACGACAGCCCCGTCCGCCTCAGCCACGGCGCGGGCTTCATCGACGCCGTGCGCAATGGCCCTGTCATAGGCCGCAAGCCATGTGGGGTAGGCGACAGCCGCATCCATGGCAATCATCAGCGCCATTTGCGCCTGCCGCACCACGTCCAGAGAAAAGCGCCGTCCGCCAAGCGACACGCCACGCACTCCACGGCCCCGCATGTCCTCATATTCGCGGCGCAAGGTGTCGTCCAGCAGCCGGGCGCGATTCTGCATGTAGGCGCTCTTTTGCCGTACCGTGTCCCAGTTTTCACGCGGCGCGGAAAGCATGGTGGCCGACGCCCGCAGGAAGTTGCCGAAACCGACCTCGCTCCACGAGTTGCCGATGGAGGTCAGCTGCAAGAGCGCGCTTTTCATGTTCGCGCCCAGGGCATACAGGCTGCCGCGACGCGCCAGCCAGTCAATGGCCTTGACGATGCCCTGCGCCTGTTCCCCGCCGGGACGCGCAATGCCCCGCAGCCACGGCAGCAGCTGGTCATAGTTCTCCTGCCCGGCGGCGCGGATGAACGCTTCCTTGAACGACGGTTCCCGGAACAGCCGCATGGTGTCGCGCAACGGCAGGGCGTGCGTGACATAATGCACCGTATCCGTGACATGCCTGTCCAGCACGGTCAGCGAGAGTTTGGGCGGCAGCGTCCCGCCCTTGCGTTCCTTGGTCATGCCGCTTTTGGGATTGGGCGAGCGCAGCACGGCCTCCATGCCGTTGAGCAGTTCGTCCACGGACTGGTTTTCCGCAGCCTTGTCGCTCAGGCGCTGGTCAAAAATCAGGGGATAATAGCCGCCCTTGAGGGTGAGCGTCTGCCCGTCAGCCGTCTGCACGGTGAAGGCCTGCGCCTTGACCTTTGGCAGGGGCACGCCCTTAAGCGTCTTGTAGACATCGTTGAGGCGCGGATACAGGGTGTCTATGGCGTCCCACACCGCCTGCACGGCCTGCCATTCTTCGGCGGTCAGGCGGGCAGTGATGGCCTGCAAGTGCTCCTCGCTCCAGCCATAGCCCTGCATGAGCGCCTTGAGGTTGCCCGCGTTGCCCATGTTCAGGGCCACGCTGTACACCTTGTCCATGTCCCACATGCCCGCCCACTGGCGGCTCACGTCCTGCCGAAGCGGCACGCCGTCGATGGAGAACGCCTTTTGCAGCTGCCCCACGCGCAGGAGCGGTTTCAGCGCCTCGCGCAGTTTTTCCTCCATTTCCCGCTGCAAGGTCAGCTCTTCCGTACGCGCCATTTGCAGAGGCATCAGCCAGGCGTCATGGTTCACGCCGTGGTCGTTGAAGCCGTCCAGCGCCCGCGCAAGGAAACGCACGCTTGTCAGGGACGAAAGCCCCTTGCGCAGCGCCCCCTTGATGGTGTCCAGTACCCCGGCCCTGTCGGATATGTAGTCCCGCGCCGAGAGCTGCATGGCTGCGGCGGCGCACTCGTCGGCCACGGCCTTAATTTCCCGCTTTTCCTTGTCCGCCAGCATGCGGCCTTCCGTGCGCCCGGCATGGGCCAGTTCCTGAATGAGCCGCTTCACGTCGCGCATCTGCTCGATGGACAGGTCAGAGAATCGGCCGGTCTGGTCTGCCAGCAGCCAGTCCGGCGCGGTGAGCGGTTCGTCAAACAGGGAATCCGCGGACTTCTCCGCCAGAAACTCCTGCAGGCTTTTCAGCCCCCGCAGCGTTGCCGGGTCGAGCCGCTGGCCCTCCGTGCCCAGACCGTCCCAGCGTTGCAGCAGACGCCGGATCTGGCACATGTAGTCGTAGGGCACGCTCTTGCTGTTGCCGATTTTCCGCAGCTGCCGGATGATGTTGTCCCGCTCCATGCGCGCCCGGTAGGCTGCGCCCAGGGCGGCGCGCCGCAGGCGTTCCTGTTCCTTGAGGGCGGCAATTTTCTCGCGGGCTGCCGCCCCGGCTTCGCGCTTTGCTGCGTTCCACGCCCGCCGTGCCGCCCGTTCATCCGATTGCAGGCGGGCCTTGAGCGTCTTGTATTCGGCATCCACGGCGCTCATTTTCTTTACGCCCGTGCGCTCGTCCATCTGCTGCCGCAGCTGCGCCGGGGAAATCTGCCGCTGCCCGGTGAGCGCTTCCAGCTCCACGGCCAGCGCCGCGTCCCAGGCGTTGCTGTATTCCACCTCCGCGTCGTACCGCGCATCCCACTGCGCCAGACGCCGTTCCGTTTCTGCGCCTATGGCCTCGCGCCGCGTGGGCGTATCCAGCAGCGCCCCGGCAAGACCCTGCACGCTGTCCTGGTCAAACTGCGCGGCCACGTCCAGCAGGTCAAGCGCGCCGCCCTTGCGGATGAGCGCCTTGCCCTCGCCGCGCGCCGCGTGCCATTTCTCCCGCAGGCGGTAGGCCACGTCTTCGGATATGGCGGCCTTGAGCGCGTCAAAATCCAGTCCGCCTTCGCGCAGGCGGGCCAGCATCGTGTAGGTCTCGCTGCCGTCGATCTCCGCCGTCACCTGCTGCCGGATATCCTTTTCCGCCGCGCGCCTGTCCACAAGGCGGCGGTTGGCGATGACGGCGCTGGCGTTCTCATAGGCGCGCTGCGCCGCACGGGCGTACCTGTTCCGCAGTTCCGGCGTGGTCTCCTTTTCGTCCAGCAGTTCCATCACGCTGTCCGCCGCGACCGCGCGCTGCGACTGCTCGATTTCCTCCTGCGTGGCGAGCAGGGCGTCAAAGACCTCGCGCACATCCTCGCTCACGTCATTCATGCCCAGCACGGCGCGCACGCTGCGGTAAATCTCCGTCAGCCAGTTACGGAAACGGTTGAACGCCGATTGCAGCTCCCAGGACGGGGCCTTGCCGTCACGGGCGTAGGCCTCGAATTCGCGGGCGAAGCGTTCCTGCACCTCCGTCCAGCGGGCCACGTCACTGAGGCCGTTGAGCGCCCCTTCAAAGCCGTAGGCCTTTTGCAGCTTGCCCCAAACGTCGCGCACCCAGTCCGGGGCCGTGTCCAGCTGCGCGGCCTCCCGCAGTTCCTCCAGCCAGAAGTGCGCCGTCTCGTGCAGCACGGTGCTGGCGTTCCTGCTCTTGAACAGGCCCACCACGGCCCGCCCGTCAGGCAGGCGCGACATTGCGCCGCGTGCGCGACCGGGGGAAACCCTGGAGAAAAGGGGCTTGCCGTCAGCACCCAAAGGCCGTACTGTATTTCCGACAGATGATTCCGCCGCTCCCAGCCTGTCCCGTATACCAGAGGGGCTTGCCTGCGTAGGGCTTGGGGCGTTAACCGTCCCGGTTTCACCGGCGGGATTGTCTTCCCACCCCGTCAAAAGCCACGTCTGCCTGTTTCCAAAACGATACAGCGAAAGCACGGCGGTATGCCCGTCAAAGCTCACGTTGCGGTGCTGGCCGTCTTGCGGCCCGTATTCAGGGCCGATTTCGCCATACGCCAAGACTTCGACCATTTTACGCGCCACGGCCTCGCCGTCCTTGCCCTCGGCGTTACGCCGGGCAATAATGTGCGCAACGCCCGAACCGCCCTTGCCCTTTGGGCCTTTCCCCTCCTGCCCCCAATAAAAACTGATGCTCCCGACTTCCGGCCGGAACATGGCGTCAAGCGCGTCAGTATGTTCTGCAATGACGGTATTCATTGCCGCCATGCCGGAAGCGTAAGTCTGTTCCGGCGTTTGCACTGCGTCTTCTTCGTTCTGGTAATACGTCGGGTTCTGCTGCCGCAGATTGACAAGGTCGGCTTCGGTGCGTATTCTATTTTTGCCGCTAAGATGCGTACCAACCCAAGGCGATTGGAGCCGCGAAGATGACGCCCACTGAGCGGCTTTTCTTTTGTTCACATACCGTAGACGCCCCTCCTCAACTTGCGCCTTGAACCAGCCATCATTCGGTTTTCCTGTCCCTGCATCCTTTTTGGCATACACGCTGGGCACATAATTGACGACATAACCGCGCCCCTGTTCATAGTTGAACGAAACAGGAACAACGACAGTTGCGCCGTTTTCATCCCTCAAGTCCAGCATCATGACATAATCCCCAGCCATTGTGGCGGAATCAAATATCATGATGGGGTCTGTCATCGCCGCAGGAAGCTGTTTTAAGACGTTTTCAGGGAGTTTGTGCTTTTCCTGCAATATTTTTTTCAGCTTCCCGTAGTCGGTATTGACGCGCAAATCCTTGTTCGCCCCAAGCAAGGAGAGCACAAGCGGCGTCTGCGAAAGAATTGTGACAGAAGAACGCGGGTTCAACTTGCCTGCAATGAAGTCATCGACAGTCTTTTCCCACGCAGCCACATCCTGCGCCAACTTCTCCGCCGCCGTCTGTTCCTGCCACAGCATCCGCTGCCGCAGCTGCCCGGCAAGCCCGGCCTCAAACTCGTCGTGCGGGGCGAATATCTTTTCCGCAAAGGCGTCCGCGTCTATTTCTTCCGCCCCCAGTTCATAGCCGCCGCGCTCCTCGCGCGCGAAGTTCTGCGCCAGCACGTCCAGGGGCGTGCCTTCTCCCTTTTTGGCGAAGAAGCCGGGCCCGAACTGCCGCCGCAGCTCGTTGATGCGCTCCTGCCCGTAGAGGCTCTTCACGCTCTCCGCGTCCACGCGGCCGTAGGCGTAATCAAATTCCGGCTGCAGCTGCCGGCGCTTGCGGCTGCGGCTCATGTTTTTTGTGACGCCCATATCCTGCAGCATGGACGCCAGTTCACGGTTCTCAAACAGGCCGTCCAGCCCGCCGGATGCAAGCCGCTCAAATTCCTCCTGCGTCATGCTGTGGTAGCCCGCAAAACGCTGTGCAAGATACTCCTGCGGCGTCAGGCCGAATACCGGGGCCATGCGCTCGGCATTGGCCGCCAGCACAAGCCCGAAGGCATTGGCCTGGTTCTCGCTGTACCCGGCCTGCCACAGCTGTTCCACATAGGGCGCGGCGGTTTCCATGCGCTGGTCGTAGCGTGTCTGTGCGGCCTGCGCCTCTTCGGAAACGGGGGCCAGCAGATTGTCCAGATAGGCAAGGCGCGCCTCCGCGTCCTGGTTCATGGCCGCCAGTTCTTCCGCCTCCGCGTCCGTGAGCATGGACGGTTCCAGCCGCATGTCCTGCCTGAGGGCTTCGTACCGCTGCGGGTCGGCCATGATGTGCCGCGTGGCCTTGGCAAAGTCCACGGCCACATCCGTGCCGAGGGTCAGGTTCTCCTGCAGGCTTTCCGGCGTGATGCCCATATCCGCCGCCGCGGCCATGAGTTCCGGGTTCTCCTCCTGAAAAAACATCTGCTGCACAGCTTCGGGGCGGATATAGAGCGTTTCCGGCGTCACGCCTGCATCGGCAAGGTGCTGCATGAGGGCTTCGCCCGTCCCGGCCATGTCCTTCATGACAGGGGAGTTCTGAGCGGCCTGCGCCACCGTGTCCAGCGTGCGGCTCTGGGCGTCCTGAATCTGCGCCAGCAGGGATTCCCGCCGGTTGTTGCGGGCGTAGTTGCGGGCACCACGGGCCGCGCCGCCTACGCCCGCCACAAGGGCGGTGCTCTCGATGGTCTGGATGGCGGTATCAGTCAGGCGCGCGCCGATCTCGCCCAGCGTGGGGGCGGCCCTGTTGACGCCGGAAAGGCGGCGGCCCGTGTCCTCCGCAACAATATCCACGCCTTCCTGCAGAACTTCCGTGCCCGTCTCCCCGGCAATGCCGCGCAGGGCGGCAAGCCCGGCGTCGCCCAGGGCAGCGGCAAGGGACGGGTTGCGCTTGAGCGTGTTCAGTGCCGCCGTCGCAGCTTCGCGCGTGAGAAACTTCTCTGCGCCGGGGAAGACCCTGCCCACCTCGCGCAGGCCCACATATTCCAGCAGGCCCTTCGCGCCGCCCGCCGCGATGGCCAGCACGCGCGCCGTATCCTCCGGCACGCCCATGTCCACCAGGGAAAGGAAGGTCTGCGCCCCTTCCTGCCGCATCATGTCGTTCATGAAGCCGGCCTGCGCCACGGCAGAAAGGCCGGTAACGCCGCCGAGAATGGCCCCGGGCACAGCGCCTGCGCCCCCGGCGGCAGTACCGACACCCGCGCCAAGCATGGCCCCGCCCGCAAGGCCTTCCTTGCCGTAACGCCCCAGAAACTGCACGGCTCCTTCCACGCCCCCCGCGAGGGGCACGCCCAGGGCTTCCACCGAGCCGCGCACCATGCGTTCCAGAAGGCCCATGTTCTCGCGCTGCTGCTGGAAGTATGTCTGCGCCTGCCGCAGCGCGTCCAGACGGCGGTGTTCATCGTCGGTGATGCTGCCGTCCATCCATTTGACGGCCAGGTCGCCCACCTCGCGGGCCAGCATGCCGTTGTTCCAGGCATTGCGGGCCGCGCCGATGTAGCCGCTGTCAAAGAAGCCCCGCTGCGCCGGGTCAAGGTCTTTTTCCAGCGCAGCAAGCGCCACGTCGCTTGTCAGGGCCAGCTGTTCCACGCTGTCCGCCTGACGCACAAAGGCCGCCGTTTTGGGCGTCTGGCTGATGTTGTCCATGAAACCGCGCAGCACTTCCGCATGGCGGTCAGAAGCGATTTTCTTGCGGGCAAAGCCGCTGTCGGCATCCACCACGCTGTAGGTCAGCCCGGCGCGGTCGGCCAGGTCTTTCAGTTCAAAGGGGTTGACGTTGAGGCTGTTGTGCAGGGCGTGCAATGTCTGCGGCAGGCTTTCCGCCTCAAAGTCCGCGCGGGCGTCCGTGGGGCTTTTCCAGGTGGACAGGACATCCACCACGGTATCCGTGGGGAGCGTTGCACCGGGCTGCGCCGTGTCGGGACTGGACAGGTCGATGGTCTCCACCTCGCCCATGTCCGTGATGCTGTCCGGGGCCACGCTTTCGGCATCGGCTACGTCTGCGGCGGGAATCTCCGGGGCGGGGGCGGGCTGCGCGGGGGCTTCGTCCTCAATGCCCATGCGGGCGTTGTAGCCCTTGCGGAAGGCGTCTATGTCAATGCCCTGGCTCATTCCTTGCCCCCTTTCTGCATGTCCCTGTACTGCCGATACCCGGCGGAAAGCTGCGCGTCCGAATATCCGCCGCCGAAGCCGTCAGGCTTGACGCCGGCATTTTTCAGCAGGTCAACCACGATGCCGTATTCCGCTGTGCCCTGCATGGGGCGAGGATTATCGTCTGCATAATTCTTCAGCACACTTCCCACCAGACCCTGCACGGTTTCCACTTCCCTGCCGAACCAGCCCTTTTCCAGCGTGACCTTCTTGAAGAAGTCCGCCGCTTCCTGCCGCAGCCGTGCAATATCCATTTTATCATCTGCATCTGTCGATGCAAGAAAATGTGTCCACATTGCATTGCTGTTGGCTACGCCAAACTCTTTCGCATGATTCTTGTTGTTAGGCTCAGCCATCCATTCGTTGCCTGTGTCAATAAAGACCTGCCTCAAACGCGGCAAAGCTGCACGGAACTGTTGGTCTGCGAAACGCTTCGCCGTCCTTGGCGTCAAACGAGATCCAAACTCCGCATGGACATTGACTTCATCGCCGTTGAGTATCCTTTCCGTGATTTCCTGCACCGCCAAGGGGTCGTCATAATAGCCGGGGTTGCGCAGGTTGTTGGCGGCCTTGTAGAAGTCCGCGCGCTCTTCCAGGGGAAGGCGCTGCCCGATTTCCTGCATCTTCTGGTAGCTCTGTTTCGGCGGCAGGTTGGCGGCCTGTTCCATTTCCTTGAGAGACGCCAGCTTGCGGTCACGTCGCTCGATATTGCGCATGGATTCTTTCGCATTCGCGTCGTGCATGATGCCCTGGCGTATGGCGTCATACATCTCGCGCTTGTCCGGGTCGTTGCCGTACAGCCTGTCCAGCTGCGCCAGACGCTCCGGCGCGGGCATGTCCATGGTGCCGGAAAGGAAATCGTCCACGGCCTGTTTTTTCTGGCCGGTCTCAATGGCCTTGCTGTAGGCCACGCGCTGCTTGGGGGTGAGCCAGCCCGCGCCCGCGCGGCCGGGCTGCTGCCGGGCGGCAGGCCCCAGGTACATCTTCTCCTGCTGCTCGTGCAGCTTTTGGGCATAGGCGGTAGCGTGTTCCGGCGTGTCGAACTTGCCCAGATGCTTGCCCGTCTTTTTGTACTCGGCTATGGCCTCGCCTTCGGACAGCAGGCGGCCGTCCTGTGAAACCGTGGGCAGCAGCACTTCCGCGCCGTCAAAATTCACGGACATGCTGCGCACGGTGGCCGTGCCGCCGTCTTCCGTCCTGACCTGCGGGCGATTGGCAATGTCGATATTGCCCTGCTCCGTCAGGCCTTCCGGGTTTTCATAGGCCACATACATGGCGGGGCGCTTGGCATTCTCTCCCTTTAATGCCGCCTCTATCTGCGGCACGGTAAGGCGCTTGCCCAGCGGGCTTTCCTGTTCGGCCATGGCCTTGATGACGCGCGCCGCCGTGGGAATATCCTTCATGTTTACCGGGGCGTCCGCGTCGATGCCTGCTTTTTGGGAAACAGCGGCAATATACTGCGCCGTCCTGTTCTCTGAAGGCGGGGCCCAGCGCGTGATAATCTCGTTCAACGTCCGCCTGCCGTGCCTGTCCTGATAGCGTTGCAACAGCCCCCAGTTGCCCCGCAGGCCCTCTTCCAGTGAGGCATAGACCTTGAAGTCTTCGCGCGTGCCCGTGTTCTTTCCGGGGGCTTTCTCGTTGAGCGGGTTGTTGTGGTCTTCGGCAATGGAGTGCCCGTTGTTTACGCCGCCCGCGTTGCCGTACACCGCCAGGGCCCGCCGCGCGCCCTCGAAGTCCTTGGCGGCAAGCAATCCCTCTATATTTGAACCAGCGGCCTTCTGCCTGAGAGACATCAATTCGGCGTCGATATTGCGCCCGCCCTGCCACTGCATCCTGCCGTCCACCATGACGGGCCGCTGCCCGGCGAACATGCGCAGGCTCCGTTCATGGTCTTGCAGGGCCGCTTCCTTTTCGGCCATGGAACATGACGGGTCAGCAAACAATTCCAGGGCGTGGGCCTCTGAAGAATCCAGTACGGACTTCTGATAGAACTGTTCCTGCTGGTCGCGGTAATTGACGGCCCGCTGCATGGACGGCAGGCGGATGCTTTCAGCCATTTGGTTGACACCCTGCATCAGCCACGGATTGCCGCCCCATTTCTCTTGCAGGCGTCGGTATTGTTCCTGATGGAACTGTGCATAGGCTTCTTCAGCGTCGCGCGCACTGACGCCCTGGTGCGTCTGCCGATAGTTGCTGTCGAAGTCACGCAAGGCGTCTTCATAGGCGATTTTGTCAGCCAGCAGGTCAGCGGCGTTACGCATGTTCTGGCGTTCCAGCAGCAGCGCGTTTACAGCGCCGCCCAGCTTGTCCATGCCTCGCGCAAGCTGCTTCAGCCCTTCAGGGGCCGCGGCCTGCCCCGGCGTCATAAAGGCGGACGCGCTGCGGTATGGGGCCGTCTGCCCGCCGTTGGCCGTGGATATGCCTACCTGGCTTTGGTGCGGTACAATCATCGGCATGGCTTAATGCCTCACGGGGCTGGATACGTTCTGCTGCAAGGCCCTGTCCCAATACCCGCCGTCTGTGCCGGACGGGGTGGCCTTGGCCCATTGGCCGTATGTCCCGACGGCGCTGCCGATGCCGCCCAAGAGCGTACCCGCCATAGCGAGATTGTTTGCCCCGCGCCCGGAACCGGCGTTGGCCCCCTGCCAGTTGTAAAAGGTCTTCTGATTCTGCGCCGAGTTGGCCGCGACAAGGTGCTGCCATGCGGCCTGATTGGCGTTGGACATGATGACCTCGGAATCATACTGGTGTTCCTGCGCGGATTCCGCCAACAAGGACAGGTTGCTGCCGCTGTCCATTTCAAAGCCGCTGGCCCCCATGTTGGCCCGCATTTCGCCCATAGCCCGCGCAGCCTGCCGCTGTTGCCGTTCCCGGTCGGCTATGCCCTTGGAAATCTCGTTCTGCGCAAGCTGGCGCTGTGTGGCGGCTTCGTTTTCAGCCACCTGCGCGTTGTAAGCAGCCGCGGCCTTTGCGCTGCGCTCCTGCGCGGCCTGCGCCTGCGCTTGGGCGTACATGCCCACGCCCGTGGAAATGGCCGTCACGGCGATGGACGCCACGGTGGCGATGGTTACGGCTTCGCACATTACCGTTCCCTCCAAAACACAAAAAAGGGTTCATCATGCAGGACCACGGGAGCCGCAGTTTCCACGGTAAAGCCCAACCAGCGCAGCCAGCGGACGGAAAGACGGTTCCGGGCATGAACGTAATTTTCCAGCCGGGGGAAGCGCGCCTGCATCCGTTCCACATAGGCCGGGCACTGGCGCAAAAATTCGAGAATGACGCGGCGCTCACTGATTGCCGAAGTTCCCAAAAGCCAGGGCGCGCCCCGGTAGGTGATGAGGCTGCCGTTTCGCGCTGCGCCCCACATGAACGCGGGCATGTCGTCTATGATGCACGTCCAGGCCAGTTCCGAGCGTTGCAGCGAAAAGGTCAGGGCTTGTGCCGGGGTGTGCCTGTGGCTGGCCCAAACTTCGCGCATGTCGGCAGGCCGCATGGCCGCAGCTATGGCCGCGATGTGTTCCGGCCTGGCGTCCTCAATTCTCCACCACGTTGTCATTGGTTCACCGCAATACGGCTGACCAGAGCCAGCACGGTTACAGGTGTCGGCATGTCGGAACGGATGCAGACAGTCACAATGTTGTCGGCAAGAGAGGGCACGGTGACGCTTTTCAGGCCGGAATACGGGGCGGGCGGATGCCCGTAGGGTTCCGTGGTGCGCCACTTCACGGCCTGCATTTTGGCCTCGTCAAAGGACAGGCCGACTTTCACGCCTAGGGAATCGCGGAACAGCACATTGACCGCGTTAATCTGCTTTTTCTGCGCCACGCTCGTGCCCGTCTGCGCCACCACCTCGACGGGCATGGTTTCCAGGTCAGCCGTATAGAGCAGGCCCACGGTCACGACCGACGCGGCATTGTCCAGAGTGACAGCGCCGTTTTCCACGGTTCGGGGCGGCTGCACCGCGCCGTCGGCAAAAATGCCCACTTCCATGCCTTCCAGGTGGTCGAGGCCCGAAAGCCGGGTGACGGGTTCCCCGGAGTAGGTCAACGCGGCGTCCATGAACACGGCCCCCGTGGGGTCGCCAGACAGATAGCGGGCGGCGGCGCGTTCCAGATAGAGCGCGCCGTTCCGCTCCACCACGGCAAACAGGGCGTCTTCAAAGCCGTTGGGTATGGCGCAGACGGCCTTGAAGCGCCCCTGGGTCGTGTGTTTGTGCCATGCGGCAATCTGGTGTTCCGCCTGGAAGGTGAGACCCAGAAGAACGCCGTCTTCCCGAACGGCCCACACAATGGAATCCGGGGCCTTGGCATACGTCCAGTCCACAATGCGGCCCGCTTCCAGCAGATGCGCGGCCATGATGGAAAGGTCGCTGCCGTTGTAGGAATCGGCGGCAAATTCGTATTGCAGGCTGCGCACCTGCCGCCCGCTGGCGCTGACGTGCAGGATGACATTGCCGATGATGATTGCCCGCCGCAGGGAGCTTCCCCAATACGATTGCGGCGTGGCCTTGGCGTTGGATGCCGAGAACGCGGAATCACCCCGCGGGCCGATTTCCCATTCCATACCGCCCATGCCGAGAATCAGGGAACGCAGGGGCATGAGCCAGTTGACGGGGGAAACTTCCTGGCTGGCGATGGTCAGTTCAATGGGCGTATCCGCCGCAGCGGGCTTGTAGGTGGCGAAGTTTCCATAGTCCCCGCTCTTGCTCATCCAGATTGTTTGCGGGCGGTTGGGACTGGACGCGAAGACAAGCCGCTGCTCATACAGGCAGACGGCCCCCGGATAGTCGCCGTTGGGGAACGGGTCATCATAGACAGGCGCGCCCTCTGTGGTGGACGGGGACACGTTGCGGTCAGTCCATGACAGATTTGACGTTTCGGCCACATATCCCGGCCTGCCGCCGTAGGATGCCTTGTAAATGCGGTACTCCACCGCGCCCTGCACGGCAGCCCACGTCACCGTTATGCTGGCCGTAGCCACCCAGTTGTTCGAGGCCGGGCCGTCCACGTTCACCCCGGCAGGCAGGCCGCTTTCCTTGCCGTCCGCGTTTACCGCCGTCACATAGTAGGTGTAGGGCGTCACGGCATCCCCGCCGCTGCGGCTGGCCGCCTGGCGCGCCGGAGAAGGCAGGGGGGACGTGAAAACCATTGCTTCAAACTGCCAGGAGGCATGGCCCAGCCGCTTCAGCTTCGTCGGGACAACGCCATGCACGGCAAGAAACAGCACGTCCGCGCTCTGCACATAGGAAAGCTGCTTCGCCTGCGCCAGGGTGTAGGGGCTGGGAATCTGGTAAATCTCGCCATCCCCGTTGAGAATAAAACCGTCCGGCGTGGCGACCCGCAGCCACTTCTCACCGAACACCAGGCAATATGCCTGTTCCTGGCTGAAGACGAACGGCACAAGCGCGGCGTCGCCCGGCAGGGCATCCAGCAGCACAAAGCCGGGCCGCTTCACCGCGCCGCCGTGGGCCTGCACAAGAAAATTCGTGAGGGTGCGGCATCCCTTGGTGTACTTGGCGAGGTCAACGCGCGCGGCCAGGCTGGGGGCCAGTTCCCCGGCGGTGAAGTCACCTTGCAGGACGGAACCGGGCATCGGCTACCTCCTCTCCGATGTAGGCAGTTGCAGCCCGAAACGCGCGGCCTTCCACGGCGAAACGCATGAGTGCGGGTTCTGCCCCGCGCAATCCCGCGCTATGGCCGTGGACAGGGAAATTTCGTAATTCTGGGCGCAAAACTGCTGCTTGCGCATGTCGTTGTTCTTGGCCGTCGCCAGTTCAGCGGCCAGCGCCCACGCCAGGGCGTCAGCGAATGAGGGCGGCCAGCGCAGGGGGTCAGTAACGCGCTGCACATAGAGCAGGCTTGCCGCCTCCTCCCGCGTCCGCAGGGCGTCCCCTTCCACCGCATAGGCCGGGGAACGATTGATGCCGCCGCAGCCGTCCAGACGGACAGGCCGGACGCAATCAGAGGGAAGGGCGTAGGCAAGGGGGTATTCGGCATTTTCCGGCGCGTCAGCCAGCACGGCCAGGGCCACGCGGCGCAGCGCGAACGTCCATGTGTGCGCGGCAAGAGCCATATCAAGGACGTGCTCAAACAGGGTGGAGCACAACGCGCCCAGCGTGTCCGTTTCCTGCGGCGATATGCGCTCGTCCAGTTGTTCGCCGCCCAGCCGGGCCAATGCGGTGTTGAAAAGCTGCACTGTGGATTTCATGCGTCCCCCTGTTGTGGGGCGGCCAGCCGCAGCCGCCCGCCCCTTTGCGGTCATGGACTAGGGCTTGATGATGGTCTCCGCCTGCTGCACGTCCAGGGCCAGCCCGGCGGTGAACGTGCCGCCCGCGCAGGTGGTGCTTACATTGTAGTTGAGGCACACATACCGCTTGAGGGCATGGGGAAGGCGCGCGGCCACGACCAGCCCGCCTGCGGCAAGCTGCGCCGCCGTAATCGGGAAGGTGGCGACGGTCACGGGCGAGGAAAGCGCGCCGGAAGAGAGCGCGTCGGAGGTCTTCAGCTCAACGCTCAAGGCCCCGGCGGTGAAACCGTCGGCCTGCACGACCAGGGAAATGCGTTCGGAAGGCCCGTGGTCGCCGGGGCCAAGGTCAAGGATGTTGGTGGAAGCCGCCGTGGCGGTGACTGCCTGCTCTTTGGAAAAAGTGTTTTCCGCGTCAAGAATCATGGTTCGCTCCTTGGCATGGGCCGGGCCGTGCGCCCGGCCCGTTGGTGCTGGTTAGGAAATGGCGCTTTCCGTGTTCACAATGCCGTCGCAGCGTTTCACGGGGATGCCGTCGAAGGTCAGAACCTTCTTCCCCTCGACGGTTTCCGGCGTGAGCTGGACATTGCTCTTGTTGGTCTTGGCGAGGCGCAGGCGCGTCCTGGCGGAACGGTTCATGTACCAGACGGGGCGGCCCAGCTTTTCGTCGGGCAGCAATTCGCTGGCCTGAATCATGAACTTGATGAGGTTGTCGTCGGTGATGCTGGACAGCTTGATGTTGGCGATGCGCACGATGTAACGCCAGTCACGCACGACCAGGCCGATGTCCCACTTGTAATGCGTGCGGTAGCCCTGATACTGGCCGACCTGCCCGTTAGGCAGGGTCATTTGCAGGGTCACTTCGCCCAGGTCGGTGTGCTGGAATCCGGCCTTGCTGCCCTTGGGGTAGATGCCGAAAACGGTATTCGCGCCCCAGGCCACAAGCCAGATGGAAGTCAGGTCAGCGCCCGTGCCGCCCGCGTCGATGACGTTTTCAGCCGTCGCGGCCTTGGTCTTGTCCAGGGTGGCGAAGCGCGGGGCCAGGCCGAGGAAGCGTTCGGGATGCTTGGCGGTGTCCCCATAGAACAGGGTGGACGCCTGCGCCTTGTTCATGGCCTGCAAGAACGCCTGGTCTTCGGACAGGCGGAACGCGGCGGTGTTGTTGTTCAGGTCGGCCAGCGCCTTGTCCACTTCGGCGTAGGCTTCCAACATGCCGCAGGTGTCCGTAATCTGCTGCGTCTGGCTCTTGGACTGCGGGACGCCGTAGTTGAGCAGACGCCAGGCGACTTCAGGGAGGCCCGTGCGGATGGTGGTTCTATGCCCCGTGGGCAGGTTGCCTTCCTGGAACAGCATGTCGTCCAGAACTTCGTTCGTTTCGGACAGGAGTTCCACAATCTTGTCAATCTTGCCGTCTTTGTCGAGGCGCTTGGCAACGTCACCCAGCGTCGCAACCGTGGTTCCGAGAACTGCCATGTGCTTTCTCCTTCCGGCTACGCGCCGGGGTTAGTGGTTCATGTTGGGATACAGGACTTCGGCGGCGCTCTTGGCCTGCCCTGTGTTCTCACCGCGGAAACCGGGTTCGGCCAGGGCCTTGCCCACCTTCGCCATGAAGTCCCACATCTTCGGGTGGCTGCCCAAATTTGTCTGGTCGAGCAGGTCAAACAATTCCTTGTCGCCAAACTGGCGCATGGCGGCCTGAATGTGGCCGCGTTCCGCCTCAAAGGCGGGGCGCTTCGTTATTTCCGCCTCCCATCCCTTGCGGGCTTCAAGCATGGCCTGCGTCTGGGCTTCCACCATGCGCTTGCCCGCTTCAGCCATGCGGGCCTCGTACATGCTGCCCAGCTTTTGGGCCTGCCCCTGTGTCAGCCCGATTTCCTTGGCCGTCTTGCGGAAGTCCCCCAGCAGGTCATTGTCCACCTGGGTTTCCGCCGCGAATTTCAGGTCATAGCCTTCAGGCTTGTCCGGCACTTTGGCTGCGGGGTCGTCCGGCTTCCCCTGATTGCCCTGCTTGTTGGCGTCCTGCCCCTGCTGCCCGGCGTTCCGGCCTGCCGCCTGCTGTCCCTCTGTGGCATCGCGGGACATGAGGCTGCCGTTCTGCACGTCGCCGGAAAGATTGCCGCCGCTGTTCCCGGCGGACTGGTTGCCCTGCGGCTGGCCCGCAGGCTGGTTGTCCGTGGTGGACGCAGGCGCGCCGCCGGGGTTTTGGCCTTCCGTTGTCATGCTCATTGCTGTTTCTCCTTTCGCGCCGCCATGTACGCGGCAAAGTCCTCGCCGCTCTCACGCAGCAGGGCGGCGACTTGCCCCGGCGCGGCTTTTTCAATCTTTGCCGCGAGCCAGAGGCCCACGGCGCGCAATCCCTCATTGTACTCCGTGCTGCGGCCTCCCCGCGCGTAGGACGGCCCCATAGCCCTTGAAACGCTCAAGATGAGCCGGAATATGCGCCGCGCGTTTTCGTTGCCCAGCGCCGCTTTGAAATCGCTTTCTTCCTGTTCGGCATCCGGGCGAACGAAAAAGAAAAAGATGCCCTGTCCCTGCGTCTGGCTCATTGCATTGCCCCCCTCTCCTGCAAAGCCTGCATGACTTCGGCCTGTTCCGCGTCCTGCGGCATAATGTTCTTCATGGCCGCCGTGCCCTTCTGTGCCGCGTCCGCGCCCTGCTGGGCGGCCGCCAGCATTTGCATTTGCGCCTGCTGCTGCATCCGCTGGTCACGCTTGGCTTCCAGTTCGTCGTCGGAAAGAATGAGGTTCGGAGGCGTACCCAGCAGGTCGGCGTAGGTATCCACCAGCGCGTCGAGATTCAGCTTATCGAGCGGCGCGGGGTTGCCTGCCATTTTGGCAAGCTGGCCCGTGCGGGTCACAAGCTTGTCAACTGCGGCAAGCCCGGCCTGCTTCTGGGCCTGGGCCAGTATGCTGATGAACTCCACCTTGATAGGCTGGCCAGCCAGTTCCGGCGGGGGGAAGGCCACAAGCCCGGCCCTGTCCATGATGCCGTACACGCGCTCAATCAAAGGCTGGAACAGTTCTGACCGCAGCCTGTCCAGAACGGGGCCGAGCATCAGCAGCTTTTCCCCGTTCCGTTCCGCCACTTCCGTGGCCGTCATGTTCTTGTTGGCCTCCGAAATCATCAGGAACAGGTCATTGTGGAAGTGCTGCTGAATCTGCTGCTTCAGCCCTTCTTTTTCCGCAGCGAGGGCTTGCAGGTTGGCCCGCGTCTGCACCAGGGGCCGCACAACTTCCTGCCCCTGGGCAAGGGCGTTCGTGTAATTCACGGCGCGGGGAGAGATGTCGAGCGCCCCGGTGACGCCGCTTTGCTGCACGAGCATGGGCGGCGCGACCTCAAGCTCAAGGGAAAGCCGCCCGTCTTCGGTCAGCTTTTGCAGTTGGCGGCAGTCCCCCAGCGCGTCCATTGCCGGGCTGGCCCCGTAAATGTCGCTGCCTGTGACCACCCAGCGGGGGCAGAGGGCCGGGAACTCGTAGTAGCCGCTGTCTTCCAGTACGTCCCGGTTGCCGCCCTCAAGCACAAGATAGACGCTGCGCCAGGGGCGCTCATTGCCTTTCAGGCTGCCGCGCCGGGTGTCCCCGTTCGGTTCCACGGCATGCAGGATAGTCAGCCATTGCCGGGCATCCTGTTCAGCCATATGCCGGATGTTGTCGGGGCACGTTTCCGGCCATGCTTGCACGACCTGCCGGGGCGTCATGCGGATGCGGCGGTACAAGGTGTCCACACGCCCGTCTTCCCCTGCATCAAGGGCGTATTCCCCCACGGTCAACGTGCGGCAGCGCATGATATTCTTGGGGTCTTCCTCAATGACCACGCAGCCCGTGCCGAAACAGGCCAGTTCCGTGTACTGGACATGAATCTGGTCGTAAAAATTCGACTGCGCGAACACGGCCACCATTTTGTTGTATGTGTCCTGAAGCCACGTTTTGGCCGCGGCGCTTTCCGCAAGCTCCTTGTCCTGGAGCGTGAGGGAGAACCAGGGCCGGGCGGGAGAGGTAAGGCCGGACTGCATGCCGTTGGCGAGGATGCGCAGGGCGCGGATGCCCATGCCGTCTTCCAGAAAGTTTCTGCTTTCGCCGTTGTTCGTTTCATCCCCGGCGTCCAGAAAACGCGCACGACGCGGGAGGAAGTGCCGGGCAAGGTCGCGCCAGTGCGCTTCCCAGCCCCGCTTCCTCTCGTCTTCCAGCTTCTTCAGCCTGCGGACGTAGTGGTTGATTTCCTCCCGCGTCAATGTCGCGTCCATGTTCATTCTCCCAGCAGTTTCTTTCCGCCCGTCTGGGCGGCATCCTGCACACCCATGCCGCGGGTCAGGATGGTGTCGGAACGCCCGGAAGCGGCCTGACGCCGTTTGCGTTCCGCGTCTGCCGCGCCCTGTGAATTGGTTTCCGCCTCAATGGGCGCAACAATGGGCGGGGCCACCGGGGCCGGGGTCACTTTCGGCGTGCTTCCGCCGCCTCCTCCGCCTCCGCACATACCTTGCCTCCTATGCGTAGAGGTTTGACGCCTGCACGGCCCGACGCGGCAGGCTGGAATTGTGCAGCATGAAGCCGGGCTGCATGGGGAAAACCGCGCACAATGCGGGGTCAACGATTCTGGACAGGCAATCAATCATGTCGTCATGGGACGATACGGGGAAGGTCAGATATTCCTGCCTGTAAAAGTCGTCCGTCAGGTCATAGGCCGTCTGTTCCATGGACATTTTCAATATCCTGTTCGGGAAATACATGCGGCCCTGCTCGAACACGGGCACAAGACGGCGTATCCTGTCCGTCTTGGGCAAGTTTCCGCCCAGCTCCACAATGGGAAAACGGTAATTCTCCCGCTCCATTTCCATGCGGATATGTTCGATGTCCGCCTGCATCCCGTAGCGTTCATAGCCGGTCATGGCCGGATTCCATTTGCGGTGCAGTTCAAACAGCAGGCGGGTGCGTTCGGCCAGATTCAGGCGGTCATGGATGCCGTCGAGGACGTAGTAATTGCGGTCAGCGTTGAGGCCCACGACCCACATGGACGTGTAATCGCTGCCCTTTTTCTTTTCGCTGGCAGGGTCAACGACGATGTAGCGGTTCATGCCCCTGGCGTCCGGGGCGTCGCCGGGCAGGCGTTTCCACCAGTCGGCATTGAAGCCCTGGGCCTTGTCGGCAAGGGGGTTTTGGAGCATCTGGCAGGCGAAGATGTACGGCCCCATGTCCCGGCGCTTTTCGGCCAGTGCTTCCCTTGTGAGGAACACGGGTTCCCCTTCCGGCGTCCCGTCCACGGTTGCCGGATAAATGCGGGGAACGACGCTTTTCTGCTCAAGAATGGCGGCATAGGTATCCGCAGCGTGGTAGCGCGTCCCAATCATGCGGATATGCCCGCCGCGCGCGCCCAGGTTCAGGCTGACGCGCCAGGCGTCGGTCGTCTTCTTAATCATCTCCGGCGTGGTCACGCTCTCCGGCGTCACCACGTCGTCATAGATGAGCAGGCCGAAATGCCGCCCGATAGGCTGACCGTCCACCAGCCCCCACGCCTCCACCGTGGCTTCCTTGGGGTTCGTGCTGCGGCGGACAATCAGGCCGTCGTCTTCCGACCAGGTGCGGCGCTCCCCCTTGGCCGGAGGCATGATGTGGGGGAACAGGGTTTGCAGCAGTCTGTTTCCCTCAAACTCGCGCTTAATCTGCCGCAGGAACGACTTTGCGACAGGGCGGGAATGGGAGAAAATGCCCACGGTGATTTCAGGATTGCGCAAAATTTCCTGTATGGTCAGCGCAACGGTGATGATTGTGCTTTTGTAATGCTCACGCGCCCACAGGTCTAAACGCCCGTCCGGCTCCTGCTGCACCTCGCGGCAGCGGGCATACAGAAATTCATTGACGGCATCAGTCCGGCCCAGCCCCACGACAAGCAGAAAGAACAAGTCCCCCTGCAACATGGCGCGCACGTCCGCGTCCGTCTTCAGGGAATGATAAAGGGCAAGAGCTTCCTTCAGCGTCATGGGATTATTCCTTCATCCCCGCTATGGACTTCAGGGCTTCAGCCACGGCGGGCGAAATGGAAAGGCTCATGTCCACATTGGAGCCGACAGCGCCGGAAAGCTCGACGTGCTGGCCCACTTTGCCGAAGCCGCGTTCCAGCAGCGTGGATGCCGCGGTCACGCGGGCGCTGTCCGAGCCGTTGGCGGCAACGTCCGCCAGGGTATCCACACATGCCGGGCCGTACTGGCGGGCGCGGTCTATGATTTCATCCGGCGTCACCGGGCGGGAAAGGGGCACAAGGCGCAGCTTCTTCTTGCGCGTGGCCCTGGCCTTGCTGTTTGCCTGCTTCGCCATGTTTCCAGCCCTACTTGTCCAGCATTTCGTCTATCTGCCGTTCCATCCTGGCCTTGCCGTGCAGCAGTATCCGCCGCACCATCCGGGGCACGGGAAAGCCAAGGCGCATGGCATGGCCCATGACGCTGACCGATTCCTGCGCCACCAGATAGGCAATGAAGGCTTCCAGCACAGGCAGGGACATGTGGATGGCCAGTTCCATGCAGGCATCCACGGCGGCCACCAGCACGACGTACAGGCAGTAGGCGGGGATTTTCAGCGCGCCGCGTTTGAGGACACGACAGGAGAACTTGCCGCGCCTCAATGCCTCCCACAGCCCGAAAAGCAGGTCAGCGCACCACATGGACACAAGCCAGTAAATCAATGCGGGTTCCGTGGAAAACCACGCGGCCACGGCGGCAATGGCTGTCTTGACGTGCCAGGACACGGCGAGGGCTTGCGTGTAGTATGTCCAGTCAGCGAGATGTTCAGTCATTACGGGGTTCCCGCGTTCGCGCGGCCCACTGCCGCGCGGCCCGTTTGTCGGCGTTGCATTCGGAGAGGCGTTGCCGGAGGTCGATGTTGTAGCGAGTGACGGCAATGGCATAGGCCCGTACATCACTTCCCTCCGTCATGCCGCTGGGCGGCGTCGGTTCCGGGCATTCCGCCAGCAGGCTTTCCGGCGGCGTCAGCACCTTGATTTCCGTTCGGCAGGCACACCCTGCGAAGACGGCACAGAAAGTCACTGTCAGACAGGTCAGCAGCGTTTTTTTCAACTTCATGCAGGGCATCCCGGTGCTCCTGTGCGGTTTGTGCGGCTTCCCGCCGCTCCCTGTTGCTGGCGGCTATGGCGTCCGCGTCGGCCGTGCGCGTCGTATCCGCAAGGCTGGTCTGCTCCTGAAGCCGCGCCACTTCGCCGCGCAAGGCAGAGGAATGCATGAACAGCGCCGCATTAAGGACGAGGCTGCCGAGCAGCGCGCCCGCAAACACGATGCGCAGCATCACAGCCCCCTCACATATTCGCGGAGGTTGGCGACACGGTTCATCCAGCCGTGATAGAACTTCTTTTGCTTGGGCTTGCTGGCGATGATGGCCTCATAGTATGCACGGCGCGCCTTCAGGATGGCGTCATGCACGGCGGGCGTGTCGGCATGGGTCAGGGCCGCGCGGGTCAGCGGGCCGAGAACGCCGTCTTCATCAAGACGCGCGCCTTGCCCGGCGGCGTTGTAGCCGCGCTGTGCCAGCCTCACGCCCCAGGCGCGGCCATGATTCACGGCGGCGTCGTAGATGAGGCAGGCCATGCGCAGGGGCATCCCGTCGTCCAGGTGCAGGCGGTTCCAGAACTGCCAGCGGAAAAGGCTTGTGGCCTGGTCAGGCGTCAGGGTCTTGATGACGTCGCGGGTAATGGGCAGGCGTATCTGCATCCTGTGCAGCGTTTCCCGGTTGGCCTGCGATTCTTCGGCCAGGCCGCGCAGGAACGCGAGGGAAACGCCGTGATTGGTGATGCCGCCCCGGTCGTCCGGGTCATCGGTCAGCCCGCCTTCTGCGGCCTTGGTGAACTTGTTGGCGATTTCAAAATTGTCCGGCATGAGGAACGCTCCCTTTTGCGGGGAAGCGTACCACGGCATTTTTGTGGACTGCGGCTATAATACAGGCTAGATACAGGCTAGATACAGGCTAGGTACAGTTGACAGGTTTTCGGGGAATTGACAATTTCTGCCCGAAGCCCTATCAAAAACGAAAGGGCGGCAGGTTGCAGCCCGCCGCCCGAGGGGCATCACCTCCGTAGATTTTCTCTACATCAGCTTACGCCCCGGAGGAATGGCCGTTCCTCCGGGGCAACTCATTTTTTCAGCCCAAGAGCTTCAAAACGAGAGCCGCAAGGACGGCGGCCAGCAATGCGGCCAGCACGTCCCGCAGGAACTGCGCCATAGGCATCACCTCCTTTCGGAGTGACACCCCGGCCAAACACTACATGCTTTCCCCCTGGCCTTCAACGGTCTTGCGTTTCAGCCATTCCCACAGGTCGTAATAATTGGCCTGGTACTTCTTGCCCAGCATCAGGATAGGCGCGCCGTCCGCCTTCCATTCGCGCACTGTTTTGACATGCACACCGAAGACGGCGGCTATTTCCTCCGCGCCGCACATATGGACGGGCGCGAAAATGGGTTGAGATTCAGGCGCGGCGCAGTCTTTGCCTTCCATCACTTTCCTCCGCGCCCGAAGCGTTCAAACTTCCACGCCTTCGCCTTGCTGTCCCACTGGACGGCCACGAAGAACAATTCGGGGAACTGTTCGGCGGCCACCTTGATTTTTGCGCGGGCGTCGTCCCGCCAAAAGCCCTTGGTTTCGTGAAAGCCCACGCTGCCGTCGGGAAGCATCAGGTAAAAATCGGGGTTGTAGGTTGTCCTGTCCGCCAGGCGCAGGGCCACGGCCTCGAACTTCCAGAACACGATTTTCCCGGCGCGCCGCAGGGCTTCCAGCCGTCCGGCGTACCTGGATTCCAGCTTGTTCATGCGTTCGGCCACATAGCCCAGCGTCGGGTCAGCAGGTTTGCGGCCCTTTGCCGCGGGCCGCGGCTTGTTGCGGTCAAGACATTCGCGGGCAATGTCCCGCAATGGCCGTTCGGTCGCCTGCGGCCCCTGCGCCACGGCCTTGTGCATCCACTTCTCAAGCCCGCCTGCGGCCTGTATGTCGCGCGCGTTCACGGATTGCGTCATGCTCCTCCCCCTTCCGGCCTATGCGGGCACTGTGCCCACGATTGCGGGCACGTTCTTTCCTGCCAGAGCAATCATGTCCGCCGCTGTGCTGCCGTCTTCCATGACTTCGCCGGGGGCGATGCCCTGCAATGTGGGGCGGGAAAGGCCAAGTTCACGCAGCAGACAGCGCCGGGCCTCCGGGCGACCGTGGGCAACAAGCCAGATTTTTTCATTGGCGAGATACAGGGACGGGGTGCGCGCCTGCTTCTCTGGCCCCCAGATTGCCAGCCGGAGGCGTTCGTACACCTCCGGCGTCTTCCATGATTCTTCGCACTCGTCGCCTTCCGGGTTGCACTCGTCGTAAAGGGCGGTCAGCTTGTCATCCAAAAGCGACCACAGGCGGCGGCCTTCATCATCCTGTCCGGCCTCCCAACGGGGGCGCAGGTAGGAAAGCACGTCGCCCACAAGGTTGGATATGACTTCGAGGAGATGGACTATCATTGCGGCCTGATTCCACCGCCACGAGTGTTCACAGGCGTCCAGAATCTTCTTGCCCTGAATCTGGGCAATGATTTCCCCCACGGGCAGGGTGTGCCGCAGGTGGTCACATATCAGGCCGGAGGCATGGATGATTTCAACGGCAAGGTCATGCAGCCGCCCGGTTTCATGGTCTTCCAGCGGACGGGCCAGGAACAGGCACATCGTCACCGTTCCGGCCTGGATTTCCCATTCAAAGCGCCGAGTGCTGCCGGGCGCATTGAATACCCGGCAAGCCCGCGTCTTGAGGCAGCGCGCCGCCATAGACGCATGGCGGTATGACGTGCCGCAATATGGGCAGACGTGATTTTTCATGGCTGATTCTCCTACCAGTTCGCTGCGGCGTAGTCGTCACGCTCGGCATCCGTCAGGTTGCGGGTGCGCTGTTCGGCGCGGGCGTCCGGCAGCCTGCCTATGTGCATTGTCCGCCGGGGCGCGTCGGAATGCGTGTCCAGCGGCCAGAGGACGCCGAAGCCCTTTTCCCGGTCAAAGGCCAATGGCCCGCCCGGATAGTTCGGCGGCATGAACACGGCGTCGCGGCGTTCCAGCTCGTCCACTGTGGGGCCGGAATGCCGGACGGGCTGGCAGGAAGGGCAGGGAATGGCAAACTGCATCCACTTCCCGGCCTCCGTGCGCGCCCAGCCCCAGCGCACGGCATAATTGCCGCAGGCAGGGCAATCCGCGTCCGGCACTATGCGCTTTGGGTTCGCGGCCTTCCAATCGCTCCAGAGGTTTTGCCAGGCGCGCGGCAGGTTTCGGGGCAGGCTTTCCAGGTCGCACAGCTTGTCCGTGATGAACTTCACGGCCTCGTCGGGGATATGCTTGACGCGCTCAAACCACACGTCCCGCATATCGTCGTTTTTCTTTGCGTAGCCGAAGACGGCCCAGATTTCTTCAAGGGCTGTGTCGAACACTTCGCGCTTCATAACTTCCCCTCCGCCGCTGCCTGTAAAATCGCCATGCGCTCCTTGTGTGTGCGCGTGGGCCTGCCTCCGTCATTGCCGCCCGGCGGCCGGGCCGGAGCGGCGCGGGCTTTGACGGGCTGTTCCCACAGTCGTGTTTTGAGATATTGCGCCAGGCCCAGCGCGTAACCGGGATTCCAGAAGCCCGCTTCCATGCGGCGGGTGAAGTCGTCAATGAGCCTGGCATTGCCGGGGTATCGGCTGCGCCCTGTGCGGTCACGGCTGGCCTTGAGTTGCTTGTATTCCGGGAATCCGGCCAGCGGGCCTTCAGGACGCACGGCATTGTAGGCGTCGCGCAGTTCCATGAACTCAATGCCCGGCCCGTCCAGGTCAACGGCAGGGTCTATGCCCGAACTTTCCCCGTCAGGACGTGACGGCTTTTCTCCATCCCCTCCCGTGGGGCGCTCTAGGGAACGCGCGGGATCTTCGTTCACAGGATTATCTACAGGGGGGGTATATGTATTTATATTCTTATCTTCTCTCCTCTTATCTCCTCTAGCGTTACCGTGCGTCACAGTGCGTTGCGCTGCGTCACACTGCGTCACAGGTGCGTCACACTGCGTCACAGTGCGTTGCGCTTCAGCCTCTGCGGCGCGCTTCCTGGCGCGGTATTCCCGCGTCCGTTCCGCGCTGTCGTCCTCGCGCTTGGGCTGGCGCTTGTCCCAGTTTGCAAGCCGCCCCTGCTCAATAAGGCCCTTGCCCTTCATAGCCTCGACAATGGCGCAGGCTGCGCCGTCATCAAGGCCCAGCACCACGTCCGCGCCCTCGCAGTCAAAACCGTCCACGTCGCCGCGGGTGTCCGCTTCGCAGGCCCGTTCAAGGAGCATGGCCCATACGGCCAGCACGGCGGCCACGTTCTGGCCTGCGCGCCGGGCGACGGCGGCGAATTTGGGGTCAGTGGCGGAGCCTGTGTACCATCGGAGCCAGTTCATGCTATGCCGCCTCCCTTGTCGTCGTTGCCGCTTGCTGGTAGGGTGAGGCCATTGGAGACCGACTATGGACATAGCCATGGAATTTGACCGGGAAGAAGACGGGCGCTGGATTGCCGAAGTGCCCAGCCTGCCGGGCGTCATGGCCTACGGGGCCACGCGTGACGATGCCGGGAACCGCGCCCTTGCCCTCGCCTTGCGCGTGGTGGCCGACAAGCTGGAAAACGGGGAATATCCTCACCCCATGCACAGCATCAGCGTTTCGCGCCATGAGCCGGTGGCCGTCCGTTAAGGCGCGCCGGTTGCTTGCGGCCTTGCTGGCCATCGGCTGGACGGAGAAGCGTCGCGCAGGTTCGCACCGCACCTTGTCCCGGCCAGGCTGGCCGGATTTCGTCTTTGCCTTCCACGACCAGGAAGAGATGGGGCCGCGCATGCTGGCCCGCATTGCGGGGCATACCGGCCTGACGCCGGAAGACCTGTAGTTTTCGGGCATAATTTCGGCCCCGCCCATCGGCCCGCTTCGGCGGGCCGTTTCATTTCCGGCTTTCGGCATTTGCATCACATATCTCCTGCGGGCAGGCCGCACCCGATGCCCCATGAATCAGACACAACAGGCGGCAGGACGGCACGGGCGTCCTCCGGGCAACGCTCGCAACGCGGTTCCCCGAAGCACTCAACACGCTTGCCGCACGGCAGCGGCGAAAGCGTCCGCAGGCTCATCCGCTCGCAGTAGTGCATGGCGTCAACCTGGGCCTTTGCTTCTCTCCGTGCCCGTTCCGCCGCGCGACGGCAAATATCCGAGCAGTAGGCGGAGTTGAAATAATCGGGGAAAAACGGCTTGCCGCAATGGCAGCACTTGCGTTCCGGGTAGCGGTGCGACGAGGACGTTTTCTTTATCGCCGGGGCTGCCGTGGCCTGCGCCTTCAGCCGTTCCAGTTCCGCCCGTGCCGCGTCCCTGTCCATGCGTAGGGATTCCGCAAGCACAGCCCCCCGCTGCAATTCCCGCCGCACCAGTTCCGCGTCGAGGCGGTCAGCCGCGGCCCGGCCTTCTTCCAGCGCCGTGAGCACGTCCATTCCATCCGGCAGCCGTCCGTCGCGCCCTTCCAGCAGGTGCATACGAATGCGCGCCGCGCGCAGCAGCCTTTCCTTCGTGCGCTCGTCCATTACTCGTCCTCCCCGAAGCTGACCGTGGCGGGACGTATTACCAGCCTTTTACCGACGTTTGCCGCAAGCGCAGCCAGTTCTGTCCGATTCAAATCAGTGACGGCAGGGCATTCCCGGACGAGCCGCCCCCAGAAAAAGGCCGCCCCGCGCAGGAACTCGCTTGTGGATTGCCCGGCCTCTGCGGCGTCGTCACGGATGGCACGGGCAACCAGCGCGGAAACTTTGAAATTCTGGTTGCAGGTCATGCTTTCAGGGGCATCAGCCATGGGCATCCTCCTTCGGGGAGGAAAAAGCTTTTTCCGGTGCTTTGTAGATGAAAGCGTGCAGCTTCAGGATGTTTGCCCCGCTTAAGGAGGCTTCGCCCTTCAGGAAGCGGTAGAGGCTGCCAAAATCCACCTTGGCCATGAGGCTCAATCTGTGCGTGTTCGTGCCCGTGGCCGCCATAAAGTCCCGTAGGTCTGTGCGGAATGTTTCGATGTCCATGGCTTAATTTTATGGATTTATCCATAAATGTCAAAGCAAGAATTATGGATTTTTTCTATGGGTATTCCCAAAGAAAATCGGTAGGTAGGAAATATGGGAGCTTCAGACGATTTTAGAAAAATTTTGGAAGATGCCGAGAAAACTCATTCAAGCCTCAACAAACTGTGCCTTGAGGCCGGTGTGGATTATGCCAGCATCTACAAGTGGCTGCGTGGGCAACAAAAATCGTTGAACCTGAATACGGTTGCAAAAATCTTGGATTTTCTGGGCATGAAGATTCAGGCCCCGTCCGAGGCAAAAGCAATCGCCACCACAAAGGACGTGTGCTTCGTGGACGCCAAGGTCGTCCCGGCGGGAGAACACATCGCCCCGCCGCAGGCAGAGGACTACATCGCCGCGCCGATGGTCGGCGAAGTCGGCGCAGGCCGCGGCTATATAGCGCAGGAAGACGTGGAAAGCTGGTTCCTGGTCTACAAGCATGCCTTGCCCGCAGCGCACAGCAAAGACCTTTTCGCCGTACAAATCGGCCCGCAATCCGTTTCCATGCAGCCCACGCTGAACCCGGGCGACATTGTGCTGGTGGACAAAGAGGTGCAGCACGTCGAGGCGTTCCTTGGCCGCATGATGCTGGTGAAGGAGCCGGACAAGGAAAGCGGCATGATAAAGCGCATCGAGCTTACCCCGACAAAAGATGACACCCTCATTACGTTCTACAGCGACAATGCGGCACGGTTTCGGCCCATGGTCTACAGCCTTCGGGATGAATACGACGGCGACTTGAACAACGCCATCGTGGGCCGCGTCATTTGGGCGTGGAGCGATGTGAGGAACAAGTAACACCAAATTTTTTACTATTTGAAATTACAAATGAACAGCACATTTCTAATAGCTACATTTGGTGGCTTAGTAGCAGCCTTTTCAAAATTTATTTTTGATTTTTTTTTAGCGCGATTATCAATTGGAAATAGTTTAAAAAAAAGAAAAGGAGAAATATTATTGGAAAATAGAATGGCTATATTAGATAAAATTTTTATTGTACTTGAAAAATCATTTTCCAATGCTATAATAAATAAAGATATTAATTCTGTAGAAAAATTATTATTAGAAATATCAAAAAACTCTATTCCCTTGGGATTATATTTTAGTGAAGAAGAGAATATGAAACTGAATAGAGTTATTGATGAAATCAAACTATCCTCTCAAAAAGGATACAAGAACTGGGGACAATTTAGAGTCGTAATGGAAGAGTATAAAAAATGCTTAGGCGTAAATTAAGAAAAGCAAACTTATTCATAATGCGGATGAAAAATAAAGAAGGTAGAGAAACAAATAAACCTTGTTATCCAATTATAATCCCAAAAAGGATTACATCTTCAGATTTTTCTAATTTTTTATATTCAGTGGAATTTATATTTGGAGAGAAATTAGATCAACCACTTATCATAGAATTCCAACGCAATTTCTATTCATCATATCTTGCTCTTCTTGTTATTTATATGATTTTAAAAATAACAACTGAAAATCAATTAGCGCCATTATATATATTTCATTGTTCTGAAAAAATAAAAGCAGACTTAATCAAGAATGGTTTTTTAGGATTATATGATGCCTATTTACGGTACAAAAAAGATAGCATAGATAGCGCATTAGAAAAGCTAGAGGAAAAGCAGACAGCAAATAATGAAGTGTTTATTTTGCCGCAACCATTAGGGAATGCATTGGACGTCAACGAAGAAAAGGTATTAGAAAAATTTTTATCAAAAATTAGAAAATTTTATATTGACAACAACAATAGCAATGCATTAGATATTATATCTACATCAATTACAGAAATTGTATCTAATTTTTGGGCACATGCAAACTGTCCAGATGATACAATTATTTTTGCAAGAGGTAACAATAAAATATTTTATTTATGCATACTAGATATCGGCGTTGGTGTCATATCAAATCTTTTGCCTATATTAAATACAAACGAAAAATCTTGCTTGCTACAATGTATTAACAGAGGAATATCATCAAAATTGCCAGATAAAAATTCTTATCATATGGGAAGGGGACTATATTATATAAGAAAGATAGTCGAAAACAACAATGGTGAATTAAATATTTGGTCAGAAGGATTCCATCTTACACTAAAAAACTCCTCTAAAAGTGTAAATGAGTGTGGCTATTGGAGGGGGTGTATTCTTGAATTGAAACTTAGTGTAAAAAATGCTAAAAAATTATCAGATTGCATTTGAACTTTAAATCTGTTAAAATATAAAAAAGGAGATAACTAACAATGAAAAACACTATAGATATTTCTGATTACGGCACAGTTATTGTTTCAATATCAACCGCAGATAAAATTGCTCAAGAATGTATTAACTGTCTCTCAAACAATGATTCTATTACAATCAATTTTGATGGATTAATTTCAATAACAAGCCAATGTGCAAACGCTATTATTTCAAAGATTTATAATTATATAGGAAAAGATATTACGCAACGTGTGTTTTTTAAAGTGACAAACGATAACATCAATTTTATATTGACAGATGCAATGCAATACGCTCTTACTGCTCACTCTTGACTGATTTAGTTTAATAATTATGCACAGTCTCGATATATTGTTTTTTTATGTCAAAGCATTAATTGCATAGATCTTTCTTATCCCCCGCCCCTCACCGAGGGGCTTTTTTATTTGAACGCAAACCCCATTTCCCTGCCTGATTTCCGGCAGCCCTACGGCTGGCGCGGCGTTCCCGTTTGAAAGCAAATCGTGTTTGGCTGTTTCCATAGTCTTATCAAAAATTATGTGGAAATCCAAATTTTTTTCTTGCATTGTATGTAGAAATCCATAATACTGTCCTTGCCAACGGGGGGAAGGCGGCGAACACGGGCCACGGCCCAGAGTAGCCAAGGCCAAAACCTGGCGGCAACCGCTGGGCGGCATTGAGGCCCGGACATGAGCCGGGTGGACGCCTTCAGAGAGCGCCCCGCAAGCGCGACGAGAGGCCCGACAAGGCGGCTTTGAGAACGGCATCAAGAACGAGGGAGGCCGCGTAATGTGCTACGGCATGGGGTGCCGCTTTGAGCGGCATGACGGCGATTGCGACAAGCCGCGGAACGTCCGCTGCCCGATGGAAGACCCGGAGGGATGCGAGGCCGACATGGAGCGTCGGGAATGGGAGCTGGACGAGTATTATGAACAAGAGATGGAACGC
>SUVB01000024.1 GCA_015062205.1 Desulfovibrio desulfuricans
CCTTCAACTTCAGGAAATGGATGCGGGCTGTGATTCAAAAGATGTTTTTTGTCATTTGTAGCCTTTTAGCAGTCCGTGTGACTAGGAAAGACTTACAATATGAATTCGTCTGAGCAGATTTTTTAAGGCTCGACTAATTAAATGTCGTAAAATTGTATTTTTGAAAGATTCCATCTCATATGTATCATCAGCCGAAAGATACGAGATCAAAAATCCGTCTTTTGCCATCCTTTGTGACGTTTCGATAGCATCAAGCAGCGGAGGACAAATCTCAGAATATGCTACAGATGATTTTTGTGAAATTTCATATTCGAGGATGCTGAGCGAATCTTTTTTAAAAGACGAATAATATATAAAATAGACTACACAAAAAGCAAAAATTACTATGAAACAAATAACTATATTTGTTTTTTTCAACGTTGATGATTTCATGTTCATTTTTATAATAAACTATAACTATTATGGATTAACACTTCTATGCGCTACTGCATTTCGACTATTCGTTTGAGGTCTGTGCTGCCAAACAGTTTAGAATAAATTTCCCATGTCGCATGTGTTGCCTTGCGAAATGCCTCCTTATCTATTTCCTCTATAATTTGACACTTACCACTCTTCCGTATAAGCTGAAGGAATTTTTTTTCCTGGTCAACACAAAGCGCACGTTGCCAATCCCGAGTTTCATTGGCTGCTTCAGTAAGAATTTTCTGTTGTTCAGGCGTAAGTTTACGCCATGTTATCATGCTAAAAAGTAGAGGTTCTGCAGTATAGGTATGCGAAGTAAGAGACAAGTATTTTTGCACTTCATAGTAATGTTTTGTCGCAACATGTGCCAGGGGATTTTCCTGACCATCAACTGTAGCATTTTTCAGCGCGTCATATAACTCTGTAATGGACATCGGTATTGGCCGGGCACCAAGTATTTTCATCATCTCTATGCATATGGGCTGTTCCATCACACGCATTCTCAGGCCTTTCATATCTTCCGGATTGGCAATGGGACGAACATTATTCGTCATTTGACGAATCCCGTTTTCCCAGAATGCGAGCGTGATGATGCCGCGGGATTCACCCTTGCGGCTTAGCTCCATGCCGATAGTGTCGAGGGCCTTGTAGGCATGTTGCCTGTCCCGAAATAAAAATGGAAGGTCAAACAAAGATATTTCAGGTACATAGTTTGCCAGCACTGCGGAACTCGTGAGCGCCATGTCCACAGTGCCGTCGGCAATGCCCTGAATCAGATCGCTTTGGCTACCCAGCTCACCCGCAGGATGCACACTGATGACCATCTGCCCTTTGGACTGTTTCTGCACCAGCTCGGCAAAATGTATGGCACCCAGGGCATAGGGATTATCAACCTCTGCAATGTGCCCCAGCCGCAGCGTCACTGTAGCGGCGGCAGCTATGGATATATGTAAAAAGAATATCGAGAATATTCCTGCGAGATATTTCATACTGCGCTCCCAATATTGCCTGGCCTGTCTATCCGCGCCCCTCCGGCTAGGGGCGCAGCGGCGTTGGCGGGCTCGCCGCCTGCCGCTAGCTCGCGCACAGGGCTGCGAGCGCGGCGACCTGTTTCTCGGCCTCGGCCAGCAGAGGTTCCCAGCCGGAACCATCCCTGGCGCGCAGCTTTTCCGTCAGCTCGGAGAGCGGGGCGTGGATGGGCGTGAGCGCCAGATTGGCGTGCACGCCCTTGAGGGCGTGCGCCAGCTCAAAGGACTCGTCCAGATTCCCCGCCTCCAGCGCCTTGCGCAGGGCGGCGAGTTTGCCGTCGCCAAGGGCCATCTGCACCAGCTTGAAGTACAGGGTCTCATTGTTCATGCAGCGGGACAGGCCTTCGTCACAGTTGGCGCCGAATGCGGCAAGCGATTCCTTGGAAAGCATGCTATTCCCCCTTTTGCAGCAACCTGCTGAATTCTTCGACCGACATCGGCTTTGCAAAGTAAAACCCCTGAATCACGTCGCAGTCGAGGCTCTTCAGCAGATCGTACTGCGCCTTGTCCTCCACGCCCTCCGCTATCAGCGGCAGCTTGAGGATTCCGGCCATGCCGATGATAAGTTTCAGCACCTGCCGGGCTTTTTCATTCCCCGTGATGTCGCTGATGAGCTTCATGTCCACCTTGATGGCGTCCAGAGGCAGCTCGGCCAGCATGTTCAGCGAGGAATAGCCGCTGCCGAAGTCGTCCATCTCCACGCGGAAACCCGCCCTCCGCAAGTCCGTCACGGCCTCGACGATGCGTGCAGCGTCCCCGGCGTAGGCGCTTTCCGTGATTTCCAGGATGCAGTCCTGCGGCGTGAGTCCGTGCTCACGCATGATGCCCAGCAAATCGTCCTTGAGTTCGTGGTCATGGATGTCAATACGCGAGACATTCACGGACACGGGCAGGGCCACGCCGAAGCGGTCCTTCCATTCCCGCACGTGCGCGGCGGCCTTGTCCCAGACGTAGCGGTCCAGCCTGGGGATGAGGCAAAGCGTCTCGAGCAGCGGCACGAAGTCGCCGGGAGGAAGCAGACCGAATGCGGGATGCTTCCAGCGCACCAGAGCCTCGGCGCCGACCAGCACGGGCTTCTCGCCCCTGATATTGTATTTGGGCTGGTAGTACACGCAGAACTGCCCCTGCGCCAGCGCCTCGTCAAAGCTCTCGACAAGCTGCTGGGAGAAAATTTCCTTGCGGTGCATGGCTTCGTCATAAACGGCGACGGACTGCGAAAGATTGCCGCGGATGCTGTTGCAGGCGTGCCGCGCGCGGACAAAACGCTCTTCCATGGGCACGCTGTGGTCCACATCGGGGTAGACGCCCATGCGCATGTGGAGATTTTTAACACCCTCACTGCGCCGCATGCGGGTGACGATGCGTTCCAGAAAATCCGCAAGATTGTCCAGATGTTCCACATAAAGATAGAAATTGTCGGAATTTTCACGACAGGCCACGCCCAAGCGGGAACCCAGCTCGGTCATGAGGTTGTCAGCCAGGCTGCGCAGCATTTCATCGCCGGCGGCGCGGCCGTGCAGATCATTGACCAGATGGAAATTGCTGATGTTGACGACAACGGCGTCCATGGAACGCGCGGCGTCGTACTGCTCGATGCGGTTGGCGTATTCAAAGAAGAACCTGCCCGTGTACAGCCCGGTCAGGTCGTCGTTCTGCATGCTCTTGATGATGGCCGCATCCTCGGCCAGCTGGATGGTGCGCTGCACGCGCGCCCGGATAATCTCAGGCATGTCGTAGGGCTTGGGAATGAAATCCACCGCCCCCATGCCGAGGCTTTTCACCTCCGCAGACTTCTCGGACGTCAGGACGATGACGGGGATGCGCTTCAGCGTTTCATCCTCGCTCAGCTTCTGCAGCACTTCGTAGCCGTCCATGACCGGCATGAGCAGATCCAGCAGGATGAGCGAGAGGGTCATCCCGTAGTCGCCGACCATGCGCATGGCCTCGGCGCCGTCCCCCGCATGCAGGATCTCGTAGTCCCCGCCGATCATGGTGCCCAGAATCTCCCGATTGATGGGCTCGTCATCGACGATGAGCACGGTTCGCCTGAAAAACGCATTGTCGTCCATCGTTGCGCCTCCTTTCCACGGGGTCAGTGCCCGCACCCACATGAGACGACAGCACGAAAGAAAAATCAAGCAAAAAAGATGCGCGCAATATGCTGATTTTACATTGAAATACAGTTATTATCAATTCTTGTGTATACTACATAATGTTTTAACGCTCTTTCTGCAACACCGTACAAAAAAAGGCACGCCGGCGCCTCTTGAAACTGCTGCAGCAAGAGTGTAGGCATGCTGCATGAGCGTTCCGCGTCTTTTCTGCCTTGTTTTTTCTCTGTTGCTTCTGCCCGCGTGCAGTCTGTTCCGCCCGGCGGCGGATATGGATGACGGCCCCGTGCCGGAGCGCGCCCTGCGCATTGCCGAAACCGCCAGGGCGCAGATCGGCGTCAGGTATGCGCGTGGCGGCGTTTCGCCCCGGATGGGCTTTGACTGTTCCGGGCTGGTCTACTACGCCTTCCGGAAAAACGGCGTTCAGGTGCGGCGCAAGGCCGCGCAGCAGGCTGACGAAGGACGGCGTGTTTCTGCGGCTGCCGCCCGGGAGGGGGACGTGGTCGTCTTCAGGACGGGACTCTGGCAAAAACACACCGGCATCTGCGTGGGCAAGGGGGAATTTGTCCACGCGCCGGGCAAGGGGCGCAGGGTTGAGAAAGCGCGTCTGGACGCCCCGCACTGGCAGGATATGCTGATCTCCGTGCGACGCATTGTGCGCTGACACGGGCCGCTGCGGGCGCTCTGCCCGCGCTACCGCAACACCAGTTCCATGTACGGCAGTTCTGCAAAGCCGTTCTTCACGTATGCCGCCACCGCTGCGGCGTTCTCCCTTTCCGCCTCAATGCGGATGACGGCATCACGGAACGTTTCACGCACAAGGCGGATGAAGGCCGTGCCCGCGCCCCTGCCCCTGTGCTCCGGCACGACGTAGATATCCTCAATCCATACGCACGGCTTGCCGAACTCCGTGGAATACGATTTTGCAATCATCCCGTAGCCCACAAGGCGCTCCCCCTCGACAAAAACAAAACCTTCGGCATACGGCCCGCCGCCGAGGCAGGCATCGACATCGCTGCGGAATATCTCTTCCGAGCCGTCGCTCAGCACCGCCGGAGAGGCGTAAAAAACCCGCATCATATCGGTGACGGCCGCTCTGTCGGCCTCGCGCATTTTCCGTATGACCATCCGCACTGCTCCTGCGTCCGGCTTCTTTTCCGCCGGACAATAGATGATATGGCATCAAGATGCACGCAACGTTATGCAGAAATGCCGCACAATGTCATGCTTCTTGTGTTGCAGCGAATTGTTGCTGATTGGGGGCAATATGCATGGAACTGTCTTTTTGAGAATCTTCCGCCGTTCAGAAAAGACATCACGCTCTTTCCTGAAAAGGCGCATCTCCCGATGCTCAAACGCCTTGCCGGAAGAGCCCGGATGACGTATACTGCACATATCGGCCTTTGCACCTTTTTGCAGGAGCAGCCTTACACCTCATGCTGTTTTGGCACAAGCTCAAAGAATGCCTGATTTCCGTGCTGCCCTCATGGCGCTTGTTTACCTTCTTCACTGGACCATTGCGCCCGTTGACGAAAACATCTGGAAATTCACCGTCGGCGGGGGCCTCCTCATTGCCGGATTGAGCGTCTTCCTGCTGGGCGCGGAAGTCGGCCTGATCCCCATCGGCCAGGCGGCCGGAGCGGCGCTGACCGGCAAAAGGAATCTGCCTGTCGCAGCCCGGCATGGGCATTGCCTTCAGCATGCCCGCGACACAGGCCTTTTCTCTGGGAAGCTGACATGATGGCCGCAGACGCGGCCAGGAGGACAGACATGATAACAAGACGCACATTCCTGCGCGTCGGTGCGGCTGCGGCCGCCGCGGCGCTTGTGCCCCCCGCCGGGCGCGCGACTGCCGCGGAGGCGGGAGACAGGCGCGTCCTCGCCCTGCCCAAACCGGACATGGACGGCGGCAAACCGCTGATGGCCTGCCTGCGCGACCGCCGCACCAACCGGGCGCTGGGCCGCGAAGATGTGGACCTGCCCGTGCTGGGCGACCTGCTCTGGGCCGCCTGGGGCGTCAACCGCGAAGACGGAAAACACGTCACCCCCACGGGCATGAATCGGCAGGAGGTGCTGGTATACGCCGTGCGGGGCGACGGCGTCTGGGAGTATCTGCCCGGGGAGCACGCCATACGGCGCGTTCTTGACGGCGACCGGCGCGGCGCGTTTGACGGCGCGGGCCTGGTGCTGCTCTACGCCGCGCCGGAAAAAGAACGCTTCGCCGCCATGCATGTGGGGTCCATGTACCAGAATGTGGGCCTGTACTGCGCGTCGGCGGGCCTTGCCAACTGCGTCAAATACCAGCGGCATGACGCGCTGGACGACCGGCTGCCCCTGCCCGGCGGCTGGAAGGTCTACATCACGCAGTCGGTGGCGAAACCGCATCGCTGACCGCTGTGCGCCATCCCCGCACCCCTGCGGAGATGTGCGGCGGGCGGCGCGGCGCGTGAGCCGGGGCGACGGGCCTGTTCCGGCAGCGCGCCGCGTGCGGCCGCCAATTGCAGCAACCGATTTTCAAATATTGACATTTCCCGGGAGTGCGCCGACCATCGACGCGCTGTCTGCCGTTGCGGACGGCCGCGCCCGTCGCCGGCCTTGCCGTGATGACGCCCGCAGGGCGGCGGAGCCGTTTTCCCCGGACCACACGCCATTTCACGGAGAATCGCATGAACATCTGCGCCTTGTTTGGCGGGCCGCACAAGAAGGGCCATACGGCCACGCTCCTGGAAAATGTTCTGGAAGGAGCCCGCAGCGCCGGGCATGCAACGCGCCGCCTTGACGTGGCGGACATGGACATCCGTCCCTGCAAGGGCTGTATGGGCTGCAAGCGCCCCAAGGCTGCGGGCTGCGTGCAGCATGACGACATGGGGCAGGTCTACGACGCCGTGCGGGAAGCGGACGTGCTGATTCTCGCCACGCCCATGTACTGGTGGAACCTCGCCGGGCCGCTGAAAAACGTGGTGGATCGCTTTTTTGCCCTGCCCTTCAATGCCGCCATTGAGCGCAGCGCCTTCGCAGGCAAACAGCTCATGCTTGTCATGACGAGCGGCCAGCCCGCAGCCTCCGACGGGCGCGAGGGGCTGGAACGCATTCTGACGAAAATGTGCGCGTTCACGGGCATGACATGGCGCGGCACAGTGACCGCGGGCACGGGGGCCACGCCTCTGGACGAGCAGCCGCAGGCCCTCAACGCCGCCCGCGAGGCCGGGGCCGCCCTGTAGCGGGCCTGCCCTCGCGGATTGTTCGCGCGGCGTTCACGACAATTCCCTGCAGGAAAAAGCGCCGCCTGCGTGTTGCATGGCAACGCGCAGGCGGCGCTGCACCAGGCGCACTACTCCGGGCGGCTTGCCGCGGACTGCCTGCCGCGAGCCTCCGCCGCCCCCAACTCCATAAGCCGCTCCAGCAGCTGCCCGAAATCCAGCCCCACGGCCGCAGCCTCCTGAGGCACAAGGCTTGTGGCCGTCATGCCGGGCAGGGTGTTCACTTCCAGAATGGTCAGTGTGTCGTCCGGACCAAGAATGAAATCCGTCCGGCTGTAGCCGCGCAGACCAAGCGCCCTGTGCGCGGCCAGAGCCAGTTCCTGCGCCCTGCGCGTCAACGCGTCGCCGATGGGCGCGGGGCAGGTCTCGCGTGCGCCGCCCTTGGCGTACTTGCTCTCGTAATCGAAGAAATCGCCGGAAACCGGCTCAATGAGAATGGGCGGCAGGGCCGTCTCCCCCAGGATGCCGCAGGTCACTTCACGCCCGGACAGCAGGGGCTCCAGCAGCACCTCGTCGCCCGCCGCGAAAATGGGCGCGATCACGGCTTCCAGCTGGGCCATGTCGGCGGCGCGGCCCGTGCGCAGTGAAGAACCGCCGGTATTGCTCTTGGCAAAAAGCGGGAAGGGCAGGCGGGGCCGCCAGCCCTGCGGCGGCGGACAGGGCAGGAATTCCCAATCGGCCGTGGGCAGCCCCGCATGGCGGAAAATCTGCTTGGCCGCGCTCTTGTTGAGCGCCAGGAAGGAACCCGCCGGTCCTGCCCCCTGATAGGGACAGCCCACACGATCCAGCAGCGCCTGCACAAGGCCGTCCTCGCCCGGCCTGCCGTGCAGGTTGATAAGGGCAAAGTCGTGCCGCGTCGCGGTTTCCAGCAGACTGTCAAAACCCTCGAGGAGGTCGAAAAACGTCACCGAATGGCCGCGGGCCTCAAGGGCCTCGCGCATGGCGCGCGCCCCGTTGAGCGAAACCTCACGCTCGGTGGACCACCCGCCCGCAATCAAAAGAATTTTCATGAAGCGACCACCCCAACTGCGCCTCAAGGACGCGTTCGATAGTTTTGCCCTGCCGGTACGCGCGGGCAATGCCTTCCCGCGCGTCTTCCGTGCTGCCGTAGCGCAGGCGCAGATCGTCATACCGTTCTTCCAGCGTGACGCAGATGTCGTGCCGGATGCGCTTGTCCGCATACATGACAAATATGGGCAGGATGCAGGCATCCGCCCCTTCGGGCAAGGGCCACGGCCACCAGACATGGAGCATGACGCCCTGCGCCACGGCGCGGTTGCCCGTTTCGGCCACGGTCCAGGCCGCGCCCAGCTGGGCATGGCTGCCGCCGTACCGTATGCAGTATGTTTTGGCGATGTCGTGCAGCAGGCCGCTTGCGCGGACCTCGGCCACATTCACGGCAAGGCCCGCCTGTGCCGCACGTCGGGCCAGCGCCGTGGCCACATGCGCCACCAGCAGGGAATGCCGCCGAATATTGGGCAGCATTCCATACTTCTCCCACAGGGCGAAGCAGGCTTCGTCATCGGGAACGGGACGGGAAACGTCCGCGCGGCACAGGGCCGGAAGTCGGGGCAGCCCCGCCAGGGGCCCGGCAAACCCGGTTTTGGACTGCCGCATGCCGGAATCACTGTTCATCATCCGAGTATGCCATCGCCGCGCCGGGATGGCAAGGATGCCGGGCAGGACAGACGCATCCGACAGCCCGTGCGCCGCAGGGTTCATCCCCCCAAGCCCCTTCAACGGAAGGGGGATTTTCCTCCTCCGGCCTGCCCCATGCGCGTACCGCCGGCATGGCGATACGCCCGGGCTTCTTGCGCGAGCGGGCAGCGGTTGCTATACTTTTTCGCGTGTTCGCAAAAAGAGCCGCTTTCATACGCCATTCCGGAGGTTTGCCGCCCATGTGTCTCGCCATCCCGGCCAGGATTGAGGAACTGCAGGAAGCGGGCATGGCCCGCGTCCGTGTAGGCAACAGCGACACCTTTCTCACGGCTTCTCTCATGCTGCTGCCGGAACCGCCGCAGGTGGGCGATTACGTTATCGTGCACGCGGGCTTCGCCCTGCATGTGCTGCCCCCCAAGGAGGCTGAGGAAAGTCTGGCCGCCCTGCGGGAATTCGCCGAAGCGGCCTATGACGAACCGGCAAACTTTTAGAGCAGCTTCTGTCTGCAACCGCACGCCGCCTTTGTTGCAGCGCTGTCGGCTTCTTCCGCAGCACCTGCATCGCAACGGCCCCTTCCCTGCTGCGGCGCGGGGCGGGCAAGCCCGGTTCGCCGTTCATGCCGGAGCATGACGCGCCGTGCGGCCGCAGCGCAACCCATCAACAAAGAGTATCCGTATGTCCACCGTACACGCAACCTATCTCGGCGGACTGCGCGTGGAATGCACCCACGAGCAGAGCGGCACGACGCTCGTCACGGACGCGCCCACCGACAACCAGGGCAAAGGGGAATCCTTCTCGCCCACAGACCTGTGCGCCACGGCCCTGGGCGCGTGCGCCATGACCATCATCGGCATCTACGGCCAGTCCCACGGCGTGGACGTGACCGGCGCGCGCATGGACATCACCAAGACCATGAGCGCCGACCCGCGACGCATCGGCAGGATAGAAGTTGTCTTCACCATGCCCGACCGCCCCTACACGGACAGGCAGAAAGCCGTCATGGAGCGCTGCACGCAGACCTGCCCCGTGCATCTGAGCCTGCACCCGGATGTGGAGCAGGTGTTCACCTTCGTCTGGAAACAGTGACCGCGGCGGAACGCGCCGCCCTTGCACGCGGCAAGGCGTGAATCCGCAGGGCGGAAGCGCCGCATTGCAGCAGCAGGCGGACGGCCCGTCGCGTCAACCGAAACACGGGAGCGCGCCCCTCCTCGACGGGAGAGGCGCGCTCCGTTCGCATTTCAGGCCCGGCGCGGCCCAGCCGCGCGGCGGGAAGTCAGGTGCCGGCACATCCCCCGGCAAAACCGGGGGATGTGCGACCGGACCGACCTGTTATGACAGCGAGCGCAGCGGCTCGCCGTAAAAGGCCTTGCGGTACAGTTCCTTCAGTTCCGAAATCAGAGGATAACGGGGATTGGAACCGGTGCACTGGTCGTCAAAGGCCTGTTCGGACATTTCGTCCAGCTTCTCCAGGAAGTCGGCCTCCGAGACGCCCGCGTCGCGGAGGCTCGCCGGGATGCCCACATCCTTCTTGAGCTGCTCAATGGCCCGCACCAGGCGCGCCGTCTTCTGCCAACGCTCCTCCGGCCCGTCGCCGCTGATGTCGTCGGCAAGGTGCAGCATGTCGGCAATGCGCGCATAGCGGCCCTTGACCCAGGGGTACTTGTACTGCGGCAGCATACCCTGCTTGGTGGGTCTGTCCGTGGCGTTGTACTCAATGACGTAGGAGAGCATGAGCGCATTGGCTAGGCCGTGCGGCAGGTGGAGATAGGAACCCATTGAGTGCGCCAGCGAGTGGCACACGCCCAGGAAGGCGTTGGCAAAGGCCATGCCCGCCATGGTGGCCGCATAGTGCATCTTCTCGCGCGGCACAAGGCGGTTTTCGCCGCCCTCGTAGGAACGGCGCAGGTATTTGAAGGTCAGGCGGATGGCCTCCATGGCCTGCCCGTCGGCGAAGTTGGTGGCCAGGGTGGAGGTATAGGCCTCCACGGCGTGGGTCAGCACGTCCAGCCCCGCGTTGGCAATGAGCGATTTGGGCAGATCCATGACAAATTCCGGGTCCACAATGGCCATGTCCGGGGTCAGGGCGTAGTCGGTGACGGGGTATTTCACGCCGGTCTCGCTGTCGGTGATGACGGCGAAGGGCGTCACTTCCGAACCGGTGCCCGACGTGGTGGGGATGGCGACCATGAGGGCCTTCTTGCCCAGATCAGGGAAGGAGACCACACGCTTGCGGATATCCATGAAGCGCAGGGAAATGTCCTCGAACCTGATGTCCGGCACCTCGTACATGAGCCAGATGATCTTGGCGGCGTCCATGGGCGAGCCGCCGCCCAGGGCCACAAAAAGATCGGGCTGGAAGGCGTTGACCATGTCCAGCGCCTCGCGGGCGGTGGCGATGTCCGGGTCGGGCTTGACGCCGGCGAAGACGCGCACCTGCATGCCCATTTTTTCCAGCACGTCCGTCACCTTGCGCACATGCCCGAGCTGCTCCATGGTGGCGTCGGTGACAATGCAGGCGCGGCGACGGTCGCGGAATTCCTCCAGGGCATGGTTGAGCGCGCCCAGCTTGAAGTAGATCTTGGGCGGCACGCGGTACCAGAGCATGTTCTCGCGGCGGCAGGCCACTGTCTTGACGTTCATGAGGTGCTTCACTCCAATGTTCTCGCTGACCGAGTTGCCGCCCCAGCTGCCGCAGCCCAGCGTCAGTGAGGGAGCCACGCGGAAATTGTAGACATCGCCGATGGCGCCCTGAGAGGCGGGCATGTTCACCAGCACGCGGCCCGTGGGCATGCGCGCCTCAAAGGCCCGCACATGCTCGTCATTGCTCTCCCTGGTATAGAGCACCGAGGTGTGCCCGGCCCCTCCCAACTCCACCAGATGCTGCGCCGTGTCCAGCGCGGCGGCGAAATCGGGCACGCGGTAAAAGCCCAGCACGGGCGAGAGCTTTTCATGGGCAAAGGGGTCGTCGGCGGCCACGGCTTCACGCTCGGCCAACAGCACCTTGACGCCCTCCGGCGCGGAAAGGCCCGCCAACTCGGCGATGCGCGCGGCGGACTGGCCCACGATATCGTTGTTCAGCTTGCCGTTGACAAAGACCACCTTGCCCAGGGCCTCGCCATCCGCCCCGTCCGCGAACCAGCCGCCACGGTTGCAGAATTCCTCGCGCACGGCGTCGGCAATGCTCTCCTCCACCACGATGGTCTGCTCCGAGGCGCAGATGAGACCGTTGTCAAAGGTCTTGCTCATGAGGATGGAGTTGACGGCCATCCTGATGTCGGCCGTGCTGTCGATGACCACGGGCGTGTTGCCCGCGCCCACGCCGATGGCGGGCGTGCCGGAGCTGTAGGCCGCACGCACCATGCCGGGGCCGCCCGTGGCCAGGATGAGATTGACGTGCGGGTGGCTCATGAGCCGCTGCGTCACGTCCAGGCCGGGCTTGTCCAGGCAGGCGATGATGCCCTCGGGCGCGCCCGCTTCCACGGCGGCGCGCAGGATGCACATGGCGGCCTCGCGCGTGCAGTTGTTGGCGCGGGGATGCGGCGAAAAGATGATGCCGTTGCGCGTCTTCAGGCAGAGCAGCGCCTTGAAAATGGCCGTGGATGTGGGATTGGTGGTGGGGATGACGCCCGCCACGATGCCCAGGGGCGCGGCTATCTGCCGGTAGCCGTTGACGACGTCGTCCTCAATAATGCCGCAGGTCTTCACGTCCTTGTACTGATTGTAAATGTATTCGGAGGAAAAGTGGTTCTTGATGACCTTGTCCTCAAGGACACCCATGCCGGTTTCTTCCACGGCCAGCTTCGCCAGCCGGATGCGCTGGGCTGTGGCCCGCGCCGCGGCATGATGAAAGATGGCGTCCACCTGTTCCTGCGTATAGTCGGCGTACACGGCCTGCGCGGCGCGCACTTTCTCGACAAGGGCATCAAGTTCCTGCAATGTTGTCGCCATGAAATGACCTCATTTTTCTGCTGATTGTCTGTTTTCGCATACGGGGCGACTTCGCGCCTACTTGCCGCCCATGTGCTTGTGCATGCTGGCGAAGAATCCCGCCGGAATTTCCACGGAAACCGGCGCGCTGCCGCCGCCTGTCTGCGGCACGGCCGAAAGACGCACGCTGCCGCCCGGCAGGAGCGTAAAACTGTTGTGCTCATCATTCAAGGTCTGCGACCAGCCGGACCCGGCCTTGAGCCCGCAGTGCTCGGTAAGGCTTTCCATGGAGCCAAAATACACATTGTCCTGACTGGCGCTGTATTCCGTCAGCGACACCCGGATGTTCACCGTCATGCGCAGGCCGTTGTTGAGCATGGAAATAACAGCATAGCTGGCCGTTTTTTTCACGTCGCGCAGCCAAGTCTGCGCCTCGTCCATGGCCTGCAGCACGGGGCGGATGCCGGTGACGCCGAAATCCAGCAAAAAACTCTCTTTCGCATCAATGGGCACAAGCAGATATTCCTTGTCCATGCAAAACCTCGCAACAAAATGCCGCCGCCTTTGACGCCGACGGGTGGATTGAGCCCTGTTTTGCGTCACATATCACAACGCGCAAATAGCTTATCATTTCCGCCCCGAATAGCAAACCGCCAGGCATGTCCCGCCCCGTCGCCGCACCAGCAACCGCCTGACGCCGTCGGATGCCGTCTCCAGCGAAGGCAGGAGGCGGGCCGGGGCACGCCATGCAGTCCACACTCGGGGCAATTCCATCCGGCGATATGAATTTGCTGAAAAACCTCCCGAACAGGGAAGCCTGCAAGGCAACGGCTCCCAGCCTGCGCGCAGCAACAGAGGGTTTCTCTTTCCTGAAAAGAGAATGCGCCTGCCCGCTTGGCAACTCCCCGCCGTTGCCAAGCGGGCAAAAACAACATAAGCAGAACCTACGCGCACCCGGGCCCGTTCCGTGTACTCAGGAGGCTGCGATGGATATCGGCCTGTATGATTTTGTCGTCCTTTTCATTATCGTGCCGTTTCTGCTCTACCGCTTTACGGACATCCCCCGATGGCTTTTCAGGAAGGCGAGAAGGATCAACCCCAGACGGCTCGTACTTGCTGCGGCCCTGGTATTCCTCTGCCTTGCCGTGGTTATTGCCACGGTCAGCGACTCCGTCTGGAATGTGCGTCTGGTTTCTCTGGGCGTGGCCGGCTTGGCCTGCGCGCTGCACTACGTCTATACGGAGAAAGCGGGCAGGCCCGAAGACGAGGACGATACCGGCAAGGAATGATGCTGCCGCAGGGCACCGCAGCGGCGGCATTCCCGTCGCCGCTCCCGCACCGGCAGGGAGCAAACACGGCCGGTCACCCGCACGGCCGCAGCCCCTACCCCGGCGGCCGGAGCATGGAAGACGCCGGAAAACCTGCACTACCGCGACGCAAGAAAAGCGAAGCCCACGTTCCTCCGCGCGGGCTTCGCCACAAAACCGCTTGCCGTCCTTTCGGGGCAGGCATGCTCCGCAGCCGTGTCCGGCGCGGCCGCCCTATTTGATCCAGGCACTGAGCGCATCCACAATCTTGCGGGCCTGCTCCACGCTGGAAATATTGAATTTGGATTGCTGGCGGTATTCGCCCCCGCTCTTCTTGTACCGGCGGATCACGAACATGTCCGGGCCGAAGCAGTCCTTTTCCGGCTGCCACTGCTGGAAGCGAAAAAGAATTGTGGTCCACGCGCCCCGGCTCAATACCACCTTGTCCAGTTCATTAACAATGACCTGCCCGTTTTCCTCAAATTGCACCGTCAAGTCGTCAATAGTCTCGTTCAAGATAGCCTCGCACGTATTGCACAATTCAAGGGGGACGCCGCCGCGCCGCCGTTCGGCGGAAAGGCGCTTCAGCTTGCGTAGTTGGCCAGTATCCCTTTGACGGTTTCCGGCAGTTCCACCGGCTTCACCTGTACTTCCGGAATGGTCGGGCCGTAGTAGCTTCTCCTCACTCCGGCGGCAGACGTGAGCGCCATCAGGTCTTCCGCGCGGTTCAGCCCCAGGGTGACATATTTGCGCCCCAGCATCGACAAGGTGTTTTCCGTTGCGGATACGGGCTTGACGGAAAGTTCCAGCATAGTGCCCTCCCTAACTTTGCAGCAGAATATAATTTTTGCGGCGCTCCTGCAAGCGCGGCAGACCGCGCCAGGCCCTGAGCGGCTCTCGTGCCGTTTTCCGCCTACGGACGCTGCAGGTTGAGCGTGTAGCGCTCTACCGGGGCAAAGTCGTCGGTCAGCGCGGGCGTGCCGAAATTGAGCGCGCCCGGGTAACGCGTCGCCAGCATGGCGGCCACATCAGGGCCGGGCCGCGCCTCCGCCGCCGCGCCGTCCGCCATGCCGCGCGGCTCGGGAAAGGCCGCCACCATAATGTTTTGCAGGGCATACGGGGGCAGCCCCCCCGCGCAAAACACCCGCACCTCGGCGAACGACGCCTGCAGCGCCTTGCAGATGCCCTGAAAAAGCCGCCCGTCCGGCCCTTCCACGGCGGAAATAACGTTCATCAGCACAAGCCCCCCCGGGGCCACGGCACGACGCAGCGCGGCGGCCGCCTCGCGCGTCCCCATCTGGAACGGGACGGCGTAATGGGCGTTGAACACGTCCACAAACACCAGGTCGTACTGTTCCCGTTGCCGGTTGAGGAAGGCGCGGGCGTCCTCGTGGCGGACCTGCAGGCGCGCGTCGTCGGGCAGGGCGAACCAGCGGCGGGCCGTGGCCGTCATGGCCGGGTCAATCTCCACCACCGTCACCTGCGCGCGTTCCGGACGGGCCAACGGCGAGCCGCGCGAAAGCAGCCATTTGGGCACGGAATACCCGCCGCCGCCCAGCATGAGCACGCGCTCGGCCTGCGGCGCGAAATACGGCCCCAGCGCATAAAATTGCGTATAGCGGAAATAGGGTTCGTCCGGCGCATCCAGCAGCATGCCCGACTGGCAGTAGCCGGGGTCCGTGGCCAGCAGGCGCACGGCCCGGCCGCCCCGGCCGTAGTCCACGGCCTCGAAGACGCGGATGCTGTTGTACGGGCTTTCCAGCAAAAAGTCCGGCCCCGGTTCGACCTGCCCGCGGCCGCCGCTGAAGCCCGCCATGCCGATGCAGAGCAGGCATGCCAGAGGCAACGCCGCGCGCGGTCTCATGCGGCCGCCGCCGTGCCACAGGGCAAGGGCCAGCATGCAGGCCGCCACGCCCCACAGGATGGCCGTGCTGCCAAAAAAGGAGATGAGCGCAAAGCCGCCCAGAAAGGTGCCCGCAATGCTCCCTGCCGTGGAAAGCGCGTACAGCCTGCCCACTGTCGCCCCGGAGGAATCCACGCGTTCGATGCGCAGCCGGATGGCATAGGGCGTGACCATGCCGAAAAAAAAGGCGGGCAGGGCCAGGATGCACAGGGCCGCCAGCATGGCCGCCGCGTAGAGATTGTCCACGGCCGCCGTGACCCACTGCCCCACGGCGGCATGGCAGAGCGCCGTCAGGCCGCTGCCCAGCCCTGCCCCGGCCAGCGCGAAGGCCAGGCCGCGCCGGGAGGCGCTTCTGTCGGCCAGCCGCCCTCCGGCCCAGGCCCCCAGTGCGAGGCAGGCCAGCACTACGCCGATAAGGCTCGTCCAGACCACGGCGGAGGTGCCCACATGGGGGGCCAGCACCCGCGAGCCCACCATTTCCAGCACCATCACCAGCGCGCCGCTCAAAAATACCGTCACTTCCAGCATGTGTTCTCCTTATTGTCCGCTCCACGAAGTCAATGCGGCGTTTCCACTGTACAGTCTGCGCCAAATGTGAAAAAAATAGACAATACCAAATCAAATACTGATTATGATATTGCCATTTGTCCGCACATGACGCTATCAGGTAATGATAAAACTTTTAATACTGGCTTTTTTTATAAAAATCACTATAATTTTCATATATTTGCAAATACAATTACGCCTCTTCATTGTTGTCTGTTCAGGCGAACAGTGATAAACAGATTGGAATATTTTGATATATCTCTTTCAGGTCTTGAAGATTATGATTTTATGTTCAGGGCCGCCTTGAATAATTTTCGTTTTATTTCAAATCATAATACACTTGCAATTTACAGGCATCATGAAAATAATAGTTCTTTAAATATAGACTGGGAAGATATGTGTTATACGACAGCCGTAAAGTTTGACAAACTAATCAATGATCACATAAATAATTATTGTTTTATTGATTTATATGGATTATCTTCAATATATATTGTCTTCGCTTCGTCTATTATTGGATATGCATTTAAATATAAAACAATTTCTCAACAAAAAGAATCAATTTTATTGAACATGGCAATAAAATATATTTTACTCGCATGTTCATGTAATGATATAAAAGACAAATCAGTCAATACAGTCATTTTATATACATGCCTTATTAGAATTAAGGCAATGCAGTATACCAACAACAAATATTTATCAAAGGCTCTTGAACAATTTAAAAAAATTATCCCTCAAGCTTTTGCCTATGAAGCCACACAGACGACGTTAAAACAGTTATCCTCTGACAATTATATACCTCCCAGCGACATTATTTCGATCTTTACCCCAGGTGTTTCGCATCTACGGCATTTGTTATAAAAAGCCTGCGCCTGACCGCAAACACTGCTCACCTCCCGCCGCGTCGAACCGCAAAAAACTCGCGCAGCAGCGCGGCGCATTCTGTCGAGCGCACGCCGCCCATGTGCCAGACGTTGTGATTGGCGCACTGGGCGTCAAAGTATTCCGCGCGGGAAATGACGGCCCCGGCCGACGGGTCTGCCGCGCCGTAGACGACTCCGGCCAGCCTGGCATGGATGATGGCCGCCGCGCACATGGCGCAGGGTTCCAGCGTGACCACGAGCACGCAGCCCGCAAGCCGGTAATTGCCCAGCACGGCCCCGGCCCGGCGCAGGGCCAGCAGTTCCGCGTGGGCCGTGGGGTCGCTGCCGCGCACGCAGGCATTGCCGCAACGCGCGAGCACGCGGCCGTCCGGCGCGGCCAGCGCCGCGCCCACGGGCACCTCGCCCGCCGCCCCCGCGGCGCGGGCTTCGGCGAGAGCCAGCCCCATGAGCCCCTCCCAGCTGCAGCCGTGCGGCGGCGGCGTGCGCGGCCCGGCAGGGGCAAAGGCCCGCGCGGGCATGCCCCCGGCCGTGCAGGGATTCACAAAATCACCAGTCGGCACAGGTGGCTGACCACTTCTTCCGGCGTGTCGCACACGGTGATGAGCTTGTCGATTTCGGCCTCCTTGATAAAGCCGCGCCCGGCCATGGTCTTGCGCATCCATTCCACCAGCCCGCTCCAGTAGCCGGAGTTGTAAAGCACAATGGGGAAGGGGCGCGTACGCCCGGTCTGGGCCAGCACAAAGGCCTCGGAAAGCTCGTCGATGGTGCCCATGCCGCCGGGCATGACCACGTAGGCCATGGCGTACTTGACGAACATGAACTTGCGGACAAAAAAGTAGCGGAAATTGCAGCGGGTTTTCACATACTGGTTGCAGCCCTCCTCGAAGGGCAGGTGGATGTGCAGCCCCACGGATTCGCCCCCGGCCTCGGCGGCGCCCTTGTTGGCGGCTTCCATGATGCCGGGGCCGCCGCCGGTGATGACGCCGTAGCCGGCCTTCACCAACAGCTTTGCGATTTCCTCCGCGTCCTTGTATTCCTGCGTGTCGGGCGTGCAGCGGGCGGAGCCGAAAAGGGAAATACAGTTGACCTTGAGGGCGTTGAGCGTGTCCAGCGCGCCCACCATTTCCGCCATGATGCGGAAGGTGCGCCACGATTCGGTGGTCACGGAGGAGAGGTCATCGACGATGTTCTGTCGCAATTCGGGCATGGGACCTCCTTTTGCGTTCGATGTCGGTCTGCGGAATCCGGGAAATGCGGAGCCGTCCCGCACGGAAGCGTCACTATAAGGGGGGACGACGACAATGGCAATGCGCCGCGCGACCGGGATCGGCGCGGCGTTCCCTGCGACGCAGGCATTCCGCGCTTCGGCCTTGCGCAGACCATGCGCGCATCCGGCTGCCGGCCGGAAGCCGGCGCGGCCTGCAGACGCCCAGCCTGTCGCGCGCGTCCTCCGCTTGACGTCGGGTCACGCTTGCGGCTAGAAAAGCGTGTTTCCCTGCGGCGCAAGCGCATCGGCAGCGCGGCGGCATCGGATGAACGGCGGCATGACGTACGGCCCAACGGCGCGGCGGATTTTACGGTTCCCGCCGAACCGCCAACTCCCGGAGGAACGCATGAAGGTACAGTTTCTGGGCGCGGCGCAAACCGTGACCGGCTCCTGCTACATGATAGAAGCCTGCGGCAGGCGTTTCTGCGTCGACTGCGGCATGCACCAGGGCAACAAGGCCATTGAGGAACGCAACCGCAGCGAGCTGTACCGCCCCGGCGACATCGATTTCATCCTGATCACCCACGCCCATATCGACCATTCCGGCCTGCTCCCCAAAATGACCAGGGAAGGCTTTGCCGGCCCCGTTTACTGCACCAAGGCCACCGGCGAGCTGCTGGAACTCATGCTTCAGGACAGCGCCCACATCCAGGAAATGGAAGCCCTGTGGGAAGCCAAGAAATATCTGCGGCGCGGCCTCAAGAACCCTCCGTCCGCCCTCTACACGGTGGAGGACGCCCGCAAGACCGCGGCCCTCTTCCACACCGTGGACTACCACACGACCTTCGAGCCCGCGCCGGGCATCCGCGTCACCTATTATGACGCCGGGCACATTCTCGGTTCCGGCTCCCTGCGGCTGGAGGTCGAGGAAAACGGCAAGACCACGACCGTCATTTTTTCCGGCGACATCGGCCGCCCGCAGTCGCTTATCGTGCGCAACCCTGAAACGCCCCCGCAGGCTGACTTCATCTTCATGGAATCCACCTACGGCGACCGCGACCACAAGGACGAGGGCCGCAGCGTGGAAGAGCTGGGCGAAGCCGTGGCCTACAGCCACGCCAGGGGCGAAAAGGTCATCATTCCGGCCTTCGCCGTGGAGCGCACGCAGGAGGTGCTCTACTGTCTGCATCTGCTGGCGCGCCAGGGCAAGCTGCCCGACGACATGCCCGTCTTTGTGGACAGCCCGCTGGCCATCCGCGCCACAGAGGTTTTTGAACGCAACCGGGAACTTTTCGACAGCGAGGCCCGCCGCCTGCTAACGGAGGGCGACAACCCCTTCGAGCTGCCCAATCTGCGCTACACGCTCTCCACGGCGGAATCCCAGGCCATCAACGATTACAGCGGCCCGGCCGTCATTATCTCGGCCAGCGGCATGTGCAATGCCGGCCGCGTGCGTCACCATCTGCGGCACAACATCTGGAAGCCGGGAGCCAGCATCGTCTTCGTGGGCTATCAGGGCGTGGGCACGCCGGGCCGCAAACTTGTTGAAAAAGCAAAAAAAATCACGCTGTTCGGTGAAGACATGGAAGTGGCGGCGCGCATCTTCACCATCAACGGCTTTTCCGGCCACGCGGGCCAGCGCCAGCTGCTCGACTGGCTCAGGCCGCTCCACGCCAATCATGTGCAGGTGGTGCTTACCCACGGCGAAGCCGGGGCTCAGGAAGCGCTGGCCGAGCTCATCCGTCAGCAGTTCGGCGCACGGCCGCACATCGCGGACTATTTGGAGGAACTCGCCCTGGAATGCCACGGACGCGAGGCGACCGCGGTTCTGCACGAGCCGCAGGCGCACCCCCGCGTCAACTGGGATTTCCTCACCGGCGAAGTGGAACGCAAATGGGCTATGTTCAAGGGCAAAATCGCCGAGGTGCAGCAACGCCCCTGGGTGGAACAGACAGACCTGCAGGACGCCCTGGAAAAGATGGACTACGCCCTCACGCGCCTGCTTTCACGGATGTAGCCGCCCATGCGCATCATTGCCGGGCGCCTGGGCGGGCGCATTCTGAAAACGGCCGAGGGCGAAGGCTACCGCCCGGCCATGGGCAAGACGCGCGAAGCGCTGTTTTCCATGCTGGAGGCGCGGGGCATACTCTGGCCCGACGTGCGCGCGCTGGATCTCTTCGCGGGCACGGGCAGCCTGGCCCTGGAGGCTGTCAGCCGGGGCGCGCCGCACGCGCTGCTGGTGGAAAAGGCTCCGCAGGCCCTGCGCTGCCTGCGGGAAAACATTGAAATTCTGGGCGTGCAGGACGAGACGCGCCTGTGGGGCGAGGATGTGCTGCGCGCTCTCAAAACTCCCCCGGCGGAACCCTACAACCTGGTCTTTATGGACCCGCCCTACCGCAGGAATCTGGCAGAACCGGTCCTGCGGCTGCTGGAGGCGCGCAGCTGGCTCGCGCCCGGCGCTTTCGTCACTGCCGAAATCGAAAAGGATGCGCGCCCGGCCGTTCCTCCGCGATGGGAGGCGACCGCCGAACGCCTGTTTGGTCAGACACGCGTATTCATCTGGAAACTGCCATGAAAATCGCCCTCTACCCCGGCACCTTCGATCCCCTGACCAACGGCCACCTGAGCCTCATCCGGCGGGGTTGCGAGGTCTTTGACCGGATCATCGTGGCCGTGGCCGAGAATACGCCCAAAAAGCCCCTGTTCAGCCAGGAAGAACGCGTGCTCATGGCCCGCGAAGCCCTGCAGGACGAACCCCGGGCCACGGTGGAGCCCTTCGCCGGCCTGACGGTGGAATACGCCGCGCAACGCGGGGCCTGCGCCCTGCTGCGGGGCCTGCGCGCCGTTTCGGACTTTGAGTACGAATTCCAGCTGGCGCTCATGAACCGGCGGCTGCAACGGCATATCCAGACCGTCTTTCTGATGACGGACTACCAGTGGCTGTTCATCAGTTCCACCATGGTCAAGGCCGCCGCCAGCCAGGGCGCGGACATCAAGGGCCTTGTGCCGGAAAATGTGCGCCGCGCCCTGGAAGAAAAATACCACAAGGGCGAGGTGCGCCGAAGCACCCCCTGCCTGGCCCCCCCGTTCGGAGGATTCCGCGCCACGTGAGCACCTCCGTCCGCGCCCCCCTGCCGGTCCTCTGCCTGGCCGGGCCTACCGGCTCGGGCAAGACGGCCGCCGCCCTTGCCATGGCCGACGCCGTGGACGGCGAAGTGGTCAACGCCGATTCGCGCCAGGTCTACGCCGATTTCCCCGTCATCACCGCGCAGCCCACGAAGCAGGAACGCGCCCGCTGTCCGCATCACCTGTACGGCTTTCTGCCCTGCGCGCAGAAAATCAGCGCCGGACGCTGGGCCGAAGCGGCGGCCGCCACTGTCCGCGACATTCTCGACAGGGGCAGAACCCCGCTGCTGGTGGGCGGCACGGGGCTGTACTTTCACGCGCTGCTGCACGGCATGGCCGACATTCCGCATGTGGACCCGGCTCTGACGGCCGAACTCACGGCGCGCGCCGCAGCCGAAGGCGCGCCGCGCCTGCATGCGGAGCTGGCCCGGGCGGACCCGGCCTACGCCGTCCGCATCCATCCCAACGACCGGCAGCGCATCGTGCGCGCGCTGGAGGTTTTTCTGGGCACAGGCCGCCCCTTCAGCTGGTGGCACGAGCACGCCGCAGGCGCGCCGCCCTGCGCCGGACCGCTGCTCATGCTGGACGCTTCCCTCCCCTGGCTCACGCCGCGCCTGGACCGTCGGCTGGATTGCATGCTGGCGGCCGGCGCACTGGACGAAGCCCGCAATGCCCTGCGCCGCTGCGCCGATCCGACCGCGCCTGGCTGGTCGGGCATCGGCTGCGCCGAAACCCTGGCCTTCCTTCAGGGGCGCGTCAGCATGGCAGAATGCCGCCGCCTCTGGCTGCACAACACCCGCGCCTACGCCAAGCGCCAGCTCACCTGGTTCCGCGCCCGGCCCGAAGCCGTCCGCCTGCGGCCCGAAGATACCGCCGCCGCCGTGGCGGCAGCCCACCGCTTCCGCCGCACGCTGCAGCTGCAGTAACCCCGTCGTCCCTTTCGGGAAAAATCTCCCAGCCTTTCTTATAGCCAGCATTTCCAAATGATTATAAGCAGGACACCCCCTTGACGGTACTGCCGCCCTGGGATATCCTAGCGGTATCTGCGTGTTTGCCCCGCGCGCAACAGAGACGGCGGGGCCGGAGGTAGGCCGCCGGGATAGCAGGCGGCGTTGGGGTAATGTCTGAATGCAAAGGACAAGCACATGAGGAACGGCACTGTACTGCTTCTGCTGGCGGCATTGGCCCTGGCGGGCGCGGCGTGTCTGACGGCGCCCGGAACCGGTTCGGCCATGGCCGCAACCCTGGCGCCTACAGACAGCGGCGCGCCGTCGGCCATTGTCATGTTTCCGGTGAGCGCCAAACCCAATCCCAAGGGCGCGGCCATGACCCCCTCGGTTTTCAACCACCTCAACCACGAAAAAGCGGTTGAACAGTGTGAAACGTGCCACCACACCGGCGATCCCGTGGCGTGTAGCACCTGTCACACCGTCGAGGGCAAGGCCGAAGGCAAGTTTGTGACGCTGGAACGCGCCATGCACGCTGTCAACATCCGCAAGCGCAGCAAGGGCAACACGCCCACGAGCTGCGTGAGCTGTCATGAGCAGCAGACCAGGGAGCGGCGTGAATGCGCAGGCTGCCACAATATCGTGACCCCCAGGCATGACGCCGCATGGTGCGCCACCTGTCACAACGCTGCCTCCATAACGCCGCAGCAACTGCGGGCGGGCATTGACGGCACGCTGTCGGCCGAGCAGAACGAGGCCATGGCCGCCGATACCGTGCAGGCCCAGAAGCCGAACCGCCTCCTCACGCCCATGGACGGCCCCTACAAGGTCTCCATCGGCTCCCTGGCAGACAAGTATCTGCCCAGCAACTTCACGCACCGCCGCCACGTTTCCTCGCTGATGGAACGCATCCGCGGCGACAAGCTGGCCGCCGCGTTCCACAACCGCCCCGAGATTCTGTGCGCCACCTGCCACCACAGGAGCCCCCTGTCGGCCACGCCGCCCAAGTGCGGCAGCTGCCACACCAAGGAGATTGACCGCAAGCATCCTGACCGGCCCAACCTCAAGGCGGCCTACCATCTGCAGTGCATGGGCTGCCACAAGGGCATGAATGTGGGACGTCCGAAGGATACCGACTGCACCACCTGCCATAAGGCTCGCCCCTAGCGCGCCGAACTGCACGGAGAAACGCATATGAATCGCAGAAAATTCCTGACCGTCATGGGAAGCGCGGGCGTCGTTTCGGCACTGGGCACGGCCAAGCCGGCCAAAGCCGGGGTCCACACCTTCCCCTATTATCCCGACAGCTACGGCGTGCTGCACGACACCACGCGCTGCATCGGCTGCCGCCGCTGTGAAGAAGCCTGCAACAAGGTCAACAAGCTGCCCAAGCCCAAGGTTCCCTTCACCGACACCACGGTGACGGGCACCAAACGCCGCACCTCGGCCTATGAATGGACCGTCGTCAACAAGTACAAGGTCAACGGCAAGGATTTCTTCCGCAAGCTGCAGTGCTTCCACTGCAACGACCCGGCCTGCGCCTCGGCCTGTTTCGCCAAATGCTTCCAGAAGCAGCCCGACGGCAGCGTGACCTATGACGGCTCGCAGTGCGTGGGCTGCCGCTACTGCATGGTGGCCTGTCCCTTCTATGTGCCCGGCTTCCAGTATGACGAGGCCTTTGACCCTCTGGTGCAGAAGTGCACCTTCTGCGAGCCGCGCCTCAAGGAAGGCAAGCTCCCCGGCTGCGTGGAGGCCTGTCCCATGGACGCCCTCACCTTCGGACGCCGCAGCGACCTGCTGAAACTGGCCCGCGCCCGCATTGCCGAAAACCCCGGCAAATATGCCAACTACATCTACGGCGAGCACGACGCCGGCGGCACAGCCTGGATGGTGCTGGCGCCGTCCGTCGCGCCCGCTCCCGCCGCCAAGGACGGCAAGGACGCCAAGGCGACGGCCGGGAGCCATGACGACGAGTTCAAGCAGCTCGGCCTCGACAAGCATCTGGGCAACCAGCCCATGGGCGAACTGACTTACGGGGCCTTGGGCGCGGTGCCCATGATCGTGGCCTTCTGGCCCGTGCTCTTCGGCGGCGCCTACGCCATCTCCAAACGCCGGGAAGCGCGCTATCAGGCCGAAAAGAAGGCCCACGTCGAGGCCACCAAGAACGACCTGGCCGCCGCGGTCGACGCGGCTGTCCGCAAAATTGAAGAAACGCAGGGCCCCGGCGCCGCCGACGCGGCCCGCCGCGCCATGACCGAAGCCCTGAAAGCCAGAGAAGCGGCCTCCGTTGCGGAGCACGGGGAGGATAAGTAAATGGCAGAGCACAGCATCACAATTCCCACCAGGGACAAGCTGTTCAACATCAGCGAGTTCTTCACCCCCACGCCCGGCAACATCATCTCCGGCATCATCATCGCGGTGGGCCTGGTCATCACCCTCATCCGCTTCACGGTGGGCATCGGCTCCGTCACCAACCTGGACGACAACCAGCCCTGGGGTCTGTGGATCGGCTTTGACCTGCTCTGCGGCGTGTGCCTGGCGGCGGGCGGTTATTTCACCACGGTGGCCTGCTACATCATGGGGCAGAAACACTTCCACTCGGCCTGCCGACCGGCCGTGCTCACGGCCTTCCTCGGCTACGCCTTCGTGGTCGTAGCCCTGCTGTACGACCTGGGCCACCCGCTGCGCCTGCCCTTTATGTTCTTCTTCCCCGGCACCACGTCGGTACTCTTTGAAGTGGGCCTCTGCGTGGCCACCTACCTCACGGTACTCTTCATTGAGTTTTCCATCGCGCCGCTGGAGTGGCTCTCCTGCCGCTTCCCTTGGCTCATCAAGTGGCGCAAGGTGCTGGTGGCCTGCACCATCCCGCTGACCATCTTCGGCGTGACGCTGTCCACCCTGCACCAGTCCTCGCTGGGTTCGCTCTACCTCATCGCCCCCGGCAAGCTGCATCCGCTGTGGTACTCCCCCTTCATGCCCATGTTCTTCTTTGTGAGTTCCATGGTGGCCGGCGCTTCCATGGTCATCTTTGAAGGCATGCTGGCCCACAAGGGCGTGCATCACTATATGGACAAGACCCACCTGCGCGAGGCGGATGAAGTTTCCTTTGCCTTTGCCCGCGCGGCTTCGTTCATCCTGTTCGCCTACTTCATGCTCAAGCTCATTGACATGCTGGTGCAGGCCAACCTGCCCTATGTGTTCACGGGCTACGGCGCGTGGTGGCTGGTGGAGATGTTCGGCTTCGTGCTGATGCCCGCCCTGCTCTATGCCAAGGGCGCGCGCGACCGCAACCTGACCTTCTGCCGCATGGGCGCGGTCAATGCCGTTGTGGGCATTGTGCTGAACCGCTTCAACGTCTCCATGATCGCCTTCAACTACACCCTGCCTTCGGCGGAACGCTACTTCCCCAGTATCTGGGAAATCTGCATTTCCATGTTCGTGGTAACCATGATTGTCACGGTGTACCGCTTCGTGGTCTACAACATGCCGATCCTGTACGAACATCCCAACTTCCGGGATGGGCACTAGGCCGGTACGCCAGAGGAGAACGCCATGGAATTCGATACCTTTTACCAGTATTTCCTCTACACCAAGAGTTGGGCGTACGTGATGATGTTTATCGTGCTGCCCGTCTATGTGCTGTACTGGAACTTCGTGCTCTATCCTGAAAAGAAAAACCGCAACAACAAACACTAGACGCCATAGCGCCGTTCACAAAGACCGGGGGCGGAGTCCGTAAGGCTCCGCCCCCGGTCTTTCTCGTACCTTCCCAGGGGCAGGATCTCCCCGGCCAGCTCCCGTACCGTCTGCGGTCATAGGGAGCCGGATTCTTTGGGAGCGAACCGGAGCGCGGATGCCCTCATTGCCGACGGGCAGAGCAGGATACAGGCGCGACACGCCGCCGGGAATGCCGGGGTGCCCGAAGCTGTTTGCCTGAATTTATGAAAGCACACTCCCGGCAGCAGGAGCCTGAGAGTCAGGCGTCTTCAAGCTGCGCTCACCAACGGCTGTCATTTCTCTCTCCTGAAGAATCCGGATGCGTCTGTCCGGTGCGCGGGCATGCCCCTTGCCATGAATTCTGGTTGCCGCCCTGAACAGCCGAAGGATTTTCCCGGGCACACCGGAAAGGCGTCCCCTCCCGGCGGCACGCCGCCGATCACCCTGCAACAAAAAAAAGAAACGCCGGAACTCTTGCGGAAGCCCCGGCGTCACATCCTCTGCGGCACAGCGGCGCCTCCCGTCGGGAGGCGCCGCTGCCGTCGAAACGGGGTTACATGAAGAACAGCCACGTCAGCACGCCGAACAGGGGCACCAGAATGCCCACGGACCATGCCATGTAGCCAAAGAAGCTGGGCATGCGCACGCCCTGGCTTTCGGCGATGGAGCGCACCATGAAGTTGGGCGCGTTGCCGATATAGGTATTGGCGCCCATGAACACCGCGCCTGCGGAAATGGCCGCCAGCGTGGCGGGCAGATCGTACATGAGGTGATGGGCGTCGCCCCCGGCGGTGTTGAAGAAGACCAGGTAGGTCGGGGCATTGTCCAGGAAGCTGGAGAGCATGCCGGTAAGCCAGAAATACATGGCGTTGACCGGCTGCCCGTCATGCGACACCAGCTGGATGAGCGAGGCCAGCGCGCCGTCCGTGCCTGCCCGCAGGATGGCAATGGCCGGGATCATGCTGAGGAAGATGCCGAAGAAGAGCTTGGCCACTTCCTCAATGGGGCCCCACGTGAAGCCGTTCAGTTCGCGGCTGCGCCGCGCGGTGAACTTGAGGGAGAGCCCGGCCATGCACAGCAGGGTCAGGTCGCGCAGCAGATTCTGCCCTTCAATGGACACGCCGAACACGGAAATGAGTTCGCCGAGGGGATACAGGCCCGAAAGCAGCACGGCCGCCACAATGCCCAGCAGGAAGAGAAAATTGATCTTGCCTTCGATGCCCAGCTTCTCGCCGGCGTCTGAAGCCGCCGGAGGCTGCGGGCTGCCTTCCTTGCGGAACAGCACCGTGTCGATGGCGAAAAAGAGCAGCAGCAGCGTGGCGGACAGCAGGCCCGTCTTGAGCAGCAGGTTGGAGGCCGTCCAGAAAAAGTCCACGCCTCTCAGGAAGCCCAGGAACAGCGGCGGGTCGCCGAGGGGCGTGAGGGAACCGCCGATATTGGCGACCAGAAAGATGAAAAAGACCACGGAATGCACGCGGTACTTGCGGTGGGCATTGGCGCGCAGCAAGGGCCGGATGAGCAGCATGGCCGCGCCGGTGGTGCCCATCCAGCTGGACAGCAGCGTGCCCACGGTCAAAAGGCCGGTGTTGACGACGGGCGTGCCCACCAGCGTACCCTTCAAACGTATGCCGCCGGCCACGGTGAACAGGGAGAACAGCAGCACAAGGAAGGGCACATAGTCCGTGAGGATGATGTGCAGAAATTCATACAGCGCCGTGGAAAAACCGTACACCAAGGCACAGGGCGCAAGGAAGGCCAGCCCCCAGAACACGGCGACCTTGCCGAAATGCCGTTCCCAGAAATGCGGGATGGTCAGGGGCATGATGGCGATGGACAGCAGCATGCAGGCAAAGGGAATGGCCCACACCACAGACAGTTCCGCCCCGGGAATGGAAGGATGCCCCCCACCACTGGCCAGCGCGGCGTCGGGCAGAAACAGCGCGGCGCACAGGGCCACAAGCGCGATTGCATTTTTTGCCATAATTTCTCCTGAAAATCATCATCAGAGGTGTATCTTCGCAAGTAATTCCCGTCATTAGAACATATTTCATCACAACATACAACCAATACTTCCCGATCCGTTCACTGGCAGGGAGACAGCGCTTCCAATGCCGCGCCGGATTCTTGCCCGGCATCATGCCGCCAACCAGCCAAAAAGACAAGCGTAGAGCGATGATGCCGGGAAATTCCCCTCTGGGACATCACAGCCCTGCCGGGCAGGGCCTCCCCCTCTGCAGAATGCTCTTGACCGCCGACGTCACATGAAAAACCACCGGCTATGCCGGTGGTTTTTCATGTGCGCCTGCAAGGTTCTGCTGCCTGCAGCGCTCTGTCTGCCCGGGTCAGCGCCCGTCCTATGCCCGCTTCATGTCCTCAATGAGCGCGCTGAGGCGCTCGGTCTGCTGCGCGAGATCCGAGATGGCCTTGGCCGCCTCGTTCATGGCCTGCGTGGTCTGGCCGGACATCTCGTTGACCGTGGTGATGGACTGGTTGATC
>SUVB01000025.1 GCA_015062205.1 Desulfovibrio desulfuricans
CCTTCAACTTCAGGAAATGGATGCGGGCTGTGATTCAAAAGATGTTTTTTGTCATTTGTAGCCTTTTAGCAGTCCGTGTGACTAGGAAAGACTTACAATATGAATTCGTCTGAGCAGATTTTTTAAGGCTCGACTAATTATTATATCGTAAAAAAATTATCCACAATTAAGACGAACATGTCAATACGATTTTTGAGGTAGGCTGCAAAAAAGTAGTCGCCAACCGCAGCCCCTTCGCGATGAGGCGGGACTGGCGAGACGACCGCGATATTCAGTGGAGTTCAGGCTTGGGCAGTCCGCATGGTGCTGGAGGATGGCAGAAAGGTCTGCGAAGTCGCGGATCAGCTGGTGCTATCTCCCGATAGCTTGAGGCACGGGTTGGGTAGGAACTGAGCGGTGGTACCGCTTTCGATGAAGTCACTGCCTACGAGTTTCGCCAAAATGGTTATGAAAAAAATTTCATTTTCTCCCTTGACGCCAACCCGAGCCGCGCTTAATTATGAATTATATTTCAAAACATGGCTGCCCTGTGGCGGCCATAACTGCCCAGGAGGTTTCATGCGTCCCACCAAGGCCCGCACCATTGGCTGCATGCCGGCGTGCCGTCGCTTCCATCCCCTGCCGGAAACAGGGGAAACGGCGGAGAAGCAGGGTGGTGGCAGCACGGAAGTGGTCACCATCGGACTGGACATGTTGGAGGCCATGCGTCTTGTAGACGCCGAAGGGATGAACCAGGAGGCGGCGGCACGGAGCATGGATGTTTCCACGCCCACCCTCTGCCGCATCCTCGGCCAGGGGCGACGGCTGGCGGCGCTGGCCCTCACTACCGGCAGCATCATCAACATTGAAGGAGGCAACATTATGTACGGTAACGCCATGCAGGGACGGCACGGGCGTCATTTCAGCCCCGGACGCGGCGGACGGCAGGGTCAGGGCACCATGCAGGGCGGCGCATGCCCCCGCAGCGAAGGCATGGGGTGCGGCCAAGGCATGGGCCGCAGGCGCTGCGGCGCGGGCCGCGGCGGTCAGGGGCCGTGCGTCAGGAACGGCGCAGGCGGCGGTGCCTCGAATGCCGCAGACTCTATGCCTGACGCGCCGGAACGCGGGGAGCAGCAGGCCCGCAGTACACGGAACAGGGCGGCGGTCATAGACTGACCACCCTTTTGTGCCACCAGCAACATCAAGGAGAATGCATCATGTACGGCAACGAGAGACAGGGGCGGAACGGGCAAGGACGGAACGGCAAGGGGTTTTGCCACGGGCGGGCCGGACTGCGCGGCCAGTGCGCCATGCGGACGGGGGGCGACGCCTGTACCCATGACGGCATGGGACGCGGCCAGGGCAGGGGCCGTGGGCATTGCGGCGCAGGCCGGGGCCAGTGCATGCGGCGTCATGTTCAGACAGTCGTCCGTGAGGCGTCTGCACAAGAGGCAGGCGCGGGCGCCCCGGAACATGCGGAACCGTAAGCAACACGGGAGGCGACGATGAACGGTGGCGGCATTCTCGGCGGCATTGGCGGACTTCTGGGCGTGGGCCTGCTTTCCAGGGGCGCCATGCGCGGCGGCGCATCCCTGCTCGGCACACTGGTCAGCGGCCTGAGCGGCGGCCGCGGCGGCATGGGCGGTCGCGGGAGCGGCATGGGCGGTCGCGGGAGCGGCATGGGAGGGGGCATAGGCAGTGGCCGTGGCGGCCAGTCATCCCTTCCGGGCGGCATGGGCGGCGGTTGCGGGCGCGGTGGCGGCGGCAGGCGCGGTGGCCGCGGCGGTATGGGCGATGACAACGCCTTGGGTGAAGTGCTGCAACAGGCTTTGGAGCGCCTTGCCTCCCTGCCCCGGGCCAGGGCCGTAGCCGGCAGCGACGCCTCCGGCACGTTGCCTGAAGGTCAGCCCGACACGGTCATTGATGTCGCCGCCGTGGCAGTTCCGGCAGCGGACGCGGAACAGCAACAGGAAGTGCTGGCCCTGCTCACGGACTGCGTCGCCAGCTACGTGCCCGGCCGGGCGCGTCTGCGCCATGAAGACCTCAAGGATGACGCCGGGTTCATGGAGTTGCGCCGCGCCCTGCTGGACGCGGGATTCCACGATGTCGAGTTCAAGGCGTCCACGGGTTCGGCCCTGCTGATCTGGGATGCCGAGGCATGGGACAAGGCAGCGTTCCTTGCCGCCGCCATGCCCCTGGGCCTGTACCTGCTGGAGCGCGAGCGCGCGGCGGCCTGACCTGCGTGAGGCCGGGCCGGTGTCATGCCCCGGTCCGGAGCTCCAAGCAAAGGAGGATTGTATGCTGCCTGACTACGTGGCCCATGTCATGGAAGGCCGGGCGCGTCTGCGCCACCATGCTTTTCTGGATGGAAACGCGCTTGCCAAGGCTCAAAGCCTGCTGGCGGCGGAACCGGATGTGCGCGAGGCCCGCCCCGGCCACGCCTCCCTGCTGCTTCTGATGCAGCCGGGGGCCGACCTTGCAGCCCTGTGCGCCAAACTGGAGGAAGCGCTTCCGGAACTGAAGAATACCAGCACCAAGGCCGTGCGCAGCGTAAAACTGCCGCAATGGAAGGGCGTTTCGCCGCGTCGGCTGGAGTTGCGCGTCCTGACGGGCGTGTCCTTGTTGTGTATTGTGTCCGGCCTGCTGGATTCCGGCAAGCTGCATGTGTTTACCGGGCTTGCCTTTTCCGCCCTGACGGCACGTCACATCTGGACGCGGCGGACGGCTTTGTAGTGCGACAATCCGACGGAACGCAGAACATTTTTTTGGCGGAGGGCAGCCATGAGCGATTGCAACCGCCAGTGCGGCTCCTGCGGTGAGCAGGGATGCGCCGGGCGAACCGGAGGGAAACCGGATTTTCGGGTCAATCCCCATCCCAAAAGCCGCGTCGGTAAAGTCATTGACATGCTCAGCGGCAAGGGCGGCGTGGGCAAGAGCCTTGTCACGTCCCTAACGATATGCACATACATTAATCCGAGTTACACGTTAACTCTGCTATTTTGAAAATATATATTATGATATAATCACGATTTGCTGTCGGATGCTTGTATAATGCAGTTTTGAGAATAACGAATAATATCCATGACGTGTAAGCACAGGAGGATTTGTCATGGCAAAGGTGGGGATCATTCGTTGCCGCCAGGCAGAGGACATCTGCGGCGGCGGCGCGGACTTCCAGTTTGCAGCCAGGGGCAAGGGGGCATTTGAAGAGTTTGGCGCGTGTCAGGTGGTGGGATTTGTGACCTGCGGCGGCTGCCCAGGCAAACGCGCGGTGGCGCGGGCGCAAATGCTATGCGACAAAGGGGCAGAGGTCATCGTGCTGGCCTCCTGTATTACCAAGGGCACGCCCATAGGCTTTCCCTGTCCGCACAGGGACGCCATCCTGCAGGCTGTGCGCAAAAAACTGGGCGAGGAGGTGCCCGTGCTGGATTACACGCATCCTGCGCCGGCCTGTTGAGATGCCTGGCGTTTGAAGGGGAGCCGTTGCGCACTGTTCACATGCGCAGCGGCTGCCCATTTCAATGGAGGCCGCCGTGTCCATCCTTGCTTTATATGTTGTGACAGCGCTCCTCTTGCTCTGGTCCTGGCGGAGTGACAGGAAGAAAAGCATATCCGCCTTGAAAAAGGCCTGGAAAGCCTTTGAGAATCTCCTGCCGCAATTCCTCCCCATTATTTTGCTCATCGGCCTTGGCCTCGCGATACTGGAACCGTCAACCATCTCGCGCGTTCTAGGCAGGGAATCCGGTCTGATGGGCATGGGGCTTGCGGCCGTCCTGGGGTCAATAATCCTCATGCCGGGTTTCGTCGCCTTCCCGCTGGCGGCCTCCCTTCTTGCCGCAGGAGCCGGGTACGGGCAAATCGCCATGCTGCTGACCACGCTCATGATGGTCGGCATTGTCACCCTGCCGCTGGAAGCGCAATATTTCGGAAAGCGCCTCGCCCTGGAACGCAACGCCCTGGCGTTCGCGTATGCCGTCCTTTCCTCGTTTATATTGGGAGGCATCCTGTGATTGTCCTGATGAGACGGTATCGCGTCTTCCTCGGGTTGTGCCTGCTGTATCTGGTTTTTCTTGCGGCAGAACCCGCCACCGGACAGAAAGCCCTAGTCATCAGCATGGACAACCTGTTGGAGATGTTGTCCTTTCTTCCCCCCATCTTTGTTCTTTTGGGTTTGCTTGATGTCTGGATAGATCGGGAAACCATGATGCGCTACATGGGGGAAAACGCCGGCTGGCGTGGGCATTTTCTGGCGTTCGCGCTGGGATCTGCGGCTGCCGGGCCGCTCTACGCTGCATTCCCTGTTGTAGGCGTCCTGTTGAAAAAGAATGCCTGCATGATGAATGTATTCATCTTTGTCGGGGCATGGTCAACAACGAAGATACCCTTGCTCGTATTTGAAAGCGCAACACTGGGAATCGGTTTTATGGCATGGCGGTTTCTCTTCAATATTATTGGAATTGCAATAATTTCATGGATCATGAAAATTGAGGCAAATAGATATCAATTGAATGACTAGTATGAGTTTTTGCATTCAGGACAACATCGTTGTGTCCAGCGCATAAAAAGCTCACATAAAAAGCTTAACGTGTCGCACAGCAAGGAAGGATGCCTGGCGAGGCTGGACAAGGTAATTTCATGAAGAATGTACGCATATGCCAAGAATGCCGATGTAACATCATTTTTTAAGACAATCTATTTAGTATTAATAACAAATATTATATATTTTGTGTCAAGACATGCTGTAATATTATTGGTTTTAGTTCCAAATCATGTTGATATTTTCTCAGCATGTTAAGATGCAAGGTAATTTTTAGTACGTGACCTGCTTCAGAGTTTACATGTATTTCGCGGAGATTTTGCTTTCAGGGAACTTCATCAACTCAATTTCGAACTGGAGCCATATCAACAACTATGCGGAAAAATATACACGGAGTGTTTAAAACAGGATGGAATTGGTTTATGATATACATGGGGATGCAAACATGCAATCGGTGTGAGGTGAATACTATTATCACACTATTCAAAACAGTTAAACGAACTGCATCTGCGGGGTATGTGATCGGCAGTCCCCCTGCTCATGCACTCCCGTGATATGTGCGGCAACAGCACGGTGGGGGCACAAGCGAGGCCCGGGGAAGAATGCGAATGCAGGAGGGCGCGTGGGACTCCGGGCTGTCATCAGCCACAGAATGTCGCAACGAGCGGTTGAAATTCCTTTTGGTTATACATACCATCATGCAAATTGGGGGGCGTCGCGCGTTCAGACAGTTCGACACCGAGGGGGAGGAAACAGCTGTTGTTGCGCATCGCTTGCGCGTTATATTCCTTCGGCATGTCTGCAGGAAATGGCGCGCCATGCGGGGGCGGTGTCGGTGAACGGCACGCCGGGCGGCTGTGACCATCCCCGGCGGGCTTCATACAAGACAGGCAGTTCACACCAACGGGGTGGAGCATGAACAGCAAGACGAATAGCCCCGTATTGCGGGAAGTAGATTTGTCGGTCCTCGAAGGCGTCCATATCGGCAATGCCCAGGATGCGGAGGCCGCCACGGGCGTAACAGTCCTGCTTTTTCCACGCGGCGCGCGCGTTGGCGCAGACATCAGCGGCGGCGGCCCTGCCACGCGGGAGAGCGCGCTGCTTTCGCCCCTGACAGCGCCCACATTGGTCAATGCCATCGTTCTTTCCGGCGGTTCCGCCTATGGTCTGGCCGCCGGGGACGGCGTGGCGGAATGGCTTGAAGTGCATGGCATGGGGTATGACACGGGCATCGCGCCGGTTCCCATCGTCGTCCAGAGTTGTCTCTACGATCTCGCCTACGGCAGCCCCGACATCCGGCCGGATTTCGCCATGGGCTGGGCGGCCTGCCACGCGGCTTGGACCGGCGAACCCGTCGCAAGCGGGGCCGTTGGGGCCGGAACAGGGGCCACCGTGGGCAAGATATGCGGCATGCGGCGCGCCATGAAATCCGGCCTTGGCGTGTATGCCGTGGAACTGGACGGCCTAGTCATGGCGGCCGTGGTGGCGGTCAACGCTCTGGGAGACATCTATGATGAGCACACGGGGCGCAAGATCGCCGGTCTTCTGACTCCGGACAGGAGCGGCTTTGCCGACACGCGCGCCGCCTGGTACGCCATCGGCGCGCCCACCGATCTTTTCGCCTGTGCCAATACCACCATCGGCGCCGTGCTCACCAACGGGTATCTGGATAAAGCGCAGCTGACGAAGCTGGCCTCCATGACGCGCAACGCCTATGCGCGCTGCATACGCCCGGCGGGCACGTTGGCCGACGGCGACAGCATCTACGCGGCATCGACAGGAACGCGGCCTGTCGATCTGAACATGGCCGGGGTGCTCGCTGCCGAGGTTATGGCCGAGGCCATTCGCCGTGCGGTCGAGGCATCGCATGTCGAGGACGCCGAATTTCTGTCGCGCTGCTGGCCGCCGGAGGGCGAAGCATAATGTGTTCCGGCCGGGAAAGCGGCCTGCGGGTTGCGTCGGGCCGGAGGCTGTCGGGCATGTTCCGTTCCGGGCATGCCCTTTTTTTGGGGGGGGAGGCATCTCCCGGACCGGCGGGGCGTTGCGACCTGCGGGCGCGGCAGGGCGGAACCGGCAATGTCCGGCAAAGGGAACAGAGGGGTTGACATGGCCGCAAATGGCACTATCCTGTTTTGAACATTTGAGCAAAACAAGCGAGGATGCATGGCCCGACCGCGTCATTGCCGCTATGTAGCGCAGCAGCCCGGCGCCACCTATTTCAAGCCGTGCGGCGTTCCCCTGCGGCTGCTTGACGAAGTGCGCCTGCCCGTGGAGGGCTTGGAGGCCCTGCGCCTGAGCGACATGGAAGGGCTGAACATGTCCGAAGCCGCCGCAAGGGTGCGTGTTTCGCGTTTCACCTATGCCCGCACGCTGGCCGCCGCCCGCCGGGCCGTGGCCGAGGCGCTTGTTGCGGGCAAGGCCCTGCGCATCGGGGGCGGCGCTTACGCCTTTGTGGATGCGCCCGGCGCGCCGCCATGCCGCCGGGAAAGGAGCAGAAGTATGCCGATTGTCGCCATTTCCAGCGAAGGCCCCAGCCTCGACGACGCTGTGGACCCCCGTTACGGCCGCGCGGGCGGCTTCATCATCGCCGCGTGTCCCGAAAGCGGGGACGAGCCCGAAATATCCTATCTCGACAACGGCGACGCCCAGTTGCTGCCGCAGGGCGCGGGCATCGCCACCACAGAGCACTTGGTCAACGCGGGCGTTACCGTGGTCATCAGCGGCTATGTGGGGCCCAAGGCCTTTGAGGCCCTGCAGGCCGCAGGCATCAGCGTCATTCAGGACATGGACGGCATGAGCGCGGGCGAGGCGTTGCGCCGCTGGCGCGCGGGCTGCTGCCGCGAGGCTCTGGCTCCCAACCATGAAGCGGGCATGTAGAGGGCGGCCATGCGCATAGCCATTGCCAGCGGCAAGGGCGGGGCGGGCAAGACCACGCTCACGGCCTCACTGCATCGGGTCTGGCCGCGTCCGCACGCCCTGGCGGATACGGATGTGGAAGCCCCCAACCTGCATCTTTTTCTGCATCCTGTCATGGAGCGCGCTGTCGAGGTCGGGCTGGCCGTGCCGAAGGCGGTGCGCGCGTCCTGTACGGTCTGCGGCAAATGCCGCGATATCTGCCGCTTCGGGGCCATTGCCCGTTTCGGGCAGAAAATCGCCCTGTTTCCTGACATGTGCCACGGCTGCGGCGGCTGTTTCACCGTCTGCCCGGAGGGAGCCCTTGAGGAGGGCCGCCGCGAGCTCGGCTCGGTGACGCTGGGATGTCTGGACGACGGCACGCGCTACATCTCCGGAGCAACGCGTATCGGCGAGGTGATGACGCCGCCGGTGCTGCGCCGCCTGCTGGCCGAGCTGGACTTGGCGACTGCAGGCTCGGCGGCGGATGTGCTGCTGGACAGCCCGCCGGGCGTGAGTTGCCCCGCAGTCACCGTGGCCCGCCGGGTGGATGCCGTGCTGCTGGTTGCGGACCCCACGCCCTTCGGTTTCGCGGATTTTCGCATTGCCTGGGAGGCCTTCAGTTCTCTGCGCCTGCCCCTGGCCTGCGTCATCAACCGGGCCGGCATGCCGGGCAATGAGGGCGGAGAGGCGGCTGTGACGGCCTTCTGCCGCGAACACGGTCTGCCGCTGGCGGGAACCGTGCCCTTCTCGCGAGAGGCGGCGCGCGTCACGGCGCAGGGCGGCCTGCCGGCCGACATCTCGCCGGACTGGCGGGAGCGCTTTGCCCGCATGGCCGGGGACATCCTGCGTATCTTCAAGGAGGGCAGCCATGCCTGACGCCGGGAGGAACATGCAGGAAATTGTCGTCATCAGCGGCAAGGGCGGCACGGGCAAGACCAGCCTTGCCGCGGCCTTTGCCGCTCTGGCGCGGCATACGGTCTTCTGCGACCTGGATGTGGACGTGCCCGATCTGCATATCATCTTACGGCCCGAACCCCGGCAGAGCACATCGTTTATGGGGGGGAACAAGGCCGAGATTCGTCCCGCCGACTGCGTGGCCTGCGGCGCGTGCATGGAGGCCTGCCGTTTTGACGCCATCCGGCAGGAGGGCGGAACCCTTTGGGTGGACAAGGCCCTCTGCGAGGGCTGCGGCGTGTGCGTGGCCCTGTGCCCGCAACAGGCCATTGATTTCCCCGAAGCGCACTGCGGCGTGTGGCATATCAGCGATACGCGCTTCGGCCCCATGGTGCATGCGGCCCTTGTGCCGGGGCAGGAAAATTCCGGCCGTCTGGTCAGCCTTCTCAAACGCGAGGCCCGGGCGCTGGCCAAGCGCGAGGGCTGTTCCGCCATCCTTTGCGACGGCTCTCCCGGCATTGGGTGCCCTGTGGTCAGCTCCCTGGCCGGAGCCACACTGGCCGTGGCCGTGGTGGAGCCGAGCCTGTCCGGGCTGCATGATTTTGCGCGCGTGGCGGGCGTATGCCGCCATTTCCGCCTGCCCGTGGGCGTCGTGATCAACCGCTGGGACTGCAATCCCGAAGGGGCGGACGCGCTGGAAAGAGCCGCCCGTGAGGCCGGGCATGCCGTATTCGGGCGCGTGCCGTTCGATGCGGACATGCTGCGCGCCACGGCCCGGGGTCTGGCCGCCACCGAGGCGGATACCGCGCTCGCGCGCGGCATCCGGAAAATATGGGACAATATTGTCACGTACCGGCCCCGCGCGTCTGCGACGCTCCGGCCGTTCATTCCGGCGGCGCAGCCGCTGCCCCGTTGAATTCCGCAACCTTTAATCCAAGAGAGGTCATACTGTCATGGATACGCTGCTTGCCGTTCCTTCCGCCAACCCCGGCGGCCTTGAGGCCGGTATGGGCATGCACTTCGGCCACTGCGAGGTGTTCACTCTGGTGGAAATTGAGCATGGGCAGGTCAAGAATGTGACCACCCTCGACAATCCGCCGCATGCACAGGGCGGCTGCCTTGCGCCCGTACAGCTGCTGGCGGACAAGGGCGTCAAGGCGCTGCTGGCGGGGGGCATGGGTTTCCGTCCGCTCATGGCCTTCAACCAGGTGGGCATTCATGTGTTCTATGCCGGGCAACTCCCCACAGTGGGGGAGGGCGTCAGGGCGTTTCTGGCCGGGCAGCTTCCGGAATTCTCGCAGGAACACACCTGCCGCGGCGGGCATTAGGGCAAAATCTTCTAGAGCTTATCTGTTCAGGCGGCTGTGAAAACAGCCGCCTGCGCCGTAACCAGGCGGGAAACGCGCGTTTTCCCGCGTTTCAGCCGTTGCGACGAAGGAGACTGCGGATGAAGACAGCAACGATGAAACAACGATGACGTGCGGGGTACTTTTTGCAACCTACCTCAGAATGCCTTTCGCTTATGACTTCCTGGAATTCCATATAGGTGTATTCCCCCTGCATTTGCAGCGGCTTCTAAAGCGTGCCGACTCTTGATGTCCGGGTAATCGCATGTTCCTTTACATGGTCTATGCTCCATGCCAATGCATCCAGCATCTGTTGCTTGGTATCCCGAAGCATGCCTTCAATCTTGACGGAATCCAGCGGATGCACTGCCCAGAAATAGCAGTCCGGAAGCTCAAGGCTGCCAAGGAATTCACGCTCCTCCTCCAGGTTCTCCTTTTCCGTCGCAGGAATGAATGCGCCAGTTTTGATGTCCTCATCCAGCTGTGTTCCCACGAATGCCGACATGGTATTGATCAGTATCTTGTGCGGCCTTGTTGCGTTTTCCAGCGCTGCTGAGGCTCCGGCGCATTCCAGTCCTCTGCCTTTGCCCGCCGTTCCCAGCATCAGCAAGTCGCAATGCTGAATCCCGGCAGCATTCAGTCGCTGGCATTGCTGTTTTGTCTCATCTGCAGAATAGCCCTTGTTCAGGTTCGCCAGCACATCATTTAACCCGCATTCCACGCCGATATAGAGATCATCAACGCCGGCCTCCCCCAGTGTTTTGAGGTCTTCATCGGACTTGGAAGCAATATTGTCCGTCCGGGCATACATGGTGATAACCTTCACCTTCGGCAGATGCTTTTTGATCAGGTCGATACGCTCCAAAAGCCTCTTTGCCGACAGCGCAAAGGGATCGGCGCCGACCAGATATACCCGCCGGATTCTGTCGTAATACCTTCCATAGTCTTGCGTTACTTCCAACAGGTATTCTTCCACTTCAGAGATGGGCAGCATCCGGAAAGGGATGTCCTGATACATATTGCAGAAAGTGCAGCTGTTATGCGTGCAGCCTTCCGTGATGGGGAGCAGAAATGTATTCGCCTCTATCGGCGGTCTGTAAATCGTTCCGTTGTACGGCATCATGCCCGTCTCCTTAAAAATAGTGTTCAGCGGTCTTTCTATGCGTTCGAAGCTGTTCTTCCGGCAGCGCATCCATTACGCCCTGAATGCCGTCGATCAGTTCCTGCTTCTGTTCCGGCAGCCTGGCCCTTGCCCTGAAAGGTACGGATGCATGGTCTGACAAAAAGATTGTCTCATTGGCGAGGCGCCGTATGAATTCCTGCATTTCCCGCAGGCGCTCGTGTTCCCCGGCCTCTGCAAACTCGCCTTTTTCCTTCCTGCGATACAGAATAGTTTTCGCAATCAACGTCAGGGACGATACCTCAATCATGGAAATGTTCATGCCGTCATACATCTCCGCAGTCTTCTGCGCGTGGGAGAGTCCGTAGCCCGCACCGCCGAGCCCGTTCAGGAAGTTGGCGATGAACGGCATTCCGGCTTCCGTCAGCTTTTCCATCTGCGCCCTGGCTGTGGCGGCGTCGTAGCCCTTGTGAACCATCTTGAGAAGGGCATCGTCCCCGGACTCCACGCCGATATACGGATTGGAATAGCCCGCCCCGACCAGATTTCTGATTTGTTCCACGGTCTTTGCGCAGAAGTTGTCAATCCTCGCGTAGCCGCCGATGGTTTTGACGGACGGCACGTACTTGTGGATCAGCTCCGCCGTCGTCATCAGCACATCGTAGTCCGCCGCAAAACCGTCCGCGCCCTGCAGAAATAGACGCTCCGGCGCTCCGAAATACTGCGGGATCTGCTTTACATCTTCTTCAATCTCTTCAATGGGAGACTTCCTGAATCCTGCATCCTTATAATAGCTGCAGAAGGCACAGGATGCATGGGAGCAGCCGCTCGTTACCTGTAAAAAGCCTGAATCTGCCTCAAAGGGGGGTCTGTTGATTCCACTTGCAAAGCGCATGGGCATTCCTCATTGTTGTTCTGTGAACACGTCCATTTCATGCGGCTGTCCGGTATAATCCAATGTGGTTGCAGAGCTGTCGCAGCCTTTATGCCCCAAGGTGGGGAGGGACATAACGGCAGCCGCCGCATCAGAACCCGCAGGACGATGACCGGAAGAAGGATGGCATTCCCCTTGCTGCTGAAGGTCCCGATTTCCCCATGCCGCCCGGACACGGCAGCAATTTCGTTAAACCGACATTTATATAATTCTATTTATCTCGATATGTATTTTTTAAAAAAAAACGCCGTGAAACGCCTCACAATTCGTTTTTGATGTAGTTTGCAAGCTGCTGTATCAGCTCTTCGTTCCTGCGGTAGTAGGTCCATTTTTCATATCGCTCCGAGACAAGAAGCCCCGCCTCCTGCAGCATGGTCAGGTAGTTGGAAATTGTGGACTGGGACGCCCCTGCCTTCTCCTGGATGCTGCTGACGCACACACCGCCCTTCAAGTCAATAGGAGTGCCAAGGCTTCCCCCCTGCGGAGGGAAGTTTTTGTATGGTTCCTTCAGCCACCGGAGGATGTTCAGCCGTGTCTCATTGGACAGCGCCTTGGCAATTTCTATGATGTCCACCGGCGTACCTCTCAAAAGCATTGTCTCAAATCTTTATATCTATAATTCTCGAAATGTCAACAATTTTTTGCAGGAATTGCTGTAAACGTGGACCTCATCAAGCGGCACATGCCGCCATGCCCCATCGTTGCCGGCGCAGAAGCCGCGCAGTTTCGGCGAAAACTCCCGCATGGACGCACAGTGTCGTGAAGAGAGAAGAAGCTGCTGCTCGTGCGCTTTTCCCCAAAAGTCCCATCAGCTTCCCGCCGGTCAGGCCGTCAATAGTTCACAAGCCCAATCTGCCGCAAAATGGCAATCATGCCTTCGGCGGCAATGTCATTGATGATTTTCCCGTCCTTGTTGAAGTAGTAGAAATTCATGACCGAAGCGGAAAAGCGCCTGCCTGTAGGCTTGCTGCCCATGAAGATGCCGTCGTGCGTGCCGGTGCATGTCCAGCGAACAGCAACCACAGGGCCCTCGGCGACCATTTCCTCCAGTTTCCACTGCACATCTGAAAACCCCTGCCGCATGAAGCGCACAATATCCAGATAGCCTTGGCCCCCGTAGACGGGTTCTTTTGAGGCGGGCGTATAGAAGGGCGCCCTGGCGTCCACCAGCACCGCCGCCAACGCATCGTCACAGGTGTTTATCATGGTTTCAAAGCGTTTCATGGACGCCTTGTTGCGCTCTTCCTGGGTGGACATATCCGTCGCAGAGGTATGGGGGCGCGCGGCTTGGCAGGCGCAAAGCAGGCAGAGAGCGGCAAGCATGAACAGAATTTTCAAGCGGATTGTGAACATGGCATGCTCCTTGTTTGTTGCACCGGAAAAAACAGCGTCATTGCTGTCCGGCTTCTGCGTGCAGCGCGGTCGCAAGCGCCGGCTTGCCGAAACCGGGGAAAGGGCTTCCATATCATGCGCCCGCCATCGCCCGGCACCTCTGCAAGGGAATTGGGCCGGAAAGACGGCATCTGTTGCCGGCAGCAGGCACAAAAGCCGGTATCGCGCAAGCGGTGCTGCAGCCTCTTCGCCTATTGTGCCGTCCTGAATAAAAAAGGACAAGCGCAACATACGATGCTGCCGTCACGTTGCGTTCCTTGGCGGCTCTTGTCCGCATCTTCCTGAGGGCTGCCGTTTTCACCCGCTGTGACCACAGGCAGCGTGCATCCCTTCCCGCCGCCCGCCGGAAGCCCGCAGCCCCCATGCCGGAAAAGTAATTTCCCTGCCGTCTGCGGCTTCCGGCCCTTGTGCGCCGCACCTTGCCTTGCAGCTTCCCGAAATCGGGCCGCAGAAGGTCGTTGCCGGTCTTCGGCGCGATGGCGATGGTCTTGACGCGGGCCGCAGGATAGGTCAGGAGGGTGATGGAATATCTTTTAACAGTATATAAATATATGCTGCCCGAACAGGATGCGTTGTGCGGCTGCCGCCGCAACCTGTCTCCGTCTGTCGGCGTCCTGCCGTTCTCCGCCGCAATATGGAGACAGTGCGGAACCGGACGGGAGGCCTGCGGATTATGCGCGATGGTCGGAGAATGGGCACGTGGTTTTGCCCCCGCACAACCGGTTCGCGCAGGTTGTGTGCTGGGCGGACTTCGGCGAAAGGTTGATATGCAGATGCAGAAGCCGGGCCGGACCTCCCGGCAGGGGAGGCAGCGGAGAGGGCGGCGCAACCCGAACCAGACGACGGAGCTGGTCATGCAGCATGAAACATCATTGGATAGATTCCTTACCGCACAGAACCGGGGCGGCATGTACCGGCAGGCTCTCGCCGAACTGCGCGCCGGACGAAAAACATCGCACTGGATTTGGTACATGTTTCCGCAGATTGTCGGCCTGGGCAGGAGCGAGACGTCCGTGTTCTACGGCATCACGGGGCTCGACGAGGCCCGTGGCTACCTCGCGCACGCGGTGCTCGGCCCCCGCCTCCATGAGGCCGCGCAGGCGCTGCTGGACTGTGGTGAAACAGACGCCGTGGCCGTGCTGGGGCATATCGACGCCATCAAGGTCTGGTCCTCCATGACGCTGTTTCTGCAGGCAGTGCCGGACGACACGGTGTTTCGGTCCGTCCTCGAGAAATTTTACGGCGGAGATATGGACAGGAAAACGCTGGACATCCTGGCCGGGCAAGCGAACCATCACACCATGTAGGGATATCGCGTGCAGGCGCTTGCCTTCGCCTGCGCAGACGCGGGCGTGTCCATGAGGCAGCCCGCTGCATGGAAGGCGGCGAAGTCGCACGTCTCGCCGTCCGGCGGCGGCAAGGGACTGCCGCCGGGCAGTTGCGGAGCCGTGCCCTCTCCGGGGCACGGGCAGGGCGGCGCGCCCGCGAGCTTTTGCGCGCTGTCCGATGATGGGATATCCCGCCCCTCCCAAACAGCACTTTGCGCAAACGGCATCTCTGTGCCACATTGAGGAAAACAAGAAACCCTCAAAAACAGAGAGGAGCGGGATATGCGAGAAGTATGCACCATCGGACTGGACATTGCC
>SUVB01000026.1 GCA_015062205.1 Desulfovibrio desulfuricans
CCGGCGCTGCGGGCAGGGCCTTTGCGGGCGTCAGTTCCATCTGCGTGAGGTAGGCCACGGCCTCGCTCATGCGGCACTGCGGCAGCTGGCAGTATCTGGCCAGCCGGAAATGGTTGTTGAAGCGGCTCCAGATCTGCGGGTGCAGGCCCTTGGGGCGCTCGGCTTCAGGGATGGCCTCGATGCGAGCCTTGACCAGCGCGCGCAGGGTGCACTGCTGGTCGGGCGTGATGCTGTCGGGCAGGGCTGCGGGCTGGGGTTCGGCGCGGCCCTTCGTCCAGTAGTCCCACAGCACGTTGTCGCTTTCGGCTTGGTACAGTTCAATCTTGGGCCGAAGCTCCGGTTTGACCTTACGCGGATTGATGCCAGCGAGATAGGCAGGGAGCTTGCGGACGGGCATGCAGGTCGTTTCCTGCTCACCGCCTTCGGAAGGGGTGGTGATAATCACCACACCCCAGCGTTCCTTGTTGGCACGGAGCTTTGTGGCTTGCGCCCGCCAATCCATGCCCATGTTTTCCACAATGGGCTTCATGGGCGTGAACGGTTCGCCGTGGTAGTCGATGCAGAAAATGGTATCGCCGTGGAAGGAAACGGGGGAAAGCTCGCACATGATGTGCCTCCTTGAAAGTTACGATGCGTCCTTTTTTCGGCAAAGAACAAGGCCGGGTGCTCGTAACCGTCAAGGAACGGCAGGGGCGTTACCGCTACCCTACACCCGGCCCTAAAGCCGACAAGAAAAGCCACGCTTACGGCGAGTGGCTACCGCCTTGGGAGGTTACGAAGCTCCAAGGGCAGAAGGCCACAGTTTCGGGAAAATGTCAAGAGAAAGGCGTATGGACATGGTGCACCTTCGCAGGTATGAGAAGGCAGGAGGTGCGCCATGTCCAGCGACTCCATACAGCAGGAAGCGTTTTCCATATCATTCAATGGCCCGGCCTTTGACGGCCACGATATTCCTGCCGCCGCCCTTGCCCAATCCCTCCTTGCCCTTGACGGCCTTTCGCGCCGGGCGGCGGAAACCGCCTACGGGAAAAGCGCCGCCATTGACGTGAAGGTCAAGGCTGGGTTCCGGCCCGGTTCCTTCCTGATCGACCTTATTATCGAGCATCCCGCTGAAACCGTTTGTGTCGGCGCAGGTGCCGTAACCATCCTTACCGGTGTCATTGGTCTTGCCCGTTGGGCCTTTGGCAAGAAAGTTTCTGTGCAGCAACCGGCGCAGGATGGCGCACATGTAACTGTCAAGAACGAGGCAGGGGCGACCTGCGTCGTTCTTCAGGGTGTTGTCGGCATGTACGCCAGCAGCCGCACACAGACGCAGCTTTCCCGGCTTACGCAGACGCTTGATATGGAAGGTGCGGAATCCATCACCGTCAAGGGTTCATCAGAAAACAATGAAACACAGGAAATACCACGTAATGACCGCAAATTTTTCAAGCAGGAAGAAGGTCTTGTCATAACAGACAACGAACGAGAGGTATTGCTGGAAGTTGTGGGAGCTATGCTAAACGGCTCTCCTGTTGGCTGGAGATTTGCCGAAAGTGACGATTCCGATACTTCCTTGGAATTTTCTGCCAATGTCGAGGATGAAAACTTTCTTGCTGAAGTTAAGAGCGGTCAGCATAACTTCGCCAGCGGAACGACCATGTTGGTGACACTTCGCACGGTGCAACGCAAGGTGGTTCGTACACACACAGAAAGAACCGTGGTTGAAGTCAAAACCGTTTACACGCCGGAAGCCGTTCAGAAAGGCTAGCCCGCCTATTGCCCGGCTGGCGGGGCGTTGTGTCAGTCCCTGACCGCGTTCCGTATCCATTCCTGCATGCGGCACACCTCGCGCGACCATGCGGAATCGTCCATGCGCAGCTTCATGTAGATGGCGGCCAGCTGGTCAATGTACCAGCATGCCTGCGAAATCAGGTAGTGCCGTATCAGCAGAACGGCGTCCGGGTCATCGTCCTCATCCTTCGGCCGCTGCGCAAAGGGAATGCGCAGGCTGTAGAGGCTTTGCGAATCCGCGCGCAAGGTGACGGTGAAGGTTTCGTCCTGCGATTCCAGCCGCAGCGTGGCGGCGACGACTTTCTTTCCCGTGGACAAGGCGACCACGGCCTCTTTCAGCGGCGAGAGCGCACCGGCGACGCGAGCCGTCTCCTTCGCTTCGCCGAAGCCCGCGCGCGTCGTCACGTTCTGCTCGACGTAGGCCACGATCTGCTTTTCTCCCGGCAGGGCATAGACGCTGCTGTCGGTCTGGGTCTTGAAGAGCAGCCAGGTCAGCCATTCCTTGTCCAGGATGGTCAGCACTCCGTCCGGGTCTTTGTCGGCCTGGCCGTTGCCCGCGAAGTCGGCCGGGCTGACGGTGTCCTTCCCGGCCTCGAACGCCTTTTCCGGCAGCAGCCCCATGAGCTGCGGGCGTTTGCCGAAGGTCAGGCAAAAATAGTCGCTGAAGGTCTCCAGCGCGGCCGTGTTGACGCTGGCGACATAGATGACATCCTGATCCGTATCCCAGATGATTTGCACGGCTGACGGCGTGGGCGGGATTTTGCCGGCAAGCCGCAGCGTGACCTGTGCCTTGAGTTCCCTCTTGCGCTCACGGGAAATGAAAGTCTTGCCATGTTCGCTTATGCGGCGTTTTTCTTCTTCCAGGGCAAGGCGCAACTCCTTTTGCAGTACCGCAGGCGGGATGCGGCGCTTGTCGATGCGCAGGGAAAAGCAGATGAGGTCGCCTTTTTGCGGCGGGCTGTTCTGCCATGCCGTATCCAGCATGTCGTCAAAGTTGACCCAGCCGTGCGCCTGCATCTCCGGCGTGTCGTCGATGGGGCGGAACGCATACTGTTTAAGCAGTTGCGATGCCGTGGCCATAACGTCAGCGGGCAAATCGTCCATGCGAAACTGCGTGATGCTCACGCTGCGGGAAAGAAAACCGGCCATACCATACCTCTTCGGCTACGCCCGCTCGGGGCAGCCGTCCTTTTGCTTGCAGTAAAAGCAGTCCTCGGCGGGGCGCATGGCACCGTCACGATTGGGGCAGGAAATCATGGGCTCGTCGTCCACAGGGGCGGCCTGCGTCACTTCCCCTGTTTCGGGGTTCACGGTTTCCGCCGGGGCGGGTTCGGCGGCGGCCGCGGCCTGCGCGATGTCGTCCATGCTTACGGTGTAGCTACCGTCCTCCATGCGCTCCAGGTCAAAGGTGTCCTGCACTTCCTCGGCTGTGCGCAGGCCCATGGCGATTTCCGGGGAATAGACGTTGATGAACCAGGCGGCGGCCCGGTAGCGCAGCATCTGTTCCGGCATGGTCTGCCACTTGCTGCCCTGCTTCCCGTACCAACCTTCCTTCTTGGCAAGGCCGATGGTAATGAGCGGGCCTTCCAGCACCTCGCTGGTGGACAATTCCGTGGCGACGGCGCGGCATCCCCAATCGTCCTGCCCTTCCATGCCCTGAAACTTGTAGCGCAGGGCGGAGAACTTGCCGGACTTGTTGAATGTGGCGATCAGGAACTTTGCGCTCCACCCCGGCGTTCCATGCACCACATACAGGTTTTGCGCCACCATGAGCGGGTTCGCGCCCATGCGCAGAGCCATGTCCACGGCGATGACGCAGTTGGGCAGGTTTCCCCGGAAGCGCTCCGGCACAATGCTGGAGCTGGCGAAAAGCTTGGCCGTGCGCTGGATCAGCTCAAAGCCGCCGACGGTGTCAAAGCCCGCGCGGACGGCGGGATCCGTCTTGGGACCGCGACGTTCTGCAAGGCTGGTAGTCTGCTGGGACATGTCACTTCCTCCACCGGCACGCATCGAAGGCCGGACAAAATTTTCTGGAACAGAGTTGGGAACGCGGATTGCCGTAGAACCGCCCGGCATGCAGCAGTTCGGCGGCCATTTGCAGCAGGCCGGGGCTTTCCTCGTCGCCCACAAGCAGCTCGCGGGCGTGGGCGATGGTGCCGATGCCCGCCCGCTGGCCCTTGGCCGTCTTGGCGACCTGCAAGCCGATGATTTTGGCCGGGGCATCAATGGCGCGCCCCAGAGCCGCGCCGGCCAGCAATTCATAGACGCCGATCTGCGCGGCGTGGCCTGCGGTTTCCACCGTGCCGTCGGCTGCGACGGCGCGCTTGCCCGTCTTGAGGTCGGCAATGCCGTACCCCTCGTCGGAAAGCGTCACCCTGTCCGTCGTGCCCGTCAGGGCAATGCCAAGGTCGGTAATTACCAGTTGCTCGCACGTCGCCTCCACGGCCACGTACTTCTGGCGTGGGGCAATCTCCGCGCAGTAGCGCTTATGCAGGGCAATGCCGATTTTCTCCGCCTCGTTGGGGCTGTCATCGCCCCAATCCACGTCACGGTCAGGGTGGTAGATGGCATCCACCACGGCCCCGGCGGCCTCGTCTGGCGTGAGCGGGTTGCCGTCAAGCGCGGCCTGGTCAAACCTGGCCGTGCCCGCATGAACGGCCGTGCCAAGCTGAGCCGCCGCGCTGCTGGGCAGGCGCAACCCCTTGATGTGCTTGGCCTCAAACCTGGCCGGACAGTCCCACAGTTCCGGCATGGACGACGCCCTGATGGTGATGACATCCATCACAGCACCCCCAGCAGGTGCGCCCAGACGACAACGCCCGCAAAAACTGCGGGCGCGGACAGGACGGCGGCAAACACGGTAAACA
>SUVB01000027.1 GCA_015062205.1 Desulfovibrio desulfuricans
ATCCCGTTCAAGCATTTACGATATGATGGGGAAGCAAGCCTTCCCGAAACAGGTCAAGCTCGGTGGGCGTTCTGTCGCTTGGGTCGAGGCAGAAGTACGCGCATGGCTTGATGCAAAAATCTCTGAACGTGACGGAGGCCAGTGATGAGCAGCCTCCACACGAATACTCCTATCCAACCTCGAAGCTCTCTCACGGATTCAGAAAGGCATCGGCTGATTGCCGAGTGCGAAACCTCCCCGATTTCTTCAGGTCGTACCCAGTACCTACGCTTTCTCAACGGAGAAAAGCTGACCTATCGTGAGGCACTTCTTGCGAAGTGTGCTGAATGCTGTTGTTTTTATGTAGATGGTCGCTATGACTGCGAGGTTCCGTCATGTCCATTATATAATTCTATGCCGTATAGAGGTATGTATGATGCTAACAAATCAAAATATTGCGAATGATAACTTTAAATTTAATGTTATTCATGGTGATTCAAAATTAAATGTTAAGCAAAATTTTCAAGTGAGGTTACAACAAGCAACACATGGGTTACGAGTCTATGGTTTTGACTTCAATCGTAAAGACATAGCTGATATTGCTTGTGTTTCAGAAAGAACGACATATACATATAGAAAACAGATAGAAAAATGGTGGAATGAAGAATTTGCAATAACTCCTGAAATTGAAGCGTTCTTCGAGGAACAAGTTCTTTCGATGGCAGTCAAATACTATTCAGGTCATGAAAAATTCTTTGAGGGCATTTTCTCGGCCTTACTTGGCATCAGTCTAAAGTCTAAGGGCTTTCTGGCTAACTGCACCTCCCTCAAGTCGCTTCTGACGGCAGCACGGCATCTGACGAATGTTTACGGTCGTGTCATCACCAAAGACGGTAAGGGCGTATGCCTAAGTGCCAACTCTATTGATGCCAAGGCTGTGCTCCGATTGGGTGAAGCTGAGGTCAATCAACTCTTTGAGCGGTCGAAAAGGTATAAGGCTAATAGATATTCCAAAGAATGGAAGCCGACTGAGCGGATGAATGGGTTTGTCAAAGGTACTCTTAATAATTTCTTAGGGTGGCTTGCTTGTACGGATGTGTTTCGGTCTGTATGTACTCTCACCTCATATGTTGCCATAAATGCCAGCAAATCGGCCGATATATATAATAACTATATAAGTAATGATAAATATATAGAAATAAATATAGAAACACTAAAAGGCTTTTCTTTCAAATCAATTTTCCTGCTTATAACCAAAGCTATTGGTTATATAGACCATAAAATCATCATTCCTATCCAGCATGAAGCACATACAAACGAGGAATGGGGACGAACATATAATGTATTCTGTCGAATACAGGGAAAAGAACGCAAACAACTTGGCTACATCGGCTACGATATGAACGCTGGTCTTCAATCTATATGTTTGAACCTAATTGGAGCGAAAGAGAATGATTTTCCACTATTATTTAGATATGCTTACGATAGTGATTTTAAGAAAAAATTTCGGAAGAAACTAGCTAATGAACTTGGAAAGACTATTGATGCTGTCAAGAGCAAACTTACAGCTTTTGCTAATGGATTAGTAGATAAAAAATGCAATAATAACTCACTGAAGCAATTTCAGGATGAATCTGACCTCTTACGCAGAGAAGTTATGAGGTATGTATCTGAAAATACTCCTGATGTCCTTGAAAGAGCCTTAGTGCAATCACGGAGAGAACTGCCTGATGAACTTGACTGGGCAGATATTTCCAGTGAAGAAACCATACGGCTTAAAAAAGACAAAGCTAGCGTATTCTTTTTTGTCTGGACATGGTTTGAAAGATTAATTCGGAAAGCCATGCTTACTGTTTTGCCTGATGGCATCGAAGTACATGATGCAGTATATTCCAAGAAAGATATTGACACTAATGTTGTTGAGGATGCCGTATTCAAGGAAACAGGATTCAGGGTGCTTATAGGCAAGGAATACTAATTTCTCACAATCCTGAAATAATGCCAGAGGAGAAAGCATATCGCTATCTCCTCTGGCATGGTCATTCGACCAGTTCCGGCTTATGGTCAAGGATATAATCTGCTGCCTTCTGTGCTTGGGCTGCTGCTATGACAGCCAGCTTCTTGTCACCCCGTAGAACCTTTATCCATGATTGGATATACGCTGCGCTGTTAGCAATGGTAGCATTCTCAATACCGCAATAACCGCAGAGGAAGGCGGAAGCCATTTCAGCTACAAGCTCCTCCCTGCTATAAACTTCATCCCCGAAGAAATGATTGCTGGTAATGCCCTCCCGGTTGAGTCTGCTCTCATGTCCTGTCGAGTGAGCCAGTTCGTGAAAGAGGGTGCTGTAATACTCCTCCGGCTTCTCGTATCGGGAAAGCTCAGGGACTTGCACATGGTCGGCTGTTGGCGAGTAGCAAGCCCTGACACCACCAGTCCCTATGGTCGGACGATTGGGCATGGACAGGGCAATTTGCTCTGCTGCCTCTATAGGGTCATGCCTGAAGCAGGGTTCGCCTTCTACCTTGGGACAGTCGATACCCTCGCATTGCTCCACATTGAAAACGGTATAGTATCGGAGGACAGGTAGCAGCTTACGCCCACCCTCTGCGTTGGCATCCTCCTTCTCGTACATCTTCCAGAAGACGATGTAGTTTCCTCGTTCTCCCTTGCGTACATGGCCTCCTATCTTGCTTGCCTGACTGTAGGTAAGCCAGTACGGCGAAGCGTAGGGAGTGCAAGCCAGAAGAAAGCAGTTAATGCCCTGATAGTGACGGTGGGATACAAGGTTAAGAGGGCGTTGTGCAGCACCATAGCTCCAAGGCTTTCTCCAAGGGATTGTCCCTTCTTCCAGCAGGGAGATAATGCGGTTGGTGATGATTTGGTAAACGTCAGTCTTGGTCGTGGTCGAATTTCTGTTCATCGCTATCTCCTGTATAGTGTTTTAGGATGAATGGTAAGCAAGATGAGCTGGACTATGGGAAATCCAGTTCAGTTGGCTACGATGCCTAAAAACAGGGGTCGGAGAGAAAAATTTGGGTATGTGGTGAGAACGAGAGTATGACAGACAGGCAATGGGTTACGCCCAACTGCCTGAACGGCGGAAGGCAGTTCTGCCTATGTCATGAACTGCCTTTATCGTCTGCTGTAAAAAAGATAGCTTGACAGCTAACTAGGGGGGAGGTTTTTGATTGGATGACGAGGAAAAGGGGTAGTGAAGGTGTAAAAAATTTCAACTAGTTAATAAAAATTTGATACAATGTGTGATATAATAAATTTTTATGATAATTGTTCAATATTATTATTCTAACAGTTATCGTTAAAAGAATTATTGTCAGTTATACTCACTTTGTTTTCAGTATTTGTAAGAATAAATTTTTGTGAATTAATATCTTATATTTATTATACATACCTAATTTAATATAGAAAAGTTATCTTTCTGTAATTTTTAAAGAGTTAATAACTGTTTCTAAATCATTTTCCCATAGATGAGATTCAGTAGCTCTATAAGATACTGTAAATCTGTCAATAACATATCTATTAAAAAATGTATATATCCGTACTATTACTTCTGGATTATTTTCAATAGTCCTTTTATATGTTACATAAATACAATCCATCCCATTTATATTAGCTATGCTTGATGTAATACTTGATGTGAGTCTCATATTTATTTTTTTAGCTTGCATTAATATCTCACTATTTAGTGCATCAACTAACTCATTTATTTCATTATTTGTTAATACAAGCTTCTCATGAAGAGAAGGCAAAATATCATCAGATTGAATCTCCTCGAATATTATACGAACATACAACTTTCTAGCTTTTTCGTTGAGATCATTAAGCCCATTTTGCTGGCAAATAATTTTTTTTTCACTATTAGGTAGGAACAGAGACTTATTTGGATGTATTTTTTTATAAAGAGCAATACTAACGTCATTGTACATTTTACTTTGAATTTCAATAGTTGATGGAATTTTAAAACTACATGTAGAATCAATCCCTACATATCTCCATCTATCTTCAGATGCTATGGTATAATTGTTACCTGAATATAATAATATTATTATAAAAGCAATTGATATAGCTAAAATAGATTTGTAATTTTTCAACATATGTTTAACTTCTTATACATAACAATATTATTGTTCCAATAAAAGAGACAATTACTATTGCTATAAATCCATTAATAGTTGTTGATATAAAAGCATTTTTTGCTGCTATTGTCATGCCTAGTAAATCTTCAAGGCTTATATTATTGAGTTCTGAAGCTTTATATTTTGCTTTTTTAAGCCATTCATAAAGAATATCATCTTTAATGGTGTAGTCTTTATTTGCATTGCATTCTTTCCTATTTTCATTTGACTTAACAAATTTTGAATACTCTTCATACTCTTTATCATATCTAGCTCTTGATTCTTCGTCATGAAGTATTATATAAGCTTCATTTATAAGAGCCATTCTTTCTGTTGCAGTTGGGTTATGATTTCTATCAGGATGCCATAATAAAGCCTGTTTTCTGAAAGCTTTTTTTATTTCATCGAATGTAGAATTTGTATCTATATCCAATAATTTATAATAATCAATAAACATATATGTAGCGTACCATATCTTCAGTTATCAGTGTAAGATTTTGTTGATTTATCAATTTCCATAGTTGGTTTTTTCTTATATTTAATGACTGCTACCATTGCTGAAAAACACCCAAAATTGAGAATTATTCCTAGGCCATATGAACCAAATTGCTTACACATGACAAAACAAATACTTCCTATCATAAAAAGTATAAAGCAAATAATAGTTTTTACTAAAATTCTCATCTTATCCTCCAAAAAGTTTTTGAACGATTATCACCGTATATATGCGGTGTTTGAGCTTTACCCAAGCCCGCATACTATGTCAATGGACAAGATTACCCAAAATTTCACCCTAACGCTCAGAAGGCTACGTTCGGACAAAAAGCTGACGCAAGAAGAACTCGCGCACAGGTCTGGCCTCGACTACAAGTACCTACAAAAACTTGAAGGGCATAACCCGTCCTCCCCTACGCTCTCCACGCTGAGCAAACTTGCCAATGGCCTTGGCATCAGCCTCGTGGAGCTTATCGGCAGCATTCCTGCCGAACCGTGAGCATGAGGAAGTGCTAGCACGGTCTGAAACGCTTGTGGTCGCTTTGAAAGCGACAATTTGCGCTAATGAGATGGGAGTGGGCGTTTGGGGGTATCAGGAGCTACCCAAGAGCTTTTGGTCGTAGGCGAGAAGGGCTTTGTTTATTTCTGCAATGTCGTAGATACCGTTATCTATGAAGTATCCGATAATCACATCTGACAAGATGTTATCGGAGAGAGTGAATCCTGCACGTTTTAGAAGTGATTGAGTTTCTTCTTTATCCAGTTTCAGGGCTATCGCCAACGCTAGAATAGTTTTCTTGCTAGGGTAGTAGTCGTGGCTAGAAATTATCTTTGAGAACAGCTTTCTATCAATCAATGCACGTTTGTAGACATTAGCATTATCTTCATTTTTTTCATTAATTAATCTCATTAGCCCTGTAGCGAAAGAGTTTTCTATTTTCCGCTTCTCATCATCAAGCCGCATTGCCTCAAAGACTTCTTTAGCATTATAGTCTGAATGGTATACATACTCTTTAGCGTTATAATGAGCAATTGTGTCCTTTTCTTCTTGTTCTTGCGCTTCTATTGCATCAAAATATGCCGCTAACCTACCATATATCCCTTTATAGCTATCACTATAACGGAAATAATAGTGTTTGTTAAGATGGTTCTCAAGAGAATAATAGAGAGTTTCCGAGAGTAGTTCAATCCTACGTTTTTTCTTTACATTCCAGAAAGCCATAACCGCCTCCGCAACCGATTTAGCGTATGCTTGCCTTGTTGTCACTTGTGGGGGAATAGACCTGCAACGGCAACAGAGGGGAGAAACCCAACATATATGGTTTTAGTACGTGTTAGGTATGAATATAAAAAGTTTAAGCAAATTGGCATGTTCTGTGATACTTAATAGTAAATATAAGATTATCTATAAAAAACATTATACCTAATATTCAAGGCGTCTCCTAATTTCCTCGCGGTGCATTCATCTATAGGGCGACGGTCATTTTCCATATCACGGATACGGCGTACAGATATTCCTGTCCTTCGCGATAGTTCCTTCTGGGTCATGTCCTCCTTTCCACGCGCACCACGAAGGGCTGTGGACGGCTTAAGGTCAAAGACCTCCTCAACAGGGACAAGGTCTTCCCCTACGGTGCAACCGTTTTCTCTCAACAGGCTGATTATATATTGAAGCCTATCGACAGGGCAAAGGACGTGCAAATATTCAGTATGGGGCTTTTTCATGGGTTCCAACATATTGCACCTCAACAAGTTGTATCCCCGTGCCGCTTTCCATCCACACAGCGACATAGGTTGGATTGCCTTTCTTCAAATGGCAATGGTGCTGCCACCTTCCTAATTTGCTGTAGTTGGGCCAGTTTCCACGAATAGGGCCGTTCGCTCGGATATCTAAAATAAGGGCTTCCAGCTTGGCTTGAACAAGATTCGGCATGTCCTTGACGGATTTTGCCACCTTGCGGGGTATTACTACCTTCCACATGAAATGACTCACCCGTTTTTGTCAAGCGTGAACGCCTGTATGCGGGCACGGGATTTCTTGGCGACGGCAGGTGCTTGCATATCCACATCCGATGTCGGATTTTCATTGACAGCCCTTTGCAGCACCTCCCCCATGACGCTTGCCGCACGCCGTAGGCTTGAATCGCAGAGGTGGGCATACCGTTGGGTCATACTGGCATTTCCATGTGTAAGCAGCTTTTGGATTTCAAACAGACTCACCCCGCTTGTTGCCAGCCGTGAAGCATAGCAGTGCCTCAACCCGTGGTATGGACGAAATCCGTCCGGGAGAAAGGGACGAACATAGGCAATAAGTTTCTTGACAGCACGGCTTTGGAAATTCACCTCACCAAACACGAGTTCCCCTTTAACAGTCTGAATGCTCTTTAACAGTTCTTCGACTGCTGGCGTAAGTGGGATATGTTCTGTCTTATGATTCTTCGCATTTTTTCCCTGTAGGGTAATCTGCTTATTGATAAAATCTATATCTGACCACTTGAGATTAAATATGGCAAATCTACGGACACCAGTTAATAGCGCAAATTTCATGCTTGCGGCGAGTCTTTTATCTGAATAGTTGTCAAGGGCAGAAATAAAATTAGATAATTGTGCATCCGTTAGGTTTTCTGTCACAAGGTTATCCACTCTCGGCATCGGAAAGTATAGTTTGTGCATTGGTGGCTGTTCATTATATCCATGCTTTGCCCCCCAAAAAACAATCTGCCTGACAAGGGCAATGCTGCTGTGAATCGTAGATGCGGCTAACCCCTGCTCCTGCATCGTGCCTGTGAGTTTCTCGATATGATGTGTCCGCAGGTCTTCAATCCTCATGGGCATCAATTCTGACAGATGGTTCTTCGCATGCCCGTCAAAAGTTCCCAATGACCTTCCTCGAAGGGTTTTCCGATATTCCTGCCACACCCTTTGCAGCGTCGGCGCATTCAGTTCTGCTTCTCGCTTCCTTTTGGCAGACTCCCTGCGTTCTTTCAGGGTTACAGCCCCTTCGCCTGTAGCTGCTGCTGCCTTCAGGCGTGCAAGTTCGGTCTTGGCCTTAGTGAGGTTCCAGCCGTCGGATGCCCACCCCAAAGCCTCTTGATGCCTTTTCCCGTCCACACGGTAGCGGATAGTGAAATAGCGGTCGGGCTTGCCCTTGTAGGTTCGCTTTTCATCCTCTCGAACAAGTACCCCCGGTGCTGCTGTCGTATAACTCATCACACTCCCTTCGGATGCCTCATTCTGTCACCCATCTGTCACCCAAAATGATAAGATTCAGGTGGATTTTTGAGGAACCTTCAGGAATCAAAATATTCATATAACCTATTGAAGTCAAGTAATCTTTTGGACTACTTCGGAACATGGCGGAACAGTGAGGAAAACTGCCCGTAAAGAACTCCTAAGTTGTAGGCCGCAGGTTTGATTCCTGCCGGGCGTACCAGAATTTCAGGCAATTACGGGCAGTTCCGTAAGTGCCTATTTCTTTGCCATACCGGCTTGCCATACCGAGGTCGCCTCAAGGGTGGCTACTGCCGCACGCTTTTGGACGGTCGAAACGTGCTGGTAGTGCTGGTAGACCATCTGCGGCGAGGAATGACCGAGCAGCCTTGCCACGGTTCCAACGTCGCATCCGTTGGCAATGAGCTGGCTGGCAAAAGCGTGGCGGAGGAGAAATGGCATTGCCACCCCGCATCGGTCTGGTCTACTCTGCGTTGTGGGAGGAACTGCCATGACCAAGACTGAACTCGTCAAACTTGTTGCCGCGAAGTCCGGCCTCACGGACAGCAAGGCTGCCGCCTGTATTTCAGCGATGCTCAGCACTATCACGTCGGAGTTGGACGCTGGAAATGATGTGCCGCTGCCCGGCCTCGGCAAGCTGGTGGTCAAGGAACGCGCTGCGCGGCAGGGGCGCAATCCGCGCACGGGGAAGGAACTGACCATACCGGCCTGCAAGATTGTGAGCCTGCGTACTTGTAAAGAATTCAAAGAAAACCTGAACGGTTGAACGTTGAAGGAAGCCCCATGCAATACGTGATGTCAGTACCTTGGCAGCTCGCTCAGCGCAAAAACGGCTACCATAGCGTCAAATATCGCAAGTCAGACGAAGAATGGGAACTGACGCCGGAAATCATGCGCTATTACCAAGATACGCAAAGCGTTCACTTCTTTACTTACGCAATACGAAAAGGCGAATGGGCTGAATGGATTTTTCCAAAGAACAAAGTCTACTCGTCAGCCATCTTGAACGGGCTCAAAGCGGTACTCGGAAGCATAAAGCTGCCGTCAGGCGTCATCATTCCCGGCGACATAGAGGCCAAACTTGTATTGGCCTCTCTAGGCGGGTGACGGAGGGCGGTTCGTGGAGTCCAAGTCGAAATTTTGACATTTTCTAGAGTTTGGCACTGAGCTTGCTATGTGGAAAGCTGGGTATGCTTCCCCAAAATGCCAGCTGTGCAACGACCACCAAAGCTGTATTGCCGAGGTGGTCATTCCATTCTACTGACCGCGCATGTATCTTCCGTTGGCTACACGAATTTTCTTCGCTGCAACCAGCTACGAAGTAACTCGGTATCATGGGCACATAGCGCGTGCCGGGCCGCATCCACATGCAGGCCGGAGAGCATGTTCTGCATGGCCTGCGAAAAGTTGGGGAACTTGTCCAGGTTGTAGCGGCGCTGAACGTGGGGGCCACCTCGCTCCCGGTGAACTTGTTCCAGCAGATGAGCGGCATCACTCGTTTCCTGTGCGCGGGAACCTGCGGTAGAAGCCCCCGCGCGGTTGGGGGGTGCGGGAGGTTCCTACGCCCCCGGCTTTGGTTCCGTTATCAGGCGGCCTGCGGCAGTTCCGCGCCCTGCCGGGCCGCCATGTCTTCCAGCTGCCGGACAAGCGCTAGGGCGCGGGCCTTATCCATGCGCGCCCAATTTCCCGGCAGGGGGGGGCCATCCACCACTTCAGGCTGCGGCAGCCGTGCGCCCGCGCCGTGCCGCCGTCCGTAACCGCCAGCGCCCGGCAGACGCCGGGGATGTAGGTAGAGGGCCGCAGGATGCCCAGCGGGCCTGCATCGTTCCATGCCTGCCCCAATGTCCCTTGAAATCGGCCCACATTTGCGGCAGACCGCGCGCTACCTTTTTACCCATTTTCCCCCTTAGTCTACGCACAAATGGACGTCCACGCCCGGCCACGCTCTCCCGCACACGCGGCGCAACGGCCAGTATCTTTATAACATGCTAAAATAATTATTTTTATTATTTTTTCTGAAAAAAAATAAAAAAAATCAGCGCACCCCCTTTTCAACCGGCAAGGGCGTCTTATTTATATGTCCGGTGCGGGTCATGGCGGCTGCGGCATCCGCGTCGCGGCCCGTTACGCGCAATTCCCAGCGCAGCCGCAACAACGGCCGTCGCTGTGTCCCCAAGGACAATAATTATCTTTTTTGGGAGGATTTGACGTCATGAAGCTGAAACCCCTTAACGACCGTGTGCTGGTCAAACGCCTCGAATCTGAAGAAAAGACCGCCGGCGGCCTGTACATTCCCGATACGGCCAAGGAAAAGCCCTCCAAGGGGCAGGTGGTTGCGGTGGGTCCCGGCAAGGTCGGTGAGGACGGCAAACGCGTGGCTCTGGCCGTGAAGGCCGGCGACATGGTGCTGTTCAACAAGTACGCGGGCACCGAAGTCAAGCTGGACGGCGTTGACCATCTGGTCATGCGTGAAGAAGACATTCTTGCCATTATCGACTAATTTCCGCAAGTTGCGCATTCTATCGAGGAGGAATTTTTCCCATGTCTGCCAAAGAAATTCTGTTTGACGTCAAAGCCCGTGAAAAACTCGCCCGCGGCGTGGACAAGCTTGCCAACGCCGTGAAAGTTACCCTTGGCCCCAAGGGCCGCAATGTGGCCATTGAAAAATCCTTCGGCGCGCCCGTCATCACCAAGGACGGCGTGACCGTGGCCAAGGAAGTGGAACTGGCCGACAAATTCGAGAACATGGGCGCCCAGCTTGTCAAGGAAGTGGCCTCCAAGACCTCCGACGCCGCCGGCGACGGCACCACCACCGCCACCATTCTGGCGCAGGCCATCTACCGCGAAGGCACCAAGCTGGTGGCCGCCGGCCGCAACCCCATGGCCATCAAGCGCGGCGTGGACAAGGCCGTGGACGCCCTCATCACTGAGTTGGCCAACCTTGCCAAGCCCACCCGCGACCAGAAAGAGATTGCCCAGATCGGCACCATTTCCGCCAATGCCGACGCCACCATCGGCAACATCATTGCCGAAGCCATGTCCAAGGTCGGCAAGGAAGGCGTCATCACCGTGGAGGAAGCCAAAGGCCTCGAAACCACCATGGATGTGGTGGAAGGCATGCGCTTTGACCGCGGCTACCTCTCCCCCTATTTCGTGACCAACACGGAAAAGATGGTCTGCGAGATGGACAATCCCTACATCCTCTGCACGGAAAAGAAAATTTCCAGCATGAAGGACATGCTGCCCGTGCTTGAGCAGGTGGCCAAGGTCAACCGCCCGCTCATGATCATCGCCGAGGATGTGGAAGGCGAAGCCCTCGCCACCCTGGTGGTCAACAAGCTGCGCGGCGCGCTGCAGGTCGTGGCTGTCAAGGCCCCCGGCTTCGGCGACCGTCGCAAGGCCATGCTGCAGGATATCGCCATCCTCACCGGCGGCCAGGTGGCTTCCGAAGACACCGGCTCCAAGCTGGAGAACATGACCCTCGACATGCTGGGCACCGCCAAGCGTATCGTGGTTGACAAGGAAAACACCACCATCGTGGACGGCGCCGGCAAGGGCGACGATATCAAGGGCCGCGTGAAGCAGATCCGCGCCCAGATAGAAGACAGCACTTCCGACTACGACCGTGAAAAGCTGCAGGAACGCCTGGCCAAGCTGGTGGGCGGCGTGGCTGTGGTTCATGTGGGCGCAGCCACCGAAGTGGAAATGAAGGAAAAGAAGGACCGCGTGGAAGACGCCCTCAACGCCACCCGCGCGGCCGTTGAGGAAGGCATCGTGCCCGGCGGCGGCACCGCCCTCATCCGCGTTGCCAAGGTGCTCAACGACATCAAGCCCGCCGACGACGACGAGTTGGCCGGTGTGAACATCATCCGCCGCGCCATTGAGGAGCCTCTGCGCCAGATCGCCCACAACGCGGGCTTTGAAGGCTCCATCGTGGTCGAGAAGGTGCGCCAGGGCAAGGACGGCTTCGGCTTCAACGCCGCCACCGGCGAATACGAAGACCTCATCAAGTCCGGCGTTATCGACCCCAAGAAGGTGACCCGCACGGCCCTGCAGAACGCGGCTTCCGTGGCCGCCCTGCTGCTGACCACCGAGTGCGCCATCGCCGAAAAGCCCGAGCCCAAGAAGGACGCCCCCGCCATGCCCGGCGGCATGGACGGCATGGGCGGCATGGGCGGCATGTACTAAGCCTGAACACGCCATACCGACACGCAGAAGGCCCCCGCTCCGGCGGGGGCCTTTTTTGTATGTATCCCCCCGCGCCAGGCGCGGAATTCCGTATTGTGCTTGCACCCGGAGCAGACGCAGTAACAACACTTGTGGCGCAAGGTCCCGGTTCCTTGCCCCTCAACGAAGGAAGAGGATATGCTGTCGATGCGCGCCTGACGCCCCAATGCAGACGCGTTTGACCTGCGACCGTCCCGCGCCGGCGTTGACATCCGCTCTTGTCTGACGTATCTAATCTGACTTTCGAGGTGTCACATGCAGAAGTACCGCGTATCGCTCAACGATCTGCCTCCCGAGGGGCAGGAATTCGTCGTGGACGAACCTGCCGTCTGGCAGGCTCCCCTGCGGGAATTCCATATGGACTGCCGCGTCGTCGAGCCCTTGCGCGCCCGCATCGCGGTGCTGCCCGTCGACAACGGCTGGCTTGTGCGCGGCACGCTGACGGGGGCGGTCGTTGTGCCGTGCTGCCGTTGCGCGGAAGACGCCCTTGTGCCCTTCAACACGCGCTTTGAAGACTTCGAGGCCCCTTCCGGGCAGGACGAAGGCGATGCGGAGGCCGCCGGGCACGACGATGTTGTTCCCCCGGATGAGACCGACAACGAGCATATTGTCTATGACGGCAACGTGCCCCTGCTCGATCTGGCCGCCGTCTGCTGGGAGGAATTTGTCCTGGCGCTGCCCTCGACGCCCCTGTGCCGTGAGGACTGCAAGGGCCTGTGCGCCGGATGCGGCGCAAACCTCAATGAAGGTCTGTGCACCTGCCCGGCGGACGAGGGCGACCCCCGCATGGCGGCCTTGCGCGGGCTCATTCTGCACAAAAACTAGACAATCACAGATTTTTTTACTAAGCAGTAGTGCTTGCGGGTCGGCTGACGCCTCTGCCCGCACAGTCTGCACACGCCCTGCCGCACAGCGGCAAAGGAGAAGCATCATGGCCGTTCAGCAAAACAAGAAATCCCGTTCCCGCAAGGGCATGCGCCGCTCCCATGATCGCGTGGCCGTGCCTGCCGTCATTTACTGCTCCTGCGGCGAGCCCACGGTTCCCCACAGCGTCTGCCCCAATTGCGGCACGTACAAGGGCCGTCAGGTGGTCGCCAAGGGCGCCGGCAACGAATAATGAACGAGCGCCCCATCATCGCCGTGGACGCCATGGGGGGGGATTTCGGCCCCTCCGTGGTGGTACCGGGCGCCATTGACGCCGCAAAGCGCTACGACCTGCACGTCCAGCTTGTGGGCGACACGCCCAAGCTGGAGGCCGAGCTGGAAAAGCTCGACCTTGACGGCGTGCATTATGCCGTGGTGCAGGCCGATGATGTGGTGCACATGAATGAAAAACCCTCGGATATTCTACGCCGCAAGAAAAACGCCTCCATTCAGGTGGCCTGCCGTCAGGTCAAGGACGGCGCGGCCGACGCCGTGGTCAGCGCGGGACATTCCGGCGCTTCCGTGGCCTGCGGCATGTTCATCATGGGGCGTCTGCCCGGCGTGGAGCGCCCCGCCCTTGCCGCTCTGCTGCCCACGGAAAAAAATCCCGTGGTCGTGCTGGACTGCGGCGCCAATGTGGACTGCCGCCCCTACCACCTCTTCCAGTTCGGCCTCATGGGCGACGCCTTCGCCCGCGATCTGCTGGGGTATGCCTCGCCGCGCGTGAGCATCCTGAGCATCGGAGAGGAGGAAGGCAAGGGCAACAGCCAGGTGAAAGAAGCCTACGACCTGCTGAAAATGGCGCAAAATCTCAATTTCGCGGGCAATGCCGAGGGGCGCGACATTTTTTCCGGCGATGTGGATGTGGTCGTCTGCGACGGTTTTGTGGGCAATGTGGTGGTTAAGATGAGCGAAGGCCTCGCCGCCTCGCTGGTGCGCATGCTCAAACGCGTGTTCACCTCGGGCTTGCTGCCCGCCGTTGGCGGCATGCTGGCCAAGAGCGCCTTCAGGCGTTTTGCCGCCACCATTGACTACGCCGAGTACGGAGGCGCGCCTCTGCTGGGGCTGCAAGGCCTTTCCATCGTCTGTCACGGCCGTTCCAGCGCCAAGGCCATGACCAACGCCATCAAGATGTGCGGCGCCTTTGTGCGCAAGGGCACCAATGCCCGCCTTGCTGAAACCATCCTCGCCAACGAGGAGCTTACCCGCTTTTCGCGCGCCATTTAACCCTGACGGTATTTCTATGATGCATCCATCGTGTCATCTGCTCTCCCTGAGCGCCTATGTGCCGGATACGGTGCTGACGAACGACGATCTGGCCAAGGTTGTGGACACCAACGACGAATGGATTGTCAGCCGTACGGGCATACGGCAGCGCCATAAACTGGCGGATGCCGACAACGCCTCCGATCTCGGGCTCAGGGCGGCCCGGGAGGCCCTGCGCGAGGCGCGGCTGGACGCCGCGGCGCTTACCCACGTCATCGCGGCCACCTGCACGCCTGACGCGCTTTCCCCTTCCGTGGCCTGCATCATTGCCGGACAACTCGGCGCGAGCGGCGTTATGGCCTTTGACTTCGGCGCGGCCTGCTCCGGCTTTCTGTACGGTCTTTCCCTCTGCCGGGCGCTGCTGCTGCAGGAACCCGAAGCGAAAATTCTCTTTGTCTGCACGGAGGCCCTCACCCGCCGCATCAACTGGGCTGACCGCTCCACCTGCGTGCTTTTCGGCGACGCGGCCACGGCCTGCATCGTCACCAGCACGGCGGAAAGCGCGCTGGCCGGGCTTGACGACGTGGTCTGCCACAGCGACGGCGCGCAGCGCGGGCTCATCCATGTGGGCGGCGGCACCGGCTGCGCATACGGCATGGGCGATCCTGTGGACGATAGTTTTTTCATAACCATGCAGGGGCGCGAAACCTACAAGCACGCCGTGCGCAACATGGTGCATGTCTGCGAGGAGGTGCTGGCCCGCAACAACATGGGAACGGCTGATGTGGACCTGCTTGTGCCGCATCAGGCCAACATGCGCATCATCGAAGCTGTGGGGGGGCGTCTGGAGATTGCGGGCGACAGGGTGTTTACCAACGTCGCAAAATACGGCAACACCTCTTCCGCCTCCATTCCGCTGGCTCTGGTCGAGGCCCGGGCCGAGGGGCGCATCCGTCCCGGCGCCCGCGTGCTGACCACGGCCTTCGGCGCGGGCCTGACCTGGGGCGCGGCTCTGTTGCATTTTTAGGCTGCAAGAAGCGGCGATTCGCCTGCAGGCTGCCGCCGGATGCAGGCCGCGGCGGTTCCGGCCCGATTGCGTTTGCCCGCACCGCCGCCGCGAGGCCCGGTGCCGGATGCCGCGCAGTTCCGTGAACGCGCAGCAACAGTTGCCGCCGAGGCCGACGCAAGGTATATTGACCGGGCCGGCAATGCCTTGCCGCCTCCGCGCTGCGGAGCGCCGCGGCGGCATTGTTTTTCCATGACGACGCACATAAAGGCAGACAGCATGAGCACAGAACAGAACACACCTGATGCCGGGCAGGCTACGGCCGTGGTCACGGGCGGTTCGCGCGGCATCGGCAGGGCCATTGCCCGCACCCTAGCCCGCGACGGCTTTCAGATTTTTCTCACCTATGTCAGCCGCGAGGACGAGGCCGCCAAGGTTGTGGAGGAAATCCGTGCGGCAGGCGGCAAGGCATGGGCCTTTCCCCTCAACGTGAGCGACAGCGGAGCGGTGACCGACTTTTTTGCAGACAACGTCAAGGACAAGGTCAATCTTGCGGTGCTGGTGAACAATGCCGGCATCACCAAGGACGGTTTTCTTGTGCGCATGAAAGACGAGGACTTTGACAGGATCATCGCCGTCAACCTGCGCGGGGCCTTCGTGTGCACACGCGAGGCCGCCAAAATCATGAGCAAGGCCCGCAAGGGCCGCATCATCAATATTTCTTCCGTGGTGGGGCAGTCAGGCAATGCCGGCCAGGTCAACTACGCGTCGGCCAAGGCCGCCCTGCTGGGTCTCACCAAGTCCTGCGCCAAGGAGTTGGCAGCCCGCCAGATCACGGTCAACGCCGTGGCGCCGGGCTTCATCGAAACGGACATGACCGCCTCTCTCACGGAAGACGTGCGCGCGAGTTATACGCAAAGCATTCCCCTCAAGCGCATGGGCACGGCCGAAGACATCGCCGAAGCCGTGGCTTTTCTTGCCTCGGACAGGGCGAGTTACATCACGGGGCAAGTGCTGGGGGTCAACGGGGGCATGTATTGCTGACCCGCCGACGGCGAGCGGCCCTATGCCGCCGCTGAACGCCGCAGGCCCGCAGTTCAAGATAACGCGGATCAACTCATATTCTGGAGGATAACCATGTCTGACGTTGCTGAAAAGGTAAAAAAGATCATTGTTGATCAGCTTGGCGTGAGCGCCGATGAAGTGAAGCCCGAGGCCTCCTTTGTGGAAGATCTGGGCGCGGACTCCCTTGATCTGACCGAACTGATCATGGCCATGGAAGAGGAATTCGACATCGAAATCGCCGATGACGACGCCCAGAAGATCCTGAAGGTGCAGGACGCCGTCAACTATATTGAAAACAAGCAATAGTCCCGGGGCCTTTCAGCAGATGCCGTGCGGGGGGCCGCTCCCCCCGCGGCAAAGGAGCATGCATGACCCGTCCACGCGTAGTCATCACCGGCATCGGCGGCGTTACGCCGCTTGCCAATGACATGGAAACCACCTGGAAAAAACTGCTCGCAGGCGAGTCGGGCATCGCGCCCATCACGCTTTTTGACGCTTCCGCCTTTGATTCCCGCATTGCCGGCGAGGTCAAGGCATTCAATCCCGAAGGCTACATGACGCCCAAGCAGGCGCGCCATATGGATCGCTTCACCCAGTTCGCCGTGGCGTCGGCCAAGATGCTGCTGGCGGATTCCGGCTACGAAATCACCGAGAAAAACGCCTTTGATGTCGGCGTCATCCTCGGCATCGGACTGGGCGGCCTGCACACGCTTGAGACTTGGCACGCCAAGCTGCTCTCCGCCGGGCCCAACAAAATTTCGCCCTTCATGATCCCCATGCTCATCTCCAACATGGGGCCGGGACAAATTTCCATCTTCACCGGGGCCAAGGGGGCCAACATCGTCACAACGACGGCATGCGCCTCGGCCCTCCATGCGCTGGGCACGGCATACAGCGAGATTCTGCTGGGGCGCGCCACGGCCGTCATCACCGGCGGCGTGGAAGCCACCGTCACCCCCCTGGGCGTAGCGGGCTTTACCGCCCTGAAGGCGCTTTCGTCACACTACAATGACGACCCTACCCACGCTTCCCGCCCCTTTGACGCCAAACGCGACGGCTTTGTCATCGGCGAAGGCGCGGGCCTGCTGCTGCTGGAGTCGCTGGAGTCGGCCAAGGCGCGCAACGCCAAGATCTACGCCGAAGTCGTGGGTTACGGCGCTTCCGGTGACGCCCACCACATGACCGCTCCCCGCGAGGACGGCGAGGGCATGGCGCGGGCCATGCGGAACTCTCTGCGCGAGGCGGGCGTGGACGCCTCGGCCATCGGGCACATCAACGCCCACGCCACATCCACCATGCTCAACGACAGCACGGAGACCACGGCCATCAAGACCGTCTTCGGCGCGCACGCCAAAAAGATCAAGATTTCCGCCACCAAGTCCATGACCGGGCACCTGCTCGGCGCGGCGGGCGGCATAGAGTCCGTGTTCACGGCCCTGGCCCTGCATGAGGAAATGCTGCCCGGCACCATCAACCTTGAAAATCCCGATCCCGTCTGCGATCTGGATTACATGGCCGACGGCTCCAAGCATGTCGCCTGTGAGTACGCCATGTGCAATTCCTTTGGGTTCGGCGGCACCAATGCCAGCGTGATTTTCAAAAAATGGCAGGGCTGACCGGCCGCGAGGCCCTGAACCGCCCATATCTCGCACATTGTCTGCCCGCCCTGTGGCGGGCAGCATTTTACAAGGATTCCCCTCATGGACGAAATTCTGCTTCAGGACCCGGAACTGGCGCGCGCCATAGCCCTTGAATCCGACCGCCAGATGAGCAAGCTGGAGCTCATCGCGTCGGAAAACTTCGTCTCCCCCGCCGTGCGCGAGGCGCAGGGCAGCGTGCTGACCCACAAATACGCCGAAGGCTACCCCGGCAAGCGCTATTACGGCGGGTGCGAATATGTGGACATGGCCGAAAATCTGGCGCTGGAGCGCGCCAGAAAGCTCTTCGGCTGCGGCTACGCCAACGTGCAGCCCCATTCCGGCTCCCAAGCCAACATGGCCGCCTATCTGGCCGTGCTCAAACCGGGCGACACCATCTTGGGCATGAATCTCTCTCACGGCGGGCATCTCACCCACGGCAGCCCCGTGAACTTCTCCGGCCGCCTGTTCCACATTGTCTCCTACGGCGTACAGCGCGAGACAGGCCGCATCGACTATGACGAAGTGGCCCGGCTCGCCCGCACCCATCACCCGCAGGTCATCGTGGCCGGGGCCAGCGCCTATCCGCGCCGCATAGACTTTGCCCGCTTCCGGCAGATCGCCGACGAGGTCGGGGCCAAACTCGTGGTGGACATGGCCCACATTGCGGGGCTGGTGGCCGCCGGCCTGCACGAAAGCCCCGTGCCCCACGCCCACATCACCACGACCACCACGCACAAGACCCTGCGCGGCCCGCGCGGCGGCATGATTCTCTCCGGCGACGACATGGGCAAGGCGCTGAACAGCCAGATATTCCCCGGCATTCAGGGCGGGCCGCTCATGCACGTCATCGCGGCCAAGGCCGTGGCGTTCGGGGAGGCCCTGCGCCCCGCCTTCAAGAGCTACCAGCAGCGTGTCGTCCGCAATGCCGCCGCGCTGGCCGCAACGCTCATGGATGCGGGCTATGAGCTTGTCTCCGGCGGCACGGACAATCATCTCATGCTGGTGGACCTGACCCGCCGGGACATCACCGGCAAGGATGCGGAACAGGCACTGGACCAGGCGGGCATCACCGTCAACAAGAACACCGTGCCCTTTGAAACGCGCTCGCCCTTCGTGACGTCCGGCATCCGTCTGGGCACGGCGGCGCTGACCACGCGCGGCATGCGCGAAGACGACATGCGCACGGTGGGCGGCTTCATCACGGATGCCCTCGCCCGCCGCGGCGATGCCGCCGCACTTGCGGGCATCCGCAGCAAGGTTGAGGAATTCGCCCGCCAGTTCCCCCTGTTTTCGTGGTAAGCGGCATACGGCGGGGCCGCCGCGCTTGGCATTTGTTCTGCCCTGATATATACTGAGAACCATTCGTAGTGCAGATTCTCCCGGCTTTTTTACAAAAAGCAAAACCTGAGCCGCCTTCGTTGTTTCAGCCGTTATGACGAAGGAAACTACGGATGAAGACAGCATCCTGGCAAAGTACAATGCGGGGGCGACGTTGCATTTCCCGTCAGCCCGCAGGCGGGCTGACGGGAAATGCCTGCGGGAAGGCTGCGGCGTTCCCGCTCGGTTACAGCCCGACCGGCTGTTGGCACAGCCGCTGAAGCGGAGGCTCTTTCCGGATTCCTCCGCTCCGCTTGTCACAACCTGCGGCACACAGTTACGGATTTCTCATGCAGCGCATGCCCTGGCCGGAATATTTCATGAACATCACCTACCTGGTGAGCGGGCGCTCCACCTGTACCCGCCGCAAGGTGGGGGCAGTCGCCGTGAAAGACAAACGTATTCTGGCCACAGGCTACAACGGCGCTCCCGCAGGCGTGCCCCACTGTCTTGAAGTCGGCTGCCTGCGCCGGGAACTGGGTATTCCCTCCGGCCAACGGCACGAAATCTGCCGCGGCCTGCATGCGGAACAGAACGTCATCATTCAGGCGGCTGTCCACGGCATCAACATCAACGGCGCGGAACTGTACTGCACGACGCACCCTTGTGTCTTGTGCGCCAAGATGCTGATCAACTGCGGCATCCGGCAGATATTCTATGCGGAGTATTACCCCGACGAACTGGCCGAGGCCATGCTCAAGGAAGCCGGCGTCACAGTGAAACAACTGGATTTCAAACCGCCTGTCATCTGCGCCCAAGCCGGAGAATTCCGCCATGCCTGAGACCGATTTTGCCCCGTTCATGCGTGAAGCCTTGGCCCTTGCCGAAAAAGGCCGCTGGCGGGCCTGTCCCAATCCCACAGTGGGGGCGGTGCTTGTGCGCGACGGCATGGTGGTGGCGCGCGGCTGGCATCATGCCGCCGGGCAGGATCACGCGGAAGTGGACTGCCTCAAGGACGCGGCCGCCCACGGCGTGAACCCGGCGGAATGCACGCTGGTCGTCACGCTGGAGCCCTGCCGTCATCAGGGCAAGACGCCGCCCTGCACGGAGGCCGTGCTCAAGGCGGGCGTCAGGCGGGTGGTCATGGGCCTGCGCGACCCCAATCCCGAAGCCGGAGGCGGCGCGGAAGCGCTGCGCGCGGCCGGGGTAGAGGTGATTGAGCATGTCTGCGAGGAGGAATGCCGCGACCTCGTGGCCGATTTTCTGGTCTGGCAGAGACACGACCGCCCCTATGTCCTGCTGAAAATGGCGGCCACGCTGGACGGACGCATCGCCACGCGCAACGGGCATTCGCAGTGGATCAGTTCTGAAAACTCCCGGCGCGAGACGCATCGCCTGCGCGCGGGCATCGGCCGTTGCGGCGGGGCGGTGCTGGTGGGCGGCGGCACCTTCCGCACGGACAATCCCCGCCTTACGGCCCGCAATGTGGAAGAAGGGCCGCAGCCTCTGGCCTGCATCCTCACTTCGCGCCTGCCGCAGCCCGATGCGGATTTTCATCTGCTCAGGGAGCGGCCGCAGCAGACGGTCTTCATGGTGTCCCCCGCAGCGGCGGCCTCCACCACGGCCAAAGCCCTGCGCGACATGGGCGTGCGCGTGCTGGCTCTGGGGCCGGGCACGCAGGGCGGGCCGGATTTCCACGGCATGCTGCGCGCCATGCGCGAGGAGCTGAACTGCCCCTATGTGCTCTGCGAAGGCGGCGGACATCTGGCCCTGAGCCTGCTGGAAGCGGGGCTGGTGGACGACTTCCGCCTGCACCTCGCGCCCGTGATTCTGGGCGACGCCGAGGCGCTGCCCCTCTTCTCCGGCCGCGCGCCCCAGAGCCTGGAAGAAGCGCTGCGCATGCGCGTCTGCAGCGCGCGGCTCTGCGGCGGCGATGTGCACCTGCGGCTTCTTCCCGCAGAAGACGCATAGGAAGGCGACATGTTCACCGGCATCATCCAGGGGCAGGGAGAGGTGCTGGCGCTGCACGGCGGCGCGGAACGCCGCTTCAGCCTGCGTCCCCTCTTTGCACTGCCCGATGTGGCTGACGGCGAATCCATCGCCGTCAACGGGGCCTGCCTCTCCGTGGAGACGCACAGCAGCGGGGAATTTACGGTCTACGCCTCGGCGGAGACGCTGTCGCGCACCACACTGGCGAACCTCAAAAAGGGCGACATGGTCAATCTGGAGCGCGCCCTGGCTCTGGGCGACAGGCTGGGCGGGCATCTCGTCAGCGGGCATGTGGACTGCCTGGCCACAGTGCGCGCCGTGAGCGCCGCGGGTCAATCCCTACGCTGCCGCCTTGCCTTCCCTACCGAATACGGGCCGGAGGTCATCGCCAAGGGGTCGGTGTGTCTGGACGGCATCAGCCTCACGGTCAACGCCTGCGGCCCGGATTTTCTGGAAGTGAACATCATCCCCGACACGCAGAAGCGCACCACCATGCGCCGCTGGCGGCCCGGATGCCTGGTGAACATGGAGACCGACATCATCGGCAAATATGTGCGCAGCCTGCTTGACCGGCGCAATTTCGGCGCGCGGCCGGACGGAAGGGGAAGCGCGGCGGCCGGGGTGGACCGCGAGATGCTGCTGCGCAACGGCTTTATGTAACGCTGCGCCATTGCCGGCCGCGGGCGCTTTCGGCGCGCCGGATGCTATTGCGACTGCACAAGGAGCGTATTCATGAGCACGGTTACGACCATTGTCGGCCAGTTGGACGCCAAGGGCCTCAAGGTGGCCATTGTTGCCGCCCGCTTCAATGATTTCATTGTGGACCGCCTGATCAGCGGCGCGCTGGACTATCTGGAACGCCACGGCATTGACGATGCCGACGTCACCCTGGTGCGCGTGCCAGGCGCGTTCGAGCTGCCCCTGGTCTGCCGGAAGCTGGCCGCCTGCGGCAAATACAGCGGCGTGCTGGCCCTGGGTGCGGTCATCCGCGGCGGGACGCCCCATTTCGACTATGTCTGCGCGGAAGCCAGCAAGGGCATCGCCCAGAGCATGCTGGAATCCGGCACGCCCATAGGCTTCGGGCTGCTGACCTGCGACACCATCGAGCAGGCCATCGAACGCGCCGGTTCCAAGGGCGGCAACAAGGGCGTGGAAGCCGCCGCCGCCATGCTGGAAACCATCCGCGTTATGGAGCAGCTGTAACCCATGGCCAGGGGCAAGGCGGCGACCCGCCACGGAGAGCGCGAACTGGCATTCCAAGTGCTGTACGGTCTTTCCTTCTCCCCGGCGCGCGACCTGGACGAACTGCGCCGCATTTTCTGCAACTCGCCGGATCATCCCCCCCGGCAGGAGGGCGACGCCTCCGCCGCCCCTTCCGGCTTTGCCTGGGAGTTGGTGGAGGGCGTGTGGAAAAGCGGGAAGCTGCTGGACGAAACCATCGGCCGTTACTCGCGCAACTGGCGGGTGGACCGCATGGGCCGGGTGGAACTGACCCTGCTGCGGCTGGCCGTCTTTGAAATGATGTTCCGAAGCGACATTCCCCCCAAGGTCGCCATCAACGAGGCGCTGGAACTCAGCCGCCGGTTCGGCGAAAACAACGCCGGCAGCTTTGTCAACGGCATTCTGGACGCCGTGGCCAAGGCGCTGGAAAACGGCGGGCTTGCACGGCCCGTCGCGCACATATCCACCACATCCCAGCAAGTCGGGTAATGCCTCATGACGCACGAACGCTACAATCCGCAGGCAATCGAAGAGAAATGGCAGGCCCGCTGGCAGGAGAAGCATTCCTTCGCCTGCACGCATGAAAGCGGCAAGCCCAAATACTATGTGCTGGAAATGTTCCCCTACCCCTCGGGCAACATCCATATGGGCCATGTGCGCAACTATGCCATCGGCGATGTGGTGGCGCGCGCCAAGCGCATGCAGGGCTACAACGTGCTGCACCCCATGGGCTGGGACGCCTTCGGCCTGCCCGCCGAAAATGCGGCCATCAAGAACCGCACCCACCCCGCCAAATGGACCTACGCCAATATCGACAACATGCGCACGCAGCTCAAGCGCCTGGGCTATTCCTACGACTGGGCGCGCGAAGTGGCCACCTGCCGGCCGGAATACTACCGCTGGGAGCAGATGTTCTTCCTGCGCCTGCTGGAAAAGGGCCTTGTCTACCGCAAGAAGGCCCCGCAGAACTGGTGCCCCTCCTGCCACACGGTGCTGGCCAACGAGCAGGTCATTGACGGCCTGTGCTGGCGTTGCGACAGCCATGTGGTGCAGAAGGATCTGACCCAGTGGTTCCTCAAGATCACCGCCTACGGCGACGAACTCCTGCAGGATCTTGCCCGCCTCGAAGGCGGCTGGCCCGACCGCGTGCTGGCCATGCAGCGCAACTGGATAGGCAAATCCACGGGCGCGGCCATCACCTTCGGGCTGGAGAAAACCCTGCAGGGCGCCGACGGCCCGACAACAGGGCTGGAAGTCTTCACCACCAGACCCGACACGCTCTTCGGCGTCAGCTTCATCACCCTGGCCCCGGAACATCCGCTGGTGGAACAGCTCATCGAAGGCTACGAAAAAGCCGACGAAGTGCGCGCCTTTGTGGAACGCATCCGCAACATGGACCGCATTGACCGCCAGTCCGACTCGCTGGAAAAGGAAGGCATCTTCACCGGGGCCTACGCCGTGCATCCGCTCACCGGCCAGCGCGTGCCCCTGTGGCTGGGCAACTTCGTGCTGGCCGACTACGGCACCGGCGCGGTCATGGGCGTGCCCTGCGGCGACCAGCGCGACTTTGAATTCGCCCGCAAATACGGCCTGCCCATCAGGGTCGTCGTGGAACCCAGGGGGGAACATCTTGATCCGGACGCCATGACCGGGGCATACAGCGGCCCCGGCGTCATGGTCAATTCCGGCCCCTTCGACGGCATGGACAACGAAACGGGCAAAAAAGCCGTTACCGACGAGCTGGCAAAGCAGGGCAAGGGCAGAGCCACCACGCAGTTCCGCCTGCGCGACTGGAACATCTCGCGCCAGCGCTACTGGGGCGCGCCCATCCCCGTGGTCTACTGCGAACAGTGCGGCCTCGTGCCGGAAAAGGAAGAGAACCTGCCCGTGCTGCTGCCCCTGGACGCCCATGTGCGCGAGGACGGGCGCTCGCCCCTGCCGGAGACGGAATCCTTCGCGGCCTGCCGATGCCCCCGCTGCGGCGGCCCGGCCCGCCGCGAGACGGACACCCTGGACACGTTTGTGGAGTCTTCCTGGTATTTTGCGCGCTACACAAGCCCGCGCAACGAGCAGGCCCCCTTCGATCCGGCGGCGCTCAAATACTGGCTGCCTGTGGATCAGTATATCGGCGGCGTGGAACACGCCATCCTGCATCTGCTCTACGCCCGCTTCTTCACCAAGGCCCTGCGCGATCTGGGATTCTACCCCGCCGACCTCGCCGAACCCTTCAGCAACCTGCTGACGCAGGGCATGGTGCTCAAGGACGGCGGCAAGATGTCCAAATCCAAGGGCAATATTGTCGCGCCCTCGGAAATGATCGAGAAATACGGCGCGGACACCGTGCGCCTGTTCTGCCTGTTCGCCGCACCGCCGGAGCGCGATTTTGACTGGTCCGACTCCGGCATTGAGGGCGCGTCACGGTTCATCGGGCGCGTGTGGCGGCTCTTTGAGGAAGAACGGGAACATCTTCTGCCCCTCAAGGCCTGCCAGTCCACGGCCGAGGATGCCGCCGCGCCCGAAGCCCGCGAGCTGCGCCGCCGTGAACACCTCACGGTGAAAAAATGCGGCGAAGACATGGGCGACCGCTTCCAGTTCAACACGGCCATCGCCGCCGTCATGGAGCTGGTCAACGCCATGTACCTGTCGCGCGAGGCCCTGCGCGGCAGCGAGGGCGGCCGCCGCGTCTTCTCTTCGGCCATGGCCTCCGTGCTCACCCTGCTCTCTCCCGTCACGCCGCATGTGTGCGAGGAATTGTGGGAACGGCTGGGGCACGCGACGTCCCTCTCGGCGGAGATTATGCCCCAGTGGGACGAGGCCGCCACCGCGCAGGACATGGTCACCGTGGCCCTGCAGGTCAACGGCAAACTGCGCGGCACGGTACAGACGCCCGCCGGAGCAGACAAGGACGTCTTGGAGCAGACCGCCCTGGCCGATCCGGCCGTGCAACGCCACATCGCGGGACGTACCGTGCGCAAGGTGGTGGTCGTGCCGGGCAAACTGGTCAATATTGTGGCGAACTAGCGTCGGCGCGCAGACGGCCGAGTTCCGACGCCGGACACAGACGCGCCCGGACAGCGGCTGTCGGGGCGCGCCTTCTCCCCATTGCGCCGCCTGCGCCCATGATCAGTGTGGTATGAACAACGACGCACGCCCCGGTTTCTCCTTTCTGATCTGCCCTGACGGGCAGCTGCTGCGCGCGCGCCTGGAGCAACTGCTGGCCGGGCATCCCCCGGCTTCGGGCCGCTGGGAGCGCCACGTCTACTGGGGCGACGAGGAACCGCCGCCGCGCTTCTGGGAGCAGCTCACCCTGCAGGGGCTGTTCGGCGCGCCGCGCGTGCTGGTGGCACGGCAGGCGCAACTCTGGCCCGCCGCCGTGTGGAAAAAAATTTCCCGCGCCCTGGGCCGCCCCTCGGAGCAATGCTGGCCCTTTTTTTGCTTGGAAGGGCACTGGGAAAAAGGCCAGCCCAAGCTCCCGGCCCATATCGCCAAACTGCGCTGCATGGCCTTTGCGGACCGGCAGGGCTGGATCTGGCGGCAGGACGGCCTGACCGAACGGGCCGTCAAAAAACATGTGCTGCAGCGGGCCAGGACGCTGGGGCTGGATTTTGCGCCGGAGGCGCTGGAACAGTTCTGCGCCTCGGTGCCGCCTGACGCGCAGGCCATCGAGAACGAGCTGGCCAAGCTCTGCCTGCTGCGCGACGCTGCGCGGGAAACGGCGCCGGACGCCGGGCGCATAACACAGGCCATGACGGCCACCGCCTCATGGAGCCCGGAATGCAATATTTTTTCCTGCATACGGCATATGGAGGCGGGCAACCTGCCCGCCGTCTGGAGGGAACTGGCGCGCAGCGATGACGGCGACAGCCTGCTGTTCTCCCTGCTGGCCCTGGTGGCGCGCGAGCTGCGTCTGCTCTGGAAGCTCCAGGCCGGAGAAAACGTGCGCATGCACCCCAGCGACGCCGCCTTCAAGCGCACGCTGGCCGCCCGCATGGGCCCGGCGGCGCTGGCCGAGGGGATGGCCGCCGTCATGGATGCGGAACTGCAGGTAAAAAGCGGGCGTCGCACCCCCGCCCAGAGCCTGGAATATTTTGCCGCGCGCATGACGACCCTGTTTGCTCCGACCGCCGGACGAATGAATAAATCATAAGGAATCCTCCCGCTCCCCCCTTGCGCAACCTTCAATACTGCTTATCGTATGACAGCAAAGCCCAACCCCGCCCCCGCCTCTTTTCTGGGGCATCGAGCCCGGCTACGGCAACGAATGGAACTGAACCCCGCTGCGGTGGCGGACTACGAGGTACTGGAGCTTCTGCTCGGCTACAGCCTCACGCGCAAGGACACCAAGCCCCTTGCCAAGGAACTGCTGCGACGCTTCGGCAGCATCCGCGGCGTGCTGGACGCCCGCCCCGACGAACTTCTGCAGGTGCCGGGCTTCGGTTCCGGCCTGCTGGCCTTCTGGCGGGTGCTGCGTGAAACGCGGGTTCGCTATGTGGGGTCAGCCGTGTTCAAGCGCGAAGTGCTGGCAACGCCGCAGGAGGTGGCCCGCGTCGCCCGGGTTCGGCTGAGCGGCAGCCCGCATGAGGAATGCTGGCTTGCCTTGGTGGACAGAAGCAACCGCCTTATCGCCTGGGAAATGCTGCGGCGGGGCGGCGTCGCCGATGTGCCCGTCTATCCGCGGGATGTTCTGGAAGCGGCGCTTTTGCACAAGGCCAGCGGCATCATCCTGGTGCACAACCATCCCGGCGGCAATCCGGGGCCGTCGCCGCAGGACCGCCTGCTGACGGAAGAACTGCAGCGGCTGGCGCCGCACATGGGGTTGCGCTTTCTGGATCATGTCATCGTCACCGAAGGAGACTGCTACAGCATCACGCAATCGCAGCGTATTTGAGCAGTCGGGGAGCATATATGGCCGACTACAATGAAAAGAATCCGCTTGCGCGCCCCGCAGCGCCCGCCGCCGCGGAACCCGCCGGCAGCAACGCGGAAGAACAGCACAGAACCGGCGACGCCGCCGGGCAGAAGGAACATGAAGGCGGGCCCAATGCCGCCGTGCAGGATATTCCCGAAGTCCTGCCCGTGCTGCCTGTGCGCGATGTGGTGATTTTCAATTACATGATTCTGCCGCTGTTCATCGGACGCGAAAAATCCGTGCATGCGGTGGACGCGGCCCTGAAATCCGGCCGGCACCTCCTGGTTTGCGCGCAGAAGGAGGAATCCACCGAAGAACCCGGCCCGCAGGACCTCTACACGGTCGGCACCGTGGTGCAGGTCATGCGCATGCTCAAGATGCCGGATTCGCGCGTAAAAATTCTGGTGCAGGGCGTCAGCCGCGCCCGCATTTCCGGCTATCCCCAGGTGGACCCCTACCTTGAGGCCCGCATTGAACCCGTAGCGGAACAGACCCCTGCCACGGACGCCACCGTGGAGGCCCTGCTGCGCTCCGTGCGTGAGCAGAGCGAAAAGGTGCTCACCCTGCGCGGGCTTTCCTCCCCCGATGTGCTGGCCGTCCTGCAGGGCGTGGACGATCCCGGCCGTCTGGCCGACCTCATCGCCGCCAACATGCGCATGAAAACCGCCGATGCCCAGCGCATCCTCGAAACGGAGAATCCCGTGGAGCGCCTGGAGCTTGTCAACAGCCAGCTGCAGCGCGAGGTGGAGGTGGCCACCGTGCAGGCGCGCATCCAGAGTTCCGCCCGCGAGGGCATGGACAAGGCGCAGAAAGACTATTTCCTGCGCGAACAGCTCAAGGCCATCCACAACGAGCTGGGCGACAAGGACGAGAACGACGAGGAGGATCTGGACAACCTCAGGAAAGCCCTGGACAAGGCGGGGCTGCCCAAGGACGTGCGCAAGGAGGCGGACAAGCAGCTGCGACGCCTTGCCGGCATGCACGCCGATTCCTCCGAAGCCAATGTGGCGCGCACCTATCTGGACTGGCTGGTGGAACTGCCCTGGAAAAAGCTGTCGCGCGACCGGCTCGACATCGCCCATGCCAAACAGATCCTCGACGAGGATCACTGCGGGCTCGCCAAAATCAAGGACCGCATTCTCGAATTCCTGAGCGTGCGCAAGCTCAATCCCCATTCCAAGGGGCCCATCCTCTGCTTTGCAGGCCCTCCGGGCGTGGGCAAGACCTCGCTGGGGCGCTCCATCGCGCGGGCGCTGGGCCGCAAGTTCCAGCGGCTTTCGCTGGGCGGCATGCACGACGAGGCCGAAATTCGCGGGCACCGGCGCACCTATATCGGCGCCATGCCGGGACGCATCATCCAGGCGCTCAAGCAGGCGGGCACGCGCAATCCCGTCATGATGCTGGACGAGGTGGACAAGCTGGGCACGGACTTCAGGGGCGACCCCTCCTCCGCCCTGCTGGAAGTGCTGGACCCGGAACAGAACTTCAGCTTCAGCGATCACTACCTGAACGTGCCCTTTGATCTTTCCAAGGTCATGTTCATCTGCACGGCCAACCACCTGGACACCATCCCCGCTGCCCTGCGCGACCGCATGGAGGTCATCTCCCTGCCCGGCTACACCATGCAGGAAAAGACGGAAATCGCCCGGAAGCACCTGCTGCCCAAGCAGGTTGAAGACAACGGCCTCAAGGCCGGAGACGTGAAACTCACGGACGCCGCCCTGACAAAAATCACCCGCGAGTACACGCGCGAGGCCGGGGTGCGCAACCTGGAACGCGAGATATCCTCCGTCTGCCGCAAGCTCGCCCGCCGCAAGGCGGAAGGCGAGAAAGGCCCCTTCAGGGTCGGCACGGCCGCCGTGGAAGCCATGCTCGGCGCGCCGCGCTTCATTGAGGACGAAAGGGAAAAGAACCTCGCGCCCGGCATGGCCCTAGGGCTGGCCTGGACCCCGGCCGGCGGCGAGGTGCTGACCGTGGAAGCCACGGTCATGAAGGGCAAGGGCGCCCTGACGCTCACCGGCCAGCTGGGCGACGTCATGAAGGAGAGCGCCCAGGCCGCCCTGAGTTATATCCGCAGCCGGGCGGAAACACTGGGGGTTGACCCCGGCTTTTTGACGAAGCACGACCTGCATGTCCATGTGCCTGCGGGGGCCACCCCCAAGGACGGCCCCTCGGCGGGCGTCACCCTGACCACGGCGCTCATCTCGGCCCTGAGCGGCCGCCGGGTGCGGGCCGACGTGTGCATGACCGGCGAGATAACCCTGCAGGGCCGGGTGCTGCCCGTGGGCGGCATCAAGGAGAAGATTCTGGCGGGCGTGGCGCGCGGGCTCAAACATGTGTGCATTCCCCACCAGAACGTCAAGGATCTGGAAGAAGTGCCGCAGGATCTGCTCAAACGCATCGAGGTGCATCCCGTACGCCATTACGACGAACTGCCCGCCCTGGTTTTTGAAGACGCCGGCTCGCCCGCCGGGGACCGAAGAGGCGCGGCGAAAACCGCCGCCCAACGTGCACCCGGGACCGCGCCCGGCAAAAAATCTGCGCCCGCCGGAGGCCGCAGCCGCAAGGCCTGACCCGTGCGCCTCAGAGACTATCTTGACGCGGCCGTCGCACGGCTGACAAAGGCGGGGGTGGACAGCCCCCGCCTTTCCGCTGCAATGCTGGCGCAGGAAACGCTGCGCCCCGCCGCGCCGGGCGCTGTGCAGGGTTCCGCCCGCCTCTTCTGCGTCATGGAGGCGCAGCGCGTTTTGACAGCCGAGGAGGAACAAAAGCTCGACGCGCTGACGGCCCGACGCGCACAGGGCTGCCCCGTGGCGCATCTCACCGGACACAGGGAATTTTACGGGCGCGTTTTCCATGTCACGCGGCACACCCTGATCCCCCGGCCGGAGACGGAACTGCTGGTGGACAGCGCGCTGGAGCTCCTGCCGCCGACACCCCTGCGTTTTGCGGATCTGGGCGCAGGCACGGGCTGCATCGGCCTGACGCTCGCCGCAGAGCGCCCAGGCTGGCGCGGCGTGCTGCTGGACATCAGCGCCGACGCTCTGGCCGTCGCGGCCGCCAATGGCGCGCAACACAGGCTGCAAGAGCGCGTCGCCCTGCTGCGCGGCGACATGACGCGGCCGCCGCTGCACCCCGGCTCGCTGGACCTTCTGGTCGCCAATCCTCCCTATATTGCCGAAGCCGAGCGGGAAAGCGTCATGGACGAAGTGCTGGACTGGGAGCCGCATGAAGCGCTTTTTTCCGAAAATAACGGGCTGCGCCATCTGGAAGCGGCCATCCGCGCCGCGGCAGCGGCATTGCGGCCCGGCGGCCGCGTGCTGCTGGAGCACGGCGCAACGCAGGGCCGGGCCGTGCGGGAACTGCTGCGGGAGGCAGATTTTGCAAACGTGGAAACCCGTCATGATTTATGCGGGTTGGAGCGTTGCACCACTGCCCAAAAACGGCTATGATGCAAAAACGGGGCATTATCTGGGCGTCGCCCCGTTTATGCGGCGAAAATCCGACATGACGGAAAAAAACGCGACAACATGCATTTTCTGCTTGCCAAACAGAATGAAAACGGCTAATAAGCCGTCTTGCCGCTGGCGTAGCTCAACTGGCAGAGCAGCTGATTTGTAATCAGCAGGTTGCGGGTTCGAGTCCCATCGCCAGCTCCACAAAAAGCTGAACAGGAGCCGTGAACCGGCTCTTGCGGCAAAGCGTGGAGGGGTTCCCGAGTGGCCAAAGGGAACAGACTGTAAATCTGTCGTCGTAAGACTTCGGTGGTTCAAATCCACCCCCCTCCACCACCACTCATTCCGTCATCCCGGGTTGTTGACGGCGGGTGGCCGGCTTACAAAACTGCCTTGGCTGTAGGAGACAGGATTCTGTCGGGAACTACGGTAACGTGCGGGAATAGCTCAACGGCTAGAGCATCAGCCTTCCAAGCTGAGGGTTGCGGGTTCGAATCCCGTTTCCCGCTCCACATCCTGCCTGAACCGTCTCTCCATTTCCTGCATGCCAATGCACGTTCCCTGGTGTCCAGGGATTTTATGCGGACAGCGGACCATTTGGCGCTTCATCCCACTGCCGCAGTCGTTACGCGAGGGCGTTGCAGCGAAAACGCGCATCGATTTTTGTAACGTTAGTAAAACGCAAACATTTTTTCTCCAGGGAGACGTACAATGGGCAAGGAAAAATACGAACGCAAAAAGCCCCACGTAAACATCGGCACCATCGGCCACATCGACCACGGCAAGACCACCCTGACCGCCGCCATCACCAAGATTGCCGGCCTCAAGGGCGAGGGCCAGTTCATTTCGTATGACGAAATCGACAAGGCTCCCGAAGAAAAGGAACGCGGCATCACCATCTCCACCGCGCATGTGGAATACGAGACCGACAAGCGCCACTATGCCCACGTCGACTGCCCCGGCCACGCTGACTACATCAAAAACATGATCACCGGCGCCGCGCAGATGGACGGCGGCATCTTGGTGGTGGCCGCCACTGACGGCCCCATGCCCCAGACCCGTGAGCACATCCTGCTCGCCCGTCAGGTGGGCGTGCCCCAGCTCGTGGTCTTCCTGAACAAGTGCGACCTGGTGGACGACGAGGAGTTGCTGGAACTCGTGGAGTTGGAAGTGCGCGAACTGCTCTCCAGCTACGACTTCCCCGGCGACGAGGTGCCGGTCATCCGCGGTTCCGCCCTCAAGGCGCTGGAATGCGACAACCCCGACGCTCCCGAAGCCAAGTGCATTGCCGAGTTGCTCAAGGCCTGCGACGAGTTCATCCCCGATCCGCAGCGCGACATTGACAAGCCTTTCCTGATGCCCATCGAAGACGTGTTTTCCATTTCCGGCCGCGGCACTGTGGTGACCGGTCGTGTGGAGCGCGGCATCATCAAGGTCGGCGACGAAGTGGAAATCGTGGGCATCAAACCCACCCAGAAGACCACCTGCACCGGCGTGGAAATGTTCCGCAAGCTGCTTGACCAGGGCCAGGCCGGCGACAACATCGGCGTGCTGCTGCGCGGCACCAAGCGCGACGAAGTGGAACGCGGCCAGGTGCTCGCGGCTCCCAAGACCATCACGCCTCACAAGAAGTTCAAGGCGGAAGTGTACGTCCTCTCCAAGGAAGAAGGCGGTCGTCACACGCCCTTCTTCTCCGGCTACCGTCCGCAGTTCTACTTCCGCACCACAGACATCACCGGCGTCATCAATCTGCCTGAAGGCGTGGAAATGGTCATGCCCGGCGACAACAGCCAGTTCATCGTCGAACTCATCGCGCCCATCGCCATGGAAGCCGGTCTGCGCTTCGCCATCCGTGAAGGCGGCCGCACCGTGGGTTCCGGCGTGGTGACCGAAATCATCGAGTAGCGTATGCGAGTCAATATCATTCTGGCCTGCACCGAGTGCAAACGCCGTAACTACAGCACCCGGAAGAACAAGAAGAACACCACCGGGCGGCTGGAAATCAAAAAGTATTGCCCCTGGGACAAGAAGCACACGTTGCATCGCGAAACCAGGTAACAACATTCCGCCGGGGGGCGCACCGCCCCCCGGACGGCGCGCAGGGCAGTAGCTCTAACGGCTAGAGCGGCGGTCTCCAAAACCGCAAGTTGGGGGTTCGAATCCCTCCTGCCCTGCCATTTTTTATCTCCGGACTTCACCATGGCAAAAAAACAAGCTCAACCTGCCGACCTCAAGGCGGAAAATGCGCCCAATCCCATCACGCGCTTCATGCGCTATGTGGAGGATTCACGGGCCGAACTGCGCAAGGTCACCTGGCCCACGCTGCAGGAAACGCGCAAAGCCACACTGGCCGTGCTGGGCTTCGTAGCCGTGATGGCTGTCATTCTGGGGCTGGTGGACTTCGGTCTGTCTACCCTGATCAAGTCCATACTGTCCTGAAGGCCGCTATGAACAACGACCCTGTTATCGACGAAACTTCCGAGCTCTCCAAGAAGGCTCGTTGGTATATCGTACACACCTACTCCGGTTTCGAGCAGCGTGTGCAGAAGACCATCAACGAGTTGCGCCGCACCGGGCAGGATCAGGGGCTTATCGAGGAAGTCGTGGTCCCCACGGAAAAGGTTATCGAACCCACCAAGGGCGGACAGCAGCGCACCACGACGCGCAAGTTTTACCCCGGCTATGTCATGGTGCGCATGATCATGACGGACCTTTCATGGCATCTGGTGCAGAACATCTCCAAGGTCACGGGTTTCGTGGGCGGCAAGAACCGCCCCACGCCCATGCGTGAAAGCGAAGCTCAGCGCATTCTGGCGCTGATGGAAACCCGCCAAGAAACGCCGCGGCCCAAGTTCAATTTTGATCGCGGCGACGAGGTGCGCGTCATTGAAGGCCCGTTCGGCGGTTTCAACGGCGTGGTGGAAGACGTCAACTACGACAAGGGGAAGCTGCGCGTTTCCGTTTCCATCTTTGGCCGCCAGACGCCGGTGGAACTGGACTTCGTACAGGTAACCAAAGGTTAATGACACCGCGCCGCAGGGTTGCTCCCTGCGCACGTGGGCAGCGATGAAGGATAACGCACATGGCCAAGAAAGAAGTTGCCAAGATTAAACTGCAGATTCCCGCGGGCGCGGCCAACCCTTCTCCGCCGGTGGGCCCGGCCCTGGGTCAGCACGGCCTGAACATCATGGGCTTCTGCAAGGAATTCAATGCCCGTACCCAGGATCAGAAGGGAATGATCATTCCCGTGGTCATCACGGTGTACGCTGACCGTTCCTTCACCTTCATCACCAAGACCCCTCCGGCCGCGGTGCTGATCATGAAGGCTGCGAAGATTGAAAAAGGCTCCGGCGAGCCCAACCGCAACAAGGTCGGCAGCCTGACCATGGCGCAGGTTGAAGAAATCGCCAAGATCAAACTGCCCGATCTGAACGCCGCCACAGTGGAAGCTGCGGTGAAGTCCATTGCCGGCACCGCCCGCAGCATGGGCATTGACGTTAAGTAAGCCCGCAGCAGCGCCGCATGCTTCGGCATTTCCCTGCTTCGGCTTGCGCCGCCGAAGGGCGTTCCCTTCCGGCGTATCGTTGAAATCAATTGTACTGCCGCCTCCGCACATGACGGAGTTCGGCAGGAGATGCCAAACGAAAGGATCCTCACATGCCCAAACATGGCAAAAATTTTCGCAAGGCGCTGGAAGGCAACAACCTTCAGGAGCGCTTCAGCATTGAAGACGCCGTGAGCAAATCGCTGGCCGCCGCGTTCGCCAAATTTGACGAGACGGTCGATGTGGCCATTCGCCTCGGCGTTGACCCCAAATATTCCGACCAGATGGTGCGCGGCGCCGTCACCCTGCCCCACGGGCTGGGCAAGACCGTGCGCGTGGTGGTGTTCTGTAAGGGCGAAAAGCAGGCTGAGGCCAAGGACGCCGGCGCCGATTTTGTGGGCGCGGAAGATCTGGTGGCCAAGATCAAGGAAGGCTGGCTGGATTTTGACGCCGCTGTGGCCACCCCTGACGTTATGGCCCTTGTGGGCCAGATAGGCCGTCTGCTTGGTCCCCGCGGTCTCATGCCCAACGCCAAAACCGGCTCCGTCACCTTTGACGTGGCCAAGGCCGTCAGCGAATTGAAGGCCGGCCGCGTTGACTTCAAGGTGGACAAGGCCGGTGTGCTGCACGCGCCCCTCGGCAAGGTCTCCTTCGGGCCCGAGAAGATTCTCGGCAACCTCAAGGCCCTGCTCGACACGGTCAATCGTCTGAAGCCCGCCGCCGCCAAGGGCGCGTACATGCTGTCCATGGCGGTGTCCACCACCATGGGCCCCGGCTTCAAGATCGACATGGCCAAGGTGAAAAATTTTCTTGAGGGCTAGGGGCGTTCCCCTTTTTGGGGGGATGTCCTGCCTTTCAAGGTTTCGGGCGGGCCTTTTTCGGGACCGTCCGCAAACTGTCTGAGGAAACGGAATTCGAGTCGAAGACGACAGGCGGGCCCGGCCCTTAATGTCCTGTCCAGACATCTTCTCTTTGGCTCGGCATTCCACCCGGCAACCCCGAACGTGAGAGGTATCACGTGGACAGGTCTGGAAAAGCCGCAATCATTGAAGCCATGAAGGCTCGCGCCGACAAGGCTTCCTTTGCGGTGATCACGGACTTCAAGGGCATGACGGTGGAAGAGCTGACGAACCTCCGTGTTGGCCTGCGCAAGGCCGGCGGCGAATACCACGTCGTCAAAAACACGTTGGCCCGCATCGCTCTGACCGGCGGCACGCACGACGTTATCAAGGACAAGTTCCATGAAAACTGCGGCGTGGCCTTTGGGTTCGACGACCCTGTGGCGGTGGCCAAGACGCTCAGTGATTTTGCCAGGCAAAGCAAGCTGTTTCAGCTGCGTTGCGCCAGCCTGGACGGCAAGCCCATGGCCGCCGACCAGATTGACGCTCTGGCCAAGCTGCCCGGCAGGGAGCAGCTCCTCGGCCAGATGCTCGGCACCATGAACGCCGTGCCCACCAATTTTGTGTCGTTGTTCGCCAACATGCTGCGCGGCCTGCTGTATGCCCTCAAGGGCATTGAAGAGCAGAAGGCCAAGGCGGCATAACGGACAGCACTGCCAAAAATCAGCACTCAGCCAAAGATCAGGAGACTATCATGGCCGTTACCAAAGAAGACGTTGTTGAATTCATCAGCAATATGACCGTCCTCGAACTCTCCGAGTTCATCAAGGAACTGGAAGACAAGTTCGGCGTTTCCGCCGCCGCCCCCGCCGCCGCTATGGTCATGGCCGCGCCGGCCGCCGGCGGCGCCGCCCCCGAGGCCGCCGAGGAAAAGACCGAGTTCGACGTTATCCTGAAGGAAGCCGGCGCCAACAAGATCGGCGTCATCAAGGTCGTGCGCGCCCTGACCACCCTGGGCCTCAAGGAAGCCAAGGAAAAGGTCGACGGCTGCCCCGCCACCCTGAAGGAAGGCGTTTCCAAGGAAGAGGCCGAGGAAGCCAAGAAGCAGCTCACCGAAGCCGGCGCCACCGTCGAAATCAAGTAAGCTCGGCCTACTGCGAGTACGGAAGCGGAGCCTTCGGGCTCCGCTTTTTTTGTACGCGACGCTGCAACCACTCGAAGTTTCCGATATGCCTTGCACTCCGGTCGGTTCCGAAGTATACAGACAGGTTCCGGCCGCCAATTTTTTTACTTGTCAAGCAACAAAATTTCGGGTAAGAGTTCTCTTTCAATGGCTGGCGCTGGAGGCATTTCCCTGTTTTTCAACAACTTATCGAATACACATATCTTTTCAAGATAGCAACCGCAGGCCCACGCCCTGTTTCTGCAACAGGGATGGGTTTTTTACGCCCTGTGTTCGTTAAGTTTTTGCCCCACGCCAGAGCGCTTTTCAGGGTGCAGTGACAGCAAGTTTTTTGCCCGCCGGCCGAACGGACCCCCAACGCCGCAGCCGGGGCGCAACCGCTACCTACCTGAGGTACCCATGGGCCAGCTCACCAAACAGTTCGGCAAGATCAAGGTTTCCCTTCCCATACCCCATCTGTTGAACCTGCAGATAGATTCCTATCAGAAATTCCTCCAGGAAGGCGTGGCGGAAGCTGACCGCAAGCCCGACGAAGGGCTTGAGGGCGTCTTCCGGACGGTCTTTCCCATTGAGGATTTCAACAAGACCGCCAGCCTCGAATTTGTCAGCTATGAAGTGGGCGAACCCAAGTACGACCAGGCTGAATGCATTTCCAAGGGTCTCACCTATGAAGCGCCCATGCGCATCAAGGTGCGCCTTGTTGTTTACGACACCGACGAAGCGTCGGGCAACCGCACTATCCGCGACATCAAGGAGCAGGACATCTATTTCGGCACCCTGCCCCTGATGACCGAGAAGGGCACCTTCATTGTCAACGGCACCGAGCGCGTCATTGTCAACCAGCTGCAGCGCTCGCCGGGCATCATTTTCGAGCATGACGGCGGCAAGACCCACACCAGCCGCAAGGTGCTCTACTCCTGCCGGGTCATCCCCATGCGCGGCTCCTGGCTTGATTTTGACTTTGACCACAAGGACATCCTCTACGTCCGCATCGACCGTCGCCGCAAAATGCCCGCCACCATCCTGTTCAAGGCCATGGGCATGACCAAGCGGCAGATTCTGGAGTACTTCTACACCACGGAACGCTACCGCCTGGAAGACCCTGACCGCATCTTCTGGGAGGTGAAGAAGGAGCTGTACCGCAAGGACAACGCCTACGCCGACATCGCCGACAAGGAAGGCAATGTCATCATCAAGGCGGGCAAGCCCATCACCAAACGCGGCTGGCGGCTCATCTGCGAGGCGGGCATTGAGGCGGTTGAAGTGCGTCCCGACACGCTGGACGGCATGTTCCTTGCCGACGACGTGGCCGACCCCAATACCGGAGAGGTGCTGGCCGAAGCCGCCGACGAAATCACCCCCGGCCTGCTGGAGCGTTTTCGTGACGCGGGCATCAAGAGCCTCTCCGTGCTGCACACCAAGGGTACGGACACCTCCTCCTCCATCCGCGACACGCTGGTGCTGGACCGCATTCCCGACCAGCTGAAGGCCCAGGAAGAAATCTACCGCCGTCTGCGTCCGTCCTCCCCGCCCACGGCGGAGATTGCGGCCAGCTTCTTTGACAATCTCTTCCGCAATGCGGATTACTACGACCTCTCGCCCGTGGGCCGCTACAAGCTCAACCAGCGCCTGGGCCTGGAGGAAAACGCCGATCTGCGCACCCTGTCCGACAATGACATCCTCACCGCCATCAAGGTGCTGGTGCAGCTGAAGGACAGCCACGGCCCCGCCGACGACATCGACCATCTGGGCAACCGTCGTGTGCGCCTGGTGGGCGAGTTGGTGGAAAACCAGTACCGCATCGGGCTGGTGCGCATGGAACGCGCCATCAAGGAACGCATGAGCCTGCAGGAAATTTCCACGCTCATGCCGCATGATCTCATCAATCCCAAGCCCGTGGCCGCCGTGCTTAAGGAGTTTTTCGGCACGTCGCAGCTCTCGCAGTTCATGGACCAGACCAACTCCCTCTCCGAAGTGACGCACAAGCGCCGTCTTTCGGCCCTGGGCCCCGGCGGTCTGACCCGCGAACGCGCCGGCTTTGAGGTGCGCGACGTGCACACCTCGCACTACGGACGCATCTGCCCCATCGAAACGCCCGAAGGCCCGAACATCGGTCTTATCGTTTCACTGACCACCTTTGCCAAGGTCAACGACTACGGCTTTATCGAAACGCCCTACCGCGTGGTGCGCGACGGGCAGGCCACAGACGAAATCAGACATCTTGACGCTTCGCGCGAGGGTGACGAGGTGGTGGCGCAGGCCAACGCCCGCATGGACGCGCAGGGCCGCCTGCTGGACGAATACGTCACGGTGCGCGTCAAGGGCGAGGTGGAAATGCGCCCCCGTGAGGAAGTGACCCTCATGGACATCTCCCCGAGCCAGATGGTTTCCATCTCGGCCGCGCTCATTCCCTTTCTGGAGCACGACGACGCCAACCGCGCCCTCATGGGCTCCAACATGCAGCGCCAGGCCGTGCCCCTGCTGCGCTCCGAGAAGCCGCTGGTGGGCACCGGCATGGAAGTGGATGTCGCGCGGGATTCCGGCGCCTGCATCGTGGCTCCGGCCGACGGCAAGGTGGAATACGTCGACGCCGACCGCATTGTGGTTTCCTACGAGGGCGACGTGTTCAGGAAGCAGGGCGGCGTGCGCGCCTATGATCTGCTCAAGTTCCACAAATCCAACCAGAATTCCTGCTTCGGCCAGAAACCCACCTGCCGCCCCGGCCAGGTGGTGAAGAAAGGCCAGATACTGGCTGACGGCCCCGGCATCGACGACGGCGAGCTGGCCCTGGGCAAAAACCTGGTGGTGGCCTTCATGCCCTGGTGCGGCTACAACTACGAAGACTCCATCCTCATTTCCGAGCGCACGGTCAAGGAAGACACCTTCACCTCCATCCACATTGAGGAATTTGAGGTGGTGGCCCGCGACACCAAGCTGGGACCGGAGGAAATCACCCGCGATATTCCCAACGTCAGCGAGGACATGCTGCGCAACCTCGACGAGAGCGGCATCATCCGCATCGGCGCGGCGGTCAAGCCCGACGACATTCTGGTGGGCAAGATCACGCCCAAGGGCGAAACCCAGCTCACCCCGGAAGAAAAACTCCTGCGCGCCATCTTCGGCGAGAAGGCCCGGGATGTGAAGAACACCTCCCTCAAGGTGCCGCCGGGAGTGGAAGGCACCATCATCGACGTGAAGGTGTTCAACCGCCGTTCCGGCGAGAAGGACGAGCGCACGCTGGCCATCGAGGCCCATGACACTGCGGTGCTGGACCAGAAGGAAGCCGACCACATGCGCGCCCTCTCCGAGCGCACGCGCGCCCTGCTGGCTCCGCATGTCACAGGCAAGCAGATCGCCGCCTCCATCGCCGGGAAGAAAAAGGGCGAAGTGCTGGCCGAGGCCGGCGCGGCCCTCACGGAAGAGTTGCTGGCCACCCTGCCCGTCAAGAAGCTGCAGGGGCTGTTCAAGAGCAAGGAAGTCAACGACGCCGTGGCCGGCATTCTGGCGGATTACGACCATCAGGCCGAGTATCTCAAGGCCATCTATGACTCCAAGCGTGAAAAAGTCACGGAAGGCGACGATCTGCCTCCCGGCGTCATCAAGATGGTCAAGGTGCACATCGCCATCAAGCGCAAGCTCTCGGTGGGCGACAAGATGGCCGGCCGCCACGGCAACAAGGGCGTGGTTTCCTGCATCCTGCCCGAGGAGGACATGCCCTTCTTCGCCGACGGCCGCCCCGTGGACATTGTGCTCAACCCCCTGGGCGTGCCCTCGCGCATGAACATCGGGCAGATCATGGAGACGCATCTGGGCTGGGGCGCCAAGGAGTTGGGCCGCCAGCTGGCCGAGTTGGTGGATTCCGGCGCGGCCCTGAAGGTGGTGCGCGAAGAGCTCAAGGGCATCTACAATTCCGAAGAAATCAGCAAGCTCGTGGACGGCATGGATGACGAGGAATTCCGCGCCTCCGTGCTCAAGCTGCGCAGCGGCATCGTGACCAAGACTCCGGTGTTCGACGGCGCAACCGAAGACGAGATCTGGGGCTGGATGGACAAGGCGGGCCTTGCCAACGACGGCAAGACCACGCTGTATGACGGCCGCACGGGCGTGCCCTTCAGGAACCGCGTGACCACGGGCGTCATGTACATGCTCAAGCTGCACCATCTGGTCGATGAAAAAATCCACGCCCGTTCCACCGGCCCCTACTCGCTGGTGACGCAGCAGCCTCTGGGCGGCAAGGCCCAGTTCGGCGGACAGCGCCTCGGCGAAATGGAAGTGTGGGCGCTGGAAGCCTACGGCGCGGCCTATCTGCTGCAGGAGTTCCTGACGGTCAAGTCCGACGACGTGACCGGCCGCGTGAAGATGTACGAGAAGATCGTCAAGGGCGACAACTTCCTGGAAGCCGGCCTGCCCGAATCCTTCAACGTGCTGGTCAAGGAACTGATGAGCCTCGGCCTCAACGTGACCCTGCATCAGGAAGAAGGGAAGAAGAAGCCCAAACGCGTGGGCTTCATGCGCGAGCGCGAGGAAGATGCCTGACAGGCCCCCTTCTTCCGGCCCCGGACGCGCGTCAACGATTCCAACGAGTCTTTTACAGCAAGGTAACGATATATGAGCCTGGACGATCTTTTCACCGCACGCGGCACGTCGAGCAATGTGACGAACATCCGCAACCTGAAAGCCATCCAGATTTCCATAGCCTCGCCCGAGACCATCCGCGAATGGTCCTACGGCGAGGTGAAGAAGCCGGAAACCATCAACTACCGCACCTTCAAGCCGGAGCGCGACGGCCTTTTCTGCGCCAAGATATTCGGCCCCGTGAAGGACTATGAGTGCAACTGCGGCAAGTACAAACGCATGAAGCACCGCGGCATCGTGTGTGAAAAATGCGGCGTGGAGGTCATCGCCTCCAAGGTGCGCCGCGAACGCATGGGCCACATTGAGCTGGCCGCGCCCGTGGCCCATATCTGGTTTCTCAAGACCCTGCCTTCCAAAATCGGCACCCTGCTCGACATGACCATGGCCGATCTGGAAAAGGTGCTTTACTTTGACTCCTACATCGTGCTGGACCCCGGCCAGACCAACCTGCAGAAGCGCCAGGTCATCTCCGAAGACCAGTATCTGCAGGTGCTGGACCACTACGGCAGCGACGACGTGCTCACCGTGGGCATGGGCGCCGAGGCCGTGCGCACCCTGCTGGAAGAACTGGATCTCGAAAAGCTGCGCACGGAACTGCGCGAGGAAGGCGAGGCCACCAAGAGCCAGACCAAGAAAAAGAAGATCACCAAACGCCTCAAAATCGTCGAGGCCTTCCTTGAATCCGAGAACAAGCCGGAATGGATGATCATGGAGGTCATTCCCGTCATTCCGCCGGAGTTGCGCCCCCTCGTCCCGCTGGACGGCGGCCGCTTCGCCACCTCGGACCTCAACGACCTCTACCGTCGCGTCATCAACCGTAACAACCGCCTGAAACGGCTCATGGAACTGGGCGCGCCGGAAATCATCATCCGCAACGAAAAGCGCATGCTGCAGGAGGCTGTGGACGCCCTCTTCGACAACGGCCGCCGGGGCCGCGCCATCGCGGGCACCAACGGCCGCCCGCTCAAGTCCCTCTCGGACATGATCAAGGGCAAGCAGGGCCGCTTCCGCCAGAATCTGCTGGGCAAGCGCGTGGACTACTCCGGCCGTTCGGTCATCACCGTGGGCCCCTACCTCAAGCTGCACCAGTGCGGCCTGCCCAAAAAGATGGCGCTGGAACTGTTCAAGCCCTTCATCTACTCCGAGCTGGAAAAACGCGGGCACGCCTCCACCATCAAGAGCGCCAAGAAGATGGTGGAGCGCGAGGAACTGGTGGTCTGGGACATTCTTTCCGAAGTGGTGCGCGAGTACCCCATACTGCTCAACCGCGCGCCCACCCTGCACCGTCTGGGCATCCAGGCCTTTGAGCCCCTGCTGGTGGAAGGCAAGGCCATCCGCCTGCATCCGCTGGTCTGCACCGCCTACAACGCCGACTTCGACGGCGACCAGATGGCCGTGCACATTCCCCTTTCGGTGGAGGCGCAGATCGAATGCCGCGTGCTCATGATGAGCACCAACAACATTCTCTCGCCCGCCAACGGCGGCCCTGTCATCGTGCCGTCGCAGGATATCGTGCTGGGCCTCTACTACATGACGGTGGAGCGCAGCTTTGAAAAGGGCGAGGGCATGGTCTTCTGCGGCCCGTGGGAGGTGGAGGCGGCCTACGACGCGGACCAGGTCTCGCTGCACGCGCGCATCAGGGTGCGCATGGCCGACGGCAAACTCTACGCGACCACACCCGGCCGCGTGCTGGTGAGCAACATCCTGCCCGAGGGCCTTTCCTTCGACCTGGTCAACTGCGTGCTGACCAAGAAGAACATCGCCAAACTGGTGGGCGCGGCCTACCGCAACTGCGGCATCAAGACCACGGTCATCCTCTGCGACCGCATCAAGGACCTGGGCTACGAGTTCGCCACGCGCGCGGGCGTGACCATCGGCGTGAAGGACCTTACCATCCCGGCGGAAAAGAAGGACATTCTCGCCAAGTCGCAGGCCGAGGTGGACGATATCGAACAGCAGTACCGCGACGGCATCATCACCCGTACCGAAAAGTACAACAAGGTGGTCGACGTCTGGACCCAGGCCACGCAGAAGGTCTCCACCGCCATGACGCAGGAGATATCCTTCGACGAGCGCGTTGATCCCAAGACCGGGCGCAAGGCCAAGGACCAGAGCTTCAACCCCATCTTCATGATGTCCAACTCCGGCGCGCGCGGCAACCAGGACCAGATGCGCCAGCTCGCCGGCATGCGCGGCCTCATGGCCAAGCCCTCCGGCGAAATCATCGAGACGCCCATCACCTCCTCCTTCCGCGAGGGCCTCTCGGTGCTGCAGTACTTCACGTCCACGCACGGCGCGCGCAAGGGCCTGGCCGACACCGCCCTGAAGACGGCCAACTCCGGTTACCTCACCCGCCGCCTGGTGGACGTGGTGCAGGACGTCATCGTGTCGGAGCATGACTGCGGCACCGTGGACGGCATTGAGCTCACCCACCTCATGGACGGCGGCGACATCAAAACGCCGCTGGCCGAACGCGCCGTGGGCCGCGTGCTGCTCTACCCCGTGCATGACCCCGACGATCCCAACCTGATTCTCCTGCCGGAGAACACGCTCATCACCGAGAAGGAAGCCCGGCTCATCAGCGAGAAGGGCATCTCCTCCATCACCGTGCGCTCGCCGCTGACCTGCCAGTCCGAACGCGGCATCTGCGCCCTGTGCTACGGGCGCGATCTGGCGCGCGGGCATCTGGTCAACACGGGCGAAACCGTGGGCATCATCGCGGCGCAGTCCATCGGCGAGCCGGGCACGCAGCTGACCATGCGCACCTTCCACATCGGCGGCACGGCCTCAAGCACCATTGAAAAGAACAAGTTCGAGGCGCAGAACGCGGGCCGCGTCATCCTCAACCGCGTACGCGCCGTCACCAACCGCGACGGCGTGGACCTGGTGCTGGGCAAGAGCGGCCAGCTGACCATCGTGGATGCCCAGGGCCGGGAGCGCGAAAAATACATCCTGCCCAACGGCGCGCGTCTTGCGGTCAAGGACGGGCAGGAAGTCAGCAAGGGCGCAGTGCTGGCCGAATGGGATCCTTTCAACGAACCCTTTGTCTGCGAAGAGGAAGGCTTCATCCGCTTCACCGACATCATTGACGGCAAGACCGTGCAGGAAAAGGTGGACGACGTGACGCGCCAGGCCTCCCTGACCATCATGGAATACCGCACCACCAACTTCCGGCCGTCCATCTCCGTCTGCGATGAGGCGGGCACGGTCAAGAAGCGCGGGCACGGCGGGTCTTCGGCCGTGTACAGCCTGCCCGCCGGCTCCATCATCATGGTCAAGGACGGCGAGGAGATCCACGCCGGCGACATCATCGCCCGCAAACCCCGCGAGACCTCCAAGACCAAGGATATTGTCGGCGGCCTGCCGCGCGTGGCCGAACTCTTTGAAGTGCGCAAGCCCAAGGATATGGCCGTGGTTTCCGAAATCGCGGGCACCGTCACCTACGCGGGCGAATCCAAGGGCAAGCGCAAGCTCGTTGTCACGCCGGAAATCGGCGAGGCCAAGGAATACTTGGTGCCCAAGGGCAAGCACATCACCGCCGCCGACGGCGACTTCGTGGAGGCCGGCGACCCGCTGACCGAAGGCTACCCCGAACTGCACGACATCCTGCGCACCAAGGGCGAGAAATACCTGGCGCGTTACCTTGTGGATGAAATTCAGGAAGTGTACCGCTTCCAGGGCGTGGGCATCGACGACAAGCACATTGAGGTCATTGTGCGCCAGATGCTCAAGAAGGTGACCATCCTCGACTCCGGCGGCACCAGCTTCCTGGTGGGCGAGCAGGTGGACAAGGCCGAGTTCAAGGCCGAAAACCAGAAGGCCATGGCCGAAGGCCGCGCCCCGGCCACGGCCGAACCGCTGGTGCTGGGCATCACCCAGGCCTCGCTGACCACCTCCTCCTTCATCTCGGCGGCCTCCTTCCAGGAGACCACCAAGGTGCTCACCGAAGCCGCCCTCAAGGGCAAGATGGATTATCTGCGCGGCCTCAAGGAGAACGTCATCGTGGGCCGTCTCATCCCGGCCGGCACGGGCTACCGCCAGTATGTCAACGGCGATATTCTGGTGCCGGATCAGAAAGAACGGCCGGACAAGTTCCTTGAAGAATTGGAAGAAAACCCCGTGCTGGTGGATCTCAACAACTAGCGCCGGTGCCGTTTGCGCCGTTACGCGTAACGCCCCGGAAGTTCACGCTTCCGGGGCGTTTTCTGCACGCCTTTTCCCGCACGCAGCTACCTGACGCTCTGCGCATGTGACCGCGACACAAGGGCAGACGCATCTGCGCCGGGCACGAAAATCTTTCCGGCCCGCGCCATGCAGCCTCCCCTCCGGCTGCACGCGGCACGCAGGCGCGCCGTGCTGCGCCTGCCGCGCAAGCATATCGCGGCTTGCATTCCCGGGCAGGCTGTATCATTCTCAATGTGCCGCGCGCAGGCGGCACTGTTCCGCATTCGCGGACGCAACCTTGACCGCGGGGCAAGCGGCGCGGGGCCATTGACATGAAAGACAAACAGGTACTGATTCTGGGCGTCGGCAATGAACTGCTGGCGGACGAGGGTTTCGGCGTCCGCGCGCTGGCATATCTTCAGGAACGCTATGTCTGGCCGACGCATGTGCGACTGGCGGACGGCGGAACGCAGGGCGCCATGCTCATGACCGAGCTGATGGATTGCGACCTGCTGGTGGTGCTGGATGTGGTCGACGGGCCGGAAGCGCCGGGCACCTTTTATCTGCTGGAAGGCGACGGGCTGCGGCAAAGCTTGAGCTTCAAAAATTCCATGCACCAGCTTGACCTGCCGGATACGCTGATTACCTGTCGCATGGCCGGGCATGCCGTGGAAGCCGTGGTGTTCGGCATGCAGCCTTTCGACATGCAGAGCACGCAGTACGGACTGACGCCGCAGGCGCAGCAGCGCCTGCCCCAGTTCTGCCGCAAGGTGGTGGAAACCCTTGGGAAACGTGGCATTGCCGATGCCGCGCCGCGATGCCGCGCCGAGCGGGGCGACATGTCCGCGCCCGCTCCGGCCGACGGCACGCCTGATAACGCGAGGTGACGCATGTGGACCGCACTGGCGCTGCTTGCAGCGCTGCTCGTCTTTGCGATCTTTGTCAACCGCACATTGCGCGGCACCCCCTTTGAAGGCCGCAAGTTCGGCTGAGGGGCAGGCTACCAGCCCCGGCGGGGCGGGAAGCAGACAAAGGCTAGGCTCACGGAAGACCCGTACAAAAATGGCGCGACGCCCCGCAGAGGCAAGAACTGACCGGGCGTCGCGCGTCGGACTGTATGGCGGCGCTGAGATGAAGGTAGGCAACGACAAGTCCCTCCTCATCAAGGTCATCTCGCAGTGCCTGCCCTACATCGGCTATCCCCGCAGCCTCAACGTACTGCGCTGCGTCAACGAGGCCGCCAAAGGCATGTAGAACTCTCCCCGTATCATCTCCGTTCAGTATTCCTGCGCGTCGCCCCTGCCGCGCCTCTCGCTGATGGGCTCCAATGAACGCGCGCAGCCGGGTCAAGTCTTCGTGCAGATGGTGGTGCAGCTTTGCATGCCCATCAGCAAGCTCTTACTGCGGGAGCGCCCGCCGCCGGCTGCAAGGCCGGGGCGGGCGCTCCCGCAGGCAGAATGTCCCGGACAAATTACGCCTTTTCGATGGTGATGACCTTTTCCTTGTTCCCGGCTTCAGCCAGACGCGGGATGGTCACGGTCAGCACGCCGTTCCTGTGCGCGGCGGAGATGGCGTCAATGTCGGCGTCCTCGGCCAGGCTCATGGCCCGGCGGAACGAACCGAACGAGCGCTCCATGACGTGCTTTTCCTTGTCCTCTGTCTCGCACTTCTTTTCGCCGGAGATTTCCAGCATGCCGTCATGGACGGAGAGCTTCACGTCATCCGGCTCCACGCCGGGAACCTCGACCTTCAGGGTGTACGCCTTGTCGTCGCTGGTCAGGTCAACACGCGGCATGAGCGCGTCTTCCTTCCTGAAATTGCGGAAAAACTCCGACGTCCACGGCGTGACCATGCCGTCAAAGAAGTTATTGAAGAAACGGTCTATGTCGCCGCGTACCGGCGCGTTGCGGAGCATGGCCTCGCGGGGAGCAAACCAACGACTGGGAGTAAGCGTCGTGTTCATACCAAGCCTCCTGTGGAAATCTTGTTGAAAACAAGATAAGCAGGCGTGGGAAAACGTCAAGACCTGTGGAAAAAGTTTCCAACACCTTGAACGCAACGCCCGGAAACGCATTTGGAGATGTTCGGCCCACTAAGGCGCCAGTCGCCCAGTTACTCCTGCCCGCGCAGAGAAACGGACGTCCCTGTACCAGCAGGAATTTTCTATCGAAGTCAGCCCAGCCGTTTTTGTCCTTCTCCCCGAGCGGGGTCCCGTTTCGATGTCGCTCCACCTCCCCGGACGGAACTGCGAAAAGCGTCACCGGAGGAACTCGCCATTGTGCCGGGGCGAGACGATACCGGCCATGTCACAATGGCCGGTGTCAGGACGTCGGCGTGCGGTTTTTCGGATGTCTGAAGGCTGATCAACTCGCATTGCCCCAAACCATTCCTGATTTTTTATTCAATGGTTACTTTATAATAATCATGGAAAATGAAAAGTTTTACAAAAGCAGGCAAGTAAAACGAGTTGTCATTATTTATTATTTACTATAAATATAAGTACCAGCGAGAGGAGCCGTCGATGAACTCCCCAACACAGCCCATGAACGGCCGTCGCGGCAAGGGACGCCCACGGGCCTTTGACCGTGACACGGCCCTGCGGCGGGCCTTGGAAATTTTCTGGCGCAAGGGATACGAGCCGACCTCCGTGGCGGAATTGTGCAACGCCATGGGCATAAAGCCTCCAAGCCTGTATGCCGGCTTCGGCAACAAGGCTTCTCTGTTTATTGAAGCGGTTCACTACTACGAGCGCACTTACTGGAATGCCCCCGGCAGGCAATTTCTTGCCGAACCCGACGTCTATCGCGCCGTTGCGGATTTTTTCGATGCCTCCGCCCGCATCCTCCTCTCGCCCGAAACCCCATGCGGCTGCATGGTCGTTCTCGCTGCCATCAACATTGCCGAAGAGGAAACAGATGTTATTGAGGCCATCCGGCAACTTCGGGCGGCAACGAAGAAGATGTTTGCAGACCGCTTGCGGCAGGCCATCCATGATGGGCAGATTCCGCCGGATACCGATGTTCCCGCCCTGGCCGGCGCACTGAACACGCTTTTGGAGGGGCTATCCATCCAGGCGCGGGACGGCCTTTTTTTGTCTGAGCTCAAGTCCATCGCCGCGCATGCCGTGCGCCTGCTTCCCCCCAGAAAGACCGTTGACGACTAGCCGTTATCTTAGGGCAGCAGGTTTGGCTTGACATTTTTTTAGTGATTATTATAAATATTGCACTCTACATCCAAAGGAGCCGGCATGCAATTCACCGAACCGGCCATGCGCCCCCCGCAAGAGGCCCATTCCCTGCTGCTGCGGGCGACACAGGGCTGCACCTATAATGACTGCCATTTTTGCTATGTGTCGCGCGGCTATCCTTTCATGGCGGTCACCCCCGAACAGATGGAACAGGAAGTGCTGGCGCAGAAGCCGTTTTTCCGGCCTGACGCCACTATCTACCTGACGGGCTCCAACCCCTTTGCCCTGCCGTCGGAAAGGCTGAAAGCATACCTCGCCATCCTGCGGCGGCATTTCCCCCGATTCAGGGAACTGAGCATGCAAAGCCGTATCGACGATATCGGCAGAAAGAGCCTGGGCGAATTGCAGGATTTGCGCAGGTTGGGCCTGACGCATTTGTACATCGGCACGGAAAACGGCAACGAGGCAGTTCTGCGCCTCATGAACAAGGGGCACACCGCTTCGCAAACGGTCGAACAGTTGCATCGTCTGGACGAGGCCGGCATCGCCTACACCGCCTTTTATGTCATCGGCCTGGGCGGCAAGGGCTGCGGCAAAGCGAGCGGCGAGGCCACCGCCGCCATGTTCAATCAGGTGCATCCGCGCCGCATCACCACCACGGGCATGACAATTTTTGCGCACACCCCTGTGGCGGACATGGTGCGCAAGGGCCGGTTTGTCGAGGCGACGGAGCGGGAGAAGATTGAGGAACTGCTGACCTTCCTTGAACACCTGACGGCAGACACATTCTATGACGGCATCCATTATCTTAATCCACTCAATTACCGCTTTGCCAACAGGAATGAAAAAGACAAACGCAGAGTGCTTGATGACATTCGCGACACATTAGAAAGTTGTTCCGATATGGAGCTTGAAAAAATGGTCAGCCGCCGTATGATGACGTCCTTATGATAGTAAATTCACATGGATAATAGCAGAAAATGGAGACAAGACATGAACAAGAACATTCTCATCCTTAACGGCAGCCCCCGCATGAAAGGCAATACCGCCATGCTCTGCGACGCGTTCGCCAAGGGCGCGCAGGAAGCCGGGCATGCGGTGACGCGCTTTGACCTCCAGAAAATGGACATCCGCGGCTGTCTTGGCTGCATGAAGGGCGGCAAGGACAGCGCGAGCCCCTGCGTCCAGAAGGACGACATGGAAAAAATCTATCCGGCTTATGTCAGGGCCGACATCGTGGTGCTGGCCTCGCCGCTCTACTACTGGAGCGTGTCGGGCCAGCTGAAGACGGCGTTTGACAGGCTGTTTGCCGTGGCTGAAACCGATCCCGGCTACGCCAATCCCCACAAGGATTGCGCCCTGATCATGGCCGCCGAAGGCAACACGCCGGAGAACTGGAAACCTGTGCTGGAGTATTACGCGGCCCTTGTGGGCTTCCTCGGCTGGCATGATCTGGGACATGTGCTGGCGGGCGGCGTCCTTCATGCCGGAGCCGTGTCGGGAACGCCGGTGGTGGACGAAGCCCGCCGGTTTGGCGCGTCGCTTTAGGCGGAGGGGCAGTCATGGCAGATGGAACCGATACCGGGGGCAGCACCGTCCGTATTTCACGGCGCAAACTGCTTTCATGGGCGGGTGTCGCCTCTGTGGTTGCGGCTGTCGGCGGACTGGCCTACAGGCATTTTTCCTCGACGTCAGCCGTGAAGGTTGCCTCCTTCAGCACGACCGGAGCAGGACAGAAGAAAAACATTCTGGTGCTGACCGGCAGCGGGCGGACGCGCGGCAACAGCGACCGGCTGGCTGAGGCGTTCATCCGGGGGGCGCGGGAAGCAGGCCATACGGTGAACGCGTTCCACACCGGCCGCGAGCCCATGAGCGCCTGCCTGCATTGCGAGGGCTGCTGGAGCAACGGCAAGCCCTGCGTCATTGAGGACAGCTTCGGGAAGCTGTATCCCCTGCTGGAACAGGCGGAGCTGCTGGTCTTTTGCAGCCCGCTCTACTGGTACAACTTCAGCGGGCATATCAAATGCGCCATGGACAGGATGTATCCCTATTCACGAAAAAACAGGCTCCGTGACATGCAGGTGAAGGAAGCCATGCTGCTCATGTGCGGCCAGAGCCATTTTCTGCGCTCCTTTGCCGGTCCTGCAGAAGCCTATCGCCAGATGCTGGGCTTCAAGGGCTGGAAGGACAGGGGACGCCTTTTTGTGACCGGCGTTGATGATCTCGACGAAATTATCGGCAACAGGGCGTTGACTACGGCGGAAGACATGGGACGCAAGGCCTGAGGACTCCCCGGCCCGATGTCTCCCCGTAGCCCCGTGGGGATATGAAGGCAAGACCCGTCACCGACGGGCCTTGCCCGCAGGTCAGTTGGCCTTTTTTTCCGGCAGGCCGTCCCCGGCATTGCTGCCGTACCTGCGAATTTCCGGCTTGATGGCATACCGCCATACGCCATAGGCGACGGCGGAGATGATGATGCCGGGCAGGGTCATTCTCGTGATGGCGGACGCGCCCGTTGCAATGCGGGCCAGACCGAGAAGAGGATGCATGGCGTCACCTCGCTGTCAGGGTTTTCCTTTACAGTGCAGATAACCATGCCGGGCAGGTCGTCAAGAGGAACCGCGCCCGGCAATGCCCGACAGCGGCACGCCGGAACAGGCCGATGAAATGACAAAACGGCTCCCCAACGCAACAAGGCGGCCCCTGTCGCCATGACTGAAAGCCGCCTTCATCACAACGGAACCCCGCGCCCAGCGCGGGGTTTTCTCCATGAAAGAAGGGGTTACGGCCTATTTCCGTAACCCCTTGAAATCTACTGGTGCGCCCGGAGAGATTCGAACTCCCGACCTACAGGTTCGTAGCCTGTTGCTCTATCCAGCTGAGCTACGAGCGCATCAACGAAGGGGAAACTATATGAAGTCCCGCTCCGCGTCAAGTTTTTTTTCAAAAACTTTTTTTGGGGAACTCAGCGAACTTGTTTGACAAACACCATATCACACGCCCTGCGCCCGACATGGCGTCGCGCTCCCCGCAACAGGACAGGAGAACCTACCTGGCCTCGATGCCGTTGACGGCGCGGGCCAGACGCGAAACCTTGCGCGCGGCCTTTTTCCAGTGCATAGCGCCCTTGCCGGCGGCCTTGGCAAGTACGGAGGTAGCCTTGGTCAGCGCTTCGTCGGCCTGCCCCTTTTCATTGTTCTGTATGGCAACGCGAACCAGCTTGATGGCGTTTTTCACGCGGGTGCGGGCGGCGCGGTTGCGGCCCGCCTGCTGCAGGCTCTGCTTGTGACGCTTGAGAGCTGACTTATGGTTGGCCACGATACATCCTCCACATATGTTGGGCCTGCGCATGCAGGCCATGAAAACAACGGCATGTTGTACAGCAAGAAAAAGTTGATACCACAGGCAGGCGCAGCTGTCAATGGCTGCCCCGTTTTTCCTGCTGCGTTGTCGTCAGGTCGCGCCTCACATCTGCAGGGCGGAGAAGTCGGCCAGACGGACGAAGCGCGCTCCCAGCTCGTGCAGCATGCTCAAGCGATTACGGCGCAACTCCTCTTCCTCGCACATGACCATGACATTGTCGAAGAAGGCGTCCACCGAAGGCCGCAGTTCGCCCAGGCAGGCCAGCGCGGCGGCATGGTCGTGCGCGGCCCAGAGGGAATCCAGCCGGGGCAGCGCGCTTTCCAGGGTGAGGGCGAGCCCTTTTTCCGCATCCTCCCGCAGCAGGGAGGGATCCCAGTGGCCGGGCACATCCTCGGCCCCGGCCTGCTTGCGCAGGATGTTGGTCACACGTTTGAAGGTGCGCACAGCGGCTTCATAATCGGGCGTGCGGCTGAACTCGGTCAGCGCGGCGAGGCGGGCGCCGCAGCCTTTTACGTCTTCCGCGCCCGCTCCCAGCACCGCATCCACCAGCAACGTGTCATGCCCCGCGCTCAGGAAGTGATTGCGCAGGCGCGCGGCAAAAAACTCCATGAGCTTGTCCAGGGCTTCCGCGGGGGGCAGCTTCCAAGGTTTGTCGCCATACAGCTGCTGCGCCTGCGCGAACAGCTCGCGAACATCCGTCTCAAGGCCGAAATCCAGCATAATGCGGATAATGCCCAGAGCGCAGCGGCGCAGACCGTTGGGGTCCGCCGCGCCGGTGGGGATCATGCCCAGGCCGAAGCAGCCGGCCAGCGTGTCTGCCTTGTCGGCCATGGAGAGCAAGGCCCCCAGCAGGCTTGAGGGCAAGGGGGAATCCGGTCCGGCGGGCAGGTACTGCTCGCCCACGGCGCGGGCCACATCGCGCGACTCGCCCTTGCGCGCCGCATAGATGCCGCCCATGATGCCCTGCAGCGTGTCAAACTCGCCCACCATGCCGCTGACAAGGTCCGCCTTGGAGAGCCGCCCCGCACGGGCGGCCGCGTCCGCCTGCTTGGGCGCGCAGGAACCGGCCAGCCAGCGGCACAGCGCTTCCAGCCTGCGGGTCTTGTCACCCATGCTGCCCAGCCCGCCGATGAAGATGACGGCATCCAACTTGCGCAGCCAGTGGTCAAAGGTCTCTTTCAGATCGGCGCGCCAGAAGAAGCGGGCATCCTCCAAGCGCGCACGCAGCACGCGTTCCCAGCCGCGCTTGACCACACCCATGTCCTCGGGGGCAAGGTTCAGCACGGTCAGGAAATGCGGCAGCAGCCTGCCGTCGGCGCTTTCAACGCCAAAACTCTTCTGGTGCGTCTCCATGCTGGTCAGCAGCACTTCGCGGGGCACTTCAAGGTAGGCCGGGTCAAAATCGGCCAGCAGGGGCACAGGGTGCTCGGCCAGGCCCTGCACCTCGTCCAGCAGGCTGTCTTTCCAGAGCACCCGGCCGTCGAGCTTTGCCGCCTGGGCATTGCCGCCCTCCACAATGACGCGGCGTCGCTCCGCCGGATCGAGCGTGACGCCGCAGCGTTGGGACAGGGTGGACAGGAATTCGTCGGCATGCCGGACCGCAAACGGACCGGGACCATGAATGCGATGGCCGTGCGTTTCGCGCCCGGACGTGACGGGCCCCAGCGCAAAGGGCACCACAACCTCGTCCAGCAGGGCCAGAATCCAGCGCAGCGGACGGGCGTAAGCCAGGGAATACGCGCCCCAGCGCATGCGTTTGCCGAAAGGCAGGGCCGTGATGACGGCCGGGCAGATCTGCGCCAGCAGTTCCTCAGCGCGCGCGCCGCCCGTGCGCTTGCGCACGGCAACGTACTCGCCCTTTTCCGTCTGGAGACGGAACACGTCCTCCACGGCGCAGGCATTGGTGCGGGCGAAGCCCTCCAGCGCCCTAGTGGGGCGCCCCTTGTCGTCATAGGCCACACGCACGGGCGGACCGGAAACCACTTCTTCCCGGCAGGCCTGCACGGGATTGAGCTTTTCCACCATGACCACGGCGCGGCGCGGCGTGCTCATGACGACCACACCGCCGTATTCCAGGCCGTTCTCGTCCAGCGCTGCGGTAAAGCGCGCCTTCAGTTCCTTTTCTTCGGGTTCCAGAAACCGGGAGGGCAACTCTTCGCTGCCGATTTCAAGCACAAAGGTTGCCACGGCTTACCTCGCATTGGTGTTGAGCATGGGATAGCCCAGTTCTTCGCGCTGGGCGGCGTACAATCTGGCCACGCCGGCCGCCAGGGCACGCACCCGGCCGATGTAGCCCGTGCGCTCGGTAATGGAAATGGCGCCGCGCGCGTCCAGCAGGTTGAAGGTATGGGAGCACTTGAGACAATAGTCGTACGCGGGCCAGGGCAGGCCCTGCGCAATCATGGCCTTGGACTGCCCCTCAAAATCGTTGAAATGCCGCAGCAGCATCTCGGCGTTGCTGACCTCAAAATTGTGGCGCGACTGCTCCACTTCGTTCTGGTGGTAGATGTGCCCGTAGGTCACATGCTCGTTCCAGGCCAGATCATAGACGGATTCCACGCCCTGCAGGTACATGGCCAGACGCTCAAGGCCGTAGGTCAGTTCCACGCTGACAGGGGAAAGGTCAATGCCGCCCACCTGCTGGAAATAGGTAAACTGGCTCACTTCCATGCCGTTGAGCCACACCTCCCAGCCCAGCCCCCATGCGCCAAGGGTGGGCGACTCCCAGTCGTCTTCCACAAAGCGGATGTCGTGCCGCGCCGGATTGATGCCCAGCGCGTTGAGACTTTGCAGGTAGAGATCCTGCACATTGTCCGGCGAGGGCTTGATGACCACCTGAAACTGGAAGTACCGCTGCAGGCGGTTGGGATTTTCACCGTAACGGCCGTCGGTGGGACGCCGGGAAGGCTCCACATAGGCCACGCTCCACGGTTCCGGGCCGATGACCCGCAGGAAGGTGTTGGGGTTGAACGTGCCCGCCCCGCACTCCACGCCGGAAGGCTGCTCAATGACGCAGCCCTGCTTGGCCCAGTAGTTCTGCAACGTGAGAATGACATCCTGAAAATACATGCGCTGTCCTTTGTTGGTAGGCCGTGCGGCGTGTTCCGCACCCGCCGAAAACACAGGGGAACCGAGTCGGGGCGTCCGGCGCAGGCGGCATTTCCCGCCGGAGGGAACCCGGCCACCCCGGCCGGGCCGGAGAAAAGGCCCAGAACGCTCAGACGCGGCGGAACCAGCCGCCTTCCCACGCCAGGCCGAGATGGTACTGCACAAAGCCGTCAATACCCCGGGCGCAGGCCCGGCGTTCGGCGGCGGGCAGATCCCCGACGCGCCAGCCGGAGGGAAATTCTTGCTGCACATGGCGCAAAAGGTCAAGTCCGGCGGCGCTCAGATCCACGCCGTAACGCGCGGGTCCGGCGGCTGAACGGCAGGTCGCGCAGCGAAGCTGTCCCTCATCCACCACGAACTGCGCCGGCCCGTCCACCGGCGCGCCGCACAGGCCGCAATTGCCCAGATTGGGGGCAAAGCCCACGGCCCCGGCAAAACGCAGGCGGAAAAACAGCGGCAGCAGGCTTGGCAATGCTGTGGCCGTGTCCAGCGTGCGGCGCAGATCTTCCACCAGCGCGTAGGCCTCGTCCGCGCCCTCGTCGTTGACGCCGAGCGCCTCCACAAAGCGCAGGCAGTTGGCCGCCAGCCCCATGCGCCGCCAGTCGCTCCTGAGGCCCTGCGGGCCCTCCGTCAGCACGGCTTCTTCCAGATTGAGAAAATTGCCGCGCCCCGACGCGCGCACACGGCAGCGCAGGCTGTTGAGAACATCCAGACAACCGCAAAAACGACGCCTGCTGTGGCTGCCGCCAAAGGCGAACAGCGTCAGCAGGCCGTGCTTGCGGCACAATAGTTTCAACCAGAGGTCAGCCTCGCGGAAGTGCCCTATGCGCAGCACCAGCGCCTGATCGGCCCATTCCGTCATCGCCCGCCCGCTGCCGCCGGGGGAAAGGACAGCGTGCGCACCTGCCCGGCGCGTCCGGCGGGGGGCAGTTCCTCCCCGTCATAGCGCAGTCGCACGCCGCCGGCGTTGCCCAGTTTCAGTTCCAGGCTGGTACTGAAGGTCAGGGCAAAGGTGTCGCCCCTGCGCAGCGAAAACTGCCGCGTATCCGTCTTGTCGGCGCTGGAATGCACCCAACATTCTTCAATGGCTGTGATGACGACCTTGTGCGTGCGTTCGGGCGACGCGGCAGGCGGGGCGGCCGCCCCCTGGGCGGATTGCGGCTGCACGGCCGGCTGGCGTGAAGGCGGGGCCTGCGCCGCAGACGACTCCGGGGGCAGGGCGGGCGATGCGGCAGACGCGGCCGGGCCTGCAGGCCGGGCCGCAGGTTGCGGTGCGGGCGGCTCCGCAGCGGGAGTCTGCGGCCCTGCCGCCACGGGTTTGGCGGGTTCGGCGGCAGGCGGCACAGCGGGCGTTTCCGATTGTGCGGCAGGCCCGGCATGTTCCCCATTCTGCACGGGCGCAGGCTGGACCAGCCGACGCGTCTGCTGCCCGAGAACATCCAGAACGCCCTGCTGCCAGGCAACGAAAAGGCCGCCGCCCGCAGCCAGCAGGACGAGAAGGGCCAGCGCGGGTTTGAAGCTGCGGCGCGGCGGCGCGGCGTCCGGGGCAGGTTCATAGACGGGCTGCGGCGTCACCGGCCGGGACGCCGCCGTGAGCGAACCGACGGCCGCGCTGACTTCTTCGGGCGAAAAGCCCACAAAGGCCGCATAGGAGCGGAGAAAGCCCCTGGTGTACGCGGGAGGGGGCAGGCTGGCTTCGTCCCCTTCCTCCAGCGCGCGCAGCAGACGGGCGGAAATTTTCAGCCGGCTCGCCGCGTCCTCTATATCCAGCATCCGCTTTTCGCGTTCAGCCCGCAGGGCCGCGCCCAGTTCCTCTAAGGTCATGCAAGCCTCGATGCACATCTGTGCCGCCTCGGGCGGCAACAGGAAAACGCCCGGCACGGCGCCGGTCACATGCGAATGTCAATGACGGCCTTTTTGCGCAGTTGGGCGCTGTAGTCCTCAAAACGCTCCACGGCCTTGGGCTGGCGCAAGATGCCGTCAATCATGGGCTTGGCCTGCTCAAAGGTCAGAAGCTTGTCCTCGCCGCCGCCGGGACGGAACAGACGCACCTGCGCCTTGAGTTTCTGGCCGTTGCCGCCCGGCAGTTCAAAGATGTCCGTCACGTCGCCCGGTTTCATCTTTGTGAGGCGGCCTTCCCATTCGGGGTTGAGCCGATCCCACTCCACCGGCCCCATATCGCCGCCCTTGTCGCGGTTGGGCGCGACGGAATACTTGGCGGCCACCTCTTCAAAACGCGCGGCGCCGGACTTGATCTTGGCCGCCAGCGAGGCGGCGGGGGCTTTCGGGTGGTAGACAATGAGCGCCATGTGCAGGCCGGAGCGGTCATACATGGTATCCTTGTGGGCCTCATAATAGGCCCTGATCTCCTCCGGGGTGACAACAACCCGACGGCCCACCTCCATGCCCATGACCTTCTGCCGCAGCATCGTCCTTTCCATATTCTTGCGCAATTCGCCCACGCTCATCTTCTGCTGGGCGAGTTGCGCCTCGAACTGCTGTCTGGTCAGTCCCCGGGCCTTCATCATCTTGGCGATTTCGCCGTCAATCTCCGAAGCGGGAATGGACACCTTGAGCCGCTTGGCTTCCTGGGCGATGAGGATATCCATGATCATCCCGTCCAGCACCTTGCGCAGCACGGCATCCACCGCCTTGGCCTGGGCGGGATTATTGGGGTTGAGACGCGCCCGCGCGAGGTCGGGCGTCGCGTTCTTCTGCAGGTCAAACATGGTAATGACCTGGCCGTTGACCACTGCCGCCACCTTATTGAGCTGGGCCGCCTGGGCGCCGCACGCCGCAACGAGCCAGAACGCCAGCAGCAGGACAAATGTTTTCCTCACAACATACTCCCTGATTGCGCCGGGGAAAGACCCGCGTCATATCCCACAAAACCTATCCCAACCTGCCGGAATTTGCAAGGCGTGCACAACGCCGGGCAGGCGCATCCACGCCCGGCTCCGCGCCGCACGGCTGCCGGCGGATACGACCGCGCCCCTCCGCCGCACGAGCCGCAGCGCGGAGGGCCTGCGCCGCAGAGGACACCGGGCGCGCCTGCCCGGCCTTATCGCGCTGTTGGGGGAAGTCCTCCCCCTGCGGGGCGGCGGGGCGGCGCATCCTCCTGCGGATCGGTCCGGGCCGCCCCGGACGCGGACAAGACCGTTTTCAGTTCTCCGGCCACACGGACGCTGGAACGGGCCAGCGCCTGTTCCTGCCAGCGGGCAAAGGCCTCGGCCATCTTCTGTTCACGCAGCACGGTTTCCACCAGCGGATAGGCCTCGGCGGCGGACATTGCAGCGGCATTACGGCGCTCCAGCAGGGCCAGAGCCCGCCAGGCCCCGTCCTCCTGCCGGGCGGGAACGCACGCGCCGGGGGCAAGCCCCCTGAGCGCCTTGTGCCACTCCCGCGGCACATCGCCGGGCCGCACAAGCATGCACTGCACGGCGACATCCTTCCGGTCCGTCGCGGACGGCGCGGACGGCGCGGCGGCAAGGGCGGCGCAGGCCGCATCCGCGGTCTGCCGTTCCACGCCCTGCACAAGGCAGACGCGCACCGTTTCGGGCAAACGGAAATCGGCGGCGTGCTCCGTGTAGTACTGCCGCGCCTCTTCCGCCGAAATGCCGCACAGGGGAAGCAGCACCAGCTTCTCGAAGCGGGCAAGGGAAAGATGGCTGTACAGGAGGGCGCGCCATTCCACCGGGTCCAGCGCCTGTTCCGTCAGATAGCGCGCGAATTCCTCCTCGCCGCCGTAGTCGCGCCGGACGGCATTGACGGCCCCCTCCAGCGCCTCTTCGCTGACGGAAAGACGCCGCTGCGCCAGTTCCTGCCGCACCAGGGCATACAGGATCAGCGTGCCCAGGGCTTCGCCGTACTCACGCCGCATGGTTTCCAGCGAGGGGGAACGCATCGCCGCCGGGGAGGAGTACCGGCCGTCCAGCAGGGCCTGCACGCTGCGCAGAAAAATGGGTTCCCCGTTGACCGTTGCCGCTACGCCTTCCGGCAGACGGCTTTCCAGGCAGGCGGCCGGAAGCAGCAGGCAGCACAGCAGGGGCAGCAGCAGCGCCAGGCGCGCCCCCGGCAGCCCTGCGCAGACGCGTATGTACGATGCGGCCACCATTGTTTTCCCTTCCGGCCCGGGCCTCAGGCGTCCGTGCGGACGCCTTCCAGCGCCGTGCGCAACTGACGCAGCCCCTCGCAGAAGGGCATATTGCCGGGCAGCGGCAACTGCAGCCCGGCCGGAGGCAGGATGCGCGACCCCGGCATGACGGCCGTCAGCGCCACAATGCGCTCCGGCTGCGCTGCGGTCTGCCCGTCTGACCAGGTCAGCCGCACATGGTCTGTATGCACATCGGCCTTCTGCACCTGCAGCTCCGTAAGAAATTGCTTGAAATCCAGCACAGCCAGAAAGTTGCGCAACTCTTCGGGGAAGGGGCCGAACCTGTCGCGCATGGACAGGGCAGCCTCCTCGCGCGCCGCGCCGCCAGCAGCGGAGGTCAGCGCCTTGTAGCAGCGCAGGCGCTCGCGCCCGTCCTCGATATACGACGCGGGAATGTGCGCCGGAAGCCCGATGGTGAGCTCGGTTTCCGTCGCGCGGATTTCCGGCGAACCCTTGAGCCGGGCCACGGCCTCCTCCAGCATTTCCAGATAGAGGTCCAGCCCCACGCGGCACATGTGGCCGGACTGCACCTCGCCCAGGATGTTCCCCGCCCCGCGCAGGCGCAGATCCTCCATAGCCACCTGGAACCCCGCGCCGAGGTAATCCATGTCCATGATGATGCGCAGGCGTTCCTCTGCCTGGGGCTGGAGGCGCTCAGCGTCCGGCACCACAAAGAAGGCATAGGCCTGCCGGTCGCTGCGGCCCACCCGGCCCCGCAGTTGGTAGAGCTGCCCCAGGCCGAACATCTGCGCCTGATCCACCACCAAGGTATTGGCGCGGGGGAAATCCAGCCCGGATTCCACAATGGAGGTGCAGACGAGCACGTCCACCTCCCCGTGCCAGAAGCGATGCATGGTGTCTTCCAGCTCCTTTTCGGACATCCGCCCGTGAGCCAGGGCCACGCGGGCCGCGGGCGCAAGGCCGCGCACGTACTCGGCCACGCGCTCCAGCCCCTGCACGCGGTTGTAGACCCAGAAAACCTGCCCTTCGCGCTCTATTTCGCGCTCGATGACCTTGCGCAGCACCGCGTCATCTCGCCGCAGCACGGCGCCGGCCACGGGTTTCCGGTCCTGCGGGGCCGTCTCGATGATGGAAAGCTCGCGAATGCCCGACATGGAGAGCTGCAAGGTGCGCGGGATGGGCGTGGCCGTAAGGGTGAGCACGTCCACATTCTTCTTGAGGGCCTTGAGTTTTTCCTTGTGGCGCACGCCGAAGCGCTGCTCCTCGTCCAGAATGAGCAGGGCCAGGTTGGGCAGCTTCACGTCGCTGGAGAGCAGGCGGTGCGTGCCGACAAGAATATCCAGCTGCCCCGACGCCGCGGCCCTGAGCGTCTCCTTCTGGCGCGGGCGCGGCACAAAACGGCTCAGCAGGCCCACATTGACGGGAAAGCCCGCCAGACGCGCGCGGAACGTCTGATAATGCTGCTCGGCCAGCACCGTGGTGGGACAGAGCAGGGCCACCTGCCGCCCCTCGGAGGCGGCGCGGAAGGCGGCGCGCAGCGCCACCTCCGTCTTGCCGAAGCCCACATCGCCGCAGACAAGGCGATCCATGGGCTGCGGCTTGTCCATGTCGTCCAGCACGTCCTGAATGGCCTTGGCCTGGTCCGGCGTCTCCTCAAAACCGAACGTGGCCTCGAACTCATGGTACAGGTCGCCCGGAGGGTCATAGCGAAAGCCCTTGGCCACCTTGCGGTAGGCGTACATTTCCACCAGATCGGCGGCAATTTTCTCAATGGCCTTGCGGGCCTTCTCCTTGCCGAGCGTCCAGCCCGCGCCGCCCAGCCTGTCCAGCGCCGGTTCCACGCCCTCGGTGCCCTTGAAGCGCTGCACCAGCCCCATGCGGTCGGCGGGCACGTAGAGCTTGTCCCTGCCGGAGTACTCAATGAGCAGAAAGTCGTTGGCCGCCGCGTTGAGGTCCAGATGGTGCAGCCCGGCGAAGCGGCCGATGCCGTAATCACGGTGCACCAGCAGATCGCCGGGCTTGAGGTCGTCAAAGGAGTCCAGCCCCTTGAACACGCGCGACGCGGCGCGGGGCGTCTTTTCCGCCCGGGGATAGAGGATGTCCTCGCCGAGAACCAGCGCATTGTCCCAAACCAGATCCGCGCCGCCCCGGAAGGGGGAAACCAGCGCGAACAGGCCGGGCTGGTCCGGGGCATACCGCAGGGCCGGGGCAATGCCCTCCTGCTCCGCCAGTTTGAGGAACCTGGCCCGGCCGCGGGCGGAAGAAAAACTCAGCACCACCTGACGCCGCGTGCCCTTCCATTCCTTGAGGCCCGCCGCCAGATGCTGCCAGGGGCGGTCCTGCGCGCCCGGCACAGGGAAAAGATCGGTAAAGGCGTGCAGCGCGCGCTCGGGGAAATCCTGCCCGCGCGCAGCCACGCCCATGACCAAGGGTTCGGCATAGACGCGCCGGAAACCGTTCCACGGCGCGGGCTGCGAGCTCTTGCGCAGCGCGAGGGAAGCCGGTTGCGGCAAGGGAGAGTCTTCGGCCTCAAGGCGCTCCTTGAAGGCCAGGCGGCCGTTGCGCAGGGCTTCGGCGCTGTCCGCCTCACCCGGCAGAAGCCACAGGCAGTCCCCCGGCAGCCAGTCTTCCAGCAGACTGGGCGTTTCCGTCACGCAGCCCGGCAGCAGGCCGTCCCCGCCTGCGTCCAACGCTTTCTTGAAGGAATAGCAGTCATTTTCGCTGATGCGTCCCTCGGCGAACAGGCGGTCAAAACGCTCCCGCACCGCCGCAAGGCTGCCGGCGTCCAGCGCCAGGGGGGCGGCGGGCAGCAGTGTCAGCTCCTCGCAATCCTGCAGGGAGCGCTGGCTCTCGGCGTCAAAGAAACGCATTTCCTCCAGCGTGTCGCCGAAAAACTCCAGACGCACGGGGCGGGCATAGCCGGAGGGGTAAATATCGAAGATGTCGCCGCGCCGGGCCATCTCCCCCGGGCGCGAAACCATGGAAACGCGTTCATAGCCCCATTCCGCAGCCTGCTCCAGCAGCAGTTCCGGGGGGTAATCGCTGCCCTTGCCCAGATCCAGCGTGCGCCGGGCAAAAAAATCCGTGGGCATGTAGCGCAGCAGCAGGCTTTCCATGTCTGCCACCAGCACGCGCGGACGCCCATGGGCCAGCGTGTACAGCGCGGCCAAGCGCGCGGGCCAGGCGGCCCTGTCGCGCCGGAGGTTCGCCGGAGGCATGAAGATGCAGGGGTTCTGCCAGACAGGACGGGAGGGCGGCGCATCCCCCAGAGAAAGCTCCGGAGAAAACAGCGTGAGCAACGCGCGGGCGGCGTTGCCTTCCTCTCTGTCGCGCACCGGCAGCACGACGCTGCGCCCCGCGTCCAGTGCCTCGCAGGCCAGACGGCAGCGCGTGGCCATGCCGCTGCGCTCCAGATAGAGTTGCTGTTCCTTGCTTGCAAGCAGCGTGCGGAGAATGTTCATCGCCTTGTACCGGGAATGCGCGGGTGCGCGCCCAGGCCGCCTCCCTGCGGCCGCGCGAGAAGCGGCGGCGGCACAAGGCCGCCGCCGCTTCTCTGCATCAAAAAGGCACGGCAGCGTGACGTACGCCGCCGGGGAGAAAGGCCTCCCGCCCTGACGCGCAGCAGGGAGCGACGCCACCTTGCCTTCTGCAAAACGCCGGGCGAACCGCCCTAGTTGCCGCCGCAGCCGCCGCCGCAACTGCCGCAGCCGCCGCCGGAGGAGGCGGAGGCAAAGGGCACGACGGGATCCACTGCGAAGCCCATATAGGTTAGATCGATTTTGGCCCCCTGCACTTCCTTCATCAGTTCCTTGCCCATGCAGAAGGTGTAGCCGCCCTGTTCCTCGGTTTGATCCTGACTGTTCGGCTCATCCAGAGCCAATGCGAGACGCGGGCCGCCTCAGCCGGCAGTCATGTAAACCCGGATGGGTTCCTTTTTCTTGTCCGCAAAGAACGAATCCAGCTCCTTGCGGGCGCTTTCGCTCAGTTCGATCATATATCCTCCATACGTTGGGTACATACCTACCTAAGGTCATGACGACGGCTTGTCAATGCGGCGGGGCTTTCCTTCGTCTGTGAAAGAACGTATACTGGTACAAATTTTCATCGGAGGGAACATGTCCGCCACTCGCCTGCTGGAAAAAGATGAAATGTCGCGCATGGTTGAACGCATGGCCGCGCAGCTGCACGAACGCCATGACGCTTGCGGCGACCTCATGCTTGTGGGCATTGAACGCCGGGGCGCTGATCTGGCCCGCCGCCTCGCAGCCCGTCTGCAGGAACGCCTGGGGCGTCCTGCGGCGCTGGGCACGCTGGACATCAACCTCTACCGCGACGACTGGACAAGCCTGGCGGGCAAGCCCCGCATCGGCCGTTCGCACATTCCCGAAAGCGTGGACGGGCGCATCATCGTCCTGGTGGATGATGTGCTCTTCACCGGCCGCACCGTCCGCGCAGCGCTGGAGGCCCTGCTGGACTACGGCCGCCCGCGCGCCGTGGAACTGCTGGTGCTCATCGACCGGGGGCACCGCGAACTGCCCATCCACCCGGACTATGTGGGCCGCGTCATCAACACGAGCCGTCAGGAGCATGTGGACGTGCTGCTTGAAGAACACGACGGCGAGGACGCCGTGCTGCTGCGCGCCGCCTCCTGACGCCCCGCCCGCATTCTGCCGCCCGCCGCGCGCGGAAAGGAAACGACCATGCCCAAGCGCAAGACCTGACGCCCCCGTCCCGGCTCCACGTTGTGGAGCGCATGCGGACGGCGGCCCGTGCCGGGGCGTGCTGCTTCCTGCCGACCCGCCTGATCTTCCACGGTTTCCTCCGTCCGCGTCCGCCGACGAACGGCGTCGGACCGCACAGGACTGTTGTCCGTTTTACAAGGAGGATTCCATGAAAACAGGCTACAACATCTTTGCCGCCACACCGGGCATCATCGCCACCGGGTGCATTTTCGGCCTGCTCGCCGTACTGCTGCAATATGCGGGCAACCCCGGCAACATGGGCATTTGCGTGGCCTGCTTCAGCCGCGACATTGCCGGCGCTCTCGGCCTGCACAGGGCCGCAGTGGTGCAGTATTTGCGGCCGGAAATCCCCGGCATGGTGCTGGGCGCGTTCCTGGCGGCCCTGGCCTTCGGCGAGTACAGGCCGCGCGGCGGCTCCGCTCCGGTCACCCGCTTCCTGCTGGGCGCGGTGGCGGGCATCGGCGCGCTGGTCTTTCTGGGCTGCCCCTGGCGCGTCATCCTGCGCCTCGCGGGCGGCGACGCCTTTGCCCTGTTCGGCCTTGCCGGGCTTATTTTCGGCGTGGGGCTGGGCACGGTCTTTTTCCGCATGGGCTTTTCCCTGGGCCGCAGCCGGGAGCAGAGCAGACTTTCCGGTCTGGTGCTGCCCGGCATCATGCTTGCGCTGGTGATTCTGGCCCTGTGCAACCCGCAGGTGCAGGGCGCGCCGCAGAGCGGCGTGCTGTTCTACTCCGTCAAAGGTCCCGGCGCGCAGCACGCGCCCGTGCTTCTCGCGCTGGGCGCGGGGCTGGCGGTGGGCTTTCTGGCGCAGCGCAGCCGCTTCTGCACCATGGGGGCGCTGCGCGACGTGCTGCTGTTCCGCCAGTGGCATCTGGCCCTCGGTTTTCTGGCCATGCTGGGCGCGGCCCTTGTTGCCAATCTGCTGCTCGGCGCCTTTCATCCCGGCTTTGAAAACCAGCCCGTGGCCCAGCCGGACAACCTCTGGAACTTCCTGGGCATGACAACCGCCGGACTCGCCTTCGCCCTGGCGGGCGGCTGCCCGGGCCGCCAGCTCTTCATGGCGGGCGAAGGCGACAACGACGCCGCCGTGTTCGCTCTCGGCCTCATCGTGGGCGCAGCTCTGGCCCACAACTTCGGCATGGCGTCCAGCCCGGCGGGCATCGGCCCCCACGGGACGGCGGCCGCGCTCGGCGGTCTGGCCGTCTGCCTGTGCATAGGATTCTTCAACTGCAAGAGAGGCGCATAATGGCTACCACTATTGACACCAGGGGCCTTTCCTGCCCGCAGCCCGTGCTCATGTTCCTCAACGCCGTCAAAGCCGATGCCGAAGGGCCCTTCAGCGTGCTGACAGATAACGACGCCAGCCTGGAGAACGTCAGCCGTGCGGCACGCAACCGCGGCTTTGCCGTGGAAACGTCTCCGGCGGAGGACGGCGCGACGCGCATCGACATCCGCAAGGCAGAATAACGATTGCCGCCGTCCGGTTCGAGGACGTCGTGGGCGTCCCCTCCTGCGGGCCTTGCGCATGCCGCCCGCGCGCCCCAGAAACCGGACGGCGCGAGGGCCTCGCCATGAAGATTTTTTCCGCACTCCGCGCCCTGCTGCGCAAGCCGGACCCGACAGCGCACGCTGCGGCCGACGGCAGGGCTGCGGCCCGGCGCGCCCGCAGCGGCAGGGGGCTGCTGGTCTTCCAGCACACGGGGGAGGTCATCCGGGCCGAACGCCTGCTGCGCACGGCCGGGCTGGAGGCGGAGGTCAAGGGGCCGCCCCCGCAGCTGCGAACCGGCTGCGACATGGTGGTGGTCTTCGAACTGGTCAGTCAGGCGCGCGTACTGGCAACGCTCAACGCCCGCGGGCTGACTCCCGCCGCCGTCGTCTGCGCCGACGACGTGCTGCTGGAGCCGGTATCCCTGTTCCAGAGCAGGCTCATTGACGGTCGCTGGCTCATGGTGCGCGCCGCCAACATGAAAATCACCCTGGATACGGCGGACGAACGCATCGTCAACATCTCCGGCGGCGGCTGCCCCGACGTGCCATGGCTGGCGCAATGCCTGTGCGGCCGGACCATGGCGGACGCTCCCGAACCGCTGACCCTGGGGCAAACACTGTGCTGCTACAGCCTGCAAAAGGCCTTTGAGGAGTTGCGGAGGCTGCGATGTGGTGCATAGTCGGCACGCTGCCGGATGCGGGCGCGGGCCTGCTCACGGCGGGGCTGGAAGCCGACAGCCGTGTGGAAGGCAGCCGGCTGTTCCTGCCGGGCGGCCATGCTGTTCCCGTACGGCGCGGCACGGCGGCCCTAGCCGCCGCGGCAATCATGACCTGCCGGGAACTGGGCCTCGCGTCGCCGCGCCTGCTGCTGGCCGGAGACGTCGGCGACGGCGCGGGCAGCCGCGCCGTCTACGCATGGCTGGAAGAACATCTGCCCGAGCTCGCGCCCGACGGCCTGACCTTCCACTACCTCTTTCCCGATGTGGACGGGCACAACCGCGTGCTCATGGCTGCGCAGGCGCTGCCGCAGCGCCCCGTGCTCGTGGCGGACGCGGGCTTCATGTACGCGGCAAAAATGAGCGGCTATGCCGACAGGTATGACCTTTTCACGCCCGACATCGGCGAACTGGCCTTCCTGGCAGATGAGAAAGCGCCGCACCCCTTCTATACGCGCGGTTTTCTGCTGGCGCGGGAAGACGACGCCCTCCCCCTGATCCGGCGCGCCGCAGCCCACGGCAACTGCCCGCAGCATCTGCTCGTCAAGGGAAGCACGGACTACGTCGTGACGGACGGGAACGTGACGGACACCGTGAAGGAACCCGCCGTGCCCGCCATGGAGTGCATCGGCGGCACGGGCGATCTGCTCGCCGGGCTGGTGACGGCCTTCCTCTGCGGCAATGCCCCCCTGCGCGAAGCCTGCGCGGCGGCCTCCCGCACGGCGCGACGGCTGGCTGCACACTGCGCGCCCGATCCCGGCACGAGCGTTGACAGCCTTATCGCGCGGCTGCCGGCCGTGCTGCGCCGGGCAGGGGACATCCTGCCGCCCTTCCGGACATAGGGCAACGCACATTGCCTTGGTACAACGCACGGCAGAAGGCCTTCCTTTCTGCTGCGCCGGCGGCATCCGCAACCCACGCCCTTCCCCGCCGTACGCGCCCGGGCCCCGCATGAGGCGTCCCGTGCGCGATCCGCCCGGAATCGCGCTACACCCGCTCGTCCAGGCTGCGCCGTGCCCGCTTGCGCCGGGCCGTGCGCCAAATCCACGAAAAGGCCAGCCCCACGGCGATGGCCGAGAAATTCATGGCGACGCGCACGGCCATGCCCGGGCTGTCGAGTCCCCAGAGGGCGGCCTTGTTCCATTGCGGATGGTACAGCGCCCAGCCCACGGCTGCGGCCAGGGCCAGAACGCCCAGCGCCCCGGCCAGCCAGTAGATGGGGATGCGCTCCTCCCAGAAGAAGGATGAGCGGTAAAAACGCCGTCGCGCCAGACACACGGCCAGCAGCACCACGCCCGACATGCAGGCCGTCAGCCATGAAAGCCCGTAGAGCAATGCCCCGACACAGCCCAAGCACAGCAGGCTCGCGGCCAGCTGGAACGCCCGCGACTGGCGGCGCTCCAGCCCGTAGGAAACAAAGAGCAGCGCCGCGCCGGAAAAGGCCGCCATGAACTGCCCCGCCGCTGCCGCCGCGAGGGGCATGCTGCCCGCCATGTCCGGCAGCAGGCCCATGCCGCCCATGGGCCACAGGGAACGGATCAGCAGCAACGCTCCGGCGGCGAAAGCCATGTAGGCCGAAATGGAGTGCGAGAGCACGGAAAGCCAGCGCCCGGCGTCGCGCAGCATGTCCCGCCGCTGGCGCACTTCGTACACGGCCAGCAGCAGGGCTGCGGCCAGCAGGGGCAGGATGAAGTAAATGAGGCGGAACAGGAGCACGGCCGCAAAGACGGTCTGCGTTTCCGTGGTGTGCGTGAGGGAAATGATGACCAGCTCGAAAACGCCAACCCCGCCGGGAATGTGCGTGAGCACCACGGCCACCTGCGCCATGAGGTAGCTCGGCAGAAAATCAACGAAGGAGATGCCCATGTCGCCCGGCAGCAGCACGTACATGCAGCCTGCGGCGGCAATGAGGTCCAGCCCGGCCACCAGGGCCTGCGCAAAGGCGATGCGCGGCGCGGGGAAGACGAATTCCTTGCCGAAGAGGTGCACCGGCCTGCGCACGGCGCAGCAGAGCACGAGGTAGGAGCAGGCCACCGCCAGCAACACCGCGCCGAGGATGCGCACATCGCTCATGGGCATCCTGGCCAGCAGCTCGTCCGGGATGACGGGCGGGGATATGAGGAAAATCAGCCCGCACAGGCCCAGCGCGCCCATCCAGAAGGTGACGGCCAGCATGAGCACCAGCCGCACGATCTCGGGAAGGGTGAAGCCCCAGGCCGAGTAGAAACGGTAGCGCACGCTGGTGCCGCCCAGCAGCGCGCCGAAATTGTAACTGACGGCCTGCCCCACAAAGGAAACCAGCCCCACGCGCGGCAGGGGCAGCTTCTTATGGATGGCCTTGAGCGCCAGCCAGTCATACCCCACAAGGATGATGTAATTGACCACCATGAGCAGTAACGAAAAAAGAATGCGCCCGTGGGAAATCCGCTCCACGCTGTCGCGGATCTCAGCGATGCTGTAGCTTTTGAGCTTGTGATACAGCAGATACACGGCCAGCACAAAAACGGCGGCGACCAGAAGCGGGCCAAGATAACGCAGATATTTTTTCATAGATTGCCGTGGAGATGGTTGGTTGGGCCGTTCCCGCCAAAAGCGCGCTCATATCCGGAACGACCGGTTCAACATATACGCAGCGCCAACGCCGCGCAAGTCCGGCACAGGGCTTCGGACCGGTTCCTCACAGGAATTTCTGTTTACTTTTTTCTATAATTTCATGGTGATAAATAATTTTGCGGCAGTCTTGCGCGCCGCAGTCCGCCCGCGGCATCACCATGCCGACCGCCGCGACGCAGGGCTTGACCATACCCCACGCAATGCGCTACACTCTTCTTGCTGCTGCGGAGTTGCGCGCGGTTTTGCTGCATGCAACCCTTTGGCAGACAGCCATTTTTTCACAAACACACGTCTTTTTGCATGCTCCGCTGCTTGGGCAGCGGCGCTTTTTTTTCGTTTGCGAGGTACGATATGCCGACCATGACAAGCATTCCCATTTCCGTGCAGGGCTACAAAAGGCTTGAGGAAGAACTGGCCCGTCTGAAAAGCGAGCGACCGGCCATCATCCAGGCCATCAAGGAAGCCCGCGAGGAAGGCGATCTGCGCGAAAACGCGGGTTACGACGCCGCGCGCGAACGCCAGGGCATGGCCGAAGCGCGCATAAAATATATTGAATCCCGCATGGCGCTTTACCAGGTCGTCGATCTGGACAAGCTCAGCGGCGACAAGGTCGTCTTCGGCGCCACCGTCGAAGTGGAAGACGTGGACAGCGGCGAAAGCCGCTCCTACACCATCCTCGGCCCGGATGAAGCCGACCCGGCCAGGGGCTCCATCTCCTTTCTCTCGCCTGTGGGGCAGGCCCTGCTGGGCCGCGAAGAAGGCGACGAAGTCACCGTGGATATTCCGCGCGGGCGCGTTACCTATGAAGTAGTGGCCGTCACGTTCAACGGCAGCAAGGTTCTGGGCTGACGCGTACGCGGGGCGGGCGCGCCCCGCTCCGGCCGTTGCCCATCCCCCGCCGGCGGCCGGCCGCCGTCAGCCTCTTCAGGCCCCGCAGGACATGCTGCCGCAGCGCGGCCCGGCAAGGCCGCCCGGCGGCATTTCTCCAGCGTGACATCCGGGTCGGCGCCGGCGACGGAACGGCACTTGGCAGAGCGTTTTGTGTCTGCTACCCTTCGCGGCGGGCCGGCGCGTTCTTTCCGACGCGCTGCATCAACCCAAGGGTGTCGTATGGATCTGAAGTTGCCCCGCATCCTGTATCTGCTGGGCGCGCTGGCGTGGCTGCTGCTGCTCTGGCGCAACCCCACGACCATCTTTATGGCCGCCTGCCTGTCGTGCCTCTCGCTCCCCATGTTCCGACGCTTCCAGCGTCGCGGTCAGCTCCTGCGCAAACGCTTCGAGCAGGCCGCGCCCCCGCCGCGCGGGCTCGCCATCCGGCTGGCGCTGTGCCGCCGGCTGCCCTTGGCATGCTACATCGGCGTCCTGCTCGCCTGCCTGCTCATACCCGTGGCCACGCTGGCCCTGCTGGTCTCGCCCCAGGCGACGGCGGGTTTTGCCCGTCTGCGGGAACTGCAGGACAACAATTTCCAGCTGCCCCCGGAATGGGTGGCCAATGTGCAGCAATGGCGGCAAAATTTGGCGGATTACCCGCGCATCGAAAAGATGCTCAACGAATTTCTGCAAAATCTGGGCACGTTTTTTGACGACGCCATGAATCTGCTGTTCACCAGGGGAGTGGAATTTCTCGGCGGCACCATGACCGTACTCTGGACGAGCTTTCTCTTCATCACGCTGACCGTGCTCTTCACTGTCTACGCCCGCCAGATCCGCAAAATCGCGGGCAGGACGCTCCACCTCCCGCAGGATATGCTCGGCCGCTTCACGCTGGCCATTCATCGCGCCCTGCGCGGCATCCTGCTGGGGGTGGTGCTGGTGGCCTTCGTGCAGGGCGTGCTGTGCGGCTTCGCCTTTGCGGTGGCGGGCGTGCGCCAGCCCGCCTTCTGGGGGCTGCTGGCCACGCTGGTGGCCCCCATCCCCACCGTGGGCACGGCCCTCGTGTGGGGGCCGCTGTGCCTCTCGCTCTGGTTCACCGGCAATACCGTGGCCGCCGTGGGACTGGCGCTGTGGTGCGCCCTCGTGGTGGCCGGCGTGGACAGCGTGCTGCGTCCCCTGTTCCTGCGGCAGGGCATCAAGGCGCCTTTCTTCGTGCTGATCATCGCCATTCTCTGCGGCGTGGCCAACTTCGGGCCGGAAGGCCTCATCGTGGGCCCGGTGCTGCTGGCCTTCGCCCTTCAAGCCATGGAAGAGGGACACCGGTATTACAGGCATGGCAGGTAACAATCCCGCCCCCCGACTCCCGGCCGCCCTGTGCGGCCTCGTCCTGCTGCTGGCCTCGCTGCTGCTCTGTGCGCCCGTCGCCCAGGCCGCCAGGGGCGTGCGCGCCGCCATTCTCATCAACATGGACACGGGCCGGGTGTTGTTTGAAAAAAGGGCGGACACGCCTATCCCCCCAGCATCCCTGACCAAAATCATGTCCATGTTCCTGACGCTGGACGCCGTCAGCGCCAAGCGGCTCAGGCTGACGGAAAAAATCCGCATTCCCGCCGCAGCGGCCGCCGTGGGCGGCTCTTCCATGCATCTGCGCGCCGGGGAGCGCGTCACCGTGCGGGCACTGCTTGCCGGCGCGGCCGTGGCCTCGGGCAATGACGCCATCACCGCCCTGGCCCTGCGCGTGGGCGGCAGCCAGCGGCGTTTCGTGCGGATCATGAACAGAAAGGCCCGCGCCCTGGGCTTGCGCAATACGACATTCAAGAATCCTTCCGGTCTCCCCGCCGCCGGGCAGCATTCCACCCCGCGCGACATGGCCGCGCTGGCCCGCGCCTACCTGAAGGCCCATCCCGAAGCCCTGCCTTTCCACAACACCCACGCCATCAGCCACAGACGCCGCTTCCTGCCCAACACCAACACCCTGCTGGGCGTGACTCCCGGCGTCAACGGCCTCAAAACCGGCTGGACTGTGGCTTCGGGCTACAACATCATCGTTACCGCCGCGCGCGGCAAGACGCGCCTGCTGGCCGTGGTCATGGGCGGCTCCAGCCGCAGTGCAAGGGACGCCACGGCCGCCGCCCTGCTTGAAGCCGGGTTCCGCCACGGCAACAACAGCAAGCAAATTTACGCCGCCATGGGCCAGCGGTATTCACCGCCTCGGCAGAGTCTGGGCGTGCAGCCCGCAAGCCCGCAGGCCCAGGGCGCCCCAAACCCGCCACCGCAACGCAAGGCCGCACCCCGCAGCCAACGCAACGCAAAGCCTGCGCCATCCAAAAAACGCTGAGGCTGTCTTCCCCCTGCAGGCAAAACAGCCCGCATCGGCGGGCTGTTTTGCCTGCGCCGTCGGGACGGTGTGGCCTCAGGCCTGGGCCAGCGCCTGCCCCAGATCCTCAAGGATGTCGTCTACATGTTCCACGCCCACGGAAAGGCGCACCATGCCGGGGCTGATGCCTGCCTCGCGCAGCTGCGCATCCGTGAGCTGCCTGTGGGTGGAACTGGCCGGATGCAGCACGCAGGTGCGGATGTCGGCCACATGCACCTGCAGGGAAATCATCTTCAGCGCGTCGATGAAGCGCGCGCCCGCATCCCGCCCGCCGCGCAGGCTGAAGGAAATGACGCCGCTGCACCCGTCAGGCAGGTATCTGTCGGCCAGGGCCTTCTGCGGATGCCCCGGCAGGCGCGGATAGTTGACCGACTCCACGGCGGGATGCCGTTCCAGCCACGCGGCCACGATCTCGGCGTTGCGGCAGTGGCGCTCCATACGCAGGGGCAGGGTTTCCAGCCCCTGATTGATGTAGAACGCCCCCTGCGGGCTCTGGCAGCAGCCCATGTCGCGCATGAACTGCGCCCTGGCCTTGACGATGTAGGCCGCCTTGCCGAAGGCCTGCGTATAGACAAGCCCGTGATAGGAGGGGTCCGGTTCGGTGAGTTCCGGGAAGTTCCCCGCCGTCCAGTCAAAATTGCCGCTGTCCACGATGACGCCGCCCATCTGCAGGGCGTGGCCGTCCATGTACTTGGTGGTGGAATGCACCACGATGTCCGCGCCGAACGCGAAGGGACGACAGAGCACGGGCGTGGCGAAGGTATTGTCCACAATCAGGGGCACATGATGCCTGTGCGCCAGCCGGGCGAAACGCCCGATATCCAGCACGTCCATGGAAGGATTGGAGAGCGTTTCGCCGAACACGGCGCGCGTGTCGGGCCGGAAGGCCTTTTCCAGCTCGCTGTCCGGCGCGGACTGATCCACAAAGGTGACCTCGACGCCCAGCTTCTTCAGCGTGACGGCGAACAGATTGAACGTGCCGCCGTAAATGCTTGCCGCGCTCACAATGTGGTCGCCGCTGCCGGCCACGTTGAGCACCGCAAGCATGCTTGCCGCCTGACCGGACGACGTGCACAGCGCGCCCACGCCGCCTTCCAGGGCGGCGATCTTTTTCTCCACGGCGTCCACCGTGGGATTGCCCAACCGGGTGTAGAAAAAGCCCGCCTCCGCCAGATCGAACAGTTTGGCCACTTCGGCGGTGGTGGCGTACTTGAAGGTGGTGCTCTGCGCGATGGGCACGACGCGGGGTTCGCCGTTGCCGGGCTCATACCCCGCATGCAGACACAGGGATTCCGTTTTCATGCCGTCCTCGAATGTAGATGGTGACTTCTCCGCAAGAGCGGGAAGTCCAGACGTTAGCCCAAGCCCTGCCGCGAGGCAACCGCGCGCGACGCCGACGGCCGGAGTCAATGGCGAAATAGCGCCGCCGTATTGACCGGTTGTGAAGAAAAGGATACACTTTCAAGAGACAGGAGAGCGGCTTGCGCCGTCAACTTGTCAAGAAGTTGCGTGCGATACGTCGGCAAAGAACGCCCCCGGTTCCGGTCGGGGCGTCGCGTCCCGGGCGCTTTCCCGTGCGGCGGCGTCACCGGCATGTCGCGCCGCCCGTTCACGCGGTGTCCGGTATCGCGCCGCAAACTGGGTTCCGCAGGAACCGCAAAGCCTTTCACTTACTTTTGCCAGGAGGCTAGTATGCGTATTGCCGTAGGTCTGGGCAAAAAAGGCGGAGAAGAGCGTTTGGAGCGCCAGGGCATCAGCCGCCGCGACTTCATGAAATTCTGCACGGCGGTGGCGGTGACGATGGGCATGGGCCCCTCCTTCGCCTCCGAAGTGGCGGCGGCCCTCACGGGACGCCGGGCCTCCGTAGTGTATCTGCACGCGGCGGAGTGCACGGGCTGTTCCGAGGCGCTGCTGCGCACCTACAAACCCTTCCTCGACGCCCTCATCCTTGACACCATCTCGCTTGACTACCATGAAACCATCATGGCCGCCGCCGGCGAGGCCGCCGAGGACGCCCTGCACACCGCCGTGGCCAACCCCAACGGCTTTGTCTGTCTGGTGGAAGGGGCCATCCCCACGGCCATGAACAATCAGTACGGCTACATCGGCGGGCACACGATGTACGACATCTGTAAGAACATCCTGCCCAAGGCCAAGGCCGTGGTGAACATCGGCACCTGCGCCTGTTACGGCGGCGTGCAGGCCGCCGCCCCCAACCCCACCGGCGCCAAGGGCGTCAATGAGTGCTTCGCCTCCCTCGGCGTCAAGGGCATCAACATCCCCGGCTGTCCCCCCAATCCCCTCAATATGGTCGGCGCGCTGGTGGCCTTTCTGCAGGGCAAGAAGATCGAGCTCGACGAACTGGGCCGCCCGCTCATGTTCTTCGGCAAAAGCGTCCATGACCTCTGCGAGCGCCGCAAGCACTTCGACGCCGGTGAATTCGCGCCCTCCTTCAACTCCGAAGAGGCGCGCAAGGGCTGGTGTCTGTACGAACTGGGCTGCAAGGGACCGCAGACCTACAACAACTGTCCCAAGGTTCTTTTCAACGAAACCAGCTGGCCCGTGGCGGCCGGGCATCCCTGCATCGGCTGCAGCGAACCCGGTTTCTGGGACGATATGACGCCGTTCTACCAGAACTAGGGGGAAAATCATGAGCCAAGTCAAACAAACGCCCCAGAGCAACTACACCGGGCCCATTGTCGTTGACCCGCTGACCCGCATTGAGGGCCATCTGCGCATTGAAGTGGAAGTGGAAGGCGGCAAGATCAAGGACGCCCGCAGCTGCGGCACCCTCTTTCGCGGCCTCGAAATCATCCTCAAGGGCCGCGACCCGCGCGACGCCCAGCACTTCACCCAACGCACCTGCGGCGTCTGTACCTACACGCACGCCCTGGCCTCCACCCGCGCGCTGGAAGATGCCATCAACAAGCCCATTCCGGCCAACGCCACCCATATCCGCAACCTGGTCATGGCCATGCTCTTCATGCATGACCACATGGTGCATTTCTACCATCTGCACGCCCTCGACTTTGTGGATGTGACCAGCGCCCTGCAGGCCGATCCGGCCAAGGCGGCCAAACTGGCCCAGTCCATTTCGCCCCGCCCGGCCAAAGCCGAAGACTTCAAGGCCGTGCAGGACAAACTGAAAGCCTTTGTGGAAAGCGGCCAGCTCGGCCCCTTCACCAATGCCTACTTCCTGGGCGGGCACCCCAGCTACTACCTGGAGCCCGAGGCCAATCTCGTGGCCACGGCCCACTATCTGGAAGCCCTGCGCGCCCAGGTGGACGCGGCCAGGGGCATGGCCGTGTTCGGCGGCAAGAACCCGCACCCGCAGTTCTTTGTGGCGGGCGGCGTGACCTGTTACGACGCCCTCACGCCCGAACGCATCCGCCAGTACCGCGAGCTGTACACGAAAACCCGCAAATTCATCGAAGAGGTCTACATCCCCGATCTGCTGCTGGTTGCCGGCCAGTACAAGGACTGGGCCACCATCGGCGGCACGCGCAACTTCATGGCCTTCGGCGAGTTTCCCGCTCCCGGCGGCGAGCGCGACCTCAACACGCGCTGGTACAAGCCCGGCGTCATCCTTGACCGCAAGCTCAGCAACGTGCTGCCGATGGATCCTTCCAAAATCGCCGAGCATGTGCGCCACAGCTGGTACGAAGGAGCCGAGGCCCGCGCCCCCTATGAAGGCGAGACCAAACCCGCCTTCACCAAGATGGGCGATACGGACAAGTACTCCTGGCTCAAGGCCCCGCGCTATGACGGCATCTCCGTGGAAACCGGCCCGCTGGCCCAGATGCTGGTGGCCTACGCCCAGAACCACAAGGCCGTCAAACCCGCGGTGGACATGGTGCTGCAGAAGCTCGGCGTGGGCCCGGAAGCGCTCTTCTCCACCCTTGGCCGCACTGCCGCGCGCGGCATCCAGACTCTGGTCATCGCCCAGCAGACGGAAAAATGGCTTGAGGCTTTTGAGGACAACATCAAGAAAGACAAGCAGATTGTTGAAGACTACGCCGTGCCGCAAGAGGCCCGGGGCGTCGGCTTCCTTGATGCGCCCCGCGGCGGCCTCTCGCACTGGCTGCGTATCGAAAACGGCAAGATCGGCAACTTCCAGCTGGTCGTGCCCACCACCTGGAACCTTGGCCCCCGCGACGCCAAGGGCATTCTTGGCCCGGCGGAAGAGGCCCTCATCGGCACGCCTGTGGCCGATCCCAAGCGCCCGGTGGAGATCTTGCGCACCATCCACTCCTTTGACCCCTGCATCGCCTGCGCGGTGCATGTGATCGACGGGCAGACCAACGAAGTGCACAAGTTCAAGGTGCTGTAGGCCACGCGCACGCGCGTTGCACTGTAACGGGGCGGGGTTTTCCCCGCCCTTTTTTGTGCGCCTTGCCGGGGCGACGACGGCCCGCAGGCCCGGGCCGAACACGCATGCTGCGGCCCCTCATGTCGGGGAACAAGCCCCAAAGGGCATGCGGCGCTTTTGCCCCGGCACAGGGCAGAAAGCCGCCCTGCCCACGGCATGTCGCCGGCTGCCGAAAACCCTGTGCGAACGCCGCGCAGCGGGATGAAGTTCTCCCCGTCCCACGGCAACAGCCGAAAGCTCCATACGCCGCGCGGGATACCCTTGCATGACCGCTGTAAAACTTGACGCCCGAAGTCCTATACGCTACAACCGTTGCGCTGCCGGCATGCTGTCACGTCATGCTGCGCAGCCATCCTGCCGGGATGGTGGAATTGGTAGACGCAGCGGACTCAAAATCCGCCGGTGGCAACACCTTGCGAGTTCAAGTCTCGCTCCCGGTACCAAGAAAAATCAAGGGGTTGGGCGCGATGCCCAGCCCCTTTTTCAGTCAAAAGCGTATCACCTTTGTATCACCATTTTTCATCGTCGGTGATTCCCGGCATGAGGGCGGCGGCCCGCGCCTGCGCCGTACTCGGACGCGCCGCAGAGCGGCCCGGGCCGTTACGGCAGTTCCGCCCCCTCAACGGAAAAATCGAAGCGCCCTCCCTCTCTGCCGCCGACCGCGTAGCGCAAACGTTCGCGGACGGAATTGTCCGCATTGAAGGTGAGCACCACGGGATGACGGTTATACAGGTCTTCCGGGCCGTTCACGAATTCGTAGGCGCTGATGATGACCTCATCGCCCTTTTCGCACAGGCGGGCGGCCGCGCCGTTGAGGATGCAGCAACGCGATCCGGATTCGCCGTAGATCACATAGGTGGAAAAGCGCTGCCCGTTGTTCTTGTTCCAGATATACACAAATTCCAGAGGATAGATGCCTGCCTCGCGGCATTGTTCCGGATCGAGCGTCACGGACCCGTGATATTCGAGATCGCAGCCGGTAACGCGTATGCAGTGCAGTTTGGCCCGCAGGATGTGCAGCATGTTCTCTCCGGTGGTTATGCGCAGGGCGTAAAAAAGGCCGCTTTCGCGGCCCGAACGTACGAACTCCGCAGAAAAAAATCAATACGCCTTGATGTAATCATCCAGGTTTTCGGCAGAGCAGTTGCGGCTGACCCAGAAGGCCGAGGCCCAGACCATCAGGGCGGTGGCCTGCGTGTCGTCCAGTGTCTTTATCTTGGATTCCAGGCTCGACTTGCTGGCCCCGTGGCGCAAATGCACGCCGTTGACCTCGCAGGCGTCCGTCACGCACAGCAGGAGGTAGGAGAGGCGCGTGTGATCCGGCATGAGCTTCATATCCTTGTGGGCTTCCACAATGGTCTTCAGCTCGGCTGCAGTGAACGCCTGCTTGATGCCCGTAATGGCCCGGAAAAACGTATCCACGGCCCAGGGCAGAATAAACTCCGCCCCGGCGCTTTTGGTGCGGAAATAGTCCTTGAGCCAGCGTTCCTGATCTTCATTGATGCGTGCTGCAACCTGCGGCATGGTGCCCCCGATACGACATAGATCCGGCAGTGACGCTGCCGGGCATCATGTTCATCCAGTATTTCCTTTTTGCGCTACACTACCTCGCAGCGAAATTCAAGATAAAATCTAGACTTTTTGCCGAAACCAGTACATTTCTCCTGAAGTTTCCTCCCGAGAGACGCCGCGCCCGCCGCAGGAAGCGCATGCCGCAGGCGGGAACCGACTGAGCGGCAGGCGCGGCAGGAGATATCCGTGCCGCGCGCCGGGCAATGTGCCCGGCGTGTGCAGAATACGCGCAACGGCCCGGGCCTGTTCCGCCCGCTCCGTCGCGCGGCCCGCGGTGCGGCGGCTCCCGCGCAACGCTCTGCCGGGAACGCGTGCCGGCGGAACACCCCGTCCCGCGAGCCGCCGTCTAGCCCAGCATGTCGGCCATGCCGTACAGCCGCCCCGGCTTCTGCCCGGCCATCCAGGCGGCGGCCCGCAGGGCTCCGCGCGCAAAATTCTCGCGCGAGTGCGCATGGTGGGCCACTTCAATGCGCTCGCCCGGTCCCATGAAGTACACGGTGTGCACGCCCACCACATCCCCGCCGCGCACGGCCTGGATGCCGATCTGCCCGTGAGGCCGTTCCCCGATGATGCCGTCGCGGGCGGAACAGCGCACATCGCCGAGCTTCTGCCCGCGCGCGCCGGCAAGGCACTCGCCGATGGTCAGTGCCGTGCCGCTGGGGCTGTCCTTCTTGCGGTTGTGGTGCATCTCCACCATTTCAATATCGTAGTCTTCGCCCAGGGCGCGGGTCAGCTCCGGCAGAATCTTCAGCAGCACATTGACGCCCACGCTCATATTGGAAGACCAGAAGATGGGCGTCTTGCGCGCCAGATCCCGCAGTTCGTCTTTCTGCGCCTCGTCAAGGCCCGTCGTGCCGATGACCAGCGCATTGCCGCACTGCGCCGCCGTGCGGGCCGAGTGCAGGCTCACCGCCGGGGCCGTGAAGTCGATGACCACCGCACCGGGAACCCGGGGCAGCAGGTCGGCGATATCCGCCGCCACGGGGCATGCCGCGCCCAGCGCGCCCACGCGCTCCCTGCTGTCCACCATGCCCGCCACCTCGAATTCCGCAGATTCCGCCGCCAGACGGCAGATGACGCCGCCCATGCGTCCGGCGGCCCCGACCATGACAATCTTTGTGCTCATACCTCATTCCCCGTGGTAAAAAAGCCTATTCCGGCCGCACGCCGGATTCCTCCAGCAGTTTTCTGAACGCGGCCTCGTCCAGCACGGCGACGCCCAGCGCCCGCGCCTTTTCCAGCTTGCTCCCCGCCTTTTCGCCCGCCACCAGATAGTCCAGCTTTCTGCTGACGCCCGAAAGGGGCACGGCCCCGGCGGCCTCGGCCCACTGCTGCGCCCGGCCGCGCGGCACGCTGATCGTACCCGTAAACAGGATGGTCCTGCCGGCCAGCGGCCCGACGGTGGTCGGCCGGGCGGCGGCCTGCGCGGCTTCGGCATCTGCGCCCGCGCCCTGCCCGCCGCGCGTCGGCCACAGCCCCAACTCCCGGAAGCGCTCCACCAGCGCGCTGTTGGCCGGGCCCGCGAAAAAATTGCGGATGGAGGCAGCCACCTCCGGCCCCACATCGGGCAGGGCCAGCAGGGTTTCCGTGTCCGCGTGTTGCAGGGCGTCCAGATCAGGAAAGCGCGCGGCCAGGGTGCGCGCCGTCTGCTCGCCCACATGGCGGATGCCCAGCGCGCTGATGAGCCGGTGCAGCGGGGCCGTGCGCCGGGCCGTGTCCAGCGCGTCCACGAATTTCCGGGCCAGCGTTTCGCCCATGCGCTCAAAATCCAGCAGCTCCCGCGCCGTGAGGGTGAAGAGATCCGCCGGGGACTGCACGCGCCCGCCGGCGACAAGCTGGGCAATCCACTTCTGCCCCACCCCCTGGATGTCCAGCCCGGCCTTGGATACGAAATGCGTGATGGAACGCAGGCGCACGGCGGGACAGGCCAGATTTTCGCAACGCCACGCGGCCTCGCCCGCCTCCCGGTATACGGGCTGACCGCAGGCCGGGCAGGTTGTGGGGAACACATACTCCCGCGCGTCGGCGGGGCGTTTTGCCGGCACCGGCCCCACCACTTCGGGGATGACGTCACCCGCGCGCTGCACGATGACGGTATCGCCCACGCGCACATCGCGGGCGCGGATCTCGTCCTCATTGTGCAATGTGGCGCGCGAGACCATGACGCCGCCCACGGGCACGGGCGCGAGCACGGCCACGGGCGTGAGCACGCCTGTGCGCCCCACCTGCACCTCAATGGCCTGCAGCAGCGTCTGCGCCTGCATGGCCGGGAACTTGAAGGCCACGGCGAAGCGCGGCGCGCGCGCCGTGAAGCCCAGCGCCTCCTGCGCCTCCAGATCGTCCTGCTTGGCCACGGCCCCGTCGATATCCACGGGGAAGTCCTGCCGGTGTTCGCGCACCCAGTCCACGTACCGCTCCACATCTTCCGGCGCAGGGCACAGCCTGCCGTCGGGCGGGGTCAGGAAGCCGTAGGCCGTGAGCCGCGCCATGAGTTCGGAATGGCGGCGGCAGGGCCGCGCCTCCCCCCACTGCGTCTCGCCCAGGCTGTAGGCCAGAAAGCGCAGCGGCCGGGATTCGGTGACGGAAAGGTCCAGCTGCCGCAGCGTTCCGGCGGCGGCATTGCGGGCGTTGGCGAAGCTTTTGCGGCCGAGCGCCTCCTGCCGGGCGTTGAGGGCCGCAAAATCCTTGCGGAACATGACCACCTCGCCGCGCACTTCCAGCCGGGCGGGAAAGGGCCCCTCCCCGCGCAGGCGCAGGGGCACGGTGCGGATGGTGCGCACGGCTGCGGTGACAACCTCGCCCGTCTCGCCGTCGCCGCGCGTGAGCGCCTCCTGCAGCACGCCGTTCTCATAGATGATTTCCAGCGCGAGGCCGTCCAGCTTGGGGTCGCACCAAAAGGCTGTCGGCAGCGGGCCGTTGACGGATGCATCCCAGGCGCGCTGCATGCGCTCCACAAAGTCGCGCCACTCCGCCGCCGAAAAAACATTGTCCAGCCCGTACATGCGGCGGCGATGGGCCTTCTTGTCCAGCCCGTCCAGCAGGCGGCCGCCCACGCGCAGCGTGGGCGAGTCGGGCGCGCGCAGGTCGGGACGGCGCTCCTCCAGCTCCACCAGTTCGCGAAACAGGGCGTCGTACGCCTCGTCGCTGATTTCCGGGGCGTCCAGCGTGTGGTAGAGGTAGTTGTGGCGCTCCAGTTCGGCCACAAGAATGCGGGCGCGTTCGCGCTCCGGGTCGGCGGGGGCGAGGTCGAGAAGGGAGGGCTGCGCCTGGGCGGCGGAAGGCTTTTCAGGGGCGTTCGGCATAGCGGATTCTTGCGGTTGTGCACACAAAGGGGAAGCGCCCTACTCCGGCATGGCGATAAGCCGCGCGCGCAGGGCGCGGATGCGGTCGCGCAGTTCGGCGGCCTGCTCAAATTCCAGATCGCGGGCGGCCTGGCGCATGTCCTTTTCCAGCCTGGCCACAAGCGCGGCGGCATCCTCCGCCGTGAGGGGCACGGCGTCGGGCTCGCGCTTTTTGGCGGCCCGGCCCCTGCCGCGCCCGCGCTTCCCTCCGCCCTCCTCCTCATACAGGCTATCCAGCGGCGATTCAAGGCTCTTGCTGGTGCTGCGGGGCTTGATGTGATGCTCCGCATTGTAGGCGGACTGCCTGGCGCGGCGGCGGGCGGTCTCGTCCATGGCGGCCTTCATGGAGTCCGTCACCGTGTCGGCATAGAGGATGACCCGCCCGTCCACGTTGCGGGCGGCGCGGCCGAAGGTCTGGATCAGCGAGCCCGTGGAGCGCAGAAAGCCCTCCTTGTCCGCGTCGAGGATGCAGACCAGCGACACTTCGGGGATGTCCAGCCCCTCGCGCAGCAGATTGATGCCCACAAGCACGTCAAATTCGCCTAGGCGCAGGGCGCGGATGATCTGCATGCGCTCGAGGGTGTCGATATCCGAGTGCAGGTAACGGGCGCGCACGCCCATGTTGCAGCAGTATTCGGTGAGGTCCTCGGCCATGCGCTTGGTGAGCGTGGTCACGAGCACGCGCTCGCCCCGCGTGACGCGCCCCCGGCATTCGGCCAGCAGGTCTTCCATCTGGCCCATGGTGGGGCGCGTTTCCACCTCCGGGTCCACCAGGCCGGTGGGCCGGATGATCTGTTCGGCCACGATGCCCTGGGCCTGATCCAGCTCATATCTGCCGGGCGTGGCCGATACGTAGACCACCTGATTGAGCAGGGCCGTGAACTCGCTGAAGCGCAGAGGGCGGTTGTCCAGCGCCGAGGGCAGGCGGAAGCCGTAATCCACGAGCGTCTGCTTGCGCGAGCGGTCGCCCTTGTACATGCCGCCCACCTGCGGCACGGTGATATGCGATTCGTCGATGAACAGCAGAAAGTCGCGCGGGAAGTAGTTGAGCAGGCAGGAAGGCGGCTCCCCCGGCTTGCGGCCGTCGAGATGCCGCGTGTAGTTTTCAATGCCGTTGCAGTATCCCAGCTCCTCGATCATCTCCAGATCAAGCTGGGTGCGCTGCTCCAGGCGTTGCGCCTCCACCAGCTTGCCCTGTTCCCTGAAATACGCAAGGCGGTCGGCCAGTTCGTCGCGGATGTCCGACGCGGCGCGCCTGAGGTTGTCCTGCTGCGAGACGAAATGGCTGGCCGGATACAGCACGGTCTTGGAAATTTCGGCCAGCACTTCGCCCGTGAGGGGGTCAATTTCGCGCAGGGCGTCAATGTCGTCGCCGAAGTACTCCACGCGCAGGGCCCGTTCATGGTGGTAGGCGGGGATGATTTCCAGCGCGTCCCCGCGCACGCGGAAGGTGCCGCGGTGGAAATCGTAGTCATTGCGCTCGTAGTGCACTTCCACCAGGCGGGTGATGAGTTTGTCCATGGGAAAGCACTGGCCCGTTTCCACGGGGATCACCATCTTGGCGTAGTATTCCGGCGAGCCCAGGCCGTAGATGCAGGAGACCGAGGCCACGATGACGACGTCGCGCCGCGTCAGCAGCGCATGGGTGGCGGCGTGGCGCAGCTTGTCGATATTGTCGTTGATGGACGAGTCCTTCTCGATATAGGTGTCCGAGGCGGGCACATAGGCTTCCGGCTGGTAGTAGTCGTAATAACTGACAAAATACTCCACGGCGTTGCGCGGGAAGAGCTGCCGGAACTCGCCGTAGAGCTGGGCCGCCAGAGTTTTGTTGGGGGCCAGCACCAGGGCCGGGCGGTTACAGCGGGCGATGACGTTGGCCATGGTGAAGGTCTTGCCCGAGCCGGTGACGCCCAGCAGCACCTGCGCCGGCACGCCCGCCGCAATGCCGGACGCGAGCTGCTCTATGGCCTCGGGCTGGTCGCCCGTAGGGGTATAGGACGTTTCCAGTTGGAAAGGGCTGTCGGCGATCTCTTCCATGATGGGCGTTTTTGACGTATGCTTTGAAGATTACAACGTACGGGGGAACATTATGGATCTCTTTTTCGAGCCCGCACAAGGGCCGCTGCCGCTGGACAGGGTATATGTTGTGACCGCCGTCCTCAATACCTTCAAGATGCACCGCCACGTGGAGGTGCAGATTTTCCGCCCCGGCGCGTCCGACGATGAGGTGAAGGCCCTTCAGGGCAAAAATCTCGTGGCCCCGGCCGACCCTTCCGTGCCGCCGCAGGTTCTGCAGGGAGCCACGGAGGAGGCGGCCCTGCGCTGCCTGCTGGAATGCCTCACCGAGGAGGAGGCCCGCGCCCTCGCAAAATACCTTAACGAGCGCTATGCCGACCAGTTCGAGAGCCTGACCGTCTGCCCGCTGGAAGTGCCCGTGCCTCTGGGCGTGGGCCCGCTGGAAGGCATCACCGAGGGCAAAAATTCCGGCTTCATCCGCTTCGACGCCGTGCGTGATTGGCCGTTGCCCTTCCGGGCCTGGGGCTATTACGATCTGGACCAGCCCGCCGACGACCGGACATAGCGGCAGCCCCACGGCTCCCACGGCAGGGCTGGCCCCTCCGCGCCCACCGGCCCCGCATGGCCTTCCCCGGCGGGCGCAGGCGGGCGCAGGGCCGCGCGCAGCCGCTCCAGAAAAAGCGGACGCGGCAGCAGTTCCCCGCCCATGCGCATGATGTGCGGCGTTTTCTGCTGGCAGTCCAGCAGGGTCGCGCCGCGCAGGCGCAGCAGTTCCACCAGCCCGGCCAGGGCCGCGCGCGAGGCCTCCGGCGCCACATGGAACATGGACTCGCCAAAAAAGGCCCGACCCAGCGCCACGCCGTACAGCCCGCCCGCGAGATTGCCCTCCCCGTCCCAGGCCTCAACGGAATGGGCATACCCCAGGGCGTGCAGCCGCTCATAGGCGACGATCATCTCCGCCAGCAGCCATGTGCCGTCCGCCCCCTTGCGCGGGGCGGCGCAGGCCCGGATGACGCGGGCGAAGGCGGCATTGTGCGTGAGCCGGAAGGGATGGTTGCGCAAACGGCGCGCACTGCGCGCGGGCAGATGAAACGCCTCAAGCGGCAGGACGCAGCGCGGATCCGGCGACCACCAGAGGATGGGCATCCCCGCAGAATACCAGGGGAATATGCCTTTGCTGTAGGCCGCCAGCAGCCGCTCCGGCCGCAAATCGCCCCCCACGCAGAGCAGGCCGTCCTCCCGCGTATTCTCCACCGGCGGGAACTGCTCGGCCATGAGCGCTATGGCCCCGTACATTGCCCCATCCCTTCCGCCTGCCGGATGTGCCGACGACGCCTGCCCCGAAGGCAGGGGACGGCAGGCCGGAACAGGCCGGCCCGCCGCATCGCTGCCGCAACGGCGCGCCCTTTTTCGCGCCGCCCGGATCACCCCTCGGCAGGCGCGGCCTTGCGCTTTGCCGTCTTCCTTTCGCCCCGCACAAGTACCAGTTCGTTGTTCTTCAATGTGAGTCGCGCCGCGCCGCCCTTCCTGAGGCCGCCGAAGAGCAGCTCCCCGGCCAGACGGTCCTCCAGCTCGGCACGCAGCAGGCGGCGCAGGGGCCGCGCGCCCATGGCCGGGTCAAAGCCCTTGCGGGCCAGCCACTTGCGGGCGCTCTCCGTCACGTTCAGCGTGACGTTGCGCTGCGCGAGGCCCTCGCGAATTTCACCGAGGAACTTGTCCACAATACGCAGCATCATGGGTTCCGTCAGGCTGCCGAAGGGCACCAACGCGTCCAGCCGGTTGCGGAATTCCGGGCTGAAGGTGTTTTCCACGGCCTTGAGACCCTTGCGCGCCGCGTCCTGCGGGGCCGTGCCGCCAAAGCCCATGGCCGGACGCGACATTTCAAAGGCCCCGGCATTGGAGGTCATAATCAGGATGACGTGCGAGAAGTCCGTCTTGCGGCCCGTGTTGTCGGTGAGTGTGGCATAGTCCATGACCTGCAGGAGCACATTGAAGATGTCCGGATGGGCTTTTTCCACCTCGTCCAGCAGCACCACGGAATAAGGGGCCTTGCGCACAGCCTCGGTGAGCAGACCGCCCTGGTCAAAGCCCACATAGCCTGGAGGCGCGCCGATGAGCCGCGAGACGGCGTGCTTTTCCATGTATTCGCTCATGTCGTAGCGCAGGAATTCCACGCCCATGAGCTTGGCCAGGCTGCGGGCGACTTCGGTCTTGCCCACGCCTGTCGGGCCGTAGAAGAGGAAGGCCCCGGCCGGGCGCTGCTCCTGCGAGAGGCCCGCTCGGGCGCGCAGAATGGCGCGCACCGTGAGTTCAATGGCCTCGTCCTGCCCGAAAACAAGATGCTTGAGATCCTTCTCCAGCGTGGCCAGACGGTTGCGTTCCTTGCCGGTCACGGTGCGCACGGGGATGCCCGCCATGCGCGCCACAATACGCTCCACGTCCGCCACGCCCACCAGCGGGGCCGCCGAACCGTCCCCGCCGCGCCCGGCGCCGGGCGTCACGCCCCGGCCAAGGCGCACGGCCGCGCCGGTCTCGTCCAGCACATCAATGGCCTTGTCGGGCAGCAGGCGGTCGCGCACATGGCGCGCCGTCAGGTCCACCATGGCCTTGAGGGCCGCCGGGCTGTAGCGTACATGGTGGTACTCCGCATAGCGCGGCATGAGCCCCTGAAGAATTTCCAGGCATTCCGCAGTGCTGGGTTCCGTCAGATCAATGCGCTGGAAGCGGCGGGCCAGGGCGCGGTCCTTCTCGAAGTGGTTGCGGTATTCCTCGTAGGTGGTGGAGCCGATGCAGCGGATCTCGCCGTTGGCCAGTACCGGCTTGAGCAGATTGGAGGCGTCCATGGAGCCGCCGGAGGTGGAACCCGCCCCCACGATGGTATGGATTTCGTCAATGAACAGTATGGCGTCCGGTTCTTCCTTGAGCTTGCGCACCACGGCCTTGAGACGGCCCTCAAAGTCGCCCCGGTAACGCGTGCCCGCCAGCAGCAGGCCCATGTCCAGCGCGTAGAGCGTGGTGTGCGCGAACATTTCGGGCACGTCGCCCGTCGTGATGCGCAGGGCCAGCCCCTCGGCCAGGGCCGTCTTGCCCACGCCGGGGTCGCCCACAAAGAGGGGATTGTTCTTACGGCGACGGCAGAGCACCTCCACGGCGCGGTCCAGTTCCACGGCGCGTCCCACCAGCGGGTCTATCTTGCCCTCGCGGGCGCGGGCCGTCAGGTCCACGGCGTAGAGCTCCAGGGGGTTGCCCTTGCCCTCGCCCTCCCCGTCGCCGTCCCGCGCGGCAGAGACGCCGCGCGAGCCGCTGCCCTCCTCCATGCCGTGCGAGACGAAGGTGAGCACATCCAGCCGCTCCACGCCCTGCTTGCGCAGGTAGAAATGGGCGTAGCTCTGTTCCTCGTCCATGATGGAAATGAGCAGGTCGCCCAACTCCACAGCGTCGCGCCCGGCCGAGCGGATGTGCGACAGGGCGCGCTCCAGCACGCGCTGCACGCCCTCTGTCTGGACGACTTCAAAGGGCGCTTCCGGCCCGGCGGGCTCCATCTCCTGCCGGAAGAATTCCTCAAGCTGCTCGCGCAGCACGGGCACGCTGGCTCCGCTGCCCTCCAGAATGATGCGGCCCTTCATGCTGTTGGTCAGGGCAAAGAGCACATGCTCCACCGTGAGCATGTCGTGCCGACGCCGATGCGCCTCCATGAGGGCGTCGCGAATGACCAGCTGAACACTTTTGCTTAACATGGCACTATCTCAATGGACTTTTTCCATGGTGCATTTGAGGGGGAAGCCCGCCGCCCGCGCCAAGTTGCGCACGCGGCGAACTTTGCCTTCCGCCACTTCCTGCGTATAGACGCCGCACAGGCCCACGCCGCTCCGGTGCACGGTCAGCATGATGGCCGTGGCCTCCTCCGCCGTTTTATGAAAGACGTTGCACAGCACGGACACCACGAATTCCATGCTTGTGTAGTCGTCGTTGTGCAGCAGAACCCGGTAGCGGTCGGGCTCCCTGAGTTTTTTCTCCACAATGACGCGGCTGTCGCCGTCGGTCTCATTGTCGTTGCAGAATGACATCTGTGACTCCCGGGGCACACAGGCCCCCGCCGGCGTCAGGCCGGGTCGAACGCATCCCGCGGCAGGCCCAGCCGTTCGCGCCAGTCCGCCCGTCGGGCAGCGTCAAAGACGAAGGAGAAACGCGGCGGCCTGTTGTGCTGCCGCAGCCAGTCCTGATGCAGCTCATGATAACTTTTGGCGCTTGTTTCGGCGCTGTCAAGATGCAGGCGGGCCGCCACGGAGACAATCTCCTCCTCCGGGCCTTCCAGTTCCACAACTTCCGCAAAGGGCAGCACGTCGAGCTCTATCTCCACCGCGCCCATGCGCCAGGGTTCGCGCACCTTTTCATAGCGGGCGGTCACGGCATAGCCCAGCCCCGTGAGAATGGAGCACAGGGCCTCTCCGTCGGCCACCAGGGTTTCCCGCTCCTCCCGCCTCTTGAAACTGCCGGCTTCCGCCGCAGGCAGCTTGAGCGTCAGCAAATGCCGCGTCCTGTCCGGCCATTCCTGGGTGCGCAGGCGCAGCAGGCGGCCGCTCTCAAGCAGCGTATTGCCCGCGTCGAACACCCGGTTGCTTTCAAAATGCGCGCCCAGACAGTGCGCGCCGTTGTCAACCAGCGCCTGTCGCAGGGCTTTCATATCCACATGCAGATACTTGCGCTCGATTTCAAGCCCCATATCTCTGCCGTCCCCCTGACGAAGGCTCTCTGTGCCCCGCCGCAGCGCGGCGCATGCCCGCAGTTCGGGCTTACCGTCACCTGTTCCCGCCGCCCCTGCGGTGGAACAGACGGCGCTGCAGCTCCGCCACGGCGCTGATGCCGCCCGCCTCCACGGCCGGATGCACAATGGGTTCAAAGCCCAGCCGCTGCGCCTGTTTGAGACGCAGTTCCTGCGCGGTCACGGGCCGCACCTGGCCGTTGAGGTCCACCTCGCCCCACAGCACGCATCTGGCAGGCAGGGGCACGTCATAATACGACGAAAGCACGGCGGCCACCAGCGCGAGGTCAAGCCCCGGCTCGGAGAGCTTCATGCCGCCGCCCACCTTGGCGTAAATATCCACCTGACCGAAATTGAGTTTCAGCCGCTTTTCCAGCACGGCCAGCAGCAAATGCAGGCGCCCCGCGTCAAAGCCCAGCGCGGCGCGGCGCGGAATACTCAGAAAGGTGCGCGAAACGAGGGCCTGCACCTCCACGGCCAGCGGACGCTGCCCATCCACGGCCATGACCACCGCCGTCCCCGAAAGCGAAGGGTCGCGCTGGCCCAGAAAGAAGGTGGAAGGGTCATCGACCACGCGCAGGCCCGAGGACTCCATGCGGAATACCAGCAGCTCCTCGTTGGGTCCAAAACGGTTCTTGAACACGCGCAGCAGGCGGAACATCTGGCGGCGGTCGCCCTCCAGCGAGATGACGGTGTCCACCATGTGCTCCAGCAGGCGCGGTCCTGCCAGCACGCCGTCCTTGGTGACGTGCCCCACGAGCAGCAGGGTGCAGGAGGCGCGGCGGCAGGCCTCCAGCAGGGCCGTGGCCACGGCGCGCACCTGGCTGACATTGCCGGGCAGGCCCTCCGCCTCAAGGCTGGTGAGCGTCTGCACGGAGTCCACCACCAGCAGCGCGGGCCTGACGGCATTGACGGCCTCCAGCACGTCCTCCACGCGCGAGGTGGAGAGCGCCAGCAGGTTGGGGTCCAGCATGTCTAGGCGCTCGGCGCGCCCCTTGATCTGCGGCAGGGATTCCTCCCCGCTGGCGTAGAGCACGCGCCGCCCGCTCTCGGCCACCATGCCCGCCACCTGCAAAAGCAGCGTGGACTTGCCGATGCCCGGCTCGCCGCCCACCAGGATGGCCGCGCCCGGCACAAGCCCCCTGCCCAGCACGCGGTCCAGCGCCTTCAGCCCGCTGCCGTAGGGCGTATGCCCGGCATCCTCCACATCCCGCAGGGGCACGGGGCGCTCTGCCCCGCCGTCCGCATGCCGCAATGCGCCGCCTGCGGAAACGCTCTTGGGGCGCACGGCCGCCTCCAGCGTATTCCATTCATGGCAGCCGGGGCACTGCCCCCGCCACTGCATGGTCTGCGCGCCGCAGGCGGAGCAGACGTAAATTTCGCGCATTTTCGCCATAACGCAAGCCTACGGAAAAATGCCGCCGGGCGCAAGGCGCGGGCGAAGCCATGTGTCCCGACAATGCTCCGTGTTTGCCGTCCCCCGGCCGGGGCCGACAATCCTCGGGATGGGAACTGTTCGCCGCGCAGCCCTGCGCCGCCGCGGACGGTGACCTCGCCGGGGCAGCCGGGCCGGGGGTCAGCCCTTCCCGCCCGGCGCGCGGACGCCGCACAGCAGATGAGGCAGGGCTGTGGCGCAAAAGATGCCGCCCAGAATGGCCGCGCCGCTGGCCAGCACGCGCAGGGTCAGGGCCTCGCCCAGCAGCAGCGCCCCGCCCACGGCGGTGATTAGCGGCACACTGAGCTGCGCCACGGCGGAAACGGGCATGCTGAGTTTTTGCAATACCGCATACCACAGCGCATAGCCCAAGGCCGAGGCCAGCGCCCCGGCGGCCAGCGCGCAGACCACGCCCTGCCAAGGCCAGTTCCGAACCGGCGGCACATCGCCCCACAGCGCGGCGGCCGCAAGGGTCAGCGCAGCCAGCGGCACGCAGCGCGCGAAATTGCCCGCTGTGGCGGCCTCCGGATCGGGAAGCCCGCGGCCCAGCACGGTGTACACGGCCCAGCAGGTGCCGGAACCGTACATGATGGCCGCAGGCACAGGGGCAGGGGCGTCCAAGCCGGGAAGCAGCAGCCAGACGAGGCCCGCCAGAGCGAGCGCGATGCCCAGAGCCTGCGTTTTGTCCGGCGTCTGCCCCAGATGTATGCCCGCCGCCAGCATGCCCGCCTGCACGGCCACAGCGATGATCAGCGCCCCGGCGGCGGCGGAAAGATGGATATACGCCCAGGAAAAACAGGCCATGTAGCCAAAGAGTGCCAGCGCCGCCCCCCAGGAGCCCGCGAGGCGCGCGCCCTTTCTTCGCCGGAGCAGCAGCCGGAGCATAACCGCCCCGGAAAGCGCGCGCAGGGCCGTGTAGGCGGCGGGGTCCAGCGCGTCCGCCCCCTGCGCGTCGTCCAGCGCAAAGCGGCACAGCAGGGAGTTGGCGGCAAAGAGCGTCATGACCAGGGCGGTGAGCAACGCCGTGGTCAGCGCCTCCCGCACGCCGGGAGACGCGGGATGACGGCGGGCCTCCCGCACGGAGCCGCTTCCGGTCGGATCTGGAGCGGCATTGCGGGGGAACGTCATGCAGACCGCCTGGTCCCCTGAAGTTTGCGAAAAATGGTGCTGCGGTTGATGTGGAACAGCTCCGCCACACGCTGCACTGAGCCGTGCGCCTCTATGGCCCTGAGCAGAAAATCGCGCTCCACCTCCGCCATGATCTCCCGCAGGGGACGCCCGGCATTGAGAATCTCCTCGGAATAGGGCGACGCGTCATGCCGCGCGCCGGAAATCTGCGCGGGCAGGTCGCGGGGCGAAATGAGCGGCCCGTTGAGCGTGATGACCATGCTGTGCACGAGGTTCTGCAGCTCGCGCACATTGCCGGGCCAGGCGTAGGCGGCCATCATGTCCAGCGTCACATCCATGAAGGCCATGACCTTGTGGTACTTGGCCGTGTACTGGGCCAGAAAGTGCTCGGCCAGCACCCGCACGTCCTCGCGACGCTCCCGCAGGGGCGGGATGCGCACTGTGGCCACATTGAGGCGGTAAAAAAGGTCGCGGCGGAACGTGCCCTTCTCCACGCTTTCCGCCAGGTTGCGGTTGGTGGCGGCGATGATGCGCACGTCCACCTTGCGCGGGCTGGATGCGCCCACGCGCATGATTTCGCCGTCCTGCAGGACGCGCAGGAGGCGCGTCTGCATGGAGAGCGGCAGCTCGCCCACCTCGTCCAGAAAAATGGTGCTGCCGTCGGCAATCTCGAAATATCCGGCCTTGCCCTTGCTGGAAGCGCCGGTAAAGGCCCCCGGCATGTAGCCGAACAGCTCGGACTCCGTCAGCGACTCGGAAATGCCGCCGCAGTCCACCTTGAGCAGTATCTTGTCCCGCCGGGAGGAAAGCGCGTGGGTGAAGCGGGCGAACACGTCCTTGCCCGCGCCGGTCTCACCCAGAATGAGCACCGTGGCGTCCGTATCCGCAAAACGGCGCAGCAGCGATGTCACCTCGCCCATGGCGCGGCTGGCGTACACGGGTTCACGGGATTTTTTGTCGCCCTGCGCCACATAGGCGAGCTGGTCGTTGATCTGGTCGATGAGCTTGCACTGGCCCGCCACCTGATCCTGAAGGCTGGCCAGCAGCGTCACATCCCGCGCGAAGGTGACCACAAGGCGCAGCTCGCCGGTCGCGTCAAAGACGGGGAAGCCCATGAGCACGAGCTTCTTGCCGTTCTTGAGCTGCTGCACATGGGTGGTGGGACGCCCCGTGCGCACAATCTCGGGGTTCAGAATACAGTCGAACGTGCCCTCGTGCACGAGATCGCGGACATTCCTGCCCTCTATCTGCCCCTGCGTGAGGCCGGTCAGCTGCTCGTACATGCGGTTGACCCGCAGGCTGACGCCCGCCGCATCACTGATGAACACCCCCTCGGGCAAGGCATCAAGGATGCTCTCCACATTGCGTGAGAGAAGTTCGGAATATCTCGCCATAATATGCCCGCAGCGGCCCGCCTCAGCGCGGAATGCGCACCCTCTCGCCCAGAATGCGCACTGCCGTTTTCTGCAGCGCCGACATCTTTTTGGGGTTCAGCTGCACCTCGCCCATGGGCGCCGGGCGGTCAAGAAAGAGGTATTTCTGTGTGCCGAGCCGATGGTAGGGCAGCATTTCATATTCCACGCGCGCAAAAGGCCTGATAAACTCGGCAATGGCGGCAATGGTCTTCCCGTTGTCGTTGAAGCCGGGGATGACCGGCGTGCGCGCCAAGATGGGCAGTTCGGGAAATTCCTCGGCCAGCATGCGGAAATTCTCAAGAATGCGCTTGTTGGGAGCGCCCGTCTGCGCCGCGTGCGCGTCGCTGTCCATGTGCTTGATGTCGAAGAGCACGTAGTTCAGGTATTGCGCCGCCGCGCGGATGGTTTCGGCCGGAACCATGCCGCAGGTCTCCACGGCCGTTCTGATGCGCCGGGCGCGCGCCTCCCGCAGGAGGGCCAGGGCAAATTCCCCCTGCAGCAGCGGCTCGCCGCCGGAGATGGTCAGGCCGCCGCCGGAACGGGCATAGAAGGCCATATCCTGCTCCACCACATTGAGCACATCGTCCACTGTACGTTCTTTCCCGTAAATCAGCAAACCCTGCGCAGGGCAAGCATCCGCGCAGGGCTTGCGGTCGCAGGAGGCGCAGTGCGCACGGTCAATGACCGGCAGATCGCCCTCCCCCAGACGGATGGAGCCGTAGGGACAGGCCACGATGCAGTGGCCGCACTTGGAAACGCCCAGGCAGCGCCCCTGATTGTAGGCCAGTTCCGGTTCCCTGTGCTGCGATTCGGGGTTGCTGCACCAGCGGCAGGACAGCGCGCAGCCCTTGAGAAAGACGATGGTCCGTATGCCCGGGCCGTCGTGCACCGAATACTTCTGCACATTGAACACCATGCCGCGCTTTTGGGCGTCTTCCTCGCACATAACCGCATCCCCGTCATCGTTGCGCGCGGATTTGCCGCGCGCAGCTGAAAATCACCTGACGTTCCTTCCCGGGCAGGTTCCCGTTGCCTTTGCCAAACGCAGCACATGTGCCGCCTTGCCGCAGCCCGGGCATCGACACCTGCGATCGCGCTGCCGTTCCTGCCCGGTCCCTGTCCGGCACGGGGCCCCCGCGCACAGGCAACGGCGCGGAGCGGCAGGCATGTGCATGTCGGGCCGCTCCGCGCAAGAGAATATGCGGATGCCGGGGCAGCCGCCCCGGCATCCGGCTGCAGTTACATGGATTCGTGTTCCGTACGCGCAATGAGGTCGTTCTGCAGGTCGGGGGACAGGTCCACAAAGTAGGCGCTGTACCCGGCGATGCGAACAATAAGGTTGCGGTACTTCTGCGGGTCCTTCTGGGCGGCCAGCAGCGTGCTCTTGTTCAGCACGTTGAACTGCACATGCCACAGCTTCAGGTCGCAGAAGGTGCGGATGAAGGACACCAGCTTTTCCGTGCCCTGCTCGCCCTCCACGCACTTGGGCGTGAACTTGATGTTCAGCATGCGGGCCGCGCGGTCGCGCATGCCCATGTTCTTGGTGTTGTAGTTGGAGAGCAGCACCGCCGTGGGGCCGTTCACGTCCGCGCCGTGCGAGGCCGAAGAGCCGTCGGACAGCGGGAAGCCGTCGGTGCGGCCGTTGGGCGTGGCGGAAACCACCTTGCCGAAGGGCACATGCGAGGTGAAGGGCACGTAGCGCACATCGTTGTGGATGCCCAGGTCGCGCATGCCGTACTTGCCGCCGTACTCCACGGAGATCTTGTCGATCTCGCGGCCGATGGCGTCGGCATAGGGATCGTTGTTGCCGTAGCAGGGCGCGGACTTGAGCAGGGCCTTCACGTCGTCGTAGCCTTCGAAGTTGGCGTCGATGGCTTCGATGAGCTTGTCCATGGTCAGTTTCTTTTCTTCAAAGACAAGCTTCTTGACGGCGCACAGGGAGTCCACCACGGTGCCGAGCCCCATGTACTCGAAGTAGCCGAAGTTGATGCCTTCGGGAATCTGCTCCTGGTGCAGGTCAATGCAGTGCTTCATGCACAGGTCGTGCATGGCCGAGCCCATGGGCTGGGCAAAGTGCTGCGCGCGCAGCTTGTTGATGATGTACTGCTGATGGAAGGCCGTTTTGAGGAAGAGCATGTGCTGGGCCTTGTACGCCTCCCAGAACTCTTCCCAGGTCTTGAACTTGCGCGGATCGCCGGTTTCAAGGCCGAGCACCTGGTCGCCGTATTTCTTCATGCGGCCGTTGCGCAGCACCATTTCCACGGCAGCGGCGAAGTTGATGTAGGCGCCGCCGGAGGTGTAGGTGTCGCGGTTGGGCATGCGGGCCTCGGTGCAGCCGGAAACGGCGTAGTCCAGCGCTTCCTCAAAGGTCGCGCCCTTGGAAACGTAGAGCGGCACCACTTCCTCATCATTGATGAGCTTGGGGAAGCCGGAGCCGTACTTGATGGTTTCGGCCACGTCCCAGAGGTAGCGCTCAGGCGCGCGGGAGTGGATGCGGGCGGCCAGGTCGGGGTAGTGCAGGGGGAATTCGCGTTTGGATTTCAGGATGATGTAGGTCAGTTCATTGCTGGCGTCGCGGCCGTCGGGGGTCTGGCCGCCCACAGTCACCGCCTCCCAGTGGGCATAGCCTTCATTGAAGGCGCCGCCCGTGGGGGAAATGTACATATCGATGAATTCGGCCATGCCCACCCACATGCATTCCAGAAGCTCCATGGCTTGGGCGTCGGTGATCTTGCCGGCCTTCTTGTCCGCCGCGTAGTAGGGGTAGAAGTACTGATCCATGCGGCCGTTGGAAATGGTGGTGCCGGTCTTCTGCTCAATGCGGGAGAACATCTGCGTGAACCACTGGCTCTGGCAGGCTTCCCAGAAGTCGCGGGCGGGCTCGCCGGGCACGTGGCGGGCATTGGCGGCCATGCGTTCCAATTCGGCCTTGCGCTTGGGATCCGTGCACTTGGCGGCAGCGGCCTCGGCGGCTTCCGCATGGCGGCGCGCCCACAGCACGATGGCGTCGCAGACGATGATCACGGCTTCAAGGAAGGGGCGCTTCTCGCAGTTGTCCTTGCAGCTCAGGGGATCAAGGGCGGCCAGTTTTTCCTCGGCCTCTTTCTTGATGCCGTTGAAGCCGCGCTTGAGGATCTTGCCGTAGTCGTGCACCCACTGGATGGAACTGCGGAACGAGGCGGTTTCGTTGACGATGAAGCGCGAAATGAGCCCCTGCGGATCGTCATAGGTCAGCTTGTGCACTTCGGGCGGCAGCGAACGGTTCAGATCTTCATGGAAGGTCTTGCCCTTCCAGTAGGGCGCGATGTCGTTGATGACGCGTTTGGCGTCTTCAGGCGTGATGGTGGCCGGCGAGGTGGCGCGGGTGGGCAGGTCGCGCACGGCAATGTCCAGGAAGTCGCCGTCCAGTTCGGGGTACAGAATGCCGTAACGGCCGTCGCAGCCGGCGCGGCCCAGCAGCAGCTGGTCGTCCTGCACATAGACGGTCATGTTCTTGGCGATGTGCATGAGGGCCTTGGCCCAGCGCAGCACCAGCGGCTGCCCCTCGGTTTCCTTCATGGACTCGGTGAAGTACAGGGCGCGCTCAATGTCGATGCGCGGCTTCTGGCCCTCAAAACGCTCCAGCAGCTTAAACACTCTGGTGTGCGTCTTGCGGAATTTGTCTTCCTTGCCCTCAATCTTGTCTTGCAGACGCTGTTCCTGGGGGGAGCGGCAATCGCAGGTGACAGTGCTCATCACGCTACTCCTGATATGTTTGATGTTGTGTGCGGCGCTCGTTCCGGCAGCCGCGCGGGAAGATACGATGTTGGCAACGCGTGTTGTCCCACCTTATGCATTGAGCATGCCATATCTATAATTATTTGAAATAACAACTCTTTTTATATTTTTATTTCTATCGCTCCGCCGTATTGTTCTTTTCGTCACGGGGATAGATGCAGGTTTGCATCAGTCAGGAGCGATTTCTGATAAGAAAGGGACAATGCATGATGCAATTCTGCATCCTCCCCCCATGTTTCCCTTGTCACGCGTGTCGCAAAAAACGCTGACCAGTGGATGAAATTAATTTCACAAGCCACGCGAAAACACTTATCAAGCAGCATTCCCAAAAGATGCATTTTTGCATCACATCGGCGGCAACTTACCTGCCATCCGAGCAAAATTCACACATAATCCGCTGTAAATAAAAATATTTTTATTGACCGTTCCTATTGCCGATATGCTGTCCTTCATATGTCGTGCATGCACGGAAAACCCCATGCAGGGCGTCGCGGACATCCCACGCATGTGATTTTTGTACTCTTCCTTACTACCTGTAACTGACAGGGGAGAACAATGCGCAAACAGTTTCCGCAACCGCTTTGGCGGCCGTGGCTTGCCCGGGCCTGGGCCTTCCGCGCAAAACGCCTTTGCTGGCGCCCCCGTCACCCTGCGCCTCGGACACCCCATCGCGCCGGGCAGCACCGTGACCGCCGGCTACGAAACGTTCAAGGAACTGGTGGAGCGGAACGGCGCACGAAGACCCGGCCCGCGCGTGATGCGTTTGCCAAGGAAGTGCCGGCCGGAAGCTCATCCGGGCAACCCGGATGCAATTTTCTGCCTGTCTGTAGACAGTCACGGGAGAGGCGATGGAAGAGCGGCGCGGATGCACCGTCCCTTCGCTCACCTCTTTTTCATCGCATCCATCAGCGGATAGGAGAAATGGATGGTCAGCATGCTGTTCTCCAGCTTTTCCCCGGCAGCGCTCTGCGTAACGTCAATTTGCAGTGTATCCATGGGTACAAGCATGAGCAATTGACTGAGGGATGCTGAATTGCTCAGCTGTTCCTGAGGTATTTTTTTCCCGTCAAACCATTCGTAGCTGATCTTTTGCGGAATGCCGGCGCTTGTAAGCTCGCGGAAGCGCTTCTGGAACGCCTCAGGGCCGCCCAGTTTGACCAGGCTGATCATGTCCAGCGCCTTATCATTGACGATCATGCCCAGCAGCTGGAACTGCTGTTCCTTCAGATGGGCGCTCACCCGGTTGAGCAGTTCCCGGGAATAGGCGGAATACAGCGTCACCCCGGCAAGGCCTTCTTCATCAAAATGGCATTGCGCCGTCCAGGCGTACCCCGCCCACAGCACGCCCTTAAAAAACACATCGTCCGCAAAAGCCTCTTTTCCAAGGGCGGCCCCCTCACGCCCTGCGATCTCCGGCTTGGACGCGCCGTACTCAAAGCCTTGAAGCAACGGCGCGGCCGCCGCCATGCCCGACAGAAGGAGCATGGCGGCGGCAAGGCAGGCTATCAGCTTTCCGGCAAGAAGCGTACGCATGGCTTGCCTATTTCAGCACTCTGCTGAGAAGGGTGAGGATTTCCGGAAAGGCAAGAAGCAGGCCCACGCCGATAAGCTGGCAGCAAATGTACTGAAACATGCCGGCGTAGATGTCGGTGAGCTTCCAGTGCGGAAGCGCCCCTTTGATGAAATAGGCCGACAGGGCGACCGGCGGCGAAAGCCACGACGTCTGCAGCGTGACGGCAACGAGCATGCAGAACCACAGCTTGTCATAGCCCATGGCGTCCACAACCGGCAGCAGCAGCGGAATGAGGATGAGGACGATGGGAATCCATTCCATGGCCCAGCCCATGAAGAAGATGATCACAAGAATCAGGCAGAGCATGACCATGGGGGCAAGGTTCATGCCCAAAAGCAGGTTGGAAAGGTACGTTGCGCCGCCCAGGCGCGAGAACACGGCGCCGAAGAAGTTGCAGGAGGCGATCATGATCAGGATCATGGCCGACATTTTGGCGGTGGCGAACATGGCTCTGGCAAAGCTGCGCCATGTGAACTTGCGGTAGGCGATGACCATGACGATGGAGGCGAAGGCGCCGCAGGCGGAAGCCTCTGTCGGCGTGGCAAGACCGAACATGATGCTGCCCAGCACGGAAAGAATGAGGAGAAGCAGGGGAATGGCGCCGACAAGCAGTTCCCTTGCGACTTCACCGCCGGACTTCGGACGGAGTTCCGGAGGCAGCGGGGGGCCGTACTTGGGCCAGATGGAACACTTTATCAGCGAATAGAGGATGTACAGGCTGGCCAGCAGGAGCCCGGGGGGAACGGCCGCGATAAACAGATCCGTAACCGGCACGCCGACCATGGGACCAAGCACGACAAGCATGATGCTCGGCGGGATGAGGATGCCCAGGGTTCCGGCCGCAGCAATGGAGCCGGCGCCCATGCGCACATCGTAGCCGCCCTTGCGCATGGTGGGCTCGGCCATCACGCAGAGCAGGTTGACGGAGGAGCCCACGATGCCCGTTGCAGCGGCAAAGAGCGTTCCCGTGGAGATGACGGCCATGTACAGGGAACCGGGCAGCTTGGCGAAGAGCTTCTGGAAGGCGCTGAAGAGGCGCTCCATGAGGCCGGCGCCCTCAAGCATATACCCCATGACCAGAAAGAACGGGATGGCCACCATGACGGAGTCGTTCATGACCTGATAGAACTGCACGGTGAGCAGATAGGTGACCAGTTTCCAGCCTATGCCCAGAAAACCGAAAAGCACGCCCGCGAACAGCATGGTGTAGGCTATCGGGAAGCCGAAGCAGAAGAGAGCGAACATGCCGACGAGGGACAGCATGGCAAGCATTTCATTGTGCGACATTGCGAAACCCCTTATGCCCCGGGCTTGTTTTCGGCGGCGGAAAGATTCTGGTCATCGGCCTCGGGGCACGCCTGCCACAGCTCAACCCTTGTTTTGAAGCGGTACCAGCATTTGAGCAGTTCCGAAAAGCCCTGCGTCATCGTGAGGACGATGTAGACAACAATGGCAGCCTTGGCGGGCCAGATCCACATGCCCCAGCTGCTTTCCGGAGAGGATTCCAGTTTGGCGAAGGAAGCGGCAAAATATTTCCAGCCCACATACAAAAAGATGATGTGCGCCGGATAGAAGAACAAAATGTAATGCGCCATGTCGGAAAGCGCCTTGGCGCGCACTGACCAGTTGTGGTAAAAGAAGTCGGTGCGCACATGCCCCCCGTCACGCAGGCAGTAGGGCGAAGCCAGCATGTACATGATGCCGTAGCAGAGCACGGTCAAATCATTTGCCCAGACAGTCGGCTTGTTGAAGCCGTAGCGCAAAAAAACCTCGCAAATCAGAAAGCCGATCATGGGCACGCACAGCCATGACGCGGCCTTGCCGACAAAACCGCTTATCCTGTCAAAAAAAGAAATTGTTTTATGAGCCCACGGCGGCACTTGTGCCATGGCCTGTTCATAGGTGAATCCCATGGTTCCTCCAAAAAGCCGGAGGAGGCAAGCCTCCTCCGGCTCAAAAAGGCAACGGATGACGCGATGACGCCTACTTCTTGTAGTCTGTGATCAGGCCTTCGTCCATGGCGGTCTTGGCGAGGGTGTAGAACAGGCCGTTGGCGCGCATCTGGAAGGGCACCGTCAGCTTGGCCCAAGCAATCTCGTTGTCCATGACCTTCTTGAAGAAGGCGTCCTTGGCGGCATAGCGGGCAAACACGGCGCGGGTTGCCTTCATAAAGGCGTTGTAATACTCGGGCGGAGTCTGGTCGAGAACAACGCCGCCCTGCACGATCTTCTTGAGGGCTTCAGAATGCAGCTTGATGTTCATGTTGTTCTGATCAACAACGCAGAGCTTCAAGCAAACATTCAGAATGTCGCGGAGGTGCTCAGGCAGCTTGTCATACCATGTCTTGTTGATGACCACGTCGCCGATGGAAAGGGCCTGATGCAGTCCCTGCAGGTAGAGGTGCTTCCAGATCTGATCGAAGCCCATGGCGATGTCTTCGGCCGGGGCGATCCATTCGGCGCAGTCGATGACGCCCTTCTGGGCGGCGGGGATGATGTCGGGGCCGCCCATGGAAACGGCGGGCATGCCCATTTCCTTGAAGATTTCAGCAGGCACGCCGGGAGGGCAGCGGAATTTCAGCTTGTTGATCTCGTCCAGCGTCTTGTAGGTTTTGTGGAACCAGCCGAAGGCTTCGGGGCCCATGGGCAGCACGGCAAAAGCCACGATATCCTGCTTGCAGGCCACCTGATAGTACTCGTTGAGCAGCTTGCCGCCGTCGCCTTCAAAGATCCAGGCCATGACGGAAGCCTGGTCCAGGCCGTAGCCGATGCCGCCGCAGGGAGCGGAGAACAGCGTGCCGGCGGGGTTGAGGCCGGAGTTGTAGTGGGTCCAGGCCATGCCGCCGTTGACCAGGCCTTCGCTCACGGCGCCGTAGATTTCAAAAGGTTTGACAATGGCGCCGGCGGCAAGAAGCTCGACTTCCAACTCGCCCTTGGACAGTTTCTCAACATTGGCCTTGAAGCGCTCCAGCGTCCTCATGTAGATGGAGGAGTTGGTCAGAGCGGTCTGGATCTGGAGTTTTTCCTTCGCCGCGGCGTTGCCGGCGAGGCACCCGACGGCAATGCACATGGAGAGAAACAACACACCAAGTTTCTTACGCATCTCTACTCCCTTTAGGTTAACGGTTTTGAAGGCCGGCACAAAAATCACAAGCCATGTACATGTTCCACGCTTGTAATTTTTTGCACAATGTTTTTTTACCAAAAGCTCAAATGAAAAGCAACAGGTTGATTTGTAGGCGAAAACAGGTGGGAACAGCAGTTGCGAAAGACCGGCAGCATCACGGGTCATGGGCGCATTTGCGGAGCCTTGAACTTGAATGCCCCGACTGGTATGTTCAAGGGATGCGCACTGACCGCGGCATGGATGGCGGGGGGGGCGGGGAGCGCCGCGCTTCCTCGCGGGCGGCAACGATAAAGCCCTACCGAACCCGATGGCCCTGCCCCCCTTTCAATAAACCTCATCACGACAAGGAGGCATGCGAGATGAAAACCATTGACTTCCGCTTCCGTCCCAACACGCCGGAGATCATCGACGGCATCAAGAACAGTTCCATGTTCAAGGCGGCCTGCAAGGCCATCGGCTTTGACGCGCGCAAACCCCAGCCTCTGGCCGACATCGTGGCCGATCTGGACAGCATGGACGTGGAACTGGGCGTCATCACCGGACGCGACTGCGAAACCACCTACGGCTTTCCGGCCAACAACAAGAGCGTGCTTGAATTCTGCCGCGCCTATCCCAAGAAATTCGTGGGCTTCTGGGGCATTGACCCGCACAAGAAACGCGCCGCCTTGGATGAAATGGAAAAGGTGGTGAAGGAATACGGCATGAAGGGCATCGCCATTGATCCCTATCTTGCCCATATTCCCGCCTCCGAGGCGCGCTTCTACCCCCTCTACACCCGCTGCTGCGATCTGAACATTCCGGTGTTCATCACCATGGCCCCGCCGCCGCAGGTGCCCGGCGCCATTCTTGAATACGCCGACCCGCGCGATGTGGACAAGGTGGCCCGCGACTTCCCCGAGCTGACCATCATCATGAGCCACGGCGGCTATCCCTTTGTCAACGAGGCCATCTACACCTGCCTGCGCAACGCCAATGTGTACATGGACATTTCGGAATACGAACGCGCGCCCATGATCGACGTGTACGTGCGCGCCATGAACGATCTCATCGGCGACAAGGTGATCTTTGCCAGCGCCCATCCCTTCGTGGAACTGCGGGACGCGCTGGAAGCCTACAAGGCCTTCCCGCTCAAGGATGACGTGCGCAGGAAGGTCATGTACGAAAACGCCCGTCGCGTTCTCGGCCTGGCGTAAGGGCTGCGGCGTTCACAGTGCGCGCGGCGCGGGAAGAACCGCCGGCCGCGCTGAAGACGGGAGAGGGGCGCGTCGGCCTTGCGGTCGGCGCGCCCCTCTCGTCCTGATCCGGACAGCGCACTGCCTCCGGCAGGGGCGGACGGCCCGCCCGGGCCGACCCGCCATACGCCCAAACAGGTCCGTCCGGGCATGCCTCCCCGGGAGGCAGCCGCCCGCCCCGCATTCAGGCCGCCGCAGCGCCGGAAACGCCGCCGACGGCCGTAACCTATCCCCTGGAACCGCGCTTGGACGCCTTGAGGGGATTCACCTTTCTGGCCGCCACGGATTCAACCTGGATGCGGTGCTGATTTTTCTCCCACAATTCCTCCGGGTTCAGCCCCAGGGCGACCAGACGCTCATGCACATTCTGCCGTGCACCGCTGTAGCGATTGCGGTCGGCGACGGGCCTGCCCACATATACGGCGGTGGTCATGTACAGCCCGCGGCTGTCTATGGCCAGCAGATACTCCGCCCCTTTTTCTTCCACGGGCTGGATGATCATCTCCGCCGTTGTGCCGAAACGATTATACATGGCGCACGCTCCTTGGAATGTTTCAAATCGCCCTGTTACCCGGGCCGACTCATGCGCACGGCTGCGACAGGACATGCATGCCATTATATGAAAAAGAAATTCAATGTCAATATAAATGCCGCCAACGGCCAGACAACCGATCCGACGCCCGCATTGCGCCGGCAGTCATCCTAAAGAGCGTGCACGGCCCCTGCCGCACGCTGTCCGGCGCAAGGGCTGGCGGACGATTCCGAGCCGTGATAGCTACAGGGCATGCCTCACGTCGTATTTCGGCCGTATGCCGGAGTGCGGACGAGAGCTGCGCAGAGGCTGCGCCAAAGGGAGCGCAGGCCCGGCGGATATGCCGCCCTGCCGCAGCAGGGCAGACTCATAACCGAACAGAGAAGATGGAGCACATCATGGCGCTGACAATAGGCTGTGTGGGATGCGGCAACATGGGGGGGGCCATCCTGGCCGGACTGGCCCGCAAGGGCGGGTATGACCTCTGCGGCTACAACCGCAGCCCGGGACGCATGCTCCCCCTGGAAGAGCTGGGCGTTCGGCGGCTGGAGAGCCCCCATGACGTCGCGCAGGCTGCAGATATTCTGGTGCTGGCCGTCAAGCCGCACCAGGCGGAGCCCGTGCTGCGGGAGCTGCGTCAGGAGTTGAACGGCGACAAGACGCTGGTTTCCGTAGCGGCGGGCATCAGCCGGAAGCGGCTTTCCATGGCCGTGGAGCAGCGCTGCCCCGTGGTGCGCTGCATGCCCGACACGCCCGCGCTGGTGGGCAAGGGCGTCTTCGCGCTCTGTTTTGAGGATGCCGCGCTGTCGGAAACGCGCAAGGCGGATGTGCGCGCCGTCTTTGAAGCCCTGGGCATGTGCGTGGAATTGCCCGAAAGCAAAATTACGGCCTTTTCCGCCCTGATCGGCGCGGGACCGGCCTATGTGTTCGCCATGATGCAGGGGCTGGTGCAGGCGGGGGTTACGCTGGGCTTCCGGCACGATGAGGCGCGCGGCATGGTCACGGCGCTGTTCGACGGCTGCGCGGCCATGGCGGAACGCAGTTCCGCGCCGCTCATGCAGCTGCGTGACGATGTGTGCTCGCCCGGCGGTCTGACCATTGCCGGCATCAACGTGCTGGATCGGGCCGGGCTTGCCGGTTTGCTGGTGGAAGCCGTGCTGGCGGCCGACGCGCGCGGCAGGGAGATGGAGCGCTGAGCGACAGGGCGAACAGCCCCGCCGCATTCCGGGCGTGTTCGTCCGCGCCGCAAGGCCCCGGGGGTCTTGCGGCGCGGACCTTCCCTACTGGTCCAGACGTATGTCCAGCGTCATGCGGTCCTGAGAAAGAATGAAGCGGGAGCGGGCCTTCTGGCTCAAGTCAATGACAATGCGCGTCTTCTTGCCTTCCCTGCCGAGGCGCACGTTGGTCACGACGGCATTCTTGGGCACGCCGGGAGCCTTGATCTGCCATGCGCCCTCCAGATCCACCACCATGCGGTCAGGATTGGCGAGTTCCATGCTCTTGTAGGAGATGGGCGCCGTACCCGCCAGCCGCACTGTGGCCCCCTTTTCGCGGGCAAAGACCACAAATTTTGTGATAGTGCGCTGTTGCGGAGCGGCGGCCTTTTCCTTGCCGGAACCGGCGGCCCCTGCTGCGGAGGGCTCGCGCCGGGACGTCGCTTCGGGCCGGGCAGCGGGTTTGGCGGTCTCAGGCCTGGCCGTCACCTCGGGCATGGAGGTTTCCGATTTGGCCGCAGGCGCGGAAGGCGGCACAGGGCGAACCTGCTCCCCCCCTGCGGGGGTGGAGGGCTGCGGCACAGGCGCGACGCCGACGGGCAATTGCGGCTCGCGCATGGCGGAATTTTCCGCCGGAGGGGCGGCAGGCGGCCGGATGTCGGACGGCGCGGGCGTCGGAACCGGGTCGGGAACGGGGGGCGTCTCCACACTGCTGACAGCGGGCGGCGGAACCGGCGTCGCGTCGACGGGAGGCGCCGGTTCAAGGACGGTTGTGGGGGCCGGGGTCTGGTCCGGCTTGCACAGCCGTTCATTGAGCATAATCAGCACCATGCCCAGAACGCAGACCGCCAGAAGAAGACTCAGAAAAATTTTGTTCATGCCGTAAGGCTCCTGCTGTTACTCTCGATTTGCCCCGTCAGCGCCGACGTACAGGCCGCGGAGCGACGCCCTTCTGCTGCAAAATGAGAATGTGCGCCAGCAATCGCTTGTAGAGCGGTTCATTTCCGTCCATGGTCATGGCCGCGCGGATATGCGCGGCGGCTTCATCATACTGTCCGAGGGCGCAGAGGATGCGGGCCAGGTTGAAACGGGCGTGGTCGTCTTCCGGCGCAAGCTCCACCGCCTTGCGGTTGAAAAGCAGAGCCAGCGCCGGCTGGAAATTCTGCCGCAGGCGCACGCCGAAATCACGAAACATATGCTTGTGCGCGGGGACAATGCCTTCCGTGGTGCGGGCGATCTGTTCCAGGGCCAGCATGGCGGCCTTGCGTTCACGCGGCCGTTTGAGACGCAGCAAGGTCTGCCGAAATGTTTCGCGCATGCGCGACTCCAGCACTCTGGCCTTGCGGGCGGCCTCGAGGTCAAAGGCCCTGTGCGCGGCAGGCGCTGCCGCATCCGTTCCGGCCCGGCCGACAATGCGGTATGCGCCGCCCGCAGATGTTGCCGGCGCGCCGGCAACGGCCGGGCCGGACGGCTGGGGACGGCTGCGCTCGCCCGCAGTGGGCGGCGTCTGTGCAGCATTGCCGGACGGCTGGGGCGCCAGCCTGCTCCGCTGCAGCGCCAGCGTTTCCAGATAGCTGAGGTCCGGCACAATGACCGGCATGGTCAGCACGGAAGGCTCGCCCGTGAACTTTCGGGCGAACGTGGGGCCGTCAACAAATTCCGCCTCGGATACGGGCTGGAACGCGGCATTGAGCTCCTGCACCGCATACGCGCCGCCGGGGAGCTGCCAGACAAAGTAATGCGTTTTGCGACGCTTCGCGGCCCGGTCGGCGGGAATGGAATAGACGCCAGAGAACTTGGATCGACGCATGGACAAAATGTACATTATTTGCGCCGAATAGCAAGAATGCCTTCCGGCCTTTACGGGATGGGGGCTTTGGACTACCATGCCCGCATGCACGAGATGTCCATTGCGCAGAGCATCCTGCAGATGGCGGAAGAAGAATCGGCCCGCAGCGGCTGCACCCGGCTGGAGAAAATCTGCGTGACGCTGGGGGCCATTTCCGGCGTGGAGCCCGAATCCCTGCGCTTCTGCTTTGCTGTTCTGACGCGAGATACGCCGCATGCGGGCGTGCAGCTGGAACTTGACCTGCTCCCCCTGCGTCTGCGCTGTTCGTCCTGCGGCAATGTGTTCGGCGGCGAGGGGCAGGACGCCCTGTGGATGCCCTGCCCGGCCTGCGGGGAGCAGTTCGGGCATGTGGTGGAACAGGGCAGGGAACTGCTGCTCAGTCGCATGGAGGCCCGGTAGAGCGGACAGTCTGCGCAGACGGCTGTGAAAACAGCCGCCTGCGTTGCCACAGAGCGGGAATACAGCGTTTTCCGGCAAAACGAAAACGGCGCATGCTTCGCGTGTTGTCACAACCACGGGGCCGTTGCGCTGACCTGAAACGGTTACCCGCGCCGCCTGCCTGCCGCGCCATTGCTTTCGGAACACCTTCCCCACAAACGCGCAACACGCCGCCGCCGACGGCTGCAAGGAGAACGGCATGGAAATCCCCGTTGTTCGCAACGTACTGGAAGCCAATGAAAAAATGGCCGGGCACGTACGCCGCCTCTTGTCCGCAAAGGGCATTCTGGCGCTCAACCTCATCAGCTCCCCCGGCGCGGGAAAAACCACCCTGCTGGAGCGCACCCTGAGCGACCTGGCCGGAGAATTCCGCATGGCCGTGGTGGAAGGCGATCTGCAGACGGACAACGACGCCCGCCGCGTGGCGGCCACCGGCGCGCAGGCCGTGCAGATCAATACCGACGGCGGCTGCCATCTGGACAGCAACCTGGTGCTGAGCGCCCTGGACAGCCTGAACCTCGACGGGGTGGACATTCTGTTTATTGAAAACGTGGGGAACCTGGTGTGCCCTGTGGAATTCGACTGCGGCGAGGACGCCAAGGTGGCCCTGCTCAGCGTGACTGAGGGCGACGACAAGCCGGAGAAATACCCCCTCCTGTTCAACCTTGCCAGGGCGCTGGTGCTCAACAAGGTGGACCTGCTGCCCTATGTGGACTTTGACATGGCCCGCGCCCGCAATTTCGCTTCCAAGCTGAACAGGGATCTGGAAATCTTTGAGGTTTCCTGCCGCAACGGCAACGGCCTGCAAGGCTGGTACGACTGGCTGCGCCGCATGCGCGCCGCCAAGAAGGCTGACGGCCGGGCCTGATCGGGCCTTCCGGCCGCACCGCCACGGCTGCGGGGCGAGCCCCAAAAAAGGGGGAGCGCCCCGCTTTCCTGCTGCTTGACGGCACGCGCGCAGAACAGCATTCCGCCCGGTTCGCCGGCCCCGAAACGTGGCGGTATCTATTGCGCCTGTCTGGTTGCCCTCTCCGGCGCGGCGCCCTCCTCCCGATAGGCCGCCACGTCCACGATCAGATTGCGGGATGCCGGGCGCAACACGATGGTAAACACCTGCACGTCGCCGCTCGGCTCGTCGGAATCCGCCAGACGGGGCAGCATGCCCGCCGGGGCCAGCATGATGCCGGCCTCGCCCTTGCCCGAGGCGAGAAAATACTCCAGCAGCCGCTCCAGCAGTTCCTTCTGCTTTTCCGCACTCATGGCGGGCATTCGGGTGAAATTGATGTCCAGCCCCGGCAGTTCGGCCTGCCACGGGACATAGTTCTGGGCGTAGAGCGCGCTGAAGAGCGCGCCGAGCGTAGGCTGATCCAGCCTGCGGCGCAACTCCAGACGGTCAAGCATTGCATCGCCTGCTGTGCGGCCGTCCGATTCCGACGCGTCCGGCACGGGTTCAAGCCGGGCGGCCCACACCAGCCCGGCAAACTCCAGACCGGCCAGCAGCGCCCCGTTGTCATCCACCGGGGCGTCCCCCTCCAGCAGGACGCAGACGTCCTTCATGGGCATGCCCGGGCGGAACCGCCGCAACGCGCATGCCGGCCTGCCCTCCGGGGCAGGCAGCAGCGCCCGGGCCTCGCCGACGATGCGGCGCGTATCGCCCCCGGTCATGGTCAGTTCCAACTCCGGTGCGGGGGCTTCGCGCAGGGTCAGGCGCACGGCCTGCTCCAGCGGAACCGCCGCGAACAGCCACAGGGCCAGCCCCGTGTCCACCCGCATGTCGGCCGACCCGCCGGGATTTTCCGTATTGTCGCTGCCGCCGGGGGCCAGATCAAGCCGGAGGAACTGCATGCCGCGTCCGTTCCGGAAGCCGATGCTCAACACATCTTCATTGGTGGCGTTCACAATGTCCAGGGAACGGAGTTCCGGACCGGGACGCGCTATCTGGGCGGCCTCAGCCGGGAAAGGACCGGCCAGGGCCAGGCAGCAGAGCGCAGAGATGCAGAGAAACCGTACTACGGACATGCCCCCCCCTTGGTGCAACCGTGCTCCGCATCCGCAGGCGTCTGCCGGGCACATCCATCCCGCACGGCGTCTGCACGCAACAGCGGCAGTGCCCGACGCTGCGCGCCGCTATCCGCGCCGGTAGGACAGCGTGTCGTCACGCGCTGCGCAGAGCGGCTGCAGTATATAAGGGGGCAGCCCGGCCCGCAAGCGAAACGCGACGATCCGCCCCCCGGGGCCGCAACCGCGCACCGGGGGGCGGACGCCGCTGCAGCTAGATTTTTTGCAGTTCATATTCCCGGCTGCCCAGGCCGATGGCTTCCCCGTAGGCAAGCTGCACCTGCCCGCGCGTGTGGGGCCAGCGCTCGGAGAACAGATCCTTCTTGCCGCCGGCGGCCTTGGACACAAGGTCAAAACAGGCCTGGTCCAGCGCCACGGGGTCGGTGGAGGCCAGGATGCCCACATCGGGGATCATGGGCATATCGCTCCAGGGCACGCAGTCGCAGTCGGGCGTGACGTTAAGCACGAAGTTGATGTAGCAGATGTTTTTCGCCCGCCCCTTGACCACGCCGTAGGCGTATTCGGTGAGGCGCTCCACAAAGGGCTCCATCTCCGTGGCCCAGTCAATGCTGATGGCCTTCTGCGGACAGACGGTAATGCATTCGAAACAGCCGATGCACTTTTCCGTATCCACCGCGCTTTTCTTGCTGTGCATGCTCAGGGCATGCTGCGGACAGACGCGCACGCACTTGGCGCAGCCCACGCAATCCTTTGCGCTGATGGAGACATGCGTGCCGTGCTGCTCGCGCTTGCCGCGCACGGACGCGCCGCCCATGGCCAGGTTCTTGACGGCTCCGCCGAAGCCCGCCATCTCATGCCCCTTGAAATGCGAGAGCACCACCATGGCGGGCGCGCGGCGGACCTCCGTGGCAATGTGCACTTCCTTGAAGTGCTTGCAGTTGATGCGCACGGGCACGTCATTTTCGCCGTACAGACCGTCGGCCAGGATGACGGGGGCGCGCACCACCGAGGGCACGAAGCCGTGCGCATAGGCCGTGTTGAGATGGTCCACGGCATTGTGGCGCGTGCCGGAGTACAGCGTCGTGGTATCGGTAAGGAAGGGCTTGCCGCCCGCCTCCAGCACCTTGTCCACCACCTGGCGCACCAGCGTGGGGTTGAGGTGCGTGTCGTTGCCGTACTCGCCAAAGTGCAGCTTGATGGCGGTGAGGTCTTTTTTCCTGATGATCTTTTTCAGGTTCAGCGCGTCGCACAGGCGGGCCACCTTGACCAGCTTGCTTTCATCATGGGAACGGGAATGCGCGTCAGTAAAATAGACTGTGGCCGGCATGGCTTTCCTCCAAGAGTTGTGGCCGCCGCGCGGCGGCCGGTGTGCCGCAGCAGTATGCCTGTATGTATGCCCGAAGCAGGTCTCAGGGCAATGCATGATCCTCCGCGTTTTCTTGACACGGCGGTGTACAAAGCATACCTTGCAACAGAAGATTTGTTAAGTAAAATTCGATTGTTATATTGGGGGGTTCCATGTCAGTCCATGTTGTCGACCATCCTCTTGTGCGCCACAAGCTGGGCATACTGCGCATGGGGGCCACCTCCACGCGTGAATTCCGCACCGTTTCCAACGAGGTGGCCCGCCTGCTCATTTACGAGGCAACCAAGGGTTTCCAGACAGAAAAACATGTGGTGGAAGGCTGGGCAGGCCCTGTGGAGGTGGAGGCCATCTCCGGCAAGAAGGTGACGGTGGTGCCCATTCTGCGCGCCGGCCTGGGCCTCATGGACGGCGTGCTGGACATGATCCCCGGCGCGAAGATCAGCGTCGTGGGCCTGTACCGCAACGAAAAAACCCTGGAGCCCGTCGAGTATTACGTGAAACTGGCCAGCGACCTTGACCAGCGCCTGGCCATCATTCTGGACCCCATGCTGGCCACCGGCGGCTCGCTCATCGCCACCATCGACATTCTGAAACGGCACGGCTGCCGTCAGATCTGCAGCCTCAATCTCGTCTGCGCGCCGGAAGGCCTCGCCAAACTGGCCAAGGCCCATCCCGATGTGGAGGTCTACACAGCCGCCGTGGACGACCATCTGAACGAAGACGGCTACATCATTCCCGGCCTTGGCGACGCCGGAGACCGCATCTTCGGCACCAAGTAGGTTCCCATGAGCACGGATGCCCCGCGGCCGGAGGCCGCACCCACGGACTACAATCTGCGCTTCAGGGACTGCCTCATCGGCGCGCAAATGCTCTTTGTGGCCTTCGGCGCGCTGGTGCTCGTTCCCATCCTCACCGGGCTGGACAGCAATGTGGCCCTGTTCACCGCCGGGGCGGGAACCCTGCTCTTCCAGATCTGCACGCGGGGCAAGGTGCCCATTTTTCTGGCCTCGTCCTTCGCCTTCATCGCGCCCATCATCTACGGCGTGCAGACCTGGGGCATACCGCAGACGCTGGGCGGGCTTGTCTGTTCCGGCCTGGTCTATCTGGCGCTCAGCGCCGTCATACGCTGGCGCGGCATTGAGGTGGTGCTGCGCGTGCTGCCGCCCATCGTCACGGGGCCGGTCATCATGGTCATCGGACTCATACTCGCGCCCGTGGCCGTGAACATGGCCCTGGGCAGGGCCGGAGACGGCACGGAACTCGTGCCGCGCAACCTGGCCCTGATCATCTCCATGACCTCGCTGACCGTCACGGTGCTGGTTTCGCTGCTGGGCAAGGGCTTTTTGCGGCTCATGCCCATACTGTGCGGCATAGCGGCCGGATTTGCGGTTTCACTGCTGCTGGGCGTGGGCGACTGGAGCAAGGTCGCCGCCACCCCCTGGCTGCGCATGCCCAATTTCATGTTTCCGGAATTTTCCCTCCAGCCCATATTGTTCATCATGCCCATCACGCTGGCCCCGGCCATCGAGCACTTCGGCGACGTGGTGGCCATCAGCGCCATCACCGGACGCGACTACCTCAAGGATCCCGGCGTGCACGCCACCATGTTCGGCGACGGTCTGGCCACCATGGCCGCGGGCTGTGTGGGCGGCCCCCCCTGCACCACCTATGCAGAGGTCATCGGGGCCGTGAGCCTGACGCGCGTGTTCAACCCCGCCGTCATGACCTGGGCGGCCCTGTGCTCCATCCTGCTCTCCTTTGTGGGCAAAATCGGCGCGTTTCTCGGCTCCATCCCCGTGCCGGTCATGGGCGGCATCATGATTCTGCTGTTCGGGGCCATCATGGTGGTGGGCCTGAACACGCTGGTGCGCGCCCGGCAGAACCTCATGGAGCCGCGCAACATGATCATCGTCGCGCTGATCATCATCTTCGGCGTGGGCGGCATGCAGTTCAGCATAGGCTCGTTCACGCTGGGCGGCATCGGCCTTGCCGCCGTGACAGGCGTGCTGCTCAATCTGTTCCTGCCCGCAAGCCGCGCCAAGACATAGCGCCTGCCGCCCCTGCGCAGGGGGGCTGCGCCGCCTTCCGCCCCACGCGGGCAAGTCCAAAACGGTTCGCCGCGTCATGCGCGGCGGCGCTTCCCCCGGCAAAACCTTGCGGGCCTGCCCACACCCGCCGCAAGGCGAAAACGCCTCGCCCGCACGCATGGAGGCTGCCGCCGGGCCGGCCTTGCGCAACACGCGCTGCGCTACCCTTCGTGCTGGATGGCGTCCAGCCGAATCCTGTAGCGTTTCGCCTTGCGCACAATGGTGGTCTGGCTTGTATGCAGCACGCGCGCGGCCTTGTAAGTGCTGCCGGTTTCCCGCAGGGCCTTGTCGATCATGCGGCGTTCCAGGTCGGCCACAGCGCCGCGCAGGGAATGCGAGACAGAGGTATGCCTGTCGTCCTGGGGGCGTTCCGGCAGTTCCTTCTTGATGTACGACGGCAGGTCCTCCCTCCTGAACGAGTCCTTGTCCAGGGCGAAAAGATAGCGTGCAACAGAACGCAGCTCGCGGATATTGCCGGGCCAGGCATAGGACAGCAGTGCCGTGATGAGCGACGGACTGAAGCTCTTCCTGTCACCGCCGAAGGTGCGCATAAAGTGCTCCAGCAGCAGCGGAATGTCCTCCCTGCGTTTGGCAAGCGAGGGCATCTCAATGACGATGATGCGAAGGCGGAACAACAGATCCCGCCGGAAGCGCCCCTCCTGCACCATTTTCTCAAGATGCAGATTGGTGGCGGCGATAATGCGTACATTCACGCTGATATTCACGGTGCCGCCCACCCGGCGGAACGGTTCACCGTCCAGCACATGCAGCAGTGTCGACTGGGCCGCCAGCGGCAGATCGCCGATTTCGTCCAGAAACAATGTGCCGTTGTGGGCCAGTTCAAAAATGCCTTTCTTGCCCTTCTTGAGCGCGCCGGTAAAGGCTCCCTGCTCGTAGCCGAACAATTCCGACTCCATCAGCGATGGGGGGATGCCGCCGCAGTTGACGGCCACAAACTCTCCATCAGCGCGGTCGCTCAACTTGTGAATGACCCCGGCCGCCATGGTCTTTCCCGTGCCGGTTTCGCCGGTCAGCAGCACCGGGGCGTCCGTATTGGCCGCGATCTGCACCGCGTGGCGCACCTCTTTTGACGCCGGGCCGACGCCCAGCAGTCCGGTATGATTTTCGCCGGACGGTTCCTGCGCCGACGTTCGCAGGGTTTCCAGATGTGCGCTCATGTCTTCAAGTTCCGCAACGTCCCGGATAATGGCAACAACGCTGCTCACGTTGCCCTTTGCATCAAAGATGGGTGTGCTTGTGTTCAGGCAATGACGGCCGTTGGCATAATCGCCAAACATGGTGATGGGTGTTTTTTTGTCCAGCGCGCGCAAGGTGACGCAGGTGGAGAAATTATTCAACTCCGCCGCCTCAGCAACGTGCTTTCCCACAATATCCTTTGCAGTGATACCTGCGATGCGCTCCATAGCCTTATTGACTTTTAGCGTTATACCGTTGCCGTCAATAATCCATATGCCGTCGTGTATCGAATCAAGAATCGCATCAAGCGTCATTACTGATGGAGTTATGCCAAATTGCTGCAGTTCTGCAAGACAGAGCATACGTAATGGAATAAGATTCTGAAGTGTAATGAGATTCCATGAGAGCATATACTGACAATTAGTATCTGTACTGCACAGCAGACAGCCGGCATCCTGTGAAAAAGTTTGAATTTCAATTTCTTTAAATACGGAACAAAGCGCCTCACGCACGGAACTGCCTGCTTCCATCCTCCCAACTATCTGCAAAAAGCTCCGTGTCGCCTGGAGCAGTTGCCACGCCGCATCCGTGCTGCAAACGGCCATTGCCGGTTCTGCGGAAAACCTATGTCGTTTCATGCTGCCTCACATCTTCCGTGATATTGTCTGGACAGGCAGCAGCAATTCTGTATTTCATTACAATATCTCTATTGCAGATTTTAACATAGTTGCTGAAGATTTCTTGCCTCATACAATGTGTACGGGTTAAAATAATTTTTGTAATTATATATCGCATAAGTCATAAGAAGAAATACCTATTATTGCATTTGTAAAAATATATAAATATCTATTTATATATTTTTCTACACTACAATACTTTTTTAGACATCATAAAATACTATTTTTCTATTCTTTCATATATGTATACATAAAACATTTTTGACTTTCAAGACATATTCATACCAATTTTTTAAGTCATTTTTGAATTGTTTATTCTCTTCTATTAGTAACAATGATTTTTATTAATTAAAATTAGCAATAAATAATAAATATTACGGAAATCAACTATCATGGCACAACGATTGCTATATTAATGGTGCGCCCACCTTCACCTGATATGCAACTACTTTTGTAAGGGCCGCGCGCAGGGATGCCCGCAGAAAAGGGAAAAACATGTTTATCCACACTACAGTGAGCAGGATTGTCCACGGCAGGGGCTGCATAGCGCAGGCCCCGGAAGAGGTCCGGCGTCTGGGCGGAAGTCGTGTGCTCATTGTCACGGATTCGGGTCTGGCGGATTTCGGCGTGCAGAAACCGCTGGAAAAGGCTTTGGAAAAAGCCGGGATGCCCTTTCATCTGTATGCGGAAGCGGATATCCCCCCCTCGGTCGCAGCCATCACGCGCTGCGCCGCGACGGCCAAGAGTTTCGGTGCGGACGCCCTGCTGGGCATCGGCGGCGGCAGTGCCCTAGACGCCACCAAGGCGACAGCCGTGCTGCTGACCAACGAAGGACCTGTCAGCAGGTTTTTTGACAGCCGCAATGAGCCTGGCCCGCTGCCTCCCCTGCTGCTCGTGCCCACCACGGCCTCAGGCAGCGAGATGAGTTCCGTTGCCGAGCTGATCGCCGAGGACGGCTCCCGAAGAAGCGTAGTCGCGGACAGCCTGCACGCCGATGTCGTGCTGCTCGACCCGGACCTGACCACAAGCCTGCCCGCGCACCTGACAGCCATGGCGGGCGCCGCCGCCTTTGTGTCCAGCATGGAATCCTATGTGGGCAAGGCCGCCACCCTGATGACGGACAACCTGAACACAATGGCCATGCAGCTCATTGTGCATAATATCCGCCAGGCCTACGTCAACGGCGGCGACAGGGAGGCCCGCGTCAACATGCTTTACGCTTCCGCGCTGGCGGGCATGGGCGTTTCCAATACGCAGAGCGGCATTATCCATGCCGTGGCCGAGGCTGTTCCGCCCCGGTACCGCCTGCCTCAGACGCTGCTGACGGCCTGCCTCGCCCCCATGTGCATGGAGTTCAACGCCCTGGCCCGGCCGGAAAAGTACGCCCGCATCTCCATGATCTTCGGCGAGCAGGTCGACCGAAATGTTTTTGCCCAGGCCAAACGGGCCGCCGTGCATATGCTCGGCCTCCTCAACGACATTGACCTCGGCTCGAGCCTGGCGGCCTACGGCATTGAGCGCGGGGATCTGCCCGGCATTGCCGAACGTGCGGCCGGCAATGTCCGTCTTATGGGCAACAATCCGCGTCCGGCAACTGCGCAACAGATACTTGAACTGCTGGAGGCCAACCACCGCTAGCGACAATAGCGGCTCACAATCGTCTGTCTGCATTCCCCTGTGCGGGCAGGAGCACCCTCCAACCGCGCCGTGCAGTCGTTCCGGCGGTTCCCCCCCCCCCAAAGGATCGGCTGCACGGCAATACGTCGCCTGTGGCGCGACAGGCGCATCCCCTGGATGCCGGACGGGCACAGACAGTTCTCGCTTACGCCCCTGCCGGAAATGCCCCTCGCGCGCGAAGACATTATGCGGGAACTGCATCATTCCTGCCCTGCACCGGATGCGGGCGGCGCTCTGCTTGACATTTTCGCAGGCGGGGCCTGCGTCTGCACGGAAAGGCCTTCAAGCATATCCCTGCGCTGCAATGCCGCCTTTCTGTTCTTTCTCCTGCCCGATCCGCTGCCGCCTGCGGGAGCGCCCTTCGTCTTTCCGGCCAGACAGCTTGGCCAGCACAGGGAGCTTTGCCGCAACGGCCGCGCGCTGCGCCTGCTCTTCACACACGAACTCATCTGGCCTGCCGCCGGCATGACCATCGCCGACATTGCGGCAAACGGCTCGCCCCGGCTGCGGGCCTACCTCAAAGGCATCAGCAACACGCCCGAAAGCTGGCATCCCTTCGCGCGCTGGCGGGACACTCCGGCCAGGACCGCCATCCCCGTCGACGAAAACAGCAGCGCCCCTTTCGGGCGCCTGACCCGGCATGTCGCCCGACCGCCCCCCGGCGCATGCTGCTGCGTCAACGCCCCGGCAAAAGCAAAGGGGCCTCCCAACTGCGGAGGCCCCTTTTTCTACGGTGGAAGTCCGCCCTGCGGGCTTCCCGTCGTGTTTGTCGCCTACATGCCGGCCTTCTGCCGCATCTCGCTCAAAAAGTCGGGCTGCGGGCCGTCGCCGATCCACTCCTGGCCGTCCCAGACCTGCTTGTGCTGGGGCTTGACCGGCAGAAGTCGCGTCCACGGATGCTGCTGCAGGAATTCGGCGTCCTGCTGCAGCTTGCGGCTCAACTTGCGGATGGGCGGCACGATATCGCGGATGTCGCCGGCCAGAGCAGGGGAAATGCCGTACTTCGTGGCCCGGCAGGCCAAATCAACAGCCTTCTGGCTGCTCTCGTAAGAGGTCATGCAGGTATTGAGCTGCTTGGTCGGATTATGGAAGCCCATGCTGTTCTCTGCAGAAACATAGTCCCAGAACAACTGCCCCTTGCGCACCATCTCGCGGGCTTCCGCCATGAGCTTCTCGTAGGCGGCGTCGCGCTCGCCCGCCCATGCGTTGGCGAGGCGCACAGCCTCATGCGCCTTGACGGACATGGCCTCGGCGGCCAGCAGCTTCTCGTAGACCTTGTCCTGGATGTAGTGCACGCGATCGCGCAGGTACTCGGCAGTCTTGTCCGCATGGCACTGGCGGCAGGCGCGCATTTCCTTGTCCTTCATGGGCGAGGTCATCCAGTGGCTGGAGATCTTCTTGCCGTCCTCGCGCACGAACTGCATGTGGCAGTCGGCGCAGGCCACGCCGGCCGCGCCGTGCGGGCCGTCCTGATGGGTCTCGTAGTCGGGATGCTGCATCTTGATGATATTGACCTTGGAAGCGGCGTGCACGAAATCCGTGAAGGGGGTTTCCTTGCCGCCGGCATCCTTGGGGCCGTGGGTCTTGTAGTACTCATAGAATGCTTCGGGCGTCTTGCCCAGATCCCACGGGAAGACGGGCCTGGCTGTGGGGCCGTTGCCCTTGGCGGTGAAGTAGTATTCCACATGGCACTGGGCGCAGACAAGGGTGCGCTTCTCGTTGCGGGAGAGCCTGGCCCAGTCCTGCCCGGAGCGCTTCAGCCAGTCCTTGAGGGGTTCGGAATAGGGACGCAGCTCCATGCTCTGCGGATCATGACAGGTGGGGCAGGAGATGGATTCGTCCATGGAGATCTTGTCCTTGGGCCGGAAGGTGTTGAAATCCATGGCCCAGAACTTGTCTCCGTATTCCCTGATCCAGGTCATCATGCGCGGGGTCTTGCAGTTCCAGCAGGTGGCGGGCATATGGCCCTTGCCGTCGGCGCTGAAACGGTCGTGCCGGTCGATGTTGACGATATCCTCGATGGCGTGTGTGTGGCCGCGCGCCTCGTTGTATTCGTAGGAGAAGGGGTAGCCCAGCCAGAGGTTCTTGAGGTAGGGCTGCGCGCCCTGCTTGAAGCCCTCCGGCAGGGGATTGACCTCGTCTTCCTTGTGGAACGCGATGGAGCCCTTGTATTTGGTCATCACCTCGCTCTCGTTGTTCTTCATATACGAGGCGTACTGCGAGGGGAACTCCTTCTCGAACACAGAGGAGCGCGTCTCGTCCTTGGCGATGCCCGTCTTGTAGACGGGCGCTTTCAGCTCGGTGGAAACGTCATTACAGCCGGCGAGCAGGGCAAGCCCCAGAGCGAGAGGCAGAAAGGCCGAACGGGAAATGTGCTTATTCATAGGCTACCGTCCTTTGGGCAATGGGCTGATGCCGCATGTGGGCCACATTGCGGTGGCAGTCCACGCAATAGGGCTTGGCGTCCATGCTGGCCACGTTGACATTGGTCTGCCGATGGCAGGCGATGCAATTCTCGTTGACGATGTCGCGCGTCGTCATGCTGGGCGGATAAGGCACATCCTTGCCGGAGAGATTGGCCAGAAAGTCCGTCAGGCCCGCCTGCGCCTTGAAGGGCAGTTTACGCACAATGGCGTGCGGCGCGTGGCAGTCGTTACAGGAGCGGTCGGCATGTGTGCCGAGCTTGTGCGTGACCGCCGCCTCCTGCATGATGTGACAGGTGGAACAGAAGGGGCGCTGATCAGTGCTGAGCATGGCGTAGATAGCCACTCCCAGCAGCACCGCCCCGGAGACAACGCCGCCGCAAAAAATTTTCAGCCATGGGCGCTTGCCTGGTGAAGCCATACGCACTCCTTGCCGGCAGTATGCCGTCGGGTTTGTCCCGCCTGCACAAGCTGCACGGGAACGCCGCATGCAGCCGGGAACACGCGGCATGCGCGGCGACGTCCCGACGCCTCCCCCGCTCCCGCACGGGCCTGCGCCCTGCGGCCGGAATGACGGCGCGACGAAACGCACTTTTTTTCAGGATGCAGGATAACAGAATATATGGCAAGACCGAGGGCGAAGATAACGGAGCATGCCCGTCGCCAAAAAACCGGGAATGCGCCGCGCCGTTGCGGCGGAAGGCTCTCCGGGCGCGGCCGCCCTGCAAAAATTTCAGGCGCAGACGCGCCGTTTGTGATACGGAGCGCAGCCACGCACAGACTGCGCCCCGTGCCCCGGCGCGGCTGTGCAACCAAGCGATTCGCCATTTTCAGCAGATGCTGCCCGGAAGCAGGGCCACTGTCCCGCAAAGGGGCAGCCTTGACAGGATGCGGCCCCGACGCAAGGATACGCAGGCACATCCACAACAAGCGGAGGACGCATGCCTGCCCCTGCCCGTACCTTCCATTCCGTCTGCCCGTATGACTGCCCCGACGCCTGCGGGCTGCTGGTCACCGTGGAAAACGGCCGCGTGACCAGGGTGGCGGGCGACAGGGAGCATCCCTTCACGCGCGGCCTGCTCTGCGGCAAGATGGCCCACTATGAGCGCACCGTCCACTCGCCGCGACGCCTTGTCGCGCCGCTGCTGCGCACGGGCCGCAAGGGCGGGGGACAGTTCAGGCCCATCAGCTGGGACGAGGCCGTGCAGCGCATTGCCGACCGCTGGAAGGCAATCATCGCCCGCTGGGGCGCTGAGGCCATCCTGCCCTATTCCTACGCCGGAACAATGGGCCTTGTGCAGCACGACGCCATGCACGCCCTGTTTTACGCTCTGGGCGCCTCCGAGCTGGACCGCACCATCTGCACGCCGGCCAAACGCCATGCATGGCGCGCCGTTATGGGGGCCACGCGAGGCATGCGCCCGCAGGAGGCGCAGGAAAGCGACTGCATTGTGCTCTGGGGCCTGAGCGCCCTTGCCACCAATCTGCACTTCACGCGCGACATGGCGGCGGCGCGCAGACGCGGGGCGCAGATTTGGCTCATCGACGCCTATGAGACCGAAACAGCCCGCCTGGCCGACCGCTGCCTCCGGGTGCGCCCCGGCACGGACGCCTGCCTGGCCCTCGGCGTCATGCGCATCCTCGTTGCAGAGGGCCTGACCGACGCGGACTTTTTGCGCGAGCATACGCAGGGCTGGGATGAACTGCGGGAGCGCGTGCTGCCCCGCTACACGCCGGAGTACGTGCGCGCGGTCACCTCCGTGCCCGAAGAGGAACTGCGCGCCTTCGCCCTGGCTTACGGCCGCGCCCGCGCGCCCTTCATCCGCCTGGGCAGCGGGCTTTCCCGCTATGCCAACGGCGCGGCCACATGCCGCTGCATCATCAGCCTGCCCGCCGTGGTCGGAGCCTGGGCAAAGCCGGGCGGGGGCATTCTGGCCTCCATCTCCGGCAGCGCCGCCTTTGACCGCACTGTCGTGCGCCGTGAGGACTTTCGCATTGCGCCGCGCCGCGTGCTGAACATGTGCCGTCTGGGGGACATCCTGCTCCACGAGGCCGAGCCGCCCGTCAAGAGCCTCTTTGTCTACAGTTCCAACCCGGCCTGCACCGCGCCGGAGCAGAACAGCGTCCTTGCCGGGCTGGCGCGCGAGGATCTGTTCACCGTGGTGCACGAGCGTTTTCTCACCGACACCGCGCGCTACGCCGACATCGTGCTGCCCGCCACCACCTCGCTGGAACACAGCGATATCTACGCCGCCTACGGGCACTATGGCGTGGGGCTGGGGCGGGCCGTCATCCCCCCGGTGGGCGAGGCGCGCTCCAACTGGCGCGCGGCGCAGGCCCTGGCCCGCGCTGTGGGCCTGCCGCAGCGGCACTTTGCCCGCAGCGAGGACGAGCTCATCGACGCCCTCATCCAAAGCACGCAACGCTGCTGGCCCCTGCCCGTGGACAGGGAACGTCTGGCCGCCGGGCTGCCCGTGGAACTGCCCCTGCCGGAGGGCTACAAGACGGATTTCAGGACGCCCTCGGGAAAGATCGAGCTGTGCAACCCCGCCGAGGAACGCCCCCTGCCGGACTACGTTCCCGCGCACGGCGACGACGCCGAATTCCACTTTATCAACGCGCCGGACAGGCGCGTGCTGGACTCCTCCTTCAACGAGCGGGACGACCTCGTGCGCGGCCCGCTCATGGAGCTGCGCATGCACCCGCAGGACGCCGCGCGCCTGGGCCTGGCCGACGGCAGCCCCGTGGAAGCCTGGAACACGCGCGGCAGCGTGCCCTTCACCCTGCGCGTCAGCCCGCGCGTCGCGCCGGGCACGGTGGTCTGCGAGGGCGTGTGGTGGCTGGAGCGCGTGCGCGCGGCTGCGGGAGCCTCCGCCCGAAGCTCGGTCAACGCGCTGACCTCCCAACGCCTGACGGACTGCGGGGGCGGCAGCACCTTCTATGACGTGAAGGTCAACGTGCGGTCGGCGGCCGCAGCCTCCCGCCTGCGCTGACGGCATCTGCCGGAGTTGTCGTTCATGCCTTGCCGCTCCCGTCCTCAGGCGCGGCCCACTCCCCTTCCACGTCCAGCCCGGTAAGGCGGCGACGCAGCATGTCCAGCGCGTGGCTGGAGGCCAGACGGCGGGTACGCTCCCGCCCGAGATAGCGCCCCTGCGGCCGCAACACGCGCAGCCACGTCTGTCCGGCCTCGTCCAGCGCCACATACACCAGTCCCACGGGTTTGCGCTCCGTACCGCCGCCCGGCCCGGCAACGCCGGTGATGCCGAGGCCGTAGGTCGCCCCGCCGCATTCGCGCGCGCCCTGCGCCATGGCCCGCGCCACCTGCGCGCTCACGGCCCCGCAGGAGGCCAGCAGGTCTTCCGGCACGCCCAGCAGGCGCGTCTTGGCCGCATTGGCGTAAGTCACAAAGCCGTAGCCGAACACGTCCGACGCGCCGGGCCTGTCCGTAATGCGTTTGGCCAGCAGCCCGCCCGTGCAGGATTCCGCCGTGGCCACCGTCTCCCCGCGGCGCAGCAGTTCCTCCACCACCACGGCTTCGAGCCCCGGCACATCGACGCCGTAGACCACATCCCCCAGCAACGCGCGCGCCTGCGCCACCACGGGCGCGGCCAGGGCCGCAGCGGCCGCCGCGTCGCGGGCCTTGGCCGTGACGCGCACAAACATCTCCATGTCACCCGCGTAGGTGGCCGCCGTCGGGTTCGCGCCGCCCGTCAGAGAGGCGATGCGCAGGGCCGCCGCCCCCTCGCCGATGCCGAAGGTCTTCACCATGAAGGAGGCGATGGCCTCCCCGCTCAGGCCCTGCAGGAAGGGAACCACCCCCTCGCGCAGCATGGGCTGCAGCTCCGAAGGAGGGCCGGGCAACAGCAGCACGAAGCGCCCCTCGCCCGCGGGCACGGCACAGCCGGGGGCCGTGCCTGCGGCATTGGGAAAGGCCGTGGCCCCGCGCGGCAGCAGGGCCTGCTTGTACTGATTGGCCGACATGGTGCGTTCGCCGAAATATTCGCGCAGGCGCGCCAGGCTGTCTGCATGCTCCTCCAGGGGCGCGCCGGTCACGCGGGCCACGGTCTCCTTGGTCAGATCGTCCTCCGTGGGGCCGAGCCCGCCGGTGGTGATGACGATCTCCGAGCGCGCTAGCGCCTCGCGCAGGGCCTTTTCCAGCCGTCCGGGATTGTCGCCCACGGTGTGCACCTGCAGAAGATCCACCCCGAGAGCCGCCAGTTCGCGCGCCACATGGGACGCATCCGAATTGACCGTGTGCCCCAGCAGCAGTTCCGTGCCCACGGAAATAATTTCAGCCTTCATGTTCTGTTTTCTCCGGAAACGGTTCGCATGCCCCTATGCCGGAAACGGCGCGCCCACGCCCGCGTTCCGGCCGGGCCGCACCGGGCCTTCCGCACGGCAGGGCATTGTTTTTTCGCACGGTATTGCATACAAGGGGCTGGGCGGCGCGTCCCTTCGCCCCCGGCCGTCCGGGCGCGCCGCGTGCATCCGCGCCCCGCTCCAAGGAGGTATCGCATGCGCACACTGCTCGCCGCAAGCCTTTGCGTCCTGCTTCTGGCCTCGTCCGTCACGGCGGAGGACATCGCCACCAAATATCTGAGCATATCCCTGCCGGACAACTGGAAGGTGGTCATGGCCCCCTCGGAAAATCAGACGACCTCCACTGTCATCGTGTCCACGGCCTCCGGCAATACGTCGGTGGGCTTCGTGTGCGGCCCCAGCGGCGGCGCGGACGCCAAAACCGTGGCCGAGCTGTTCGCCGGGCAGTTCAGGGCCTCCCGGCCGCCGGTGGAAAAAAACGGCCAGTACACCTTCTCCTTCCTGCAGCAGCAGACGCCGTGCCAGGCATGGGTGGCCGCCGAGGGCGACACCTTCATGGTCACGACGCTGCTGGGCGACCGCAAGGTCGGGCTGGCCTTTGTGAAAAAACACGTGAAAAGCGAGGATTACGCCGCCCTGCTGCCCAAGTAGCGCAACCGGCGGCGTGCGGATGCGGCCCCCGCCCCGCGACGGCAGGGCCGCAAGCCGGTCATTGCATGCGGCATTCCTGTCCGCACGCCTTCCAGATGTCCTTGAGGCGCGCCACGAACTCGCTTCCGTATATCTCCCCCTCCCAGCGCTGCGCCTTCAGTTCGTCCACCAGCCTCTTGCTGCGCCGCAGGGCCTCGCGCACGGGCGCATATTCGGGGTTGCCCTCCAGAATCACGTTGTAGCCGTCCACATCCCTGATGCGGTAGCGCAGAGGCACGTTCCAGCTGCGTATGCACATCCGAAAAAGATAGCAGTTCAGCACAAACAGGCCCACGCCGCCGCCCTTGGCGTCAAAAAGACTGGCATACTCCCTTGCCTTGTCCAGCCCGGTGCCCGCATATTCTTCTGAAGCGATCCCCTCATCGTGCAGAAAATATTCCGTCGTATCATAATAATACTGCGGAAAGCCGGCGCAGACCATGCGCGCGCCGTAGTCGCCGTCGTCCGCTCCGTAGAGGCCGTAATCCTCATTCCAGCGGCCGAGCACCTCGGAAACAGCCTTGGGAATGATGATGGCCCGGCCTGGAAGGTTGGTAAGGCAGATGGCAAGGTCGCCCTCCGGAGTGTGTATGGTTCCCGGATTCAGGGTCATGCTCTCCTTCCCCAGTGAGGGGCCAAGCGTGGACAGGGGCTTGCCGTACGCCCACAGGCGGAACAGCCGTTCCAGGCAGTCGGGCCGCAGCGCCTTCATGTCATTGTCCAGCTTCATGTAAAAGGGCGTGTCCACCGCCTGCCAGCCGATGTTGCAGGCGCAGGAGATGCCCATGTTGCGCGGCAGCAGGAACAGATTGTCGATGAGCCCGGCTTCCCTGAATTCCACAAGGCGCGCCCGCAGCGCAGGCTCGCTGCCGTTGTCCACCACCGTCACCACAAAGGGGACGCCCCTGTCCAGCTTGTGGAGAGACAGTATGGCCTCCTGCGTGAGCCGGGGCCGATTGAAAACCGGAATGGTGATGTTCAGCAGGGGAGCAGCCATGTTGCGTACCTCCGACGTCAGGGGCTGAAATTCTACGGACTTGCTTTCCCGAGCGCAAGCGGACGGGCCGCGCAGCCGGGCCGGACGATCCTGCCTGCACAGGGCTTTCCCTGCCCCGCTGCACCGGCGCGTTTTGCCCGCCTGCCCGGCTTTTTGGGCCGCACGGCTTGACAACAGCGCGTAAAAAGCTTTGAGTCGTCTATCGGCATCACAATTGCCTGCCCGGCTCCGGTTCAGGGGCAGGCGAAAACGCGCCGGTAAACTCTCAGGAGGATGTGCTGATGACTAAAGCTGACCTGGTCGAAAAGATCGCCGCCAAGGCCAACCTGACCAAGGCTGCCGCCGAACGTGCCCTCAATGCTTTCCTTGATTCCGTGGAGGACGCCCTCGTCAAGGAATCCAAACTCACGCTTACCGGGTTCGGCACGTTTGCGGTGGAAAGCCGCAAGGCCCGTCAGGGGCGCAACCCCCGCACCGGCGACACCCTGACCATACCGGCATGCAAGATTCTGAAATTCCGTCCCGGCAAGATGCTTAAGGACGCCGTGAACTGACAATATTCTCCGGTCGGGCGCAGTGCGGCCGGTCGGCATCTTCTGCAGCCCGTCCACCGGGAAAGTTTTGTTTTCCCGGAAGGCGGGCTTGCCTTTTTTCCCCGAACAGGGTATGGTGTCTCGTTATGTTGGGGGCTCGTCCGCGCGAGCCCGTTACAAGGGGGGGTGATATTCTTGCCCGGTGTTTTTCTGAACGAAGACGATTACAATTTCGATATCGCGCTGCGTCGCTTCAAGAAGCAGGTGGAAAAGGCCGGCATTCTTTCCGAAATGAAGAAGCGCCAGCACTACGAAAAGCCCAGCGTGATGCGCAAAAAGAAGAAGGCCGCCGCCCGGAAGCGGCTGATGAAGAAAATCAGGAAAATGAACATGGCCTAACCCGCCGGCATCTTCGTTGCGCTCCGCTTTCGGCCCTGCCGGAGGCGCAGCCGCGAAGCGGCGGCTGCCCGGCGTTCACGCCGGGGATGTTCCGGTTGCCATGCGGGAAGCCCAAGGGCTTCCCGCTTTTTGTCTTGCTTCGGCCCCGGCAGCCGCCGTGCGGCCGCGCACCCCTCCACCCCACCAGAGTCATGAGCGCCACACTTTTTGAACAGATCGACAAGGATTATGTGCAGGCCTACAAGGCCAAGGACGCGGTGCGCGTCACCGTGCTGCGCCTGCTGAAGACGGCAGTGAAAAACCGTCTGGTGGACCTCAAGCGTCCCGGCGGCACGCTTTCCGACGAGGAAATGCTCGATCTCATCCTCAAGGAAGGCAAGCAACGCCAGGATTCCATCGAGCAGTACACGGCCGCGGGGCGCGCCGACCTGGCCGACAAGGAACAGGCGGAACTGGACGTCATTCGGGAATACATGCCTAGGCCTCTTACGCCGGAAGAACTCGCCGCCGTCATTGACGCCGCCGTGGCCGAGACCGGCGCGGCCTCGCCCAGGGACATGGGCAAGGTCATGTCCGCCGTCATGGCCCGCTGCAAGGGACGCGTGGACGGCAAGGTTCTGTCGGCAGCCGTGAAGCAGCGCCTGCAATAACGCGCGCCGGCGTTGCCGTGCATACAATGCGGGCGTGCGCCGCGCCCGCCTGTGTCTTCCCTGCAATAGGCGTCGTCGCGTCTTTTCCGGCCCATGAACATATTGAGGCAAACGCCGCATGATCCACGCCCGCACGCTCCAGGCCCTTGAGTTCCACCGCATCACGGAACAGCTGGCTGCCCTGTGCGTTTCCGGCGTGGGGCGCGGCCGCGCCCTCGCGCTGGCCCCTCTGCCCGACGCGGCGGCCGTGGCTGCGGCGGCCCGCGTGTACGAGGAGGCGGCGGACTGGGCCGGGCGCCCCGTGGAGGGCGGCGCGGCCTTCAGCCTCAGCGCCTTTCCCGACGTCAGCGGCCTGCTGGCCGCCGCCGCGCCGGAGCATTCGCGCGCCTTCAATCCCGATGTGGACGCCTTTTGGGCGCTGCGCGAAATGCTGCGCCTCGCCAAGGAGGCTCACGCCTCCATCGCCGCGCCCGACGCGGCGCAACGCTGGCCGCACCTCCTGGCGTTGGCCCAGGGCTCTCCCCTGCCCGTGCAGCTTACGGCCGCCCTGCTGCGCTGCATTTCCGACGACGGCCTGCTGCGCGACGAGAGCTCGCCCGAACTCTACCGCCTGCGCGGCGAACTGCGCCGCCTGCACCAGAACTGCATGCGCAAGGTCAGGGACTTCGCCCTGCAGTACAACATGCTGGCCTGGTTGCAGGACGAGTTCATGACGCTCTCGTCCGACCGTTATGTGCTGCCGCTCAAGGCCAATTTCAAGGGCCGCATGCAGGGCATCATCCATGACTGGTCGCAAACGGGCGAAACCTGCTACTTCGAGCCCATGTTCCTGGTGGAAATCAACAACCGCCTGCAGGAGCTGAAGCGCGAGGAACGCGAGGAAGAGCGCAAGGTTCTGGCCTACCTGCGCGACCTGCTGGCGGCGGAACTGCCGGGGGCGCGCGCCGCTCTGGAACTGCTGGCCCGGCTGGACGTGCTGCAGGCCGCGCGCCGCCTCGCCGGCCTGTTTGACGGGCGCATCCTGCCGCTCACGTCCGAGAGCGAGGGCATCTGCCTGCTGGGGGCCCGCCATCCGCTGCTCATGCTTGCCCGCGCGGACGGGGGCGCGGCGGACGGCAAAAATGCTGCCGCCCAAGGCCGCGAGCCCGTGCGCCCGCTGGACATCACCCTGCGCCCCGGCGAGCGCGCGCTGGTCATCACCGGCGGCAACGCGGGCGGCAAAACCGTCTGCCTCAAGACGCTGGGACTCATCACGGCCATGACGCTGAGCGGCCTGCCCGTGCCCGTCGGCCCCGGCTCGCATCTGCCGTGGTTCAACCGCATGGACGCCTTTATCGGCGACGAGCAGAGCCTTGCGGACAATGTTTCCACCTTCACGGCGCAAATCGAGCATCTGGGCAAGGCATGGAAGCATCTGGACGCCAACGGCCTCGTGCTGCTGGACGAATTCGGCGCGGGCACGGACCCGGCCCAGGGGGCCGCGCTGGCCCAGGCGGTTCTTGACGAACTGCTGGACAAACATACCTTTGTATTGGCGGCCACGCACTTTCCCGCACTGAAAAGCTACGCCCTGACCCGCGAAGGAGCCAGAGCCGCCTCCATGCTGTTTGATCCGCAGAGCCGCAGGCCGCTGTTCAGGCTGGCCTATGACCAGGTGGGGGCCAGCCTGGCGCTGGATGTGGCCCGGGAACACGGCCTGCCGGAGGCGGTGCTGCGCCGCGCCGAACACTATTTGCTTCAGGACGGGGAGGACGCCACGGCGCAGCTTGCGCGCCTCAATGATCTGGCTGCCCGGCGTGAAGAAGAACTGGCCGGCCTGCGCCGCGAACAGGAAAAGGCCCGCCGCCAGGCCGAAAACCTGCGCGAAAAGCTGGAAAAGGAGCGCGCCCGCCTGCAGGATGAAATCCGCGGCCGCGCCGCCGAACTCATGCGCGCCTGGAAAGAGGGCAAGGCCACGGCCAAGCAGGCGCTCAGGGAGTTGTCGCGCGTGCGGGCCTCGCTGCTGCCCGAGCGCGCGCCGGAAACGTCCTCCGTGCTGCCGGAGGCCGCAGCCTTCGCGCCGGGACAGGAAGTGCTGCATGCGGTATTCAACAGGCACGGCGTCATCACTGATGTGGATGAGCGCCGCAAGCGCGTGCGGCTGGACATGAACGGCGTGAACCTGTGGGCCGCCATGCAGGACGTGCGCCTGCCGGGCCGGGCCGCCGCTCCTGCCGGGCGGCACGCCGCTCCTGCGCGCGGCGGTGCGGCCGACGAGGCGGCAGCGCTCTCGCTGGATGTGCGGGGGCAGCGGGCCGACGCGGCGCTGGCCGAGTTGGAGCGCTTTCTGGACAAGGCCCTGCTGGCGGGTTTTGCCGAGGTGGAAGTGGTGCACGGCCGAGGTACGGGCGCGCTGCGCCGCCAGGTGCACGAATTTTTGCGTTCCTTTCCGGCGGTGGCGCGCTTCGCCGTCGCCCCGGAGGATCGCGGCGGCGACGGCATGACCATCGTGCATCTGCGCTAAACCGAGGGACAGGCGTGACGCATGCAGTCCAGGGACGCCATACGCGCCGTGAAGGAGCGCCTGAACATTGTGGACGTTGTGCGCCGCTATGTGGAGCTGAAACGCAACGGTCCGCGCTGGATGGCCCCTTGCCCCTTCCATCAGGAGACCAAGCCCTCCTTCTCGGTCAACGAGGAAATGGGCATGTTCTACTGCTTCGGCTGCCACGCGTCGGGTGACGTGTTTGATTTCTACAGCCGCATCAACGGGCTGGATTTCAGGGAGACGCTGGAACAGCTGGCGGCCGAGGCGGGCATCGTTCTGGAGCGCGGCCCGCGCGATGCCCGGCGCGACGGGCAGGAGCGGCGGCAACGCTCCGCCAGGCAGCAGATGCTGCGCATGTACGAACTGGCGGCAAGTCATTTCGCCGCGGCGCTGCAAAGCCCCGAGGCGGCGGAATGCCGCGCGTACATTGAAAAGCGCGGCCTGAGCGACGAAATTGTGCAGCGTTTCGGCCTGGGGTGGGCGCGGCGTGAATGGCATTCGCTGGCCGAGGCCCTGCGCCGCGCGGGTTTTGATCTGAACATGGCCGCCGAGGCCGGGCTGCTGGGCCGCTCGGATCGGGGAAGGCCCTATGACCGCTTCCGCGGACGGCTGATCTTCCCCATCAAGAGCCTTTCCAACCAGATCATCGCCTTCGGCGGACGCATCATTGCCGACGAGGATGAGGCCAAGTACATCAACAGTTCAGACACGCCCATCTATAAAAAAGGGGAACATCTCTACGGGCTGGCCCAGGCCAGGCGGGGCATCACCACCAAGGGAAGGGCGCTCCTGACCGAAGGCTACATGGACGTGCTCACCCTGCACCAGTTCGGCTATGACAATGCCGTGGGCGTGCTGGGCACGGCGCTCACGCCGGACCAGATCAAGCGGCTTTCGGGCTTCACCTCGCAGCTTACCCTGCTTTTTGACGGCGACCGCGCCGGGCGCAAGGCGGCCCTGCGCTCCTGCGAGATGCTGCTGACGCGCGGGCTTTCCTGCACAGTCGTGCTCATGCCCGACGGGGAGGACATTGACAGCCTGCTGCGCGGCCCGGGTCCGGAGGCCTTTGAGGCGCTGCAGGCCCACGCGCCGGACGGCCTGCGCTTCTGCGTGGATGTGCTCAAGGCCCTGGCCCCGCGCGAGACCGTGGAATGGGCGCGCAATTTCCTGCGGCAGCTGGAAATTCCGGAGCTGGTCAGCCCCTATGTATCGCGGCTGGCGGCGCATCTCCAGCTTTCGGAGGCAGACCTGCGCCAGGGCCTGGCCGACGCGCGCCCCCGGCGCGAGGGAACGCGCCCCTCGGGCGGCGCGGCGCTGGCGCGGCAGAACATCCGCGACCGCGAAATCATGATGTATGCCGTGCGCTACCCGCACCGCCTGGCCGACATGCAGGACATGGGGGCGGACCTGGCCCTGCGCTCGGAAGTGGCGCGGCGGCTGTGGGACAAGCTGGAAGCCGCGCCTTCGGAGGATGTGTTCCACCAGCTCGACCAGCGTGAAAAAAATTTCTGGTGCCGGTGCCGCGGCCCGGAAGCCGCGCCCCGCGACGACGGCGACAGGGAACTTGCCTCCCTGCGCCGCTCCCTAGACAACTATTACACGACGGCGCAAACCTCGTCCCTGTCCGCGGCCCTGCGGGCCAATACCGGCACAGGTGACTTTGAAGCCGACTTGGACTATCTTCGGGCACTCAAGGAAACTTTGGAGAATGGGCATGAGCAATCTTAAAGATATCCAGCAGATACAAACCCTTATCACCAAGGGCAAGGGAGCGGGATTCCTGACCTTCGAGGAGGTCAACAAGGCCCTGCCCGTGGAAATGAACACGCCCGAACAGTTCGAGGAAATCATCGGCATTTTCGAACAGCTTGAAATCGTCATTGTTGATTCGGAAAAGGACGGCAAGAAGATTTCCGCCAGCGCCGCCGAAGCCGACGACGATATGTCCGACAATTCGCTGGATCTCGCGGAAGACGAGGAATCCGCCGACTATTCCTCCCGCAGCACCGATCCGGTGCGCATGTATCTGCGCGAAATGGGCGCCGTGCCTCTGCTGGACCGCGACGGCGAGGTGGTCATCGCCAAGAAGATCGAAATGGGCGAACAGGATGTGCTCTATGCCCTGGTGGAAGTGCCCGTTGCCGTCGAGGAACTCATCAACGTGGGTGAAGACCTGCGCCAAAACCGCATCAAACTCAAGGATGTGGTCAAGACCATTGAGGAAGACGACCCCAGCGAAGACGAGATGAACCAGCGCTCACGCGTCATCCTGCTGCTGGACGAGATCAAGCAGATTTTCAAGAAAAAGCGCAAGATATACAAGAAGCTGGACGCCTGCGCCACCATGGAGCGCCGCGTCACCGCCATCCAGAAGGAAATCATCAGCTTCAAGGAAGAAATCGTCACCCGCCTGCGCGACATCAAGCTGGAAAAAACCCTCATTGACCGCATCATCGAAACCGTTGAGGACTATGTCCGGCAGATGCACAACTGCCAGCGCGATCTCTCGGCCTACATCCTTTCCACGGGTCGCACGCAGGCCGAGATACAGGCCATGTTCGACGGACTTGACAAACGCGAGCTCAACCCGGTGGACGCCGCGCGCGATCTCAAGTTCAGCGTGGACGAACTGTTCTCCTTCAAGGAAATGATTGTCGGCAAGATCGAAATTCTCAACCGCCTGCAGGAAAAATGCTGCCACAACGTCACCGATCTGGAGGAGGTGCTCTGGCGCATCAAGCGCGGCAACAACGCCGCCATGCGCGCCAAGCAGGAACTTATCCGCTCCAACCTGCGTCTTGTGGTCTCCATCGCCAAAAAATACACCAACCGCGGCCTGCAGTTCCTCGACCTCATTCAGGAAGGCAACATCGGCCTGATGAAGGCCGTGGACAAATTTGAATACCAGCGCGGCTACAAGTTCTCCACCTACGCCACATGGTGGATACGCCAGGCCATCACCCGCGCCATCGCCGACCAGGCGCGCACCATCCGCATCCCCGTGCACATGATCGAAACCATCAACAAGCTCATCCGCACTTCGCGCTACCTTGTACAGGAGCTGGGCCGCGACCCCACGCCCGAGGAAATCGCGGAGCGCATGGAATATCCGGTGGAGAAGGTCAAAAAGGTGCTCAAAATCGCCAAGGAGCCCATTTCGCTGGAGACGCCCATCGGCGACGAGGAGGATTCGAGCCTCGGCGACTTCATCGAAGACAAGAAGGCCGTGGCCCCGGCCGAGGAAGTCATCAACACGAAACTCTCGGAACAGCTGGCCGCCGTGCTGGCCGACCTGACCCCGCGCGAAGAGCAGGTACTGCGCAAGCGCTTCGGCATCGCGGAAAAGAGCGACCACACCCTTGAGGAAGTGGGCAAGCTGTTCAACGTCACACGCGAGCGCATCCGCCAGATAGAGGCCAAGGCCCTGCGCAAGCTGCGCCACCCCGTGCGCAGCCAGCCCCTGCGCTCCTATTACGAAAACTAGCGGCAGCGGTTTCTTCACAGGCGGCGCGGCGGGATGCCGCCGCACGCCGCACGGCATCTTCAGCACCGGCGTTGTCAGCAATGTTAAACATCTTGAGACTGGCCCTCCTTCCTGTCATTTGTGCCCTGCTCTGCCTCCCTGCCTGCGCCTCGCGCACGGCCTTCGCCGCCGCTGAACTGCCGGGCGGCGTCGTGGCCCTGTGCTTTGACGGCGATACCGTCAAGCTCACCGACAGGCGTGTGGTGCGCGTGGCCGGCATTGACACCCCTGAACTGCGCCAGGGCAAGGAAAAACCGCAATACTACGCACGGGAAGCCCTGGAAGAAGCCACCCGCCTCGCGCGCGGCAAGGAGGTGCGCCTTATGGTCGTCAACAACGACCAGGAAAAGGACCGCTACGGCCGCCTCGTCGCCGACGTCATCCTGCCTGACGGACGCTCGCTCAGCGACGTCATGGTCAGCAGCGGCGCAGCCTACGTCTACCCGCACAAGGGGCTGGACGAACACTTTACGGAGCGCCTGCGCAAACTCCAGAACGAAGCCGTCATTGCGCGCCGCGGCATGTGGGGGCACATTCTCTCCATGCCTGCCGCCCGCAGGACCTATATGGGCAACCGCCAGTCCCTGCGCTTCTTTGCCGCCGACAGCCCGTACGTGCAGAACATCAAGCCGCGCAACCGCGTTGTTTTCGGCACGCTGATGGACGCCTTCACGGCAGGCTACGCCCCGGCCCGCCCCTGCCCCTTCTGGCCCACAGTCCAATGAACACCACCACGCCCCTGCGGAACCAGCAGGCCATTGTCATTTTTTCCGGCGGACAGGACTCCTCCACATGCCTGGCCTGGGCGCTCAGCCGCTTCGGCCGCGTGCTGACATTGGGGTTTGACTACGGACAGCGCCACAACGTGGAACTGGCCTGCCGCCAACGCCTGCGCCGGGGCATGGCCGCGCTCAATCCCCGCTGGGCCGAACGCTTGGGGCCGGACGCCCTGCTCGCGCTGGACACATACCGGCACTGCGCCGGCACGGCCCTCACCGCCGACCTGCCCATTGTGGAAGACGGCGCGGACGCCCCGCCCAATACCTTTGTGCCGGGGCGCAACCTGCTCTTCATCCTGCACGCGGCCGTCTGGGCCTACGCGCGCCATGTGCGCCATCTTGTGCTGGGCGTCTGCGAAAGCGACTATTCCGGCTATCCGGACTGCCGCGACGACAGCATCAAGGCCATGCAGACGGCCCTCAACCTCGGCATGGACACGCGCTACGTGCTGCACACGCCCCTCATGTGGCGCAACAAGGCGGACGCATGGCGGCTGGCCCGCCAACTGGGCGGCGACGCCCTGGTGGATCTCATCGTGGAGGAAAGCCATACCTGCTATCTGGGAGAACGCGGCCGCCGCCACGCCTGGGGCTACGGGTGCGGCGCGTGCCCGGCCTGCCGCCTGCGCGCGGCGGGGTACGCGGCCTACCTCGACAACGGGGAGACGACGGACACGGGGGACCAATGACGGGCAAAAAGCAGCTCAGCGCGCAGCGCGGCATCGAGGCCGCCTGCATACTCTTCCAGATCAACAGCAGAACCGCCGACATCCTCAATATGGCGCGCGGCGCGCACATGCCGGAAGCATACCTGCACGACACCGGAGCGGAACTGTTCTGCGCCGAGTGGCGGGCCTTCGCGCATGCGGTGGTCACCGCCGGGCTCATGCAATACGCCCCCAACAGCGTGCTCATGGGCTATCTGCGGCAGACGGCCAACCTGCTGGCTGCGGCGGACGCTCCCGCAAAAGCCGCCGATCCCGAGGCCGCCGAAGCCGCGCTCACAGCCTTTGTGGACGGCCCCTTTGCCCGCTATATGCCCCTGCTGGCCCACGAACGGCAGGCGGAATGCCCGGAACTGTTCTGCCGCCGCCTGGCGGAACAGGCCGGCCCGGGCGGCGGTCCCATGCCCGATAACCACGCCAGGGCCCGTCTGGCCGCCGTCATGGCCATGCTCATCTGCGCCGTGCGCGATAAGCTGGAACAATACGAAATTCTTGCAGAATAGACGTCAGCATGCGCCGCCGCCATGCGACCGCGCATGTGGGGAGAAAGAGTTCCCGCAACCGCTTTTCGCGCAGTCCGGATCCCGGGCTTCCGGCAGCCATGCACAGGCGTCGCGCTGCGCGCATCGTGAAAAGGAGACGCATCCCCCCTCCCCGGGCAGCCTTCCCGGGGCCAAACAACTGCCGGACTTGCTTCCCCGCGCCGCCGCGTCTATGCTGCGCGCGTACAACTGACATTTCAGCATGGGTCACTGCAATGAAACATGTTCTGTTCGTCGCCTTGTGTTTTGCCCTGATGTTCGGCGCGGGCTGTACGCAGCGCCGTGTTCCCGCCGCGCAGCCCCAGGCCGGGCAAGCCCGGCAGCCGCTGCCGCCCCTCCGGAAACATGACGAGAATTACTGGCCGGAAGTCCGCAAGGCCAATGAGAGCTACCGGCCGCCGGAATACAGCTTCGGTCGATAGCCGCCGCAGCGGCGCGGGATGTGACTGTGAACGCAAGGTTGCGCGGCTGCCTGTCAGCCCTGACCACCGCCCTGTTCTGGGGAACACTGCCCATCGCCCTCAAACAGGTGGCGGACACGGTTCCGCCGTTGACCATAGTCTGGCTGCGCTTCACCGTAGCGGCGCTCTGGCTCTGGATCCGGCTGCCGCTCCCGCGCAGGCCGGCCTTGCCCCATGACTGGAGCGAGGGCCGTGTCTATCTGGTCTTTGCCATGGCAATCCTCTGCCTGGGCGGGAACTTCGTCCTCTACAACACGTCCGTCATCTACCTGAGCGCCCCGGCAGCGCAAATCATTGCGCAAGCCGGACCGCTGCTGCTCATGCTGGGCGGCGTGGTCGTGCTGCGCGAAAGGCTTTGCCGTGCACAGTTCGTCGGCGGCTTCGCGCTGACCGGGGGACTTCTGCTCTTTTTCCATGACCGACTGCATGAGCTTGCGCGGCTGGACGGAGGCTACGGACTGGGCCTGACCATAGGCCTTGCCGGCGCCGTCGCCTGGAGCGTGTACGGCGTGGCGCAGAAGATCCTTCTCAGGGAATTCACCCCTGCCGGCACGCTGCTCGTCATCTACACCTGCGTGGCCGCAGGCCTCACGCCCTTTGCGCAGCCGGACTCGCTGCTGCATCTCACCACAGCGCAATGGCTGTGTCTGGCGTACTGCTGCCTGAACACCATTGTTGCCTACGGCTGCTTCAGCAGGGCTGTCGCCATCTGGCACACGGCGGGCGTGGGCGCTGTCCTCTCTCTGACGCCCCTGTTCACCCTGGCCTGCACACGGCTCGCCCATGCGCTCGCACCCGGGTTCTTCCCCGATGCGCCGCTCGACCTGCTCAACTATGGCGGCGCGCTGCTCGTTGTCGCCGGGGCCGGAATCATGGCCGTCGGACCGACACGCCGAACCCCATGACGCAGCGAACCCGACTGCGAAGCCTCGCCGGGACGTACTGCAATATGCTCCAAGGAGAAGCGCATGAAAGAAATCTCCGCATCCACCATTACCGAGGCTGTGGCGCGGCTGTGCGTTGAGGCCTGCTGTCGCCTGCCGGGTGACATGCGCGCGGCCCTTGAAAATGCCCGCAAAACCGAGCCTTCGCCCCTGGGACGCGACATCCTGGGCCAGCTGCTGAAAAATGCCGACATAGCCGCGAACGAAACCATGCCCATCTGCCAAGACACGGGGCTGGCCGTGATCTTCGCCGATATCGGCCAGGACGTGCACATCACGGGCGGCGACTTCACCGAAGCCGTCAATGCGGGCGTACGCAAGGGTTATGTGGAGGGATATCTGCGCAAGTCCAGCGTGGCCGAGCCGCTTTTTGAGCGCAGGAACACCGGCGACAACACGCCCGCCGTGCTGCATGCGCGCCTTGTGCCGGGCGAGGCGCTGCGCCTGCGGCTGGCCCCCAAGGGCGCGGGTTCCGAAAACAAGAGCGTGCTGAGAATGCTCGTTCCGGCAGACGGCGTGGAGGGAGTGCGCAAAACCGTACTGGACGCTGTGCTGGCCGCGGGCCCCAACGCCTGCCCGCCCTTGATTGTGGGCGTGGGCCTGGGCGGCAACATGGAACTGGCCTGCCTGCTGGCCAAACGGGCCGCCGCGCGCGATCTCAAAAGCGTCAACCCGGACCCGCGCTACGCCTCCCTGGAACGGGAACTGCTGGCTATGGTCAACGGGACGGGCATCGGCCCCCAGGGACTGGGCGGCGTCACCACGGCGCTGGCCGTGCATGTGGAATGGGCGCCCACCCACATCGCTTCCCTGCCGGTGGCGGTGAACATCAACTGTCACGCGGCGCGGCACGCTGAAGTCATTTTGTAGGAGGACGCCATGTCTGACGCAACGGTAAAGCGCATTCGCGCCCCCTTTGACGAAGCCACGGCACGCTCCCTGCGGGCCGGGGACTGCGTGCGCATTTCAGGCGTTATTCTGGCCGCGCGCGACGCGGCACACAAGCGCCTTGTGGAATGTCTGGACCGAGGGGAGACGCTGCCCGTGAATCTGCACGGACAGGTGGTCTATTACGTCGGCCCGTCTCCGGCCAAACCGGGGCGGCCCGTCGGCGCAGCCGGCCCCACCACCGCCGGACGCATGGACGCCTACACTCCCCGCCTGCTGGCCGAAGGACTCAAGGGTATGATCGGCAAGGGCTACCGCAAACCCGAGGTGGTGGAAGCCATGAAGGCGCACGGCGTGCCCTATCTGGCCGCCGTGGGCGGGGCGGGCGCGCTCATTGCGCGCAGCATCAGGAAATATACGGTGCTCGCCTGGCCTGAACTGGGGCCGGAGGCGCTGGCCGCCATGGAGGTGGAGGACTTCCCCGCCATCGTTGTCATCGATTGCCTGGGCAACAACCAGTATGAGACCGGGCAGGCCCCGTACAAAATGCCGCAGAAGGCGGTCTGACCTCTCCCCCCGGCGACATCCGCAACCGCTGGAGTTCCGGCAGGCGCTTTCCGGCGCGAGCCTGTCCCTGTTCATCTGCGCCCATCCGGGCTGGAAGGCAGCGCAGCGGTGAACCCCGACGTCACACGCCTGCGAACCGCTCAGGCAAGCCGGCGGCCCCCGGCAAAACCGGGGACCGGCCGGTGCCGCACCAGAGCAGATTCTAAATGCGCAGGCTTGTCATAATATCCGCAATACGGGCCTTGGCAAAGAGCAGATAGGAAAGTATGAGCTCGCCGGAATTCACGGTCGAGGTGATGTACAGCGGGTCATAGGTGCAGATGCGGTTCATGTAGTCCATGGCCACGGCCATGTTTTCCTCGTTGTTCTTGGCCTTTATTTCGGGATAGAGTTGATACAGGGCATTGAGAAAGTCGCGCATGACAAGCACCATGCCCTGAATCTCGTAAATGCGGTTGTCCAGCGTGTAGAAGGGGATATCCTGCGCGTTTTCCAGCAGGCCCTGCGCGTAGCCCAGCATGTTCTCGCCCAACAGCAGCTGCAGGGAGGCATAGATATCGTCGGTGCGGCAGTTGTACACGCCCTTGCCGTCGTCCAGACTCTTCTTGTACTGCGCGATGAGCTTCAGACCCTTCTCGTAGCTGCCCTCGGCCGAAGGGAACCAGAACTTGCGGGGATTCAGCGAAAAATAGTTGAGCCGGGCCTGATAGAGGAACTCGTTTTCGCGGTCGCTGGTTCCCAGCTTGGCTATCTGGGTGGAATAGATGTCCACCAGGAACTTGGTGGCGTGGTAGACCCCGTACTGCCGGTAGGCGCGATTGTCGAGCACGAACTTGTTGAAAAGGATGTCGTTGATGGACCAGCCGAAAGTAGAGTCCAGCTCATAGCGCATCTGGTGCGTAATGGCGTCGATGAGCAGCTTTCCCTTGTCGTTGTCCGGCAGCGAGGCCGCCTCGGCGGGCATGGCGCACGGCTCGGGAAAGCGCGTCGGGTCTATGGCCGCATACATGCGCTGCGCGCCCCAGAAGACAAACACAAGCGCGATGAAGATGCCGCACTGCACAAGCAGGGTGTGCCAGACGATGCGCAGCTTGAGCAACTGGGGAATTTCGTTGAGTTTCATCATCATATCCTCAAATATCTGTGGTAAGGCCGCGCCGCTGCACACGGCGGCAACGGCTGCCGCCACACAAGCGAGCGCCCGCAGCCGTGCTGCCGCCGGTCGGCGTCGCATGGCGCGGGGCGCTCACAAGTCATGCGGCGATATCTTGTTTAAAAGGTCTGTTCCGCTCTGGGCGCGGCCAGGTAGGCGGCCAGATCCGCCTCCTCCTGCGCATAGCCCCGCGCGCCCAGACGGGCGTTGGCCAAACGCTTGCCCAGCTCCACGGCGGGCTGATCCAGCGGATTGATGCCCATGAGCCAGCCGGTGAACACCGTGGCCGCTTCCAGCAGCATCATGAGCGCCCCGGCCGCGCGCGGCCCGCTGTCGCCCATGCGCACATGCAGCAGGGGCACGCCGTTCTTGCACAGCGCCATGCGCGTGCCCAGAGCCTCGGCCTCCAGCAGGCTGCCGAAGGGCTTGCCCCTGAGCCAGGACCATTTGTCGGGCAGGTCATTGCCGAAGGAACGCCCCTGGGCCTGCCCCTCGCCGGTCAGAAAGATGCAGCCCTTGTTGCGCGGACCGCTCAAGAACATCTGGTTGACGGAGTGCTGGTCCGTCACGCCCGTGGCCGGCACGGGCTGCGTGCCCTGCCCGTCCTTGCCCAGACTTTCGGCCCACAGCTGGGCAAACCAGTCGCCATAGGCGGCCCACTGCGGCATGTAGCAGAAGAAAATCAGCTGGCTGTAGCCGTGATCCTCCAGGGCCTTGGCCCAGCAGGCCAGCGCAAAGGAGGGATGCCCGGCCACGTTTTCGGGCGACTGCGCCAGCGGACGGGCCACAGAAGCCGCGCCGTCCAGCAGGGCCTGCCAGTCAATGCCCAGGAAGGCGGCGGGCAGCAGGCCCACGGCCGACAGGGCCGAATAGCGCCCCCCCAGATAGTCCGGCACTTCCAGCGAGGCCAGGTCGTGGCGTCCGGCCTCCTCCCTGAGGTAGCCCTTGGCAATGTCCGTGACGACGATCATGCGCTCGCGCCAGGCCTCGCCCACGGCGTCCCGCAGCCATTGGCGCACCAGAAAATACTGGGACAGCGTCTCAATGGTACCGCCCGATTTGCTGATGCACACGACCATTGTTTCCGCAGGGTTGAGCGCGGCAAGCAGGGCTTCAAAGCGCTCTGCGCAGACATTGTCGGCTATCCACAGCCAGGGGCCGGCATGCCCGGGACCATCCTGCCCCGGCGCAAAGGCCTGCTGCATGGCGCGCGCCCCAAGGGCCGAACCGCCGATGCCCAGCACCAGCATATGCCTGCAGGCGCGCACCCGGGGAAGAAGCGGAGGCAGTTCCGCCTCCAGCCGGGCGCGATACGGCATGGTCAGGAAAGGCAATTCTCCGGCGGAGGTTTCGCGGGCAAGGCGCTGGGCCACCTCCCCGGCGCGGGCCTTCAGGGGCTCCGCATCCGCAGGCGCAAGTCTGTGCGTGTAAGCTCGGGACCATTCAAGCGTATGAGGCATGGGAACCTCCTGTGAGGGCTTGCGGCAGGCGCGGATTGCCGCCGCATTACAAAAGACGCAAGGGCTTGGGAGCAAAAAAGCGCCGCCGCACCGCCCTGTAGGTGCCGGGGCGTACCCCGAAACGGAAATGCCACAGCGCGCAGTCCTCCCGCGCGACGCAAGCGCGCACATCCGCCCGCGCGCCCGCGCAGCACAGGCACTGCCTGCGAATGGCCCGGAGGGCCTGCCGGGCCGCCGTTTCCATCGGGGCGGGACATTCCTCCCCCGGCCGAAGCGCCAATCGCCAGGGCCACAGGGGACAGCGGCTGTCGGCGCAACTCCTGACGCCGCGCGCCGACGCGCCCTGACAGTCAAGGCAGAACCGTCGGATGGCCGTCAAGGGCGCGCGAACGCCCTGCCCGGCCGTGCGGGCATGCACGGGGGCAACCATCAGGATGCGGCCGCCCCGCAGCATTTCTTGTATTTCTTGCCGCTGCCGCAGGGACAGGGATCATTGCGCCCCACCTTGGGCGTCTCCCTGCGGTAGGCTTCCGGCCGCAGGGCCACGCCGTCCACATAGTACAGCTTGTCGTCCCTGCGCTGGAAAAAACTGCGCTCGCCCAGCTGTCGCACCCCGTCAAGCTCGTAGTACGCGAAGAATTCCACCACATCAAAGAGCTCACCCTTCTCGCCGGCGGGCACATCCTGCACAGCCGAACGAATATCCAGCCGCAGCCAGCGCACATCCCGGGCGCTCTCCGCCAGTTTCTCGACGCTGACGTCCTCCCGGTAGTCGGGATGCGTACTCTCCACAAGCCACTGCCAGCATTGCAGCACGTAGGCCGTATACCGGGACCGCATGAGCGTTGCGGCGTCCGGCGGCCAGGCCTTGCCGTCTATATAGGGACCACAGCAGTCTTCCAGCGTACGTCCGCTGCCGCAGGGGCACAGTTCAGACATGGGCTCCGCCTTGCGTTGAAAATTCGGGGGCATGCAACAGAGCCAGCATAGCGTATGGCCAGGGCGGCGGCAAGCGCCGCCGCAGATGAGAATCTACGGCAGCGAAGCGCAAGGCGACCGCCAAAGACACGACGCGCAGCCCCGGCGGACAGGAGGAAGCCGGCTTTCCGCAGCAAACGCTCACGCGCAACTCAGGCAAGGCGGAAGCGCAGCCGTGCAAGACAGCCGGGGCGGACATTCCGCGCGGCAAAGGCCATGCTCATCTCCAGAGTTCCCTTGCGGACGGCATCGACGCGCGCCTCCCCCAGCAATGCGCCATGGAGATCCAGCAGGGCGCACATGCTCCCGACCGCAGGCGCGCGCAGGGTGTACAGCAGGCACCAGAGGCGCAACGTCTGCCCCTCCTGCCGCACAGCCACCACCTCGCCGCAGCCCAGAGCCGCCAGATGCCGGATGCGGCGCTGCCCCAGACAGAACACCGCAAGCCCCGTAAGCAGACCAAAGGCGCCGAAGGCCGCGGCAGGCAGAAAGGGACTCAGCCCAGTGAGACGGCGGATGAACGAAAGCGAGGCGGCGCGCATGGCGGACTCGTCCGCATATATGCATACGGGATACCGCTGCATCGTCCTTGCGGACGTGCCGCGAAAGCGGACGCGCAACACGCGGCGGCCCGGCGCGGCGGCCGCGTCGGCGCGCACCACGCCCCGCCACATGCCGCTGCCGAAGATGTACCCGGCAAAGAATCCGTCCAACTCGAACGTCAGCGAACCCGTATCCGGCAAGAAATCAGCCTGAACATCGCTGCGCGCAGGATTTCTTACGGCCAGCGGCCCGGAAACCGCCGCCGTGCCGCCGGGCAGCAGTTCCACCAGGTCGGCCTCGCTGCGTCGCAGGGCCTGCAGACCGTCCAGCACGCACACAAGAGCCGCTCCCAGCAGCACGGCGCACAGCACGCCCCAGCGGTGCTGGCATACGGTGGTGCTGCGGCAGCGCTTCCAGGCAAGGCGTTCAGCGTCTTCCACGACCATTCCCGTGCAGAGGGTCAGCGATGATCATCACGCAAGGGCAACAGGGGATTGTCCGCCACACGCCAGTGCACAAGGGACGGCCCGCGGCCGGGCAGAGAGACGAGGCTCTGAAATTCGGCGGGGAATCTGCGCCGCACCACCCTGGTCAACACAATGGCGAGCCCCCACACCGGCACAATGATGCCGAAAAACCAGGCGCAGAAGACCAACTCCACAGCCCCGGAGCTGCGCGACGCCTGATACATGGCAAAAAAAAGCGCCGCAACCATGAGAATATTGGCAACAATTCTGATCACGGCCGTGTAGAGCGACTGGCGGTAACTGTTCATGCTCACTCCCGGTACGGACAGCGCTGCGGTGCGGACGGCGTCGGGTGAAAGGCCGGCATCCAGCAGGGCGGCCGCGCTCCCTTTGTACGCCGTCCGGCGGAGCCGGGCTGCCGCCCGACCCCGCCGGAGGTATAGCAGAGAATGCCGCCGAAGGCTACTTTCTCTTGTAGATGCTTGTCTTGGTGCAGTTCATGATGCGCAGGGCCTGATCCTTGGAGGCATTCAGGAAGGCCACGCGCAGTTCGTTGCCGAACGTCCAGGCGCTGTCGTCATAGCCCGCGGCCTCGGCGGGAATCTTGAAGGTCAGCAGGGCCTTCATGCCCGACGCGTACACGGTCACGGTCTGCTGGCTCTTGTCGATGACGGGGAAGGTCTTGCCCTTCACCTTGGGGTGCTTGGCGTCGACGTTCTTCTCCACATCCGTGAAGTTGACAGCAAGCTTGGCGACCTTCTTGGCGGTCTTGTCATACACGAGCACAAAGCCCTTGTCGGGATCAGCCGCCAGCAGGCCGCCCGTCTCGGGGGTGGGGCCCATGTCGCGCGCGGCCACGGGAAGTATGTAGGTCAGCACTTTCGAGGCTTCGCTGTAGGTGCCTTTGCCCATATCCAGGGTTTCGGCCACGATGGTGGCGGACTTGCCCTTTTCAAAGGCCACGCAGCGGCCCTGTTCCACACCACCCTTGAGGTCGCAGCCGGCAAGCAGGGCGATCGAGCCGAGCATACCCAGCGTGAGCAGCAAAGTACGAATCTTCATGGCGCGTTCCTCCTAGTTGCCCGCGGCCTGGTTCTTCTTGGCGGCCAATTCCGCCTTGGCGCCGCGTACCATCTGGACGGCAATGTAGATGGAGATGGCGCTCACGAAGCCCAGCACCTCGATGGTGGCCAGCGTGCCCAACCAGCCCTGGTCGGGGAACTTGGCCTGCAACTGCTTCAGCACCACGGACATAAGGCAGCCGAGAACGGCGAGACCGAACACGAAACGGATGCCGTAGCCCTTCACATACTTGGTGGCGACCACGCCGATCTGCGCGCCGATGGCCGCGCCGCACAGCATGACGATGGCGGCCAGCAACTCAACGCGGCCCTGATAGGCGTAGCTGAACGTGCCGTACAGGCCGGAGATGGCCACTTCAAAGAGGTCAGTGCCCACGGCCACATGGGTGGGGCAGCCGACGAGGTAGACCAGGGCGGGCATGCGGATCAGACCGCCGCCGATGCCCAGAATGCCGGCCATCCAGCCGGTGAAGAAGCTGATGACGATGGGCAGCCACGCGGAGCAGGTGATGTTGGCATGACGGAAATACACCACCGGAGGGATTTTGATGGCCTGCAGCTTGGAAGCCCATTCAATGCCCGTGGCGGACTTGTCCAGTTCCTTGTTGGCGGCCTTGGCGGCGGCGGCCTTCTTCTTGCGCACGGAAATATCGTGGAAGACCAGCCAGGCCATGGCGATGAGCAGCACGTCGTAGAGGTAGCGAACCACCTCATCCACACGCCCGATCTTTTCCAGCTGCATGACGCACCACACGCCGGCGTCCACGCCGATGAGCGTACCGATGAGCATGGTCAGGCCCAGCACGTAGTCAACGTTGCCGAACTTGCCGTGCCGCATGGTGGAGATGAGCGATTTGCCGGCCATCTGCGCCATGTCCGTACCGATGGCGAAGGCCATGGGGAAGCCGAGAATATTCAGGCCGGGCGTGACCATCCACGCGCCGCCCAAGCCGAAGAAACCGCCGATAATGCCCACGCCCAGGCCCAGAATAATCAACCCCGGCCAGAAAATGGACACGCCGGAGATGGGCATCGCCATAAACAACCAATCCATACTACGCCTCCTTCCGGCTAGTCTTCCGCCAAATCGCGGTGCGTGAGGTCAATGCCGATGTGGTTCATCACGATGTCGGCCAGCCAGCCCAGGACGCATCCCAGAATGGGAATGATGAGCATGGTCACAATGGCGAAGGTGAGATGGCTCTCATTGTACATCTCGGCCCACCACTGCAAGATGCCGTGCATGTTGCGCGTATCGGCCACCATGGCCACGCCGGCGGTGCCCGAGTAGACAGTGAGCACCATTTTGCCCAGCACCAGTGCGGCTGTCGCAAGCCACGTCCAGATATTCATAAGTCCCTCCACAGCTACATGTTGACACCCTGTCGCCCGCAGCGCAGCCATCGCGCAACGCTCCGCACGCACAGTGTGAAATTTATAGCAAGCCGTGTGCCATTGCGCGTTTTTCTGCACTCTCCCGCAAAATATCTTGTTTATCACCCCAAAATTTTTTATAGTTCCACCTGTCACGCAGCTATTGCGCAAAGGGACGGGCATGAACACTTCCGAAGATCACTTGGCAAACGACAAGCCGGTGCTGGGCGCATTCTTCAAAAACCGCAGCCTGACCAGCCGCATGCTCCTGCTGGGTCTGCCGGTTTTGGCCGCCGTGCTGCTGCTCATCTTCGCAGCCACGGGCAGCGGCATTGAGTTTGTGGTGAATCGCGCAATAGCGCGCAACGCGCAGCTCCAGACACAGGCCATCAGCCTCGCCATGGAACAGGCCCTGGAAGAGACGCGCAACCAGCTGCTCATACTGGCCGCAGGCTCCATGAACGTCGGAGACATGGCCGACAGGATGAAGTTCCGCGCAAAAGCCGGGGGACTGCGCTACAGGGAACTGGCCTTTGAGGGGCTTGCCCCCGAAAACCGCTACCTCCTGCTCAATGTCGACGACGATGTTGTCAATGTTCCCCTGCAGCAGGCGCTGGCCAGTCCTACGGGGCCGTTCCACGCCCTCGCCGGCATTCGGGAATCGGACAAGGTCAATGTCAGCCAGCCGCAGGAAGTCCTGTACTCCATGGTGCCGGTACAGGGAACGGCCCAGAACATCACCATCTATGTTCTGCGCTTCACCACGCCCGTGTACGACAATGACGGAAGATTCAGCGGCTACCTCATGCTTTCGCTGGATTTGCGCGAACTGCGCGATATCCTCTCCGTCTATTCCGCGCCCAACGCCCCCCTCCAGACAGAGAACGAGGAGCAGGTGCGCACGATGTTTTTTGACCGCGAAGGCTGGATACTTTTCCAGTCTGAACCGGTGAACGACCATCTGCGGCAGCGCAAGCTGAGCACGGACACTGTGCGCGCCGGCCTCACGGGCGTCTTTGGCCGTCCCGGCTTCAATACGGCCTTTCGCCCCGGCCCGGAGCACATCAGTTACTGGGACATGGTGGTCAATGTGCAGAACGGACGATCCGGCAATCTGCCCTTCCAGCAGCGCGGCTGGGGCGGCACGCAACCGGTGGAGCGCGTCAGCTACGTGCCCCTGCGCTTCATCCCGGGCTCCGGGGACGCTCCTGTCATTCTGGGCGGGCTCGCCGTGCTGGACACCGGCTTCACCACCACGCATTCCGGCATGCAGCTGATGGGCATCTATACCGCGGCCTTTGTGCTCGGCACGCTCCTGCTGGGGCTGAGCCTGTGGTGGCTTTCCCGCCAGATAGGCAGGTCACTCAACGCCATCACGGCGGAGCTGGAGCGCTGTAATGCGGAGAATGACTGCCGCGTTGCGGGGCTGCCGCCCATGTCGCGCGATCTGGAGCGCCTCAAAAACGCCATCAATGTGCTCCTCGACCGGCTGCGGGATGCGCGGGATGCGCGAAAGAGGCGCGAGGCCGCGGAAGACGCCCAGCAACGCCGCGCGGCGGTGACGGATCTGCCGCGGCTGGAAGACCTGCCGCCCGACGGACTTGTGGGCTTTTCCCCCGCCATGCACGCATTATGTGAAAATGTGCGCAAGGCTGCCAAGGTCATGGATGACGTGCTTGTGGTCGGTGAGACGGGCACCGGCAAGGAACTGATTTCCGAGGCCATCCATCACCTGAGCGCGCGGGCTTCCGGCCCGTTCATCACCATCAACTGCGGCGCGCTGGATGAGAACCTGCTCATGGACACCCTGTTCGGCCATGTGAAGGGCGCGTTCACGGAAGCGCGCGCGCCGCGCAAAGGGGCATTTCTGGCGGCGGAAGGCGGCACGCTGATGCTGGACGAGGTGGGCAACGCCGCCCCCAGGGTGCAGCAGGCTCTGCTGCGGGCGCTCTCCACGCGGCGCATCCGCCCTCTGGGCAGTGACCATGACGTGCCCTTTGACACGCGCATCATCGCCGCCACCAACGCGCCCCTGCTGGAGGAGGCCCAGCGGGGCTCGTTCCGGGAGGATCTGTACTACAGGCTGGCCGTCATCACCATCAATTCGCCCCCCCTGCGCGAACGCAAGGCGGATATTCCGGCGTTGACCGTCTATTTTCTGGATGCGGCCTTCAGGGCCGGGGAAAGGGCGCGCAGCGAGGAGGAAAGCGGCATGACCGGAGGGGGCACGCCGCCGCAGATCAGCCGGGGGGCCATGGACAAGCTGCTGGAATACGACTGGCCCGGCAACGTGCGCGAACTGAAAAACACCCTGACGCGGGCGCTGGCCTTCTGCGACGGCCCCATATTGTATGAGGAGGACATCCGGATCGACGCGACGACTTTCGCGCAGCCGGAAGACAGCCGGGAAGCCCTCCCGGCGGCTGATGACGCCGGGAACGTCCCCTCTGCGTCCGCTCCTCTGCCGCAGCGGCTTGCCGCGTCCGCGCCGGAGCCGGTGAACGCCGCCCCCGCGCGTTCCACGGCGGACATGCCCGCCGCGCCCCATCCCCGGCGCAGGCGCCTGCCTGCCGCGCCAACAGCCCGGCCGGAAACGTCTTCCATACCGCCGCTCCCTCCCCGACTGCGGGATGCATGGCCGCAGATTGCGGCAAGGGGAGGCATTACCCGACAGGAATACCAGGAAATGGCAGGCGGGAGCATTTCCATGCGCACGGCGCAGTACGACCTGCAGATGCTCGTGCAGCAGGGCCTTGTGCGCAAGGAAGGACGAGGTCCGACGCAACGCTATGTGGTCGTGCGGGCCGCAGGACAACTGTTGACAGATGCCGGACGCGGACGGATACATGGATAGCGCCGCCGCGCGGCACCACGCGCAACCCAAGGAATCCCCATGCTTTCCAAGCTGAAAAAACTCTTCGGCCGCACGCCCCGCATCAGCCGCGCACAGGCCATGGACGCCTTTACCAAAAGGTACGGCTCCTTCAAGGAGCTGCTGCAGGCCAATGCCGAACTGGCCAATCTCATGGCCGGGCTTGATGCGGCCCTCTGCGGCAACCGGCATCTGGAAACTGCGGAAGTGCGCAAGGAGGCCCGGCGGGCCATCTTCCACTGCGAAACCATGGTCGCGGCGCTGGGCAAAATGTCCGGCAGACGCGACGCGGCGCTGGAAAACGCGGCGCATGCCGTGAGCGCGCGCATTGAGGCGGAACTGGAACAGCGCGCCCGGGGGGACATTCGCCAGTTCACCCTGCCGCTCTCCGAAGTGGACGCCAGCATGGCCTACAGCGTGGGCGGCAAGAACGCCAACCTCGGCGAACTGCGCAACATGCTGGACATGCCCGTGCCGCGCGGTTTTGCCGTTACCGTGCGCGCAGGCAGCTATTTTTTGCTGCGCACTTCCGGCCTGTTCAAAACCCTGCTTGGCCTGCTGCGCTCCATTGATCCCGAAAAGCCTGCAGAAATCAGTGAAATATCACGCAAAATCGAGGAACTTGTCCTCAGCGCCCCCGTCACGGACGATGTGGCCCAGGCCCTGTTTGCGGAGTGGGACGCGGCCTTCGGCAAGGACGCCCCCGAGGTGGTGACGGCCCTGCGTTCCAGCGCCATCGCCGAGGACGGCGTGCAGTCCTTTGCGGGACAGTACCGCAGCATTCTGGGCGTGACCCGGCAGGATCTGCTGCCGGCCTTCAAGAAGGTGGTGGCAAGCCTGTTCTCCCCCCGCGCCCTGGCGTACCGCGCCGAGCACGGCTACGCCCTGGACGCCACGGGCATGGGACTGTGCTGCCTGGAAATGGTGCAGGCCAAGGCGGCAGGGGTAGCCTTTTCGCGTCATCCCGTGGACCTGCGCTCCAACGCCATTGTCATCAACGGCCTGTGGGGGCTGGGCGAAACCGTGGTGGACGGCACCGGCACGCCGGACCAGTGGCTGGTTTCGCGCGCAACGCGCAAAATCACCAAGGCCACCATTGTCCACAAGACCGTCCGCCTGCGTCTGGCGCATACCGAAAGCGGCGTGGAGAGCCTGCTGGAACCCGTGCCCGACGACCTCGCGGACGTGCCCTGCCTCAGCGACGAGCAGGCGCGCCGCTTGGCCGACATGGTCATGGAACTGGAGGACCACTACCAGTACCCGCAGGACATGGAATGGGCCATCGACGAGGAAGACCGCATCATCCTGCTGCAAACCCGGCCCATGGGCATGGACAATGCCGCCGAGGAGCACGCCCCGCCCAGGCTGGGCGGCCTGCGCCCGCTACTCGCAGGCGGCGACGTGGCGGCCAGGGGCGTGGCCTGCGGCCCCGTGGTGGCTGTGGGCGACGGGGAAGACGTGACGCATTTCCCTGAAGGCGCGGTCATGCTGCTGGCGCACTCCTCGCCCAACGCCATGGCGGCCATGCGGCGCGCTGCGGCCATCATCGCCGAAACAGGCAGCCTGACCGGGCACATGGCCTCCATCTGCCGGGAATTCGGCGTGCCCACGGTCATGAACATGCCGGGCGCGACAAGCCTGCTTTCCGCAGGAAGCGTCGTCACCGTGGACGCCCTTTCGGGCAGGGTTTTCGCCGGGGAGGTGCCGGAATTGCTCGCCCTGCGCCTGCGCCGTCCCCAGACCGGCGGCAACAGCCCCGCGCTGGCGCTGCTGCGGCGGACAGCGCCCTACATCCTGCCCCTGCATCTTGTGGACCCGCGCGCGGAAACCTTCACGCCCGGACACTGCACCTCGCTGCACGACATCATGCGCTACGTCCACGAACTGAGCTACGCCCGCATGTTCCAGATTTCGGACAGCGTCACCGACAACAGTGCGGGCGTGGCCTGCCGCCTTGTCTGCTCCATCCCCCTTGACCTGTACGTCATCGATCTGGGCGGAGGCCTGCGCAACCCGGAAAAGCGCGAGGCACGCCCCGAGGAAGTACGGAGCCTGCCCTTCAAGTGCGTGCTCGACGGCATGCTCAACCCCGCTGTGCAGGCGCGCGGCCCCAGGCCCGTGAACATGCGCGGCTTTCTGTCGGTCATGGGCCAGAGCATGATCGGCGGCAACCAGGAGGGATGCTCACGCTTCGGCCAGCACAGCTATGCCATCATCTCCGACCGCTACCTCAACTTTTCCTCCCGTGTGGGCTACCACTACGCCATTCTGGACTGCTGGTGCGGCGACACGCTGAGCAAGAACTACATCCGCTTTGAATTCGCGGGCGGGGCCGCGGCAGGCACCCAGCGCGAACGGCGCGTGCGCTGCATCGGCATCATCCTGCGCGCTCTGGGCTTTACCGTGGAGATTACGGGTGATAGACTGCGTGCGCGTTACCAGAAATACCCCAGGCCCGAGCTGTGCGCGCGCCTGGATCAGCTGGGCCGCCTCCTGATCATGACCCGCCAGATGGACATGCTCATGGTGGACGACAGCGCCGTCCAGACATTTGCCGCCAACTTCCTCAACGGCGAATACCATTAGCCGCGCCCCCGGCCGCATTCTCCGGGGGCGCGTCCGGCCCCGCACGGCGGCCCGGCGCACGCGGCGCAACCTTGCCGAAACCCCATGCCGCCTCTATCCGCAACACCCGCCGCCGCGCCGCTGCGCCCAGACCTGCCCGAGCCGCCGCGCACGCTCCTGAGCCGCGATTTCATCCTGCTGTTCTGCATCACCATGTGCTGCAACAGTTTTGTGGCCGTCTTCTACTGCTTCGAGCAATGGCTGGAGGGCATGGCCGTCAGCCCCAACTGGCGCGGCGTCCTGCTCTCGGCCATGTTCGCCATGGTGCTGCTCTTCCGTCCGGTGACCAGCGTACTGCTGTTGCGCCGGGGCAAACTTGCGGCCCTGGCGATCTCCATCCTTGTCTCCAGCGCAGTCATGCCGGCCTATCTTCTGGCGGAGGGCACGCACATGGTGGGGCTGGTGCTCTTTCTGCGTCTGGCGCAGGGCATAGCGCTGGCCGTTTTCTCCTGCTGCACCGTGGCCGTGCTGGTGAGTTGCATCCCCAGGGGGCAGAGCGCGCGCGGCTTCGCCCTCTTCTCCCTCACGCTGCTCCTGCCGTATTCCGTCATCCCCGCCGTAGGCGAACAGATTCTGCCGCTGCTCGGCGGCGAGCCGCGCCTTTTTGCGGCCACGGCCCTGCTGGGCGTACCCTCGCTGCTTATGCTCATCCCCCTGGCCCCGCGCCTGCGCAGGCCCGAACTGCCCCCCGTGGAACGCGGCGGCGCGACGGGACGGGCGCTGCGGCAACAAATGCGCAGTTCCGGCCTGTTCTTTGTCTACCTCTCCTGCTTCACCTTCAGCATCATGACCGTGCAGGCCATTTTTTTCATGAAGGGGCTGTGTTCGCTCACCGGCGCGCATCCGGCCTGGTTCTTCAGCCTCTACACCCTGACCATCATCGCCGTGCGCCTGACAGGCAGCCACAGGCTCGACACCCTTCCGCGCCACCGCGTCACGCTCTCGTGCAGCGCCCTGCTGGTCTGCTGCATGCTGGGGCTGGCCTGGGGGCCGGTGTGGGCCTTCATTCCCCTCACCCTGCTCTACGGCGTGGGGCTGGGACTGCTCTATCCCCTGCTCGCCGCCCTGGTCTACGACCGCTCCACCCCCGACACGCGCTCCCTCAACTCCAACATCATGATGGCCGCCTTTGACGCCAGCGGCATGCTGGCCCCGCTCATCGGCGGGCTGGTCATCCACGCGGGCTTCAGCTACCGGGGCGTGTTCACGGGCACAGCCGTGTCCATCGGCATTTGCGGGCTTTCCATGCTGGCGGACTGCGCGCGCACGGCCGCACAGAACCGGAAGAACAGGGCCGGAAACGCGTAACCTCCCGGCCTTTCGCACACGAGCTTCAGGACCGGCGGCAAAACGCGCGCCGCTGTCGCGCCCCCCCAATTCCGGGGAAGGATCGCAACAGCGGCGCAAGACGGGCCCGCCCTCAGGGCGGAGATCATTTGTCGGAATCGAAACGCAGTTCTTCCTCGGCCAGCGTGGCCACCATGACGGCCTTGATGGTGTGCAGGCGATTCTCCGCCTCGTCAAAAACCACGCTGCGCGCCGACTCGAACACCTCGTCGTTCACTTCCATGCACTCCAGACCGAAGCGCTGATAGATTTCCTCGCCCATGCGCGTTTCCCGGTTATGGAAACTGGGCAGGCAGTGCAGGAACTTGCATTGCGCATTGCCGGTCATATCCATGATTTCACCGGTCACACGGTAGGGCGTGAGCAGGGCTATGCGCTCCTTCCAGACCTCGTCCGGCTCGCCCATGGAAACCCACACGTCCGTGGAAAGAAAATCGCAGTCCCTGACGCCCTCCCGCACATCTTCCGTGCGGGTTATGCGCGCGCCCGTGCGCTCGGCGATGCCGCAGGCCGCCTCGTACACCGCATCCGACGTCCACAGGCCGCGCGGCGCGACCGAGCGGAAATCCAGCCCCAGCATGGCCGAGCCCAGCATGTAGGAATTGCCCATATTGTAGCGGGCGTCGCCCAGATAGGCGAAGGTCTGGGCGTTGAGAGGCTTTGCGCAGTGCTCGCGCATGGTCAGCATGTCGGCCAGAAGCTGGGTGGGGTGCCACTCGTTGGTCAGACCGTTCCACACGGGCACGTCGGCGTGGCGGGCCAGGGCTTCCACGCGGGCCTGCTCGAAGCCCCGGTACTCAATGCCGTCATAAAAGCGCGAAAGCACCCGCGCCGTATCCGCCAGGGATTCCTTCTTGCCCATCTGCGAACCGGACGGCCCAAGGTAGGTGACGCGCCCCCCCTGGTCATAGGCAGCAACCTCAAAGGAACAGCGGGTGCGGGTGGAATCCTTCTCAAACAGGATGACGATATTCCTGCCCCTGAGAAATTGCGGTTCGCGCCGGGCCTTTTTGGCGCGCTTGAGGTCAGCCGCCAGGTCCAGCAGGTACGTGAGATCTTCCGACGTAAAGTCGGTTTCCTTCAAAAAATCCCTGTGGTACAGTCTGTTGCTCATGAAGCTGCCTTGCACGTTGCAGGTTGAGCCCGGCAGGACGCCGGGGCACGGATGCGCGATGCCTTTTTCTCCGGCGATTGTCGCCGGAGTGCGCCGGCGTCGCCGCGGGTCTACAGCATCCGGATCATGCCTATTTCGTCACAACAATAAAATTTGGGGCACTTGCTGCACTCCACCCAGACGCTGGGCGGCATGTCTTCCCGCTTGAATTCGGAAAAACCGCACCCGGCGAAAAAGGATTCCGCCAGGGTGAACACAAACACCCTGGGCAGCCCCAGTTCACGGCAACGGTCTACCAGGGCTTCCACCAGACGCCGTCCGAAGCCCTGGCCCTGACATGCGGCATGCACTGCCACGGAGCGTATCTCCGCCAGATCCTCCCAGAGCACATGCACGGCGCCGCAGGCCACCACCACCTCGTGGCCGTCATCGGCGGCAGGGGCCGTGGCAACCATGTAATCCTGAATATGCAGATACAGATACTGCGGTCCGCGCGCCAGCATGACATTGGCCGAAGCGTACTGGTTGATGAGCGCCGACATGCCGTGCACATCGCGCACCGTGGCCGGGCGGATGGCCAGGGCGGAAATATCCTCGACATGCACCGCGGGAACAACGGATTCCTGTTTGGCGCCGAAGCGCGGAACGGCAATGGGCATCGCGTGCGCCTCTGTTGTGAAGGGTTGCGGCCGAATGGGAAAGCGGCCGATTACCGTCCGCTTTCCGCCGGCCCAATGTTCGTCGAAAAAAGCATGCTATCCGCAACAGTGTTGTCACGCAAGTTTTTTCCCGCAACGGGAGTTTCATCCTGTCGGGGATAACCGTTCATTTTCGCTCCCGTCTACACGAAGTTGCTGAAATAACGCGATGTTCCTGCCCAGCATAGCCAAAGCGCAGGTGACAATGTCCCTCTGCGGGAGCGTCCCGGTCAGTGCCGTTGCAGTGCACGTATTCTGAAGGCCCCACGCCATGCCGGAATTTCATGCGCGAAAAAAGGCGGAAGCAACACGGGGCGCCTCTGCGGCGCAGAAGGGAAACTGTGTAACGCGGGCGCAAAAAAAGGGGCGCTGAGCGCCCCTGAACAAACACAGGCACAAGCCGGTCGTTATTCGGCCTTGGCCTCTTCGGTCTTGGTCTCTTCCGCCTTGCCCTCGCGCTTGGCGGGGGCAGGCTTGGCTTCTTCCTTCGAGGCTTCAGCCGTGCGCGAAAGTTCAATAATGGCCATGGGAGCATTATCGCCCTTGCGGGGCAAGGCCAGCTTGAGAATGCGGGTATATCCGCCGGGAACGCCCGCAAACAGCGGCCCGATCTCGTCAAACAGGCGTTTTACCAGCGCATGGTCATTGAGAACGCGATAGGCCTGACGGCGCGCATGCAGATCATTGCGTTTGGCAAGGGTGATCAGGGGTTCCACAACCCGGCGCAGTTCTTTGGCCTTCATCTCCGTGGTGCGGATTTTGCCATGTATCAGCAGGGCCTTAGCGAGATTTTGCAACAGGGCCTTACGGTGCGCAGGCGTACGCGAGAGTTTCCTGCCGGAATTGCTATGCCTCATTTTGCTGCTTCCTTTTCCATTCCTGATATTTCTTGTCGAAGGCGTCGACCTTCATGCCGAAGTCAAGTCCCATATCCAGAAGGACGCCCTTGATTTCATCCAGCGACTTGCGACCGAAATTCTTGGTTTTGAGCATCTCGGCCTCACTGCGCTGCACGAGCTCGCCCACCAGCGAGATGTTGGCGCTGCGCAGGCAGTTGGTAGCGCGCACGGAAAGTTCAAGGTCGTCAATGCTCTTGAACAGATGTTCGTTGACTTCGCCGCCGTCGCCGCTGCCGTGACGCGCATCGCCGGATACCCGCTCGTCAAAATTGATGAAGACGGATATCTGATCCTTAATGATCTTCGCACTGTAGGCAATGGCGTCCTCGGGGGTGAGAGAGCCGTCGGTCCACACTTCCAGAAGCAGGCGATCGTAGTTGGTCATTTGACCGACGCGGGCCTGCTCCACGGCATAGGCAACCTTGCGCACGGGGGAGAAGCTGGAGTCCAGCTTGATAAGACCTATCTCATCGGCAAGGCCCTCGTGCATGTCGGCGGGCACATAGCCCTTGCCCATGCGGACCTCAAACTCCATTTCCAGCACCACGTCCTCAGTGAGGGTGGCGATGTGCTGGTCCGGATTCAGCACTTCCACATGCTGGTTGGTCTCGATCTGCCCCGCATTCACCGGGCCCTTGTGGTCCACGCGCAGGGTCAGGCGCTGAGGCTCGTCGGTATCCATGCTCAGACGCACCTGCTTGATGTTCAGGATGACGTCCGTAATGTCTTCCAGCACGCCGTGGACGGTGGTGAATTCATGTTGCACGCCGGCGATCTTCACGGAAACAAAGGCCGCCCCCTGCAGAGAGGACAACAGAACGCGACGCATGGCATTGCCGATGGTCGTGCCGTAGCCGCGTTCCAGCGGCTCGCAGATGAACTTGCCGTGCGTGCCGCTGGCGGTTTCCTCTTCGCGGAGTATCTGATCCGGCTTCACAAGCTCGGACCAGTTGCGCGCATTGATAAGGCGTTCGCCCTGTTTTATAAGCATGCGAACCCCCGGTTATTTCGAGTAAAGTTCGACGATCAGTTGCTCGTTGACGGGGAACTGGATGTCATCACGCTGCGGCAGGGCCTTCACAGTGCCCTTGAAGGCCGCGCCGTCGGCTTCAAGCCACGCGGGGCAGCCGCGGCGGGCAATGACTTCCTGGGCCTCGGCGAGCACCGGGATCTTGCGGTTCTTTTCGGGCACTTCGATGCTGTCCCCCACCTTGACCTGCAGGGAAGGGATATTCACCTTGCGCCCGTTGAGGGTAAAGATGCCGTGGCGTACAAGCTGACGCGCCTGGTTGCGCGAATTGGCGAAACCGAGACGGTAGACCACATTGTCAAGGCGGCGCTCAAGAATGACAAGCAGGTTGGTGCCGGTGACGCCCTTTTGCATTTCGGCCTTCTCGAAGTACCCGTGGAACTGGCGTTCGAGAATGCCGTACGCGCGGCGGGTCTTCTGCTTTTCACGCAGCTGCACCGCATATTCGCTGACTTTCTTGCGGGCGCGGCCATGCTGGCCGGGGGCATAGGGGCGGCGGTCATAGGCGCATTTGTCGGTGAAGCAACGGTCTCCCTTCAGGAAGAGCTTGCACCCTTCGCGACGACACATGCGACACTTGGCTTCGGTATATTTGGCCATCGATTGTTCCTCTTACGGTTTGTGCGCGGCGCGCTGACTAGACGCGGCGCCGCTTGGGCGGCCGGCAGCCGTTGTGCGGGATGGGCGTGACGTCGCGAATAAACGCCACCTTGAAGCCGATGGCCGAAATGGCGCGCATGGCGGCTTCGCGGCCGGAGCCGGGCCCCTTTACATAAATGCCCACGGTGCGCATGCCGTTGTCCTGAGCCTTGCGGGCAGCCGTTTCAGCGGCAACCTGCGCAGCAAAGGGGGTGGACTTGCGCGAACCCTTGAAGCCGCTCTGGCCCGAAGAGGCCCAGGAGACGGCATTGCCGCGCGTATCCGTAAAAGTAACAATCGTGTTGTTGAACGTAGCCAGAATATGGGCGATGCCCACGGGCACGTTCTTCTTTTCCTTTTTCTTGACCACTTTCTTGGGTCTGGCCATGTCTAAACCTCTGGATGGAGCTTGTCAGATTTATGCTCCGCGCGCGGCGGAAAATCCGTTCGTCCTCACGGCAGCACGAATGCTGCGTCCGCTTTACAAACTGCGACAAGCGCAGCCGCACCACTACTTCTTCTTGCCCACGGCCCCGCGGCGCGGCCCCTTGCGGGTGCGCGCGTTGGTATGGGTGCGCTGACCGCGCGCGGGCAACCCGCGACGGTGACGCAGCCCGCGGTAGCAGCCGATATCCATAAGGCGCTTGATGCTGCCGGATATTTCGCGACGGAGGTCGCCTTCCACCTTGTAGTTCTGCTCGAGCTCCTTGCGGATCTCGTTCACTTCGTCAGCAGAGAGGTCGTCGATATTACGCTCCCAGTTGACGCCGGTGGTATCCAGAATTTTCAGAGCCGTGGAACGGCCGATGCCATAGATGTAGGTGAGCGCAATGTCCACCCTTTTGCCGCGAGGCAAATCAACACCTGCTATTCTCGCCACAATCAGTCTCCTGCCCTAGCCCTGGCGCTGCTTATGCCGGGGGTTTTCGCAGATAACTCGAAGCACTCCCTTGCGCCGGATAACCTTACACTTGGGGCATATTTTCTTGACGGAAGGCCGTACTTTCATAACTCATCTCCACTGATGAAACGCTTACGGTGACACCGGCATAACGTTTTCCGGCTTGCGGCTTCGCACCGAAAACGAGGGCCGCGGCCCTCACAGAGGGCGGGAACGGAAATCTTTATCCGGGTTCACATTTTCTGTCAACCTTCAATTGTATGCCGGTTGAGACCGCGGTCCGACACGCTCAGGATGCGCGGCCCCTGCGGCGTAATGGCGACGCTGTGCTCAAAATGGGCGGCCCACTTGCCGTCACGGGTGACGGCAGTCCACTGGTCGTCCAGAATGTCCACCTCGTATGTGCCCAGCGTGACCATCGGCTCAATGGCGATGACCATGCCGTGCTGCAGGGTCAGCCCGCGCATGCCGGGCTTGAAGTTGGGCACTTCGGGCTTTTCATGCATCTTTGCGCCCACGCCGTGCCCCACAAAGCGCCGCACCACATTGAAGCCGGCGGCCTCGACATATTCCTGCACCGCGGCGCCGATGGCATAGACGTCATTGCCGGCCCGCGCCTGCTCAATGCCGACGTACAGGCTTTCCTCCGTTACCCGCATGAGCCTGCGGACCTCGTCGCTCACCGTGCCCACCGGGTAGGTACGGGCGGCGTCGCCCACAAAGCCTTCAAACTCCACGCCCATATCCACGCTGACGATGTCCCCTTCCTCAAGCAGCCGCGCGGAAGGGAAACCGTGCACCACCTGCTCGTTGACCGAGCAGCACGTAGCGTAGGGGTAGCCGTAGTACCCCAGAAACGCCGGTTTGACCTTGTAATCGGCGCACATGTCGCGCGCCAACTCCTCAATGCGCATGGTGGAAAGGCCGGGTTTCACCATGTCGCCCACGGCATCCAGTATGTTGGCAACCATGCGGTTTGCTTCGCGCAGTCGGCCCACTTCCCTTTCATTTTTGATAAAGGCGCCGTGATATTTCTTCATGCTCTTGCCTCTTCCTCCTGGGACGCGGCCGTTGGCCGGTCGTGCCCTAGAGCCTGCCGCTCTTGCGCGCCTTGGCCATCAGCCCCTGATACTGGCTGGAAATCATGTGAGATTCCACCTGATTCATGAAATCCATGGCCACGCCGACCAGAATCAGCAGACTGGTGCCGCCGAAGTAAAAGGGCACGTTGAAATTACTGATCAGCAGCATGGGCAGCAGGCAGACAATGGAAATATAGGTGGCCCCCGAAAGGGTCAGCCGCGAGAGCACGGTATCCACGTATTCCTGCGTCTTCTCGCCGGGACGGATGCCGGGAATGAACCCGCCGTTCTTTTTCAGGTTCTCGGCCATGTCCTTGGGGTCAAAGATGATGGCCGTGTAGAAATAGCAGAAGAAGAACATCAGCGCCACATACAGCACATTGTAGGCCACGCCGTGGGGAGAGAAGAAATCCGCCGCCTGCTTCAGGTATATGTTGTTGGAGAACTGCCCGATAGTCGCCGGGAACAGCAGCAGGGACGAGGCGAAAATGGGCGGGATGACGCCGGCCGTGTTCAGCCGCAGCGGCAAATGGGAATTCTGACCGCCGTACATCTTGCGTCCGATCTGCCGCTTGGCGTAGCTGATGGGGATGCGCCGCTGCGCCCGCTCCACAAACACGATGGCCACGAGCACCGCCGCCATGAAGACCACGATGACCACGGCCATGAAGATGCTCATGTCGCCGGCCTGAATAAGCGCCAGGGACTGGATGATGCCGCGCGGGATGCCCACGACAATGCCGCAGAAAATGATCAGCGAGATGCCGTTGCCGATGCCGCGCTCGGTGATCTGCTCGCCCAGCCACATGACCAGCACGGAACCGGTGGTGAAGGTCACCATGGTCACCAGGCGGAACTGCCAGCCCGGCGCAAGCACAACCGGCGCGCCGCCGGGGCTCGTCATGTTCTCGAGGCCCACGGCGATGCCGAGGCCCTGCACAAGCGTAATCAGCACCGTGAGATAGCGCGTGTACTGGGTAATCTTGCGGCGGCCCGCCTGCCCTTCCTCTCTGGCCATGCGCTTGATGTCGGGGCTGACCACCTGCAAAAGCTGCATGATGATGCTGGCCGAAATGTAGGGCATGACGCCCAGCGCGAATACCGAAACGTTGGACAGTCCGCCGCCGGAAAACATGTCAAAGAGATTGAACAGCGTGCCCGCCATGCTCTCGAAAAACGAGGCCAGCGCGGAGGCGTCCACGCCCGGAATGGGCACATGCACGCCGATACGGTAGCAGCACAAAATCAGGAAGGTCCAGCCGAGCCTTTTGCCCAGCGAGGCCTGTCCCGCCATGGTGTTTGCCGATCCTACTGCCATGAGACACTCGTTGCGTTTGCGCGCCCGCGGCATTGCAGGAAAAACGGACATTCCCCGCGCCGCCGACGCCGTATGTGCGCAACGTCATTGCCCGCCCGCAGGGGGAAAGCAATGACGCCGTTGAAAATCATGGGGCCGCAAACGCGACCCCAGATATTATTCTGCCGTGGGAACAGCTTCCAGTTCGTTGACGGAGCCGCCTGCCTGGCGAATCTTTTCCGCGGCGGCCCGGCTGAACTTGTGCGCCTCCACTGTCAGCGCGCCCTTGACGTCGCCGCGGGAAAGCACCTTCACGGGCGCGCCCATGCGGGCGAGCCCGCGGGCATAGATATCATCCAGCGTGATGGCGGTTTTCCCTTCAAAGGCGGCCTGCAGCACGTCCAGATTGATCACGTCGTAGGTGATCTTGAAGGGATAGTTTTTGAATCCGTGCTTGGGCAAGCGACGCTGCAGAGGCATCTGACCGCCCTCAAAGCCGGGGCGGACGCCGCCTCCCGAACGGGCGTTCTGGCCCTTGTGGCCCTTGCCCGCCGTGCAGCCCAGACCGGAACCCGCGCCGCGGCCCACACGACGGCGGGTCTTGCGCTCTTCCGGGAAAGGAAACAGATTGTGCAGTTGCATGGTATATCCTTCGGCCGTTATTCGACAACGGCGACCATATGCGGAACTTTGGCGATTATGCCCCGAATGGAGGGGGTGTCCTTGAACGTCTTGACCATCTCGCGGCGCTTGAGGCCAAGGGAGTCCAGCAGCCTGCGCTGCGCAGGCGTGGCGCCGATGCGCGAACGCACGAGTTTTACCTTGATTTCTGCCATGACTACTTCCTCGGGGCTTCCAGCTTCTTGCCGCGCAGGGCCGACACGTCATCGGCGCTGCGCAGGGAAACAAGGCCCTGCATGGTGGCGCGAAGCACGTTATGAGGATTGTTGGTGCCGATGGCCTTGGCGAGCACGTCGCGCACGCCCACAGCTTCCATGACGGCGCGCACGGCGCCGCCGGCGATGATGCCGGTGCCTTCGGAGGCAGGCTTGAGCATGACGCGCCCCGCGCCGAAGCGGCCAAGCACTTCATAAGGCAGCGTCCCTTCGACCAGAGGCACCTGCACGCGATTCTTGCGGGCGCGCTCGGTGGCCTTGCGCAGGGCTTCCGGCACTTCCTGGGCCTTACCCAGACCGAAGCCCACGCCGCCCTTGCCGTCGCCCACCACAACGAGGGCGCTGAAGCTGAAACGGCGGCCGCCTTTGACGACCTTGGCCACGCGGTTGAGGGAAACGATCTTTTCGATTTCGCCCAACTCGTTCTGCTGTGTTTCCGTATTTTCCTGACGCATATTAGAACTCCAGGCCGCCTTCGCGGGCGCCGTCGGCTACGGCCTTGACGCGACCGTGATAAAGATACCCGTTACGATCAAACACCACGCGGGTGATGTTCTTTTCCTTGGCCATCCGGGCAATTTCCTTGCCCACGAGTTCGGCGCCGCTCTTGTTGCCGTGCAGGCCTGGTTCGGTTTTGGCAAGCGTAAGGGTCGAAGTGGCGGCCAGGGTCACGCCGTCCAGATCATCGATGACCTGGGCATAAATGTGCGTGTTGGACCGGTATACCACGAGGCGCGGACGTTCCGCGGAACCGTTGACCTTCTTGCGGATGCGAACCTTGCGGCGCTGGCGGGATTCGTTCTTGCTGTATTTCATGACGCGCTCCCCTACTTCTTGCCGCCGGACTTGCCGACCTTGCGGCGGATCGTCTCGGTCACGTACTTGATGCCCTTGCCCTTGTACGGTTCGGGCATGCGGATGCGGCGAATTCTGGCGGCCATTTCACCCACCAGTTCCTTGTCAATGCCGGAGAGGGTCAGCACCTGGCCGTCCACAGCGGCCTTGACGCCGTCGGGCAGCTCCACGAGCACAGGGTGGGAAAACCCCACGTTGAGCTCAATCATATTGCCCTTCACCGCCACGCGGTAACCGACGCCGATGACTTCCAGCCCCTTGGAGAAGCCCTTGGTCACGCCCTCAATGCAATTGGCAAGCAGCGTGCGGCGCAGGCCGTGCTGCGAACGGCTCTGGCGGGTTTCCTCCAGACGGGTCAGCGTCACGTGGCCGTCGGCCAGTTCATACTTGAGCAGGGAGCAGACAGGGGTGCTCAGCGAGCCCTTGGGGCCTTTCACTTCCACAACATCCGCTCCGATCTTGACTTCAACGCCGTTCGGAACGGGAATGGGCAGTCTACCTATTCTCGACATGGTGCACCGCCTACCAGATTTCGCACAAGAGTTCGCCGCCCACCTTCTTCTCCTGGGCGGTCATGCCGTCCAGCACGCCGCTGGACGTGGACAAAATGCAGATGCCGAGGCCGTTCTGCACCCTGGGGATATTGTGCGCGCCCACATACACCCGGCGACCGGGCGTGCTCACGCGCTTCAGCCCGGAAATGACGGGCTTGCCCTTCTGGTACTTGAGGGTAATGGTGATCGTGCTGTCGGCCACGGCCACGTCTTCGACGTAACCTTCCTGCTTGAGGATGGCGGCAAGCGATTCCTTCATCTTCGAGCGCGGCACATTCACTTCCTTGTGCAGGGCCAAATGTGCGTTGCGGATGCGGGTAAGCATGTCCGCAATGGGATCTGTCAACATCGAATGCTCCTGAGAGGTTGGGGCGGGGTTGGCGGCCCCATGCCGCCACTTCCCGCAGACGCGCGCGGCGTCTGCCGGGCGCTTGCCTGCGCCCGGAAAAATTTACCAACTGGATTTGCGCACGCCGGGCAACTCGCCGCGCAGGGCCATATTGCGGAAGCAGATGCGGCAAATGCCGAACTGCCGCAGAAAAGCCCGGGGACGACCGCACAGGGGGCAGCGATTATAGGCGCGGGCGCTGAACTTGGGCTTGCGCTTGGCCTTGACTTCCAGTGAGGTACGGGACATGGCAAAACTCCTACTTGCGGAACGGCATACCCAGCCGGTCAAGAAGGAATTTGCCTTCCTTGTCCGTGGTCGCCGAGGTGACGATGGTGATGTTCATGCCCTTGGGATTTTCCACACGGTCGATCTCGAGTTCGGGAAAGATCGTGTGTTCCTTGATGCCCAGGGTAAAGTTGCCGCGCCCGTCGAAGCCGCGGTCAGGAATGCCGCGGAAGTCACGCACACGGGGCAGGGCAAAGTTCATGAGCTTGTCCAGGAAGTCCCACATGCGGTCCTTGCGCAGGGTGACGCGCACGCCGATGGGCATACCCTCGCGCACCTTGAACGCGGCGATGGACTTCTTGGCGCGCGTCACCACAGCCTTCTGACCGGCGATGGCGGTAAGCTCCGCCACGGCCTCTTCCATCAGCTTGTTGTTCTGGCTGGCGGCGCCAAGGCCGATGTTCAGAGAGACCTTCTCGATTCCGGGCAGTTGCATGGACGAGGAGTAGCTGAACTCCTTTTGCAGCACCGGAACCACTTTCTCTCTATATATCTTTTCAAGGCGTGTCATCGTTTCACCTTATTCCATGACTTCGTTGCACTTTTTGCAGAAGCGCACTTTCTTTTCCTTGCCCTCGGACTCAATGGTCCTGTAGCCGACGCGCGTGGCCTTGCCGCAGGCGGAGCAGACGACCATCACATTGGAGACATGGATGGGCATCTCCTTCTCCACGATGCCGCCAGGCTGCTGGGCATAGGGGTTGGGGCGCATGTGGCGCTTGACCATGTTGGCCTTTTCCACCAGCACGCGATCCTTCTTACGAAGGATTTTCAGCACCTTGCCGATCTTGCCCGCGTCTTTGCCGGCGATCACCATTACCTTGTCGTCCTTGCGGATGCGAGTGTTTTTCATGACGATCTCCTACAGCACTTCCGGGGCCAGCGAAATGATTTTCATGAAGTTCTGGGCGCGCAGTTCACGGGCCACGGGGCCGAAAATGCGCGTGCCCACGGGTTCGCCCTGGTTGGAGAGCAGCACGGCGGCATTGCCGTCAAACTTGATGTAGCTGCCGTCCATGCGACGCACTTCCTTGGCGGTGCGCACGATGACGGCCTTCATCACGTCGCCCTTCTTCACCTTGCTGTGCGGAATGGCCTCCTTGACGGAAACCATGATGATGTCGCCCACAGAGGCGTAACGGCGGTGGGAACCGCCCAGCACCTTGATGCAGGCAACCTTTTTGGCGCCGGAATTGTCGGCAACCTGAAGTGTGGATTCAACCTGTATCATGGCTCTACCCTACACGGCTTTTTCAATGATGGAGACCAGATGCCAACGCTTGTTGCGCGACAGCGGGCGGTACTCCACAATTTTGACCTTGTCGCCCATACCGCACTCGTTCATGGGATCATGAGCCGTGAACTTCTTGCGGCGCCTCACGTACTTCTTGAGCAGAGGATGCTTGACCAGGGTTTCGACGCGCACGACGATGGTCTTATCGTTCTTGTCGCTCACCACGATGCCGGTCAGCATTCTGCCCTTGCGTTCTTCCAGAGCTTGCATGTTCAGGCCCTCTGTTCCTTTTCATTCAGTATGGTCGAGATGCGCGCCACCTGCTTCCGCATGGCTTTCAGCTCGGAGGTTTTCTCAAGCTGGGCGGCGGCATGCTTGAAGCGGGCCTGCATCAGTTCCTCGCGCTGCTCGGCAAGAGCCTTGCTCAGATCCTCGGCGCTCATGGCGCGCAGATCCTTGGCCGTGGGCCGGGCGGCGGTTTCGGTCTTTTTCTTGGCGGCCATTTAGAAGCCCTCCCTCACCACGATTATGGTCTTCACGGGCAGCTTGTGCGCGGCGCGGGTGAGCGCCTCGCGGGCGAGGTCAAGGCTCACGCCCTTGATTTCATACAGCACGCGGCCCGGCTTCACCGGAGCGCACCAGCCCACGGGCGCGCCCTTGCCGGAACCCTGACGGGTTTCCAGAGGCTTCGCCGTCACGGGACGGTCGGGGAACACGCGGATCCAGACCTTGCCGCCGCGCTTGATATGACGCATCATGGCGATACGGGCGGCCTCAATCTGCTGGCTGGAGAGTTGCCCATGCTGCACGGCCTTGAGCCCGATGTCGCCGAACGCTATGGAAGCGCCGCGGGTGGCCATGCCGCGCAGGCGGCCTTTCTGCCACTTGCGGAATTTAACTTTCTTGGGCGCGAGCATTATTGTTCAACCTCTTTGTCAAGGATTTCACCCTTGTAGATCCACACCTTGACGCCAATGATGCCGTAGGTGGTGCGGGCTTCGGCGAAACCGTAATCAATATCGGCGCGCAGGGTCTGCAAGGGCACGCGACCGTCACGGTACCATTCGGTACGGGCGATTTCGGCCCCGGCCAGACGGCCGGCGCAGGTCACCTTGATGCCCTCGCCGCCAAACTTGCGGGCCATGGACACGGTGCGCTTCATGGCGCGCCGGAAGGCCACGCGGCGCTCCAGCTGCTGGGCGATGTTCTCGGCCACAAGCTGGGCGTCCACCTCGGGACGACGGATCTCGTTCACTTCCAGCGAAAACTCGCGTCCGAACTTCCGGCGCAGGTCATTGCGCAGTTTTTCGATTTCCACGCCCTTGCGGCCGATAACGATGCCGGGACGGGCCGTGGAAAGAATCAGGCGCACCTTGCCGCCGGCGCGTTCGATTTCGATTCGGGAAACCCCCGCATGGTACAGGAGCTTCTTCACGAACGCGCGGATCTTGCTGTCCTCATAGACAAAGGCAGGGTATTCCTTCTTGCTGAACCAGCGGGACTGCCAATTCTTGTTGTACCCAAGCCGGAACCCGAACGGATGTACTTTCTGACCCATAGTCTATTCCTGCCCTTCTGCGAGTATGACGGTGATGTGGCTCGTGCGCTTGTGAATCTTGGTGGCCCGGCCCTGGGCACGGGGCATGAAGCGCTTCCAAGAGGGGCCTTCATTGACCACGATTTCCTTCACCACCATGGCGTCCACATCGACGCCGCCCAGCTGGGAGGCGTTGGCCAGCGCGCTTTTCAGCACGCCGTACAACACTCCGGCGGGCTTGTTGGGCGTGAAGCGCAGAAGGTTCATGGCCTCCTCCACTCCAAGGCCCTGCACGTTTCTGGCCACAAGACGGGTCTTGCGGGGGGAGACGCGCTGGAATTTGGCAATAGCTTTCGATTCCATATCCCTACCCTACTTCTTGGCGGCAGCTTTGGCCTTCTTGTCGGCGGCATGCCCATGGAAGGTGCGGGTGGGCGAGAACTCGCCCAGCTTGTGGCCCACCATGTTTTCGGTGACAAACACCGGCACGAACTTCTTGCCATTGTGCACCGCGAAGGTCAGTCCCACCATTTCGGGCAGGATGGTCGAGCGGCGCGACCAGGTCTTGAGCACACGGCGGTCGTTGTTGGCCACCGCAGCATCGACCTTCTTCATCAGATGACCGTCGATGAACGGCCCTTTTTTCAGCGATCTCGGCATGAGCTACTCCTACTTCTGGCCGCGGCGTTTGATGATCAGCCGGGAAGAAGGCTTCTTCCTGTCGCGGGTCTTGAAGCCCTTGGCGGGCATGCCCCAGGGCGACACGGGATGACGGCCGCCGGAACTTCTGCCTTCGCCGCCGCCCAGCGGGTGATCAATGGGGTTCATGGCAACGCCGCGCACCTGGGGGCGACGCCCAAGCCAGCGGTTGCGGCCGGCCTTGCCAAGAGAAACGGTTTCGTGCTGCACGTTGCCCACCTGGCCCACGGTGGCGACACACGAGGCCAGCACCTTGCGCACCTCGCCCGAGGGCAGGCGCAGCAGAGCATACTTGCCTTCCTTGGCCACCAGCTGGGCGTACGCGCCGGCGGCGCGGCACATCTGACCGCCCTTGCCGGGGTACAACTCTACATTGTGCACATTGGTGCCCACGGGGATGCGCGCCATCTGCAGGGCGTTGCCGGGCTTGATGTCGGCCGTTTCGCCGTTGCGCTCATTGACGCCGGCCATGACCCTGTCGCCCTGTTTCAGGCCCACCGGCGCGAGGATGTAGCGCTTCTCGCCGTCGGCATAGTGCAGCAGCGCAATGCGGGCGGTGCGGTTGGGATCATACTCGATATGCGCGACCACGGCCTCAACGCCGGTCTTGTCGCGCTTGAAGTCAATGATGCGGTACAGGCGCTTGACGCCGCCGCCGCGACGGCGGCTGGTGACGCGGCCCAGGTTGTTGCGCCCGGCCTTCTTGGTCAGACCCACGGTGAGCGACTTCTCGGGACGCGTCCGGGTGATTTCCTCAAAGTCGGAAACCGTCTGGAAACGACGTCCCGCGGAGGTCGGTTTCAGCTTGCGGACAGCCATGATTACACTCCCTCGAAGAACTCGATTTTATCGCCCTGGCGCAGCGTCACATACGCTTTCTTCCAGCCGGGCTTGCGGCCCACCACGCGGCCCTGGCGCTCCCGGTTGCGGGGCGCGCGGCGCACGATGTTGACCGCTTCCACCTTGACGTCAAAAGCCTTCTCCACGGCCTGCTTGATTTCCAGCTTGTTGGCCATAGTGTGAACCATAAAGGCCACCTGCCGGGCTTCGTCCTTGAGCAGGGTCGTCTTTTCGGTCAGCAGAGGCTTGAGCAGAACAGCGGTGATTTCCATCTTAGGCCCCCTTCTTCGCGAAACGCGCCTGCACGGGTTCGACCGCGCCTTCCAGCAGCACAAGCTGCTTGTGCCTGAGAATCTCAAGCACGCTCAGGCGATCCGGCGTGGTCATGGTCAGGCCGGGAATGTTGCGCGCGGAGCGCGTCAGCGTCACATCCTCGGCGGGAGCGACAATGAGGGCCTTCTTGAGGCCCAGCGTGTCGGCCACCTTGGCGAACTGCTTGGTTTTGGCCTCAGGCAGTTCAATGCCCTTGACCACCATCAGGTTTTCACCGGCCAGACGGCTGGAGAGGGCCATCTTCATGGCCAGGGCGCGCACCTTGCTGTTGACTTTGAAGCTGTAGTCGCGCGGGCTGGGGCCGAACAGGATGGCGCCGCCGCGCCACACAGGCGAACGGTTGGAGCCGGCCCGGGCGCGACCGGTGCCCTTCTGCTTCCAAGGCTTGACGCCCCCGCCCGAAACCAGGCCGCGGGTTTTGGTCATATGCGTCCCGGCGCGCTTGGCCGCCATCTGGGCGCGCGCCACAAGGTTGAGGATTTCCGGCCTCACCTCGACTTCGAACACGTCGGAAGCCAGCGCAACTTCACCGCATTCCTGCTTGTTCTGATCATATACTTTCACGGTAGCCATTGCTGCTTCCCCTACTGCTTGCGGACCAGCACCAGCCCGTTCTTGGGGCCGGGCACGGAACCCTTGACCAGAATGACGTTGTCTTCGGGACGCACGTCAACGACGGTCAGGCCCATTTCCGTAACGGTTTCGTTGCCCCAGTGGCCGGCCATTTTCCGGCCCTTGAACACATGGCCCGGAAAGGTGTTGTTGCCGACGGAACCGTTGTTGCGGTGCACCTTTTCGCAGCCGTGCGAATCCTTGGAGCCGGCGAAGTTCCAGCGGCGCATGCGGCCCTGGTAGCCCTTGCCCAGGCTCTTGGCGGTCACCTTGACCACGTCGCCCGCGGCGAACATGGCGACAGTCAGTTCCTGCCCCAGCTGCTGCTCGGGCGCGCCCGCAAGGCGAATCTCGCGCACGTGGCGGAAGAGCCCCTTGCCGGCCTTGGCGAAATGCCCCTGCATGGCCTTGGAGGTGTGCTTTTCCTTGGCGGCGGTCAGCGCGATCTGCACGGCGTTGTAGCCGTCCGTCTCCACGGTCTTGACCTGGGTGACGGGGCACGGACCGGCCTCAATCACCGTGACGGGCACGGCGGCGCCGGCGCCGTCAAATATACGGGTCATACCGAGTTTGCGACCCAAAATTCCCATTTTCTCAGCCATGACTGCCTCTCGCTAGAGCTTGATTTCCACGTCCACACCGGCGGGCAAGGAAAGCTTGCCCAGCGCGTCGACGGTCTGCTGCGTGGGTTCCAGAATATCCATGAGCCGCTTGTGGATGCGCATTTCAAACTGCTCACGGGACTTTTTGTCCACATGCACGGAGCGCTGGATGGTGTACTTGTGAATGTTGGTGGGCAGGGGAATGGGCCCCGCCACGCCGGCGCCGGTGTTGCGCGCCGTATCCACGATTTCCGCAACGGCCTTGTCCAGAATGCGGTAATCGTAGGCTTTGAGCTTGATCCGAATGCGATCGCTGCTAACTGTCGTCATTGTGCCTACTCCGTTTGCAAAAACATCCCGCGCGTGTTCGCCGCGGCGGGCTCCTTCACAGCGTACAAGGGCCATGAAGCATGGCCCGAAGGCCTACCTCTCCCGGCAAGGAACGGTAACGGAGCAACGTAAGGGGCTGCTTGTGCGCGCATCACGCCTGATAAGAATCAGGAAATTCGGAAGGTGTGGACGCCTGAACGCGCCGCATCATCCGCGTGATGCTCCCCGGCGTCGCCCAGGCCAAGCCGCCAAGAATCGGCGGCGAGGCGGTCCCGCAGGGTCACCAAACGGGGGAATATCCCCCAACCTTACAGCCCCGGGTCACGCGCCGCCTCCGGGGCTGCGGTGGGGTCCGTTCATGGGCTGGAACGGCTCGACATTGTCCGGCATTCGGTAACGCCTGCACATGTCAAAGCCCTTGGTCAGCACGCTCTCGCGGCCGCCTCGGGCACATCAGGGCGGGCTCAACCCGCCCTTCCCTGCCGTCCAGGGAACGCCGACAAGGCTACTTTTCCTTGCGGCAAGCGGTGTTGTACACAGGTTGTCTGCCGACGTCAAGCCCTTTTGCCGAAAAATTCGCCACGCGGCCCTGCCGGTCCGTCCGTCCCGACCGGGGCCGGGCTGCGCGCAAATATTTGCGGCATCCCACATTGCCAACCGCGCCATTATGCCGTATTTTATAAAGATGCCGTGCGCCTTTTGGGGCGACGGCCCCATTTCGCATTGTTTGCCGCAGGACGTATCAGGGGTGGAGGGCTGCGCCCCGCCCACAGCGAGGAGCATATATGTTCGGTTTTCTTTTCAAAAAAATTTTCGGCAGCAAGAATGAACGCTATTTGCGCCGCCTGCGCCCGCAGGTGGAACGCATCAACGCCCTGGAGGCGGAACTGCGGGAACTGCCCGACGCCGAATTTCCGGCGCGCATCGCCCGCTACAAGCAGGAAGTGCAGGAGGGCGGCCGTGATCTGGACGACCTTTTGCCCGAAGTCTTTGCGCTGGTGCGCGAGGCTTCGCAGCGTGTACTGGGCATGCGGCACTATGACGTGCAGCTCATCGGCGGCATGGTGCTGCACAAGGGCCGCATCGCCGAAATGAAGACCGGCGAGGGCAAGACGCTGGTGGCGACCCTGCCCGTGGTGCTCAACGCGCTTTCCGGCAAGGGCGTGCACGTGGTGACAGTCAACGACTACCTGGCCAGGCGCGACGCCGCCTGGATGGGCAAGCTCTACAGCTTCCTCGGCCTCACCACGGGCGTTATTGTGCACGGCCTGGACGACACGGAGCGCCAGGCCGCCTACAATGCCGACATCACGTACGGCACCAACAATGAATTCGGCTTTGACTATTTGCGCGACAACATGAAATTCTACGCGCAACAGCTCGTGCAGCGCGGCCACAACTACGCCATTGTGGACGAAGTGGACTCCATCCTTATAGATGAAGCGCGCACGCCGCTGATCATCTCCGGCGCATCCGACGAATCCGTGGGCCTGTACCGCGCTGTGGACGATATCGTTCGCCGGCTCACGCCGGAACACTACACCATCGACGAAAAGGCCAAAACAGCCATGCTCACCGACGAGGGCGTGGCACGCTGCGAGGAACTGCTCAACATCGACAACTTGTTCGACCCGGCCAACATCACCGCCCAGCACCACGTCATGCAGTCGCTCAAGGCGCACCTCGTGTTCAAGCGCGATGTGGACTACATCGTGCAGAACGACCAGGTGATCATTGTGGACGAGTTCACAGGGCGCATCATGGAAGGCCGCCGCTACTCCGACGGCCTGCACCAGGCGCTGGAGGCCAAGGAGCATGTGACCATCGCGGCCGAAAACCAGACGCTTGCCGCCATCACCTTCCAGAACTATTTCCGCCTCTACGACAAGCTGGCGGGCATGACCGGCACGGCCGACACCGAAGCCGTGGAATTCCATCAGATATACAATCTGGACGTCATCAGCATTCCGCCCAACAAGCCCATGATCCGCAAGGACTACCCGGATCTCATCTACCGCAGCAAGCAGGAGAAATTCGACGCCATCGTCGCCGCCATCGCGGAACTGCACAAAAAGCAGCAGCCCGTGCTGGTGGGCACCATCTCCATCGAAACGTCGGAAATGCTCTCGCGGCGGCTGACAAAGCTGGGCATTCCGCACAGCGTGCTCAACGCCAAACAGCATGAAAAAGAAGCCGAAATCGTGGCGCAGGCCGGTCAGAAGGGCCGCGTGACCATCGCCACCAACATGGCCGGACGCGGCACGGACATTGTGCTGGGCGAGGGCGTGGTGGAGTTGGGCGGCCTGCATATTCTGGGCACGGAGCGCCATGAGAGCCGCCGCATCGACAACCAGCTGCGCGGCCGCTCCGGCCGCCAGGGCGACCCCGGCTCCTCCCGCTTCTACCTCTCGCTGGAAGACGACCTCATGCGCCTCTTCGGCTCGGACCGCATCAAGGGCCTCATGGAAAAACTGGGCCTGCGCGACGGCGAAGCCATCGAAAACGCCATGGTCACCCGCGCCGTGGAAGGCGCGCAAAAACGGGTTGAGGCCCACCACTTCGAGATTCGCAAAACGCTTCTGGACTATGACAACGTCATGAACCAGCAGCGCGAAGTCATCTATACCCTGCGCCGCGAACTCATGGTCGAGGAAGATTTGGAACCCGTGCTGGAAGAGTTCCAGGGCGACGTGCTGGACGACGTGTACGGCCCGCTGGACACGGTGCGCCCCGAGGAGATGGACGAGGCCCGCGCCTCGGCCCTGGCCCGCCTGCGCGACGTCTTCAATCTGGACCGCGTCCTGCCCGGAAATGCCCCCCTGCCCTCGCGCGGAGAAACGGAATCGCTCCTGCGCGGCATGCTGGACGAGCTCAAGGTTCAGGCCGGCCCCTCCTACCGCGACATTCTGCGGTATTTCCTGCTGGAAGAACTGGACCGCTGCTGGAAGGAGCATTTGCGCAACATGGACGCCCTGCGCGACGGCATAGGCCTGCGCGGTTACGGCCAGCGCGACCCCAAGCTGGAATACAAGCGCGAGGGCTTCGAGATGTTCCAGGCCATGCTCTTCCAGATCCGCGAAAGCGCCTTCCGCGTGCTGACCCGCGTGCGCGTGCAGCTGGAGGAACCGCAGGAACAACAGCGCCCCGTCGGGGACGAACCGGGCGACGCGACGCCCGCTGAACCGCAGGGCCGTCCCCTCGCGCGGGAATACCGCCACAAGGAACAGTCGGGGCAGCTTTCCTACTCCGGCGGCAGCGACACCACGGACGCCACGCGCAAGCCCGCCAGGGCCGCGCCGCGCGTGGGCCGCAACGATCCCTGCCCCTGCGGTTCCGGCAAAAAATTCAAAAAATGCTGCGGGAAGTAATTATGATCTGTGATCACATCAAAAACCGGAAGAAAGTCACACTCGCTGATTCTTTCGACAAGGCATTCGCTTTTCTGGAACAACTGACCGACACCACTCCGGACGGCACCTACGAACTGGATGGACGCAAAGTCTATGCTATGGTCCAGAGCTATGACACAGTTCCGGGCGAACCGCCAAAACTGGAAGTACACCGGAAATATATCGATATCCAGTACACGATCTCCGGCACAGAAGTTCTCGCCTGGAC
>SUVB01000028.1 GCA_015062205.1 Desulfovibrio desulfuricans
ACTGGTTGGGACGTTTTCGCAGACGGACGCAAATTGTCACCCGGTCTTTGGATATGTTGAACAAAAGCATTGCGTTATTTCAGCGATTCCGCGTGAATGGGAGTATAAATGAACTTTTATCATTGATAAGGTGAAAGTCTCACCCCAATTACCTAGGCAAATCAAGAAGCGCGTCCTGCCCGCCCGTCTCGTTCAAACCTGCCGCAGAGGGCTGTAGCATTACCCGGAAGCCCGGAGACCTGAATCACCCACGGGGCACCTTGAAGAACCTTGTTTTATTACAATATGTTATTGTTAACCTTGCCTTCCATTTTTACAGCCTGCTTCAGGTAGCTTTTTCCCCAAAAATGATATATGTTCATTGAAGTGAATTGTTCTGGGGCTAAAGTTGCCCCCCCATTCCTTGGTTCTCCGTCAATCCCTGCGCCGCCATGACAGACGAACTGCAAAAAATCCTTCTGATGCTCTCCCGGCAGGAAACGCTCTCCCTGCCCTCCCTGGCCCTGACAATGGCCGTGGCCTTGGGCTGCGGCCTAGCCATCTATCTGATCTACCGCATTTTTTACCGCGGCGTCGTGTACAGCGAGAATTTCGGCGTTCTCCTGCTCATCGTCAGCGGCATCACCGCCTTCATCATCACCACCATCGGCACGAACATCATCCTGACGCTGGGCATGGTGGGCGCGCTCTCCATCGTGCGCTTCCGCGCACCCATCAAGGACCCGCTGGACGTGGGCTTCCTGTACTGGAGCATCGCGGCGGGCCTGGCCTCCGGAGCGCGGCTGTACCTGGTGGCCGTTTTCGGCACGGCGCTCATCGGCCTAGCCTACATCGCCATGACCCTCGCGCGCAAGGACAGGCGCGTGTACCTGCTCATCCTCAGCTATGCGCAGCAGGATGAGGAGGCCGTGGCGCGACTGCTGCGTCCCCTGAAAGGCAAGCTGAAAAACAGGAGCGTCTCCGGCGGGCGCACGGAACTGACGCTGGAAATCAAGGCGCGCGGCAGACGCACGGACTTCATGAACAGCTTGGCCGCGCCCTGCGTCGAAAAGGCCACCCTTGTCGAATACAACGGCAACTACGCATAGCGAGAACCGCATGGATGCGCGCCTGACCGGCTTCAAAGCCTATGACATCCGCGGCAGAGTCCCGGACACGCTCGACGCGGCACTGGCCCGCGCCCTGGGGCAGGCCGTGGCCGAGAGGCTGCCCGCCCGCAACGTGGTGATCGGGCGCGACGCGCGCCTCTCCGGCCCCATGCTGCGCGACGCCCTGGCGACGGGCCTGACGGGCGCGCGCGCGCGCGTGACGGACATCGGCATGTGCGGCACGGAAGAAATCTATTACGCCGCCGCCGAACAGCCCTTTGACGCCGGCATCATGATCACCGGCAGCCACAACCCCGCCGACGAGAACGGCTTCAAAATCGTTCGCGGCGGGGCCGTGCCCGTGAGCGGCGACTCCGGCCTGCCCGCCCTGCGCGAGCGCGTGGCGCGGTTGCTGGGAGACAGAGGGACAGCCGACGCTCCCCCCGGGATGCCCGCCGCCGTCACGCAGGCCTCGTTCAGGCCTGCCTATGTGCGCCGGCTGCTGGACTGCAGCGGCCTTGCCGGCGACGACGGCACGAGGACGCGCCTGAAAATCGCGGCCGACGCAGGCAACGGCTGCGCCGGGCTTGTGCTGCGGGAGCTGGCGGCCGCCCTGCCCTTCGACATCATCCCCCTGCACACGGAACCGGACGGCCATTTCCCCAACGGCGTGCCCAATCCCCTGCTGCCGGAGCGGCGCGCCGCCACCGCCGCCGCCGTGCGCGCGGCCGGGGCCGATCTCGGCGCGGCATGGGACGGCGATTTCGACCGCTGCTTCTTTTATGACGGCGACGGCAACTTCATTGAAGGCTACTACTGTGTCGGCCTGCTGGCCGCAGAACTGTTGCGCAGTTCCCCCGGCGCGAAGATCGTGCATGACACGCGCGTCTACTGGAACACGCGCGAGATCGTGCAGGCTGCCGGGGGCGTGCCGATCATGGGCAAGACCGGGCACGCCTTCATGAAGGAACGCATGCGCGCCGAAAATGCCCTGTACGGCGGCGAGATGAGCGCGCACCACTATTTCCGCGACTTCGCCTACTGTGATTCGGGCATGCTGCCTTGGCTGCTCGTTGCGGCGCTGCTGCGCCGCACGGGCCGCCCCCTGGCGGAACTTGTGGCCGAGCGCATGGCCGCTTATCCGTGCAGCGGCGAGATTAACCGGCGCGTGCCCGACGCGCCCGCACTCATGCGCCTCGTGCGTGACCGCTATGCCGCCGAAGCCGAGCATGAGGATCATCTGGACGGCGTGAACCTGGAATTCAGAAATTGGCGTTTCAACCTGCGCATGTCCAATACGGAACCGTTGTTGCGGCTCAATGTGGAAAGCCGGGGCGACGCCGCCCTGCTGGAAGACAGGACGGCGGAACTGCTGCGCCTTATGGAACGGCACGGAGCGACGCCCGCATAGGCACGGGCCGGCGCCGCCCGTGAACCCAAGGAACCCCATGACAAAAATTGTCCCTGTCATCTTGTGCGGCGGTAGCGGCACACGCCTGTGGCCCCTCTCGCGCGAGAGCTACCCCAAGCAGTTTGTTGACCTGGGCGACGGCAGGACGCTGTTCGGCGACACGCTGGCCCGTGTGCTGCGCATCCCCGACGCTGCGGAACCCGTCATCATCTGCAATGAGGAACACCGTTTCTATGCTGCGGCGGAGTTGTGCAAGCGCGGCGCGAAAGGCCTCCTCCTGCTGGAGCCGGAGGGCCGCAACACCGCGCCCGCCCTGTGTCTGGCCGCCCTGGCCCTGCGGGAGGACAACCCGGACGCCCTCATGCTGGCGCTGCCTTCCGATCACGCCATCGACGATACGGCTGCCTTTCTTAAAAGTGTGACGCGCGCGGCATCTGCCGCGCAACAGGGGCATATCGTCACCTTCGGCATCACGCCCGCAGGCCCGGAAACCGGCTTCGGCTACATCCGGCAGGGCGAGGCTCTGGGCAACGGCTGCTTCCGCGTGGAGCGCTTTGTGGAAAAACCCGACAGGCAGAACGCGTGTGCCATGCTGGCCCAGGGGGGATTTTTCTGGAACGGCGGCATGTTCCTGCTGCGCGCTTCCGTCCTGCTGGACGAGCTGCGCGCCTTCGCGCCCGGCATTTATGACGCGTGCGCCAAAGCCTGGGAAGGACGCGCCGAGGACGGGGCCTTTGTGCGCCCCGGCAGGGAGGCCTTTCTGGCCTCCCCCGCCGACTCCATCGACTACGCCGTCATGGAGCATACGCAAAAGGCGGCGATGACGCCCCTGTCCACAGCGTGGAGCGACCTGGGCTCGTGGGAGGCCTTCTACAAGGCGGGCGAGCAGGACGAACACGGCAACGTGTGCCGGGGCGACGTGTTGACCGAGGATGTGGAAAACTGCTATTGCAACGCGCGACATCGCTTGGTGGCCGCCGTCGGCCTGCGCGACACGCTGGTGGTGGAAACGCGGGACGCCGTGCTGGTGGCCCCCCGCGACCAGGCCCAGCGCGTCAAGGCCATTGTTGACCGCCTGCGCAGGGAAGAACGGCCGGAATATCGGCAGCATCCGCTGGTCTACCGGCCGTGGGGCAGCTATGAAACACTGGCGCTGGCTGAACGTTTTCAGGTCAAGCGCATCATCGTCAATCCGGGGGCCGAACTCTCGCTGCAGATGCACCATCACCGCGCCGAGCACTGGGTGGTGGTCAGCGGCACGGCGGAAGTGACCAACGGGGACGAGACGCGCCTCTTCACGGAAAACCAGTCCACCTACATCCCTGTGGGAACCAGACACCGGCTCAAGAACCCCGGCGTCATCCCCCTAGTGCTGATTGAAATCCAGTCCGGCGCGTACCTAGGCGAGGACGACATCGTGCGCTTCGCCGACGCCTACGGGCGGGAGAAATGAGGACGGCGATCTCTCCTGTCGCCGCGCGCCTGTGCACCTACCTCACCTTGATGGGTCTTTTTGACGATTTTAATCTTTGGCAAGCCCGCAGAGTATATACAGACAACTATGTGTGTTATGCGGAAGTCGTTGGGGCCAAACAATTACGACAAGGCAAGAAAAATACCTATAAAATTGAGCAGAATAATGCACTACAACGGCACTGGTTGGGACGTTTTCGTAGACGGACGCAAATTGTCACCCGGTCTTTGGATATGTTGAACAAAAGCATTGCGTTATTTCAGCGATTCCGCGTGAATGGGAGTATAAATGAACTTCTATCATTGATAAGGTGAAAGTCTCTGGTCGGGTGACATGTTGACCAACGCTGCGGGGAAATGCTATTAATACGTTGTTTATGTTTCGGCGGGCATCGGCCCATGCGGCGCACCGGGCCTGTAACGGAATTTGTGTAAACCTCCGAACAGGGTAAAATCCCGGGAGGTTTTATGCTGATCAACAAGGATGAGATTGCCAGGAAGGTTCTTTCAGGCGAGATAGCCAGCATGGAGGATCTCAATGGGGTACTCCGC
>SUVB01000029.1 GCA_015062205.1 Desulfovibrio desulfuricans
GGCCGGAAGGCGACATTGTGGGCGCGGCCATTGACGCCGTGCTGCCCGCCGAGGCCGCCGCAAGGCTGCGCGCGGGCATGGAGCGGATCAGCGGCAGCGACAGTTCGGACAGCCTTGAAATATCCGTGCCGCAGGGCGGCGACATGCGCCTGTACCGCGTGTCGCTTTTCCCCCTTGAGGAAAAGAAGGGCGGTCAGGCCGACGCCGAGGTGCGCGGCGGCTGCGTGGGCATCTTCCAGGACATCACGGAGTTCCGCCGCCGCGCCGAGGCTGCCCGTCAGCGGCAGGCCAACAGCGTGGCCGCGCTGGTCCGCGCCATCGAAAGCGTGGACGCCAACCTTGTGGGCCATTCCCTCAAGATGGAGAAAGTGGCGGAACTGCTGGGCGCTTCCATGAATCTGCCGACCGGAGACAGGGAAACCCTGCGGTTTGCGGCGCGCCTTTCCCAGGTGGGCAAGATTTTTGTGCCCCGGGAGCTGCTGACCAAGAAGGGCAAATTGACGCCGGAGGAACAGGCCGAGGTCAACCGTGCGCCGGAGTATGCTTACGGCATTCTGCGCGACATGCAGTTCAGCCTGCCCGTGCCCGACGCCGTGTACCAGATGGGCGAACGCATGGACGGTTCCGGCCTGCCCCGGGGACTCCGGGGAGAGGAGATAACGCTCAATGCGCGGGTGCTGGCGGTTGTCAATGCGTTTTGCGCCATGGTCAGCGCCCGTTCCTACCGGGCGGGCATGCCGCCGGAGCAGGCCATTGGCCTCTTGCGGGAGGATGCCGGTTTTGACGTGCGGGTGGTGGAGGCCTTGGCGCGGATTCCACAGGCGGCGTTGCGGCGCGCCGTGGATGATGCCGCGAACGCTGCGGAGGGCAGAAGGGGCGGGGACGTCTGATGTCGGTTGACGGCACGCCCTCTGTGGAGAAAGCGGCAGCCGGCGTCCGTCATGCGCCGGATGACGAACGTGTGGATGTGGCTGTCAACATCTTCGCCAAGCCCTTTCAGACGGCGCTCTCCCTGCTTTCGTTGCTGAAACGCAGCGGCAGACATGTGGGTGCCGTGTGGCTGCAGTACGAGCCCTACGGCTCGCAGTACGACACGGTAAGTCCCTATACGGTGGCGCAATACCTGCATATGCGGCTGGGCGACCGCTGCCGGGTGTTTCAGCCGGAGCACTGGCTGGACCTCAAGGCGACCGACCCCGGGCGGCTGGGCGATGCGGCCTATCGCCTGGGCATCCGCTATCAGTGCGCGTTTGAACACAGTCAGAGCCGCAAGCTCTTCCTCATGCACAATGACGTTTTTGTGCTCAATGATGTGCTGGGGCATATGCTGGACGTCATGGGGGACGCCGTGGCCGTGGGCCAGCTGGGGCAGTGCTGGAACTGCCCGGCGCACCATGCGGAACTTACGCGGGAAGTCATGGGCCGCGAGCCGTGCGGACCGGAGACCTATCGCGACTTTCGCCCGGATTACGGACAATTGCGCCGCCTTTACGCCCTGGCGCACGAGCGGGAAATTTTTGTCCGTCCCTACGATCAGGGCTTTGCGGGCATTTTTGACCTCCAGTCCTGGCCCCTGCCGGAATGCCGCGTCAACGAGTGGGCCTGTCTGCTTGATCTGGAGCGCTCCCGTCCCCTGTGCGCCCCCGAGGGCCCCGTGCTGCCGCCCGGGGCATACCGCCAGTGCGGCCCCATCTGTCTGGACATCGGGGTGGAATGGTTCCGGGGCATGCATGCGCGGGGCATGCACGCCCGCCATGTGGACCTGTCCCGCTACATCAGGCACTGGGTCGGCACGGGCAAGGTGACGGCCCGCCGCTACCTCATGGCCGAAGAGAATGCCCTGAACATTCTGGAAAAGGAACATCCCGAATACTGCGCCTGGCTGCGGGAGACCACGGGCAGGAAGACCCTGGGCCTCAGCGGCGGGGCGGAGCGGTCGGGCTGAACGTCCAACGCGGGCGTTCCCGCGCCGTTTCGCGGACATCTGCGTCAAAAGCCCGGGCACGGCCTCCGGGCCGCATCCCGGGCCGCGGGCGCAGAACGGATTTCGGCCCGTATCAGCCCGCGCCGTTGCCCTGCGGCATCCTCGCCGCGGCATCGACGCCGTCGGCCTCGTTTTCGGCTGCTCCGGCGATTTCCAGCAGCGCGCACCACAGCGTGTCCATGCCCAGGCGGTTGCTGGACGACGTGACAACGGGGCGCACGCCGAGCAGATCCTGCCAGTCTTTCTGCCGGGCTGCCCGTTCGCGCTGGTTGCACTTGTCGGCCTTGGTCAGGATGGGCAGCAGGGGCAGGCCGTGTCCGCGCGCGAAGGCGGCCAGGTTCTTGTCCAGCTGCTGCGGGGGCAGGCGGCTGTCCAGCAGCAGGGCCAGAGCTCTGAGGCCGGGGCATTCCGTCAGGTAGCGCTCCAGCAGGCGCGCCCATTTTTCCCGCTCGGCATGGCCGGCGCGGGCGTAGCCGTAGCCGGGCAGATCCACCAGATAAAAGCCGTGCGGCTCCACGCGGTAAAAATTGACCGAGCGCGTCTTGCCCGGCGTGGCGCTGACCTTGGCCAGCTTTCTGCGTCCGGCCAGCGCGTTGATTAAGGAAGACTTGCCCACGTTGGAGCGCCCGGCGAGGGCTATCTGCGTTTCATGCCGCGTCGGGAGCTGGTCGAGCGTGTACGCGGTGGTCTCGAGGACAAGGCTGACGGGCATAACAACCTCATGCAGCGCTGCGCTGTTGCGGCTTGACAACACAGCAAATGTTAGAGAATATCTCAAATTCAGGCTGCATCTACAGCCCGGGAAACTTCCGTACAAGGTAGCCGCTCTTGCCGACATTGGCAAATGACCGGCTTTTTCGCGGCATCCGCCGCTATGGCGGCGACACGCAGGAGGAACGCATGTATTCTACCACCGATTTTCGCAAGGGCCTGAAAATCGAAGTTGAGGGCACGCCCTACGAAATTGTGGATTTTCAACACTTCAAGCCCGGCAAGGGCGGCGCCATGGTGCGCACCAAACTGCGCAACATTCTCACCGGGCGCATGCAGGACATCACGTTCCGCTCCGGCGACAAGGTGGGCAAACCCGACCTGGAAACGCGCGACATGCAGTACCTGTACCGCCAGGATGACGACCTCATCTTCATGGATATGACCACCTACGAGCAGATGCAGATGCCCACGGCGGCCACCGGCGGCAAGGAGGGCTTCCTCAAGGACGGGCAGGAATGCCGTGTGCTCCTGTACAAGGGCAATCCGCTGGATATCGACATTCCCCTGAGTCTCGTGCTTGAAGTGATCGAAACCGAACCCGGCGCCAAGGGCGACACGGTGAGCAACGTCACCAAGGCCGCCAAGCTGGAAACCGGCATCACTGTCCAGGTGCCCATTTTTGTCAACCAGGGGGACCGCATCAAGGTTGACACGCGCACCAAGGAATATCTGGGCCGGGAATAGGCGGGGGAGGGTAGCGCCACGGACGCCCCCAGATTCGGCCGCGAGTTTCTCGGCCTGTTCCTGCTCTTCTGGGCCTTGCTGCTCCTGCTCAGCCTGCTCAGCTTCAGCGCCGAAGACCCCAGTCTCAACCATGTGGTCAGCGGCACGGCGGCAGTACGGAACAAGGCTGGCTTGTTCGGCGCGTACACTGCAGGTTTTCTCAATGATGTCTTCGGGGTGGCCGCCTTCCTCTGCCCGCTGATTTTCGGCGCGCTGGGGGCGGCCTATGTTTCCCCTTCCTACAGTCTGCACTGGGCGCGCTGGGCGGGCTTCTTCCTGCTGACCGTCTGCCTGCTCGTCATCGCCTCCGCCTTTGACCTGACGCTGGGCGATTTGTGGGGCGGCGGCATGGTGGGCAACGCCCTGCACGGCAATGCCCGAAAGTATCTCAGCCCCGGCGGATCCGCCCTTCTCTGGATATTTGTGGCTCTGGTGGGCACGCAGCTGGCGTGCAACATCTCCTGGTTCGGTCTGGCCGGAAGGTTCGGGCGGTGGGTGAAGGCCCGCCTGCCCCTCGGAACCGCCATCGGGGGGCAGGAGCATGACGCCGACGCGGTTGCTGCAAACGCCGCGTCAGACGCCTCCGCTGCCGGAGCCGCTCCTGCCGGGTCGGTTGCGGCGCGGCTGCGTAGGCTGCTGACGCCGTCCGCGGACTTCTGGACCCGCTGGCGCGACCGCCTAGGCAACATCCGCCCTGCGGCCGACCCCCTGCCGGATGTGTATGCGGAAGGCGCGGCCCGGCCGGACGATGCGGCAGAGGCGGGCGCGCCTTCTTCACAGCCCGGCGGGGCACGCGCGCCGGAAACGGATGCGGATGACCCCTTTGCCGTCGCCGAGGATTGCGACGGCCGCCCGATTTCTCCTGACGCGGAGCGGGCAGAGCGGGAGGAGCCGGAACCCGGGGCTGCGGCCCGGCCGGAACGCAACGCGGGGCCGGAGGCGGCAGCGGCCTCTCCGGCGGAAGGCGCGCCGTCGACGGCAGGGGAAAGGCCCGCGCCGTCCCGCACGTCGGGCGCTGCTGCGCCCGCTGCGCAGGGCAGGGGCGGGAACGGCGGTCTGTTCCGCCGCAAGGCCCCCATCCCCCTGCCGAGTCTGGATTTGCTCTCGCCGCCGCCCAAAAACGCCGGAACCGTCAATAGGGGCGAATTTGAGGCCAGAGGCCGCGCGCTCATGGCCTGCCTGCGCGATTTTGACATCCAGAGCGAGCTGGTGCACATCACGCCCGGGCCGGTGGTCACCATGTTTGAGGTGCGCCCCGCGCCCGGCATTCGCGTGAACCGCATCGCCAATTTGAGCGACGACCTCGCCCTGGCGCTCAAGGCTGTGGCCGTGCGCATTCAGGCCCCCATCCCCGGCACGGACACCGTGGGCATCGAGATTCCCAACGAGCGCCGCGAAACCGTGAATTTCCGAGAACTGGCGGCCTCCGAAGCTTTTCGCAAGGGCTGCGGGCCACTGACCATGATTCTGGGCAAGGACATTGCCGGCAAGCCCTTTATGGCCGATTTGACGCGCATGCCGCATCTGCTGGTGGCGGGCGCCACCGGCGCGGGCAAGAGCGTGTGCCTCAACGGCATCCTGGTGAGCCTGCTGTACCGCACGCAACCCTCGGATCTCCAGCTTCTGCTGGTGGACCCCAAGCGTATTGAAATGGCCGTCTACGCCGACGAGCCGCATCTTGTGCACCCCGTGGTGACGGAGATGAACGAGGCCAAGAACGCGCTGGACTGGGCCGTGCATGAGATGGATCGACGCTATGAGGCCATGGCCCGTCTGGGCGTGCGCAATGTGGCGGGCTTCAACCAGAAGCTGGCGACCTACAAGAGCGACCTGCCGCCCGACCTCGCAGACCTTGAGCCGCTGCCGTATCTTGTCATCGTCATTGACGAGTTGGCGGACCTGATGATGACGGCCGCCCGCGAGGTGGAAACCAGCATCGTGCGGCTGGCGCAGCTGGCGCGCGCGGCGGGCATCCACATGATTCTGGCCACGCAGCGTCCCAGCGTGGATGTGGTGACGGGCCTGATCAAGGCCAATTTCCCCTGCCGCATATCATTTCAGGTCACTTCCAAGCATGACTCGCGCACCATTCTGGACCAGGTGGGCGCGGAGCATCTGCTCGGCCGGGGCGACATGCTGTACAAGCCCAGCGGCGGGCGTCTGCAGCGCCTGCACGGGCCTTTCCTCAGCGATGAGGAGGTGCAGGCCGTGGTTGCGCACTGGAAGCGCCACCTGAGCCCCTCCTACAAGGTGGACTTTGCCCAGTGGGGGCTGGATGCCGCCACGGGCGGCGGTTCCGGCGGCGGCGACGCCGCGCAGGACCCGCTGTACCCCGAAGTGCAGGCCTTTGTGAGCGACCAGGGGCGCGCCTCCATCTCGCTGGTGCAACGCCGTTTCAAGATCGGCTTCAACCGCGCCGCACGGCTGGTGGAGCAGCTGGAGCACGACGGCATCATCGGCCCGGCAGACGGCAGCAAGCCCCGTCCTGTGGTGCGGTAGCCCCGCAAGTATTCCCTTCCCCCCGGCGGAAAAACTCCGTACACTGCGTCCGCGCGGGCGGCATGCCCGCCGCGCGCCGTCCCTGAACGGCACGGCGGCCCGCCATCGCGGCGGGCCTGTCAACAACGGCAGCAAAACTGTGCGGCCCCGGCCGCGGAGGTTGTATGCGTACATTCGGCATTCCGGCCCTTGCGCTGGGCATTCTCTGCTGCGCCGTGGCCGCCCGTGCGGCGGACATGGCCCCCCTTATTCAGGCGCGCTACGATGTGCTGCGCTCCTTTTCCGCCTCCTTCGAACAGACGCTGACCCATAAGGAAAGCGGTTCCAGAGAAAAACGGCAGGGGACGCTGCTGTTCCGGAAGCCGCTGCTCATCCGCTGGCAGACGGAAAAGCCCCATGAAGAGACGCTGGTGGTGACTGCCAAGGAAATTTGGGACTATCTGCCGGACGAGGAGGTGGCCTACCGCTACCCCCTGGACCTTGTGCGCGATTCGCGCAGCATCATCCAGGTCGTCACCGGGCAGGCGGCCCTGACCAAGGATTTTGACGTCAAGGACGAGGGGCGGGAGAACGGTCTCGTCAGGCTGCGCCTGTATCCCAAGGAACCGGCCCCGCAGATGGTGGAAGCCGAACTGTGGGTGGAGCCCGCCACCGGCTACATCCGCCGCGCGCGCATTGTGGATTTTTACGGCAACAGCAATGACGTGCGTTTCACCGCCTTCCGGCCGGACGCCCCGCTGCAGGCGACGGACTTCACCTTCAGGGCTCCCAAGGGTGTGGAGGTGGAAGACCGCATCGACAGCAAGGTGCAGGAGCGGGAACTGTTCAGGTAGGGGCGCGTCCGCGCGTTGCCCGCAACAAATCGGCGTGCGTGCGGCGGGCGCGCCGCCTCCGCCGCAGCGCCGCAGGGGAGGGAGCCTCCCCCGGCGCGCCCCGGAGGAACAGGCAAACATTTGCGAGAAACGGGCTAGCCCGCCGCAGCGCAAGGCCCTACCATGCACAGGGCATACGCTGCATGTCCCCGGCGGCCTGAGCCGCCGGGCGGGCAGCGTGAACGGCATTCGGCCCAAGGAGGACAAGCATGAGCACGAAACTGGTCGCCTATTTTTCCGCAAGCGGCGTCACCGCCAGGGTGGCGAAGACCCTGGCCGAAGCCGCAGAGGCCGACATCTACGAGATCCGGCCCGAAACACCCTACACTCCGGCGGATCTGGACTGGCAGGACAAGCAGTCCCGCAGTTCCGTGGAAATGCGCGACAAGCGTTCGCGCCCCGCTCTTGCGGACGCCGGCGCGCCCGTGAACGGGCATGATGTCGTTTTTCTCGGCTTTCCCATCTGGTGGTATGTGGCCCCCACCATCATCAACACGTTTCTGGAAGCGTACGATTTCTCCGGCAAGACTGTCATTCTTTTCGCCACGTCCGGCGGAAGCGGTTTCGGCAAGGCCGTGGAAGGCCTGCAGCCCAGCGCGCCCGGCGCGCACTTCAGGGAAGGCAGGGTGTTTCGCGGCACGGTGACGCGGGAGGAACTCAAACAGTGGGCCGACAGCCTCGGCCTGTAGGGCTCCCGGGGCGGCGGCAGCCTGAACCGCCCGGCAGGAGGTCCGCCGTCGCAGCGTTGCGGCAGCAGATCGCCGACACTACCAAAAGGCCGCCCATTGGGCGGCCTTTTGCCTTGTTTCTGGGGGGGGCGCCGAACGCGCGCCTTACTGCTGCGTCATGGAGGCGTCCAGCCGCCCGGTGATGTTGTCGCGTATCCATTTGGGGTCCAGCCATTCGATGGGGGTCACTTCCACGCCGCCGACCAGAATGCCGAAATGCAGATGGTCGCCGAAGGCCAGGCCCGTGCTTCCGGTGTGGGCGATAATCTGGCCCTTCTGCACCACGTCGCCCGGCTTGATCAGAATGTCGTTGAGGTGGGCGTAGAGCGACATAAGCCCCAGGCCGTGGTCGATGACGACCAGGTTGCCGTAGATGCCCATATCCCCGCAAAAGACGACGCGACCGCTGTTGGCGGCGGGAACTTCGGCATTGCGGACCGAGGCGAGGTCCAAGCCGAGATGGAAGGACTCGCCCACCTGCTTGCCCTGGTAGCTGAAAAAGCGGTGGTCGCCGTAACCGGCGCGCGGGGCCGAGCGGGGCAGGCGCATAAAGGCGCCGTTCCACAGCATGCCGGCCGCCGTGTCGCGCCCGATCTCGCGCAGCCTTTGTGCATTGGCGGCGCGCACAGTGTTGTTGATGTGCAGGTAGCAGTCCAGCGGGGTGGTGGTGTCCGGGGCGAGGTGGTGCAGCTTGCCTTCCACCGCCTGCAGAAAGTTGTCCGTCACCTGGATGCTGTCGCTCCTGAAATTGCGCTCAAAGGCCATGATGGTCAGGCGGTTTTTGGCCACGTTGCCGGCCAGATCTCTGGCGGTGATTTCGACGCTGTTCTTGAAGTCGCGCGCCGTCATGGTGTAGGGGAAGGGGAAAAAGCAGACGTAGCTGCCGTCCTTCTGCAGATGCCCCGGCACAAAATACCCCGCCACAATCACGCCGGAGTCGCTCACGTCTTCGTCGACGGTGTAGCGCACAACGGCCGCGCCGCCCCGGCGCACGTTGGGGGGCAGCGTCCTGACGGAGATGCGCGGCGGCTGCGTGTCCAGACGCATGGGCAGCTGCAGGGTGCGGGTGTTGCCCTGGCCGAAGCCGGCGAGAGAGCCGTCGGTGGCGCGAATTTCCAGCTCAAAGGCGCCTTCGCGCAGGTTGGCCTCCTTCATGGGGACCTCCACCTCGCGTTCCGGCAGGTATTCATCAAAATGCTTGCGGAAAATCACATTGAGGGTGTTGTTCTTGCGCACGCCCACCGTGACGGCGCGTATGCCCGAAGGATCCTGCATGCGAATCTTGAGGACGCTTGCCGGGGAGAGCCTGCCCGTGTTGGGCGTCACCACGACGGAGGGGCCGTCCAGATCCTTGAAAAAGGTATATCCGCCCAGCAGGAGAACAGCGACGACAAAAACACCCAAGACAGAGGAAAAAAAACTTCTTTTCCGCATTCGCGACTACTCCTCAACGCATAGTCTAGGCAGGCTCGCACAAAGCCGGGCAAGTTTCAAGGAAAAGTCGGACGGGGCATGCCCGGGCATCGGCGCGCAACATTGACTTGAGCGGCGAAATCTGTTTTTTCTTCCGCAAGTATGCAGTACAGCCGTTTTTCCGGGGAACCGGCCTCCGCCATTGATCCCAAGAGGCTGCGCCGCCGCATGGTGCGCGAGCAGCTGGAAGCGCGCGGCATTTCCGACCCCGCGGTGCTGAACGCCATGGCCAGCGTGCCGCGCCATCTTTTCGTGCAGGAGGCGCTGCGCGTTCAGGCCTATGAGGACACTCCCCTGCCCATCGGCTATGGGCAGACCATTTCGCAGCCGTACATTGTGGCCCTGATGAGCCAGCTGCTGGAAGCGGAGCGGGGCATGCGCGTGCTCGAAATCGGCACGGGCTCCGGCTATCAGGCTGCGGTGCTGGCCACCATGGGCTGTACGGTGTTTACCGTGGAGCGCATGCGCGAACTCTACCGGAGCGCGTCGGCCCTCTTGCGGCAACTGGGGCTTCGCGGTATCCACATGCAGCGGCGCGACGGCACGCTGGGCATGCCCGAGGCCGCCCCTTTCGACCGCATTATCGTCACGGCCGGGGGGCCGGAAGTGCCCCGCCCCTTGGTGGACCAGCTCGAAACGGGGGGCATACTGCTCATCCCTGTGGGAGACAAGCCGCGCACGCAACGCCTCATGCGTTTCCGCAAGGAGGCGGCCGGCGTGCGCGGCGAAGATCTCGGGCCGGTCGTTTTTGTGGATCTGGTGGGCGATCACGGCTGGTGAGCCGCGCGTTTCGCCCCGTACGACAAGGAGACGTCATGGCATCCTGTTCCTCCTGTTCCTCGGCTTCCTCCTGCCCCAGTTCCACGGGCAGGGGGGGCAGCGGAAACTGCAATGACCTCATGGCCGTGCAGGACCGCGCCATCGCCGAGCGCCTTTCACATATCCGGCACAAGATATTCGTCATGAGCGGCAAGGGCGGCGTGGGCAAGAGTTCCGTCACGGTCAACACCGCCGCCGCGCTCGCCCGCCGCGGTTTCAGGGTGGGCATCCTCGATGTGGACATGCACGGCCCGAGCGTGCCCAATCTGCTTGCCCTGTCCGGCGGCGTGGAAATAGACGAGGAAACCAGGCTGATGCTGCCGGCCGTCTGCAACGAGAATCTTTCCGTCATTTCCATGGATACCCTGCTGAAGGACAAGGATCAGGCGATCCTCTGGCGCGGGCCCAAGAAGACGTCGGCCATTCGCCAGTTCATCGGCGACGTGAAGTGGGGCGATCTCGACTTTCTGCTCATTGATTCTCCTCCGGGCACGGGCGACGAGCACATGACCGTCATGCAGACCATCCCCGATGCGCTCTGCGTGGTGGTTACCACGCCGCAGGAAATCTCGCTGGCCGATGTGCGCAAGGCCATCAATTTCCTGCAATACACCAATTCCAGCGTGCTGGGCGTGGTGGAAAACATGAGCGGCCTCGTGTGCCCCCATTGCGGTAAGGAAATTGAGTTGTTCAAAAAGGGCGGCGGCGAGGAACTGGCCAAACGCTACGGCCTCAGGTTCCTGGGAGCCATCCCCCTGGATCCCGTGACCGTCGTGGCCGCCGACAGAGGCGTGCCCGTGGTTTTTCTGGAAGAGGAAAGCGCCGCCAAGGCGGCCTTTCTCAAGCTGGCGGACGCCATCGCCGCCGCTGCCGACAGCAGCCTTGAGGCCCTTGCCGGGGCGCGGTGACAGCGCGCCCCGCGGGGCGCCCCCGTTGCAGATCCCCCGGTGACCGTGCAAAGGTTTCCGGGGGATTTTTTCTTCTTTTCTCCCGGGTCCTTTTATGGTATCTGCAAAAAAAATTATATGGAGCGTCAGTGCGGAACATGCTGAATCTTGCGAATAAAATAACACTGCTACGCATCTTGATGACCCCACTGGTGGTCCTGCTGCTGTATTTTGAAGGGCCCGTCACCTGTGTACTGGCGACGCTGGCCTTTATTTTTGCCTCCATTACGGACTGGGCTGACGGCTATATTGCGCGCCGCTCCAATATGGTCACCAGCATGGGCAAATTTCTGGATCCGCTGGCCGACAAGGTGCTGATCTGCTCCGTGCTGATCATGTTCGTCAAGCTGGGCTGGGCCCCGGCATGGGTTGTCATTGTCATTGTCTGCCGCGAACTGGTGGTCACAGGCTTGCGCGCCATCGCCATCGACGAGGGCATTGTGCTTGCGGCCGACAAGTTCGGCAAGGCCAAGACGGTTCTTCAGATGTTCGCCGTCGTGCCGCTGACGCTGCACTACCCCCTGTGGGGGATCGACTGGCCCTCTCTGGGCACTGTGCTGCTCTATTTGGCGCTGCTGATGGCGGTCATTTCGGGCACAAACTACTGCTATGACTTTTACCGCAACACGCGGGAAGGGCAGACCGGCAGGAAGATGTTATGAGCACGCTGCAATTGCGTCTCAAAAACTGCATCCAGACCATTCTGGAGCTGGAGCCGGACATGCGCGCCGGCGTGTGGGGCCGGTATTTCGGCGAGGAACTGAGCATTCTTAAAGGCTATCTGGAGCAGGTGGATCAAATGGCCCTGGCGGAAGAAGACGTACTGCGCCTGGAAAAGGCCACCGCAACGTTTCTGGCCGAACTGAAGCTTTCCGTACCCGCGCCCCAACCCAGACGGCTGTTGCAGTAATGTTCTGGCGTTCCTTCATCCTTGCGGTTGTAGCGATTGTGAACCTTGTGCTGTTCACGCGCATGGTCTGGGGGCCGACCGGCCTTCTTGAATACCGCGAGCTCAAGCGGCAGCATGCCGGCCTTGAAGCGCAGATCGCCGGCCTGGATGCGGAAAATCTGGCCCTGAGCCGCGAAATACGCCTGCTGCAGTCCGACAGCCCTTATATGGAAAAAGTCATTCGTCAGCGCCTGCATTATGTGCACGACAATGAAGTGCTGTACCTCTTTGGCGACGCCGCGAAACAAGGTCACGCCCATGACGGAAAAAATTGAATGGTATAAGGAAGTTCTGGAACTCGAGCCCGGTTCCAAGGTTTTCTTCCCTCTGGCCCGCCTGCTTGTGGAGGACGGTCGGCGGGATGAGGCCGTCGATGTCCTGGAGCGGGGGCTTGAGCGCCACGAGGAATTTCTGGAAGCCAGACTGTACCTCATTGAATTGCTGCACGCCTCCGGCCGGGCCGAAGCCTGCGAGCGTCAGGTAAGCAGGCTGAGCAGGATGTTCACCGCATACGCGGGCTTCTGGCGGGCGTGGGCCGCCTGCCTTGAAAACGCCGGGGCCGGTGGAGACACGGCGGCGGTGTTGCAGTTTCTTGCGCTCAACTTTTCGCGCGGCAAGGTCTCGCTGCACGATGTCTTTGCGCGCGGTCTGGCGGCCTACAGCGCCGCCGGAGAGGCGGCGACGCTGTCCGCTCCCGGGGACGCGCCCGTGCAGCCCGCAGAAAACGCCGGGGCAGACGAAGCCGCAGAGGCGGCTGCGCCGGTCCCCGTTGCCTCCCCGGAGGCCGCCCCAGCGGCGGAACCCGCCGCGGAAGCGGAGCCCTGCGCCGAATTCACAGAAACGTCCTTTGATCCTGACGCCGCCATGGCCGATGACCAACCCTTGCCGGAGACGTTTGCGGCAATGGAAGGGGGTTCCATGCCTGCCGCAATGTCGGCGGTGGAAGAGCCTCCGGTCAGCGTCTCCGCCGAAGCGGGTGGCGACAGAACAGAGGTTTCCGTCGGCGTGGTGGATGTGCCTGCCGCCTCCGGCATGCTGTCCGGGGAGGAAGCCTCCCCAGCGGAAGCCGACATGACGGACGGCCCGGCGCAGGGGGCGGACGGGGGGCAGCCCGGCGGCATTGCCGCCCCGGCGGCGTCGGTCCTTGCCGTGGATGCGCCGGACGAGGCCGACGAGGGGGAGGAGCGCTTCTCCCTCCGCACCCGTTCCATGGCTGAAGTGCTGGCGGAGCAGGGGGACGTCAGGGGGGCGCTCGATATCTACCATGAACTGGCCGCAGCTGCGGTGGATCCGGAAGAAAGCGCAGACCTGCGCCAGCGCATAGCGACGTTGAGCGCCCGGCTGAGCAGCGCGCAGCCCGCTGTGGATGCCGCCCCGGAGCCTGCGCGCGGCAAGGACAGACTGATCAGCATGCTTGAGGCTCTGGCGGAGCGCGTTGAAGCCAGGGCGCAGAACTGACGTCGCGTCGTGCCGCCGGGCAGGACGCTCGGGGGCGTGCGTCTTCGTGTCACAAGCGCCGTCGGCGTTATGTCATGCGGGCGGGCAGCGAAGAGAGAATGTGTTTTTACTGAGGGAGATTGTTGTGGGAAAACCCAATGCGCGTTATTGCTTTTCGCTGGTGCTTGCCGCACTCCTCCTTGCTGGGTGCAATGCGTATCAGCCCACCAAAAACGTCTGGAAAACCACAAAAGGGCTGTGGTACACCTATATGAGTCCGCCGGCCTCTGTGGATTATGATGAAAAGGGCACGCTTTCACCCCAGGCGCTCGCCTTGACGCACAGCATGATGGGCATTGACGTGGAACTGACCCGCCTGGAGCGGACCATGCTGAATGCCGACAAGCCTCCGACGCGCGAGTGGCTGTCCTCGTTTCTCACCTCCTTTCCCTGGATCAACGGTTTCGCCGGTGTGAAATACGACGGCACCATTCTGGGACAGGAGCCCGCCTCCCCCATGAAGCAGCTGGACTATATTCCGCTGCTGTACGAGGACAAGAAGCAGAGTTCCCGCGCGCTGCGCGCCGACGTGCAGAATACGCCCCTCGGCCCCGAGGTGCTGATTGCCGCGCCGCTGTATGACGGCACGGATTTCCTGGGCGTGGTGGCCGCCAATTTCGACATGCGCTCGCTCATGCAGTACTCCAAGACGCCGCAGGATGTGGTCATCCTGTCGCCGCAGGCCCTGCTGTGGCCCGGCAAGTATGACTTTGCCGCAACGCCCCTGGCCGGCGTCGACTGGGAGCAGACCGTCGTCAAGAGCACGGCGGGCACCTGCACCAATGCCAACGGCACATTTTATTACAATGTGCGTTTTCTCGGCAATCTGCCCCTGGTTTTTGCCGTGGCGGAATCCGGCACGTTCCCCGAGGGCAACGGCGATGTGGCGCAGGGGCTGGCCTTCTTCCCCAAGGAGCGTCCCCAGCTGCCGCCGCCGCCGCATGAAGAGCGCAAACAGCGCCCCAACTTCGCTCAGGGGCTGAACGTGGAGCCCGCGCCCGAGGCCGCTGCCGCCGCTGCCGCTCATGATGCTGCGGCTTCCGCTCCTGCCCAGACGACAACGGCCTCCGGGCGGACTTCCGGCACGGATATTCAGCCCGGCAGCCGCGACAGCATGCTGCTTCGCCGCAAACAGGCCGAACGCCGTCCGCGTGTGCAGGAACGCCAGCTGGAAGGCGAAAACATTACCATTGACCACACGCCGCGGCCGCGGCCTGCCCGGCCTGAAAAGCCGCTGCCGCCGCCGACCGGCTTGGGTCTCGACAAGGATATGGATTCGCCGACCCTGCCGGGCGGCCGTCCGAGTCCCTTCGGTCCGCGTGACGAGAGCGCCGCCGGGAGCGCCGCGCCGCAGTCAAATGACGCGCAGCCGGCCGCCGAGAAGCCCGCTGAACATGGGGCTGCAGCGACTGATACCGGCACAGCGGGCGACAAGCCCGCAGAAACTCCGGCGCCTTCCGCGCCTGCAGCGGACGAAAAACCCGCCGCGAGCGAAAACGCCGCCTCCTCCGCTCCTGAGCCTGCCTCCGGCGCGGCGGGCGCATCGCAGGAAGCGGGGACATCCGCAGGCCAGGAAGGGGCGGCCTCCGCTCCCGCCCCTGCGGAACCGGCAACGCTGCCGGGCGGCCGTCCGAGTCCCTTTGGCCCGAGAAAATGATAAAAAAGGATGCAGGGTTGCGCCGCCACGGGGCGGCGCAACCCTGTTCGGAACTGCTCAACGGCTTTTCCGCAAAGGCAATCAAGGAGTCTCATCATGGCTGACATCACGGTTACAGAACACCTGTTGCTGCACCAGAAGCGCACTCCTCAGGCGACCGGCCAGTTCACCGGGCTGCTGTACGACCTCATTCTTTCCGGCAAAAGCATTGCCCGGCGCATCAATCAGGCCGGGCTGCTGGATATCCTCGGCGGTACGGGCGAGGTGAACGTGCAGGGCGAGAACGTGCAGAAGATGGACGCCATCGCCAACCGCATCATGCTGTACCGCATGGAGCGTTGCGGAGCGCTGTGCGCCATGAGTTCGGAGGAGGAGGCGGATCTCGTCCGCGTGCGGCCGGAGTTCCCCCGCGGCGACTACATCCTCATTTTTGATCCGCTCGACGGCTCTTCCAATATCGACGTCGACATCAATGTGGGCACCATCTTTTCCATATTCCATCGCCCCGCAGGGCGCAGCGGCGAAGTGGAAATGGACGAGGTGCTGCAACAGGGGCTCAGGCAGGTGGGCGCGGGCTACATCCTGTACGGGCCTTCCACCATGCTTGTGCTCAGTACGGGGCAGGGCGTCCACGGCTTCACACTTGACCCCGGCGTCGGCGAATTTCTGTTGTCGCACCCGAACATGCGCATTCCCGAACAGGGGAGCATCTATTCCGTCAACGGCGGCAACTGGAAAAACTGGGATGAAGCCGCCCGCGAGGCCGTCTCCTGGTTCCGCACCTGCGAGACGCCCGACGGCAAATCCTATTCCGCGCGCTATGTGGGAGCGCTGGTGGCCGATTTCCACCGTACGCTCATCAAGGGCGGCATCTATATGTACCCGCCGGATGCCAAGAAACCCAACGGCAAGCTGCGCCTCATGTGCGAGGCCAACCCCTTGGCTTTCCTGGCGGAACAGGCCGGCGGCAAGGCCAGTGACGGGCACGGCAGGATTCTGGAGCGCGTGCCTGACAAGCTGCATGCCCGCACGCCCCTGTTCATCGGCTCGGCCAGGGACGTGGAGGCCGTGGAAAAAATCTACGCCCGGCATGGCGCGTAACAGGCTTGGCCGCGCGCCGGCGGCAGGCGCAATGCCCCTGTCCGGCGCGCGACGGGTTGTGTGATGCTCTGTCTCGGCATTGAAAGCTCCTGTGATGAAACGGCGCTGGCCCTGGTGGAGGACGGCAGGCTTGTGGAAGCCGTGCTGGCCAGCCAGGCGGAGATGCATGCCCTGTTCGGCGGCGTCGTGCCCGAGCTGGCCTCGCGCGAGCACTACCGTTATATGGGAGCCCTGTATGACGAGCTGATGCTGCGCAGCGGCAGGCATGGGGCGGATATTGACCTCGTGGCGGTAGCGCGCGGCCCCGGCCTGCTGGGCAGCCTGCTGGTGGGGACGGCTTTTGCCAAGGGGCTGGCGCTGGGGCTGGGCAAGCCTTTTCTGGGCGTCAACCATCTGCACGCGCATCTTTTCGCCGCCGGGCTGGAGCAGCCCCTGACCTTTCCGGCCCTCGGCCTGCTGGTTTCCGGCGGGCACACGCATCTGTACCGTCTGGAAGCTCCGTGGCGCTGCCTGCCGCTGGGGCGCACTCTGGACGATGCGGCGGGCGAGGCTTTCGACAAAGTCGGCAAACTGCTGGGCCTGGAATATCCCGGCGGCAGGCTTATGGACGCGCTGGCGCGTTGCGGACGGGCCAACCCGACGCTGTTTCCCCGTCCGTATCTGGACAATGACAATCTGGATTTCAGTTTCAGCGGCATCAAGACCGCCGTGGCGACATACGCCGCCGGGCATCTTGCCGGACTGAGCTGGCCGCGCCCCCTGCGCCGCGTGGAAGATGCGCCCCAGGAACTCAGGGACTGCTGCGCTTCGTTCAGCCTGGCCGTGGCGGAAACGCTGTGCGCCAAGGTCGCGCGCGCACTGGACCGCAATCCGGATCTGGAAACCCTGGTGCTGGCGGGCGGCGTGGCCTCCAATTCCCTGTTGCGGGAACATGCCGCCTGCCTGATGCGGCGGCGGGGCGGCAGGGCTGTCATGCCCGGTCCGGCCCTCTGCACGGACAATGCGGCCATGGTGGCGTATGCCGGCTGGCTGCTGGGAAGCGCCGGGTACGCCCATACCCTGGACATGGAAACCGTGCCCCGGGGACGCGCCGTGCCCGATGACGCTGTCTGCGGCGCGGTTCGGGCCGGGACCTGCTGAAGTACCGGGAATCCCTTGACAGCGGGCATTTTGGTATCTACTCTCTTGCCTAATTCGCAAGTTGGTCGGGCAGCCGCCGCAGGCCCCTGCAGGGCGGCGTGTTGCCGTGATGCATGACATAAGGAGTTTTGTATGGCAGAACAGATTACCGACGCCATGTTTGAGCGTGTTGTACTGCAGTCCGAGCTTCCGGTTTTGCTGGATTTCTGGGCTCCCTGGTGCGGCCCGTGCCGCGCCGTCAGCCCCATTGTGGACGAACTTGCCGCAGAATATGAAGGCAGGGTGCGCGTGGTCAAAATGAATGTGGATGAAAATCCCGCCACGCCCACCAAATTCGGCATCCGCGCCATCCCGACCCTGATCGTCTTCAAGAAGGGTGAAACGGTGGAGCAGATCACCGGCGCCGTCACCAAGGCCGCACTGAAGGATCTTCTGGACACAAAGGCTCTGGCATGAAGGCGTATGACGCCGTAGTCATCGGCGGCGGCCCGGCCGGCATAACCGCCGCCATGTATCTTGCGCGTTCCGGCTGTTCGGTGCTCATGCCCGAGCAGCTGGCCGCCGGCGGTCAGATTCTGCAGACGGAGGCGCTGGAGAATTATCCGGGATTTCCCAAAGGCATCAAGGGCTACGAACTGGCGGATCTGCTTTCCGCGCACCTTGACGGCCTGCAGGTGGAGCGTCCTGCCGCTGCGGTGGAATCCGTTTCCGGCAGCGGCGGCAACTTCACCGTGCGCGTCGGCGGGGAGGATGTGGCGGCCAAAACCGTTATTGTCTGCTCCGGGGCGCACCATCGGCAGCTGGGCCTGGAGGGAGAGGACCGGCTGCGCGGGCGCGGGGTTTCCTACTGCGCGCTGTGCGACGGCAATTTCTTCCGCGGGCAGACGGTGGCCGTGGTCGGTGGCGGCAATGCCGCCATGGAAGAGTCGCTGTATCTGGCAAAGCTTGTCAAGAAGCTGTACCTCATCCATCGGCGCGACGCCTTCCGCGGGAACAAGATATATCAGGACAAGCTTGAAGCCCAGCGTGACAGGATAGAGTTGCTGCTCAGTTCCGTCGTCACCGCGCTGCACGGTGAAGATGCGCTGACCGGCCTGACCGTTAAGGATCTGAAAAGCGGCACAGAGCGGCTTCTGCCGGTGGACGGGCTTTTTGTTTACGTGGGCTTCGCCCCTTCCACAGGCTTTTTGCCGGCGGAAGTGGAGCGCGACGCACAGGGGTTCCTTGTTACCGATACGGAAATGCGCACCAACATTCCCGGCATCTTTGCGGCGGGCGACATCCGGTCCAAACTGTGCCGTCAGGTCATCACTGCCGCGGGTGACGGCGCAACTGCCGCGCAGGCGGCCTTCCTCTTCTTGGAACAGCTCCATGCATAAAAAACTGCTTCGTTCTCTTTTGCTTCTTGCAAGTATGCTGGCGGTATCCGGTTGCGGCATTATCGACATGATCTACCTGCCTCCGGCGGAAGATACCGCCCAGGAGGTGTTTGAAGCCGCCAATGACGCCATGAGTGAAAAGAACTATGTGCGCGCTGTGGAGCTGTACAACAAACTGCGCGATACCTATCCCTTCAGCCCGTATACCGTGGATGCGGAACTTTCGCTCGCCGACGCCTATTATCTTGACGAGGAATATGTGCTGGCGGCTGAAACCTACAAGGATTTTGAATCCCTGCATCCCCGCCACGAGGCCATTCCCTACGTTCTGTATCAGACCGGCATGTCGCTGATGAAGCAGTTCCGCTCCATCGACAGGGCCACCACAGAACTGCAGGAAGCCTATGACTGCTTTGACCGTCTGCGGCAGACGTTCCCGGATTCGCCGTACTCCAAGAGCGCGGAAGAGCACATGCAGACCTGCCGCAAGCTCATGGCCGAGCATGAACTGTATATTGCGGATGTGTTCTGGCACATGAAGAAATACGGCCCGGCTTGGCATCGTTATGAGTACGTGGCCGACTCCTTCAAGGATGTTCCGGACGTGGCGGACCATGCCAGAGAGAAAAGCCTTGTCGCGTACCATAATTACCGCGAAATTCAGTCGCGTGAAGTGCGGGAGCAGCGTGAAGGCTCGTGGAAGCGGTGGTTCAGCTGGCTGTAGGAAAGGCAAACCTTGTTCCTGTGATGGCATGCAAAAACCCCGCGCCTGGCGCGGGGTTTTTGCATGCCCGGCGGAAAACGGCAGCAGATTGACGGCAGTCGTTTTCCGGCCGCGCGGACTGTTGCCTCAATGCGGCCTCTGCGCCGTAAGGCGCGCAGCAGACGCGCCAACGGCGATTCCGGCTGCGCCGGAACCCTTCGGGCAGCGGTCGAGTGCTACAGCAAGGCTGACGTGACGCGTCCGGCTGCACAGCGGAAAATGAACGGCAGCGCATACCCCTGTGCCGGGGAAGGCGCTGCCGTCCGTTTTTTCCGCGTTGACGCGCGGGGTCAGGCTTTGGCTCCGCCCTGTCCTGTCATGATTTTTTGCAGCACATAGACCACAAGCATAAGCCCGCCGCCGATGACGTCACTCGTGATGCCGGGCGTGATGAGCGTAATGGCTGCCGCAACGAGCAGCAGGCGCTCCCAGATGTGCAGATTGCGCAGCCAGTAGCCGACGCTGCCGAAGGAGAGCGCGGCGATGCCCACCACGGCCGTGGCCACGGTCAGGGCAATTTCGGTATTGCTTGCGCCTATCATCAGCAGGCTCGGGTTGTAGCAGAAGATATAGGGTATCAAAAAGCCCGCAAAGGCCAGCTTTACGGCCATGAAGCCGGTGGCGTTGGGCTCCGAGCGGGCGATGCCCGCAGCGGCGTAGGCCGCCAGGGCCACGGGCGGCGTGAGATCGGCCAGGATGCCGAAGTACATGATGAACAGATGCGCAGCCAGCATGGGCACGCCGAAGGTCTGAATGGCCGGAGCGGCAATGGTGGCCAGCACGATATACTTGGCCGTGGTGGGCAGGCCCATCCCCAGCACAATGGAGGCCAGCATGGTGAAGAAGAGCGTCAGGGCAAAGCTGCCCGCCGAGAGCGTCAGGATGGCGTTGGCGAGCTTGAGGCCCACGCCGGTGAGCGTGACCACGCCCACCACAAAGCCCGTGCAGGCGCAGGCCGCGGCCACACCCAGCGCGAGGCGGCCGCCGTTCTCCATGGCCTGTAGGATGTCCTTCACGGCTGTCTTGTTGCAGGCGGCCAGTTCCGGCCCCACAGGCAGATTTGTGCCGCGTGCGCCGAGCCAGGTCAGGCAGTTGCGGGAAATGAGGGAAATGACCACCGTCGTCAGAATGCAGTAGTAGGCGGATTTGAGGGGCGTGTAGCCCTGGATGAGCAGGTAGATAAGCACAAGGATGGGGAGCAGCAGATACCCGCCCTGGCGCAGCACGGGCAGGGCGCGGGGCAGGCGCTCCTTGGGGATGCCCTTGAGCCCGAGGCGTTTCGCCTCCATGTGGACCATGAAGCCCACCGCCAGATAGTAGAGTACGGCCGGGATGAGCGCGGCCTTGGCGATCTCCACATAGCCGACGCCAAGGAACTGCGCCATGATGAAGGCGGCGGCCCCCATGATGGGCGGCATGATCTGGCCGCCGGTGGAGGAGGCGGCTTCCACCGCGCCCGCGAACGCTCCCCGGTAGCCAACGCTCTTCATCAGCGGGATGGTGAAGGTGCCCGTGGAAACCGTATTGGCCACGGAAGAGCCGGAAATGGTGCCGAAAAAGCCGCTGGCCAGCACCGCCACCTTGGCCGGGCCGCCCGCATAGCGACCCGCCGCGGCCAGGGCCAGGTCGATGAAGAACTTGCCGAGGCCCGTGCTGTGCAGGAACGCGCCGAACAGGATGAAGAGGAAGACAAAGGAGGCGGAAACCCCCAGCGGCATGCCGAACAGGCCTTCCGTTGTCAGGTACATGTGCGAGACGATGCGTTGCAGCGAAAAGCCGGGATGGCCCAGCATGCCGGGAATGTAATTGCCGAACTTGGCATAGAGCAGGAAGCAGACGGCCACAAGGGTGATGGGCAGGCCCACAATGCGGCGGGTGGCTTCCAGCACCAGCAGGATGGCGGCCAGGCCGAAGGCGAAGTCCGTGGCGGTGGCCGGGCCGGCGTCCAGCACGATCACGTCGTAATTCCAGATAATGTAGCCGCACACCGCCGCCCCGGCCATGGAGAGGAGCACGTCGTACCAGGCGAGGCTGTGCTTGTCGCCCGTGGCGCGCGCGGGGTAGAGCAGGAAGATGAGCGTCAGCACAAAGCCGAGGTGCGCCGCCCGCTGAATCTGCGGGGGATAGGAGCCCGCAGCCGCAGTAAACAGGTGGAAGGCTGAAAAGGCAATGCAGACGATTTTGATGAACAGTTCCATCCCGCCGCGAAAGGTGCGGTAGGCGGATTCCCTGTCGTATTTTGCCACAATGGCCGAAACATCCACGGCCGCCTGGGCCTTTTCGGCGGCGGCAGCGTCAATCTGTTCGTCCTTGTGCAGGGAAAAGCCTCCGGCGCCCTGTTCGCCGATAATCTTCATGCGTTCTTCATGGCTCATGGTCGTGATCCTGCGGTACGGGGCGCGTGGTGCATGAAGCGCGCCTCTTTGCGGATTGCGGACGCCCGCTGTTCTCATGCCCGCGACGCCGTGCGGGTCAGGGGGCGGACTGCGTTTCGGAAATCTCGAATGTCACCGCGCTCCCGGGGGCGGCAAGGCTGGTCAGGGGGAGTGCCCCCTCCCGGCCGTCCGGGGCAGGCAGCAGCAACGTGTGTCGCGCAATGCGACCGACGCGCACATCAAAGGACGCAAGCCTGCGGTGGTAGCCGCTGATGACGACATGCCCGTCCGCACAGGTCATGGTCTGTCCCGGCCCCGGCTCATGCGGCAGGCCCGCCCCGAAATCCTGATAGACGGTCTTTTCGAGAAAAATGGTTCCGTCCTCAACGGCAAACCACTCTTCCACCGGGCTTTTGGCGACGGAATGGATGAAGCGTATGCCGAAAACGAAGCCGTTTTTCACTGCGAGGGACAGAAGGACGGCGCCTTCGCTGTCTTTCAGTTGCAGGCGCAGCTGGCCGCCCGCCGTCCCGGCGGCGGAAGGCGTGCCGCCCGTCGGCATGATCAGGAGCGGCAGCGCAAGCAGAAGCAGGGCCGCGCGGAGAAACATAGCCATCCTCTGTCCCGTGTGCGCCGCGAGGCGGCGCATTCGTTCGCGGCGGGCTTTCCCGTCAGGGATATCCCGAAAACCGAAACGCGGCCGACACTGCCTGTGCACTGAAAAGCAGGTTGACCGCAGCCCGTGTGTGGAACGGAATTGCCGCCGTGCCGCACCGGGAGAACGCCCCGGTACGGCAGCGGCAAACAGCGAGCCTGTGTCGGCTACTTCAGCACGCCCTTTTCGCGGAAGTATTTCTCCGCGCCGGGGTGGAAGGGGATGGTCACGCCGTCGGCGGCGTGCTCAAGCGAGATTTCCGCCGCCTTGTTGTGGGCCTTGGCCACATCCGGCAGGTTTTCAAACAGGGTTTTGGTCAGCGTGTAGACCACATCGTCAGGCATATCCTTGCCGGCGACGAGAATGGCCTGCACGGAAAGGGTGGGCACGGGCGCTGTCTGCCCCTTGTAGGTGCCCGCGGGGATGGCGTCCGCCACGAGGAAGGGGAACTTCTTCACGATATTACTGACCTTTTCGCCCTGCAGGGGAACAAAGACAACTTCCTGCGCGGTGGTGATGTCCTGAATGGCGGGGTTGGGCGTGCCGATGGTGAAGACGAAGCCGTCAAGCTGGCGATCCTTGAACTGGTCGGCAGTCTCGCCGTAAGGCAGGAAAATGGGCTCCACGTTTTTGTAGTCCAGGCCGAACGCGCCGAAGATCTGGCGGCAGTTCACCTCGTTGCCGCTGCCGCGCGCGCCCACGGAGACCTTCTTGCCCTTGAAGTCTTCCATGGTCTTGATGCCGCTGTCCTTGCTGGCGACCACATGCAGGTATTCGGGGTACAGGCGGGCAATGGCGCGCACATTGGTGAGCGCTTCGCGGAACGGCGCGACGCCCTTGAAGGCGGCGTCGGCCACGTCGTTCTGCACAATGGCGATGCTGACGTCACCCGCCTGCACAAGGCGCATGTTTTCACCCGAAGCTCCGGTGGCCTGCGCTGTGATGGAGAGCGCGCCGTTGCTCTTGGACGTGACCACCTGGGCAATGGCCCCGCCCAGGGGGAAGTACACGCCGGAGGTGCCGCCGGTGGCAAAGGTCAGGCGTTTGGCGTCGGCGGCCACGGCGGCGGATGCGGCCAGCATCAGCGCGCCGGCCAGAATCAGGGAAAGGATTTTTTTCATCAGCTTCTCCTTTTGGGAATGCGGATACGCTGCAAGCCTGGGCTTCAGCGATGGCGGAGCTCATGGGCTTTCACGTTCAGGGGGACGCGCGGGAATGCGCGGCTGCGGGCATGCCGCCGGGCGGCAGCCATGAACGGCAAGCCGAAGCAGTATACAGCATGGGGGGGGCGATGGCAACGCCTCTGCCCGCGCCCGTTCCGACCTGTCCGCAGCGCGGCGCGCGGGGAAAACAGGCTGGCGTCCCTCCCTGTTTTGATTTACAAGACAGGGCAGCGACCCGGCAGAATGCGCGGTTGAGGCGTTTTTTGGCGGGCCGCCCTGTTTGCGGACAGGGGGTGGGGCATGCCTGCTGGCGTAGTTATACGGCGTCTTCTCCGATGTCTTGTGCCTGTTCTGGTCTGCGGCGGCCTGTGCGCGTGCGCCGATACTGATGCGGCGCGGCGCGCCCGCGTCCCCGAGGTGTCCGTGCTGGAGATCGTTCCCCGTCGCGTGCCTCTCACGGCGGAGCTCTCGGGTCGGGTCAGCGCCTTCCGCAAGGCCGAGGTGCGTCCGCAGGTCAGCGGCATCCTCATGCGCCAGCTGTTCCGGGAGGGCTCGCTGGTGAAGGAGGGGCAATCCCTCTACAAGATTGATCCGGCCACCTACGAGGCCGCGGTGGAAAGCGCGCAGGCCGAAGTGGCCCGCCATGAGGCGCGGCTGCACGCGGCCGGGCTCACCCGCGAGCGCAGGCGTTCGCTGCTGGGCGTCAACGCCGTGAGCAGGCAGGCCTATGAGGACGCGGACGCCGAGTACCTGCAGGCCAGGGCGGATCTGGACGCCGCCAGGGCCGCCCTGCGCGCGGCGCAGATACAGCTGCGCTACACGGATGTGCTTGCGCCCATCTCCGGGCGCATCGGCAAATCCTCCGTGACGCAGGGGGCGCTGGTCACGGCCAACCAGGCTGCGCCGCTGGCCGTCATCCAGCAGCTGGATCCCGTCTATGTGGACATGACGCGCTCCATCCTGCCCCTGCTGCGTCAGCGCGAACGCTATGCCGCGGGCACGCTGCAAAAGCCCGAGGGCGGCGTCGCCTCCGTGCGGCTGACGCTGGAAAATCGGAAGCCGTACCCCCTGGAAGGGAAGATGCAGTTCGCCGACATCACGGTGGACGAGAGCACGGGCATGGTGCTGTTGCGGGCAGTGTTCCCCAATCCGGAGCGCGTGCTGCTGCCGGGCATGTATGTGCGCGCCGTAGTGGAGGAGGGCGTGGAGGAACATGCCCTGCTTGTGCCGCAACTGGCCGTGCGCCGCAATGCCAAGGGCGAGGCGAGCGTTTTTGTGCTGGCGGCGGACGATACGGTGGAGGAACGCCCCGTGGAGACGACGGAGCGCGTCGGCGCCGACTGGCTGGTGCGCAAGGGCCTTGCCGCCGGGGAGAAGGTCGTCGTGCAGGGGGTGCAGCGCCTGCGGCACGGCGTGAAGGTCAGGGCGCGCGCGGTGCCTGACGCGGGCGGCGCGCAGGCCGAATCCGCGCCATAGGGCGGTCCGTCATGTCGCATTTCTTCATCAGCCGTCCGGTATTTGCCTGCGTGATCGCCATACTGATCATGCTGGCCGGCGGGCTGGCCTTCACGGCCCTGCCCGTCGCGCAGTTCCCGCACATGGCCCCGCCCACGATCACCCTCATGGTGGACTACAGCGGGGCCTCGGCCCAGACCATCGAGGACGCCATCACCCAGCCGGTGGAGCAGAATATGGTGGGGCTGGACCGCCTGCTCTACATGAACTCCACGAGCAGTTCCGAGGGGCGCATGGTCATGCGCATGACCTTTGAGGCCTCCGTGGACCCGGACGTGGCCCAGATGCAGGTGCAGAACCGCCTGCAGCTGGCCATGCCCCGCCTGCCGGACACGGTCAAGAGCCAGGGCGTGCGCGTGCGCAAGGTGTCGGACACCTTCCTGCAGTATTATTCCTTCTATGACGCCACGGGCAAGCTGCCCGTGGAGGATATTGCGGACTTCATCGCCTCCACCGTGGTGGACCCGCTGTGCCGCATCGACGGCGTGGGCGACGCCACGCTGTATGGTGCGCCCTACGCCATGCGCATCTGGCTTGATCCCAACCGGCTGCGCTCCTTCAGCTTGACCCCGCGCGACGTCATCCGCGCCGTGCAGGCCCAGAACGACCAGATTTCCGTCGGCCAGGTGGGCGGGCTGCCCAGCATGCCCGGGCAGGAGCTCAACGTCACCCTGCTTTCGCGTTCCAAGCTGGAGACCGTGGAGCAGTTCCGCAATATTGTCGTGCGCGTGAACCCCGACGGCTCGGCGGTGCGCGTGCGTGACGCGGCCCGCGTGGAAATGGGGCGGCAGAGCTATGCCATCAGTTCCGCCTACAACGGGCGGCCCGCCGTCTCCGTGGGCATACAGCTGGCCGAAGGGGCCAACGCGGTGGACACCTCGGCCAGGGTGGCGGCCTTCATGGAGCGCATGCGCCAGTTTTTCCCGCCGGGGGTGGACTACCTCATCCCCTATGATACCGTGCCCTTCATCCAGCAGTCCATCCACGGCGTGTTCCAGACGCTCATGGAAGCCGTGCTGCTGGTGGCGCTGGTCATGTTCGTCTTTCTCCAGAGTTGGCGGGCCACGCTCATACCCACGCTGGCCGTGCCCATCGTGCTGCTGGGCACGCTGGGCGTCATGGCGGCCTGCGGCTCCTCCATCAACACGCTGAGCATGTTCGGTCTGGTGCTGGCCATCGGCCTGCTGGTGGACGACGCCATCGTGGTGGTGGAAAACACCGAGCGCATCATCCGCACCGAGGGGCTTGCCCCGCGCGAAGCCATCGAAAAATCCATGCGCCAGATCACCGGCGCGCTCATCGGCGTGGCGGCCGTGCTCTCGGCGGTCTTTCTGCCCATGGCCTTTTTCGGCGGCATGAGCGGGGCCATCTACCGCGAGTTTTCCCTGACCATAGTTTCGGCCATGGTGCTCTCGGTCTTTGTGGCCGTCACCATTACGCCGCCTCTGTGCGCTCTGCTGCTGCGCGGCGGCGAAACGCAGCCGCAGCAGGGCGTTTTCGCCTGGTTCAACCGCCGTCTGGACAGCGCCACCCTGGCCTATGAGGCCGCCGTGGCGCGCTGGATACGCCGGCGCGGCCGCGTCATGCTTGTCTATGCCCTGCTGGCCTGCGTCACCGTGTTCCTGCTGCGGCAGATGCCCACCTCCTTCCTGCCCGTGGAAGACCAGGGCGTGATCAACATCAATGTCTTCCTGCCGCCGGGCCACACCAATGAGGCCACCCTCGCGGTGCTGAGGGAGATAGAAGACTATTTTCTCAATGAGGAAAAGCAGGCCGTGCTGGGCGTGGATGTGCGCACCGGGCTGGCGGCGGGCGGTTCCCGCGGGCAGAACGTTGCCTCCGGCTCGGCCAACCTCCGGCCATGGAGCGAACGCAGAGACCCCGAACTGAGCGCGGACGCCGTGGTGCGCCGGGCGCGGGCGCATTTTGCCGGGCATCCCGTGGCGCGCATCCTCATTTCCCAGCCGCCGCAGGTGCGCGGGCTGGGGCAGGCGTCAGACATTTCGCTGCAGCTGGAAGACCAGGGCAATCTGGGGCATGAGGCGCTCATTGCCGCGCAGCGGGAACTGCTGGACGCGGCCTCGCGCAGTCCGCTGCTGTTCAATGTGCGCACCACCTCGCTGGACGACATCCCGCAGCTCGTCATGCGCGTGGACGACCTCAAGGCGGGCATGTACGGCGTCAGCGCCGACGCCCTCAACGAGGACATGACGGCGGCCTGGGGCGGCGTGTACGTCAACGACTTTGTGGACAGGGGCCGCGTCAAGCGCGTCTACGTGCAGGGCGACGCGCCCTGGCGCATGAACGGCGACGACCTTTCCTTCTGGCATTTCCGCAACAGCGAGGGGCGCATGGTGCCCTTTGACGCCGTGGTCACGCCGGCGTGGAGTTTCGGGCCCTCCCAGCTGGAGCGCTTCAACGGCGTGCCCTCGGTGAGCATTCAGGCCGCGCCCGCGCCGGGCGTGAGCTCGGGCGACGCCATGTCCGAGCTCGCCCGCCTTGTGGGCGAGTTGCCCCACGGCATAGGGCTGGAATGGTCGGGCCTGAGCTTTGAGGAAAGCCGCTCCGGCGGGCAGACGGGCTATCTCTATGCCCTGTCCGTCCTTGTGGTGTTCCTCTGTCTGGCGGCCCTGTACGAAAGCTGGTCCATTCCGCTGGCGGTCATCCTCGTGGTGCCTCTGGGCGTGCTGGGCGCGCTGGCCCTGAGCGGCCTGCGCGGCCTCTACAACGACGTGTATTTTCAGGTGGGCATCCTGGCGGTCATCGGCCTTGCGGCCAAAAACGCCATTCTCATTGTGGAATTCGCGCAGGAGCTGACGCGGCGCGGCAAAAGCCCTTCCCTGGCCGCCATTGAGGCCGCGCGCCTGCGGTTGCGGCCCATTGTCATGACCTCCATGGCCTTTCTGCTGGGCGTGCTGCCCCTGACCGTGAGCCGGGGCGCGGGGGCCAACAGCCAGCATGCCATCGGCACGGGCATCATCGGCGGCACCTTCCTGGCCACGGCCCTGGGCATTTTTTGCATCCCCGTGTTTTTCGTGGTGGTAAACCATGTGTTCAACCGGGGCGGGCGGGGGAAAGGAACTCCCGGGGAATAGGCGCATATGGCCGCGGAATCGGGAACAACCGGAGGGACGGAACTCGCCGGGACGCTGTGGATACTGCTGACGGCCCTGCTCTGGTCCTTCCTCGGGCTCATCAGCAAATACTGCCTCGCGGCGGGCATGACGCCTCTGGAGTGCGCCTTCTTCCGCGCGCTGTTCGGCTGCCTCGCGTTCGCCGCGCACTGCGCCGCCACGGGGCTGCTGCGCGCGCCCGGCCGCCATGAACTGCTCTTCATGCTTTTCGGCGTGTGGGGCATAGGCTGCTACTTCGCCCTTGCCCAGTACACCATCAGATTCTGCGGCGCGGCCATGGACATCATTCTCCAGTATACCGCGCCCTTCTGGGTGGCCTTCTTCGCCTGGCGTCTCTTCGGGGAGCGGCTGACGCGCGCCAAGCTGACCGCCATAGGCATCGCGGCGGCGGGCACGCTCTGCGTCTGCTGTTCGGGCGGCAGCATTCCCGAGGGCTTTTCCGCTGCGGGCATCGTCACGGGCTTGGCTTCCGGGCTGTGTTACGCCACGCATTATCCCTTTATCCGCTACTGGCAGGGGCGCTACCCCACAGCGGTCATCTTCGCCTGGATGCTGGCGGGCGGCGCGCTCCTGCTGCTGGTCTTGCTGCCCGCCAATGCCGCGCGTTCCGGGCTTTCACCCGCCGTCTGGTGCGCATCGGCCGCCACCGGGGTGGTCTGCACCTACCTGGCCTTCATCTGTTATGCCAGAGCGTTGCAGCGTATCAGCCTTGTGCGGGCCGTGGTCGCCTCCGAGCTGGAACCCGTGCTGTCCATGCTCTGGGTATGGCTGGCCTTCGGGGAAAGGTTCAGCCTCATTGGCTGGGTCGGCAGCGCAGGCATCATTCTTTCCGTGCTGGTGCTGAGCGTGTCCCGTTCGGAAAACTGAAGGAAGAGGGGCGTTGCCCCGTGCAAAAAAAAGGCCGCAGACGTTGTGCGCCTGCGGCCCGAACGGCAGGTGTTGCAGAGAAATCAGGCTTCCCTGGCGGCCCGGCGTTCCGCAGACAGTTTGCGCGCTTCCGTGCGGATGTCGTTCAGGTCGGCCCGCAGGCCTTCCGTCGTGCGCAGCAGTTTTTCCTTGACGTCCATGCCGCGGCTGAGCAGCCTGGCGGCCACTTCCTTGACGTCGATCTGTTTCTTTTTCGCGGCGGCGGCCCCGGCGCAGCCCAGCACAAAGCCCCCGGCAACGATGAGCCCGAGTTTCATAAAGTCATTCATACTCCGTGACCTCCTGTACTGGAGTTGTCTGTCCTGATGCCATGCCTACCGGATACTACGCGCAGGGGCGTTTGTCCATGCCCGGCGGCGCGGAGTGACGCCCCCTTCCGCCAATACGTTGGAAATTCCCCCGGATTGCCGCGCCGTGAAAGCCGGCAGAAAGCGGGAACCCGGGGTACGGCCGACGCGGCTCAGAATTTTGCCTCGTCGCCGGTGGGCATGGCGCGCCCGCGCAGCAGAAAGGCCACGAAACAGAGGGCCGCAATGCCTATGCCCGTCCAGGTGGAGGTCTCCAGCGACCAGCGGAAGGGGAAGCGGTCAAAGTAGAAGAGGTACGCGCCGCACACGCTGGTCATGAACAGGGCGGGGAGGGTGGCTATCCAGTGCAGGCGGTCGCGGCGGCGCAGCCACACGGCCGCTGCCCACAGCGAGACGCAGGCCAGCGTCTGGTTTGTCCAGCCGAAGGCCATCCAGATGGCCCTGAAGTCCCCCACGGCGAAGTAGACGCCCATGATGAACAGGGGAATGGCCACGGCGATGCGCTTGCTGACGCGCGTCTGCCGGATGTGCAGCATGTCGGCAAGGATGAGCCGTCCGGTGCGGAAGGCCGTGTCGCCCGTGGAAATGGGCAGGATGACCACCCCCAGAAAGACCAGTGTGCCGCCCAGAATGCCGCCCAGCAGCCCTTCCGACGTCTTGGCCACCACGACGGCGGGCGTGCCCGCGCTCAGCAGGGCCTGCGGATCGCCGCCGTAGAAGGAGAGCCCGATGGTCACCCAGATGAGCGCGATGAGCCCCTCGGCGATCATGACCCCGTAAAACATGGTGCGCGCCTGGCCTTCGGAGCGCATGCAGCGCGCCATCATGGGCGACTGCGTGGCGTGGAAGCCCGAAATGGCCCCGCAGGCGATGGTTACGAACAGCAGCGGCCAGAGCGGCGTGCCCTTGGGGTGCAGGTTGGCAATGAAGTCCCCCGGCTTCAGATTGGGCAGCACCGTGTAGGCGGGATTGACCAGCAGGGCGACAAACAGGCCCACGGCCATGAACAGCAGGAGGATGGCAAACAGCGGGTAGATGCGGCCGATAATCTTGTCTATGGGCAGGATGGTGGCCAGAAAATAGTAGGCGAAGATGATGACGGCAAAGATGAGGGTCAGCACCTTGCCCGGGGCCACGCTGCCGCCGGGCGTGCGGCAGAAGTCGGCCAGCGGGCAGTCGGCCAGCCACTGGAGCGCATCCTCGCCCCAGGAGGCGGCATGGAGCAGCTGCTGGGTCTTGAAGGAAAGCAGCCCCGCCGGACCGTTGACAAACACCGCGCCCACAAGAATCATGAACCAGATGGTGAAGACAAGCATGAACCAGCGCGCATAGCGGCCGAGATTGCGGCCGATGATTTCGGGATAGGAAGCCCCGCCGTAGCGCAGGCTCATGGCGCCCAGCAGGAAGTCATGCACGGCCCCGGCGAAAATGCAGCCGAAGACAACCCAGAGCAGAGCGGAAGGACCGTACACCGCGCCCATGATGGGGCCGAACACGGGGCCGAGGCCGGCAATGTTCAGTAGCTGGATGAAGAATATTTTGTAGGGCGGCAGCGCCACGCTGTCCACACCGTCCGCGTGCAGCTGCACGGGGGTCGGGCGGGAGCGGTCAATGCCGAAAACCTTTTCCGCCAGAAGACCGTAGACGGCATAGCCCAGAACCAGCAGCGCCGCAGCGGTCAGAAAACAGGCCATTCCCATAGCGTTCCACCCCACACGGACGCTTCGCGATGCTGCGCGAAGCGGATGACATGCTCATGCGTCGCCGCCGGAACGGCGGCTGTGACCGGCGCGGCGCGCCGATATCAGTTATCACTGCCAAGGTGTCTTGGTGTAGTGCCTGGGCGTGTGTCTCGTCAAGCGCGCCGCCGTCTGCGGGACGGATTTTCTGACCCGCGCGCGGCAGGGAGGGGCGGATTGCAGGCCCGGGACGGGCGGGCTCAGGCCCTGCGACGTGCTACGGGGCGTCGCGCGTGTCCGGGCCGGCTGTACCCCGGACGTTTTTTGCCTTTTTCCTGTTGCCGGTGAGAATGCCCGCGATAACAAGGCCGCAGCCGAACAGGGCCGTGGCGGGCAGGCGTTCCCCGGCGAGATAGCCGAAAAGTCCGCCCCAGACCGGCTCGCCGGTGTAGATAATGGTGGCTCGCGTGGGCGGAATGCTCTTCTGCGCCCAGGCAATGACGCTCTGAATGCAGGCGGTGAGCAGTCCCAGTCCGCAGGCCCCGGCAATGACGCGCCAGGAGAAGGGGGGCGGCGTCTCGCCCGCGAGCGGCATGCAGGCAAAGCCCAGCAGTGCGGTGACAAACACTTCCACGGCGGCGATGCGGCGGGGATTGGTGCCGGGGACAATCAGGCCGGTCAGCACAATTTCCACGGCAAAGGCCACCGCGCAGAGCAGCGTGACCATTTCGCCGGAGCCGAAGCCGCCGGAGACATGCTCCGGTCCCGCCAGCAGCAGGACGCCGGGAAAGGCCAGCCCCATGCCGAGCCACGCTGCAGGCCCCGGTCTGCGGCGCATGAAAAGAAGCTCGAACAACGGGACAAGCGGCACATAGAAGGCCGTGATGAAGGCCGACTTGGCGGCGGGGATTTCCGTCAGCCCCATGGTTTGCAGGGCAAAGCCCGCAAAGATGACAACGCCGAGGACGGCGCCTCCCCAGAGTTCCCTGCGGGTGATGCCCAGCAGGATGGGCAGCGAACACAGCACAAGCGCCGCGGTCGCCGCGCTGAAACGCAGCCCCACAAACCAGAGCGGCCCGCTTTCCTGCATGGACAGGCGAATGATGAGAAAGGTCGCCCCCCAGAGCATGGTCACGGCGCAAAGCGCCCATTCCTGCGGCGTGAAAAACAGTTTTGCCGCATGAGCGGCAAGGCCTCTGCGCATGCGCGTTCCTGTCCTGTTTTGCACCGGCTGCGGCCCCTGTCCGCCGGGAGGGCCGCTATCTGTCGTGCTTGTGCCGGAGAATGAGGAATACCGAGCCCACGGTCAGGCAGGAGGCAAGGAGCATCTGCCCGTTGACGGCTTCTCCGCCGAGCCGCCAGCCCAGGAGAATGCCGATGACCGGCACCACATATTCATAGGAGACTGCCGTGGCTATGGAAACATGCGACAGCAGCCAGAAATAGCTGTTGTACGCAAAGATGGCCCCGCCCACGACCATCCAGGCGAAGGCCAGCAGCACTTCCGGGCGCAGATTTTCCCAGTGCGTCATGGAGCATTCGCCGCAGAGCGCGCCCAGCAGCAGGCTTTCCATGCCGCCGACCAGGAGCAGCAGGGCGCAGGACTGCTGGGGCAAAAGGCGGGTGACGGCGGGCCTGCGCCGCATGACCAGCGAACCGCCAACCCAGGCAAAGGTTCCCGACAGCACCCAGCAGACGCCCGCCGGGTCGGCGCGCAGGCCGCCTTCTGTATGCGCTCCGCCCAGCAGCACGAGACCGATGAGTCCGCCCGCGAGGCCCAGCCATTGCGCGGCGGAGGGACGTTCCTCTCCGGCGAAGAGCCATGCCGCCACCAGCATGCTGATGGGCGTACTGCCGGAAACCAGCGCCGCCACGCTGCTGTCTATATATTCCTGCCCCTTGCTCAGAAAGCCGCTCGCCATGACCACCATGAGCAGGCCGAAGACGGCGGCGTGCCGCAGATCCGCGGCAGTCGGCCGCCGCCAGCGCCCCGCAAGCCGCAGATACAGCCCGAAAAGCAGACCGCCGAGGGTCATGCGCGCCCCGCAGGCCATGAAGGGGCCCAGCACCTCCAGCGCCAGCTTGAGCCCCAGATAGGTGGAGCCCCAGGAAATATAGACCAGCACAAGGTGCAGCAGCACAATCCAGCGAGATGGCGTCATGGCGCTTTACCATACGGGTGAACAGGCCGCCTGGCAAGCCGGTTCTCCCTTCCCGGAACGCCCGGCAGCCGCGCGGGGCGGCTTCCTCCCCCGGCGTGAGGAAAAACCTTGCCAAGCGCCGGGACAAACCGTACTTTCTGCAGTGAACGGAACGCGGGATATGTAACAAGCCATGCTGCTGTCCCGCCATTCCCCATGCTGTCTCCGTTTCCCGATGCTTCGGGAACGGGGGCGTCCGCAATCCGGCTGCACTGCGGCACGGACGGCATCCTGTGAAAGATCGGCGCATGTCCTGTTCGCGCATCCGGCGTCACGCGCATGCCCCGGTGCGCCGCGCATTGTGAGAAGGAGAGTTCATGCCTGTCCTGCATGTTTCCGTAGATGATCTGCGTCCCGGTATGTATATTGTCGATACGGGGGCATCCTGGATTGACCATCCGTATCTGTATGCAAAGGAAGGCGTGATTCGCTCCCAGGCGGAAATCGCGGAAATCATCCAGCAGGGATTTGCGGAAGCCTATTATGATCCGGAGCAGTCCAACATCAAGCCGGTGGAGCCCATATCTCTCGAAAACGCGGGCGAGTCGCGCGGCGCGCCTGCCGTGGTGTCGCTGGCGGAGGAACTGCAACAGGCCGAAAACACCTATACCGAGTGCGTCAGGCATGCAAGGGCGTTCATGCTGGAAGCGCGGAACGGCACGGTTGATCTGGAGGCTTCACGCCCGCTGGTGCACGGCATCATCGACAGCGTCAACCGCAATGTCGATGCCCTGACGTCGCTGGCAAAAATCAAGCATTACGACGAATACACCTTTGCCCACTGCGTTAATGTGGCCATTTTTTCCGTGGCCTTCGGCAAATATCTGGGGTTTGACCAGCAGAAGCTGTATCTGCTGGGCATGGCGGGGCTGTTCCACGATCTCGGCAAAATGCGGGTGCCCGTTGAGATCCTCAACGCGCCGCGCCGCCTTACGGATGAAGAGTTCGCCGTCATGAAAACGCATGCCCGGCTGGGGCAGGACACGCTGGCTTCCGTCAAGGGCATTGAGCCTGAAATCATGCTGGGCGCGGGGCAGCACCACGAAAAGCACGACGGTTCGGGCTATCCCGGCCACCTCGTGGGTGCGCGCATCAGCCAGTATGGGCGCATCCTCTCCGTGGCGGACTGCTATGACGCGCTTTCGGCCAAGCGCGTTTACAAGGCCGCCATGCCGCCCACCAAGGCGCTCTCCATCATGTTTGAAATGCGCAGGGGCGCCTGGGAGCCGGGCCTGCTGGAACATTTTATCAAGATGATGGGCATTTATCCGGTGGGAACGCCGGTGGAACTTTCTTCCGGCTTCAGGGGCGTCATTGCCAGGGCCAATCCCGCCATGCCGCTGCAGCCCGTCGCTGCCGTGGTGCGCGCCCCGGACGGCAGGGGAATTGTCCCGCCGAGAACCGTGGATCTGGCCAAACATCGGGGGATAAAGATTACTCAGCCCCTGACCGCCGGCGAAGCCGCAGACATTGACGCCCTTTCCATCCTGAAATCGCTGGGGGACTGAACGGCGAAGGGGCGGCCTGCGCGTGGCGCGTCAGGAATGCCGGCCCCGGCGCAGCCGACAGGCCCCATGCCGGGGCGGGAAGGCTGCCGGGTTCAGATCGCCGCTGGGAACATCACGAAGGCCGCGCGCCGTTCCGTTTTTCCAGGAATTCCCTGCCCGCCGCCGTAACTGCGCGTCCGTCAGCGACATCCGCCACCCAGCCCTTGCGGTACAATTCGTCCAGAACGTCCTTGTCCACGTCATCCGCGCCGTCATGGACGGCCGTCAGGGCGGCGTGCAAGCGCTCCGTTTTCTTTGCCCTGCTGTCTTCATAAAACTTGTGGACATATGCGGCGGCGACAACGGATGCGGCGCCGAGGCAAAAGGAAATGACGGCCATGACATGCTCCTGTTGCAAAAACAGCCCTTGCAGCGTTTCGACCGCCGCTGCCGAACCCGTCACGAAGGGCAGGCCGCCCGGCAGAGGCGCATGCGGCGAGGATAGACGACGGTCAAGCGGCAGGCAAGCGGACAGGTCAGAGGTTGCGTTCCTCCAGACCGCCGGTTACGGGCGCATGCGCATCCGGCGGGGTGGTGATCGTTTGCAGGCCGGGCAGCACATCATGCACCTCCGTGGGCGGGGCCAGGGGGTCGGCGGCATCGCGCCGGATGACCTTGCTGTCACGCACATAGAGGGAGCAGGCCAGCCCGAAACACTCGTAGATGGCCGCCAGCGTGCCCTCAAGCTTTTCCCGCCCGTTGCCCGGCGGCGGCACAAGCACATAATAGGTGCGCGTGCGTCCGCCGCGCTTGGGTTCCACCATGCAGGAGACAATCCATTCGTCCCGGCCGTCATTGTCCCAGTCCGCGATGGCGATCATGTTCACAACAATTTTTTGCGTGGCGTGGTCGATGCTGAAGCCGTTATCCCAGTGCCGCACGCGGCTGTCCGGCTGGATGGTGGCGGCGAAAACGGGGCCGAGGTAGATATCGTGCACGGTATCGGGCTGGTGCATGAAGGACGGGGAGAGGCGCCGGAACAGGATATCGCCGTAGTTCTGCATTCCTGCAAGGGAAAGGGGGGCGACATAGTCGCCGTCCTTGTCCAGCAGATTGCGGGCCTGCATTTCCTTGGACATATTGTGCGCCATACGCAGGAATTCCTGTTTCTCCACAACGACAACGGGTCGGGTGGCGCACCCGGCAAGCAGGCCGCACAGGCAGAACAGCGCCCAGAATCGCAATACAATCATATTCCGCACAGCTCCTGACGGCGCGCCGCCGGCGGGATGGCGCGCACTGTAATTCCGTGTCGTTGTAAGCGTCCGTCCGGCGGTTGTAAAGGCGGAAAATTTGTTCTGGCACGCCGCCTGCATAGCTGGTACGAATAGGCACAAAACGGACGCCGTTGAACGCAAACATGACGCAAACGACAGCCGCGCGGCACAACGCGCGGCCCGATTCCGGGAGGCAACCATGCCGGACGCCCTCTATATTGAGATGCCCAGCGCAACCCCTGTAAAAAAACGTCGCCTCTGGCTGCGTCTGCTGCCCGTCTGGGCTTTGCTGGGCTGCGCCGTCGGCGTGGTGTGGTGGGTCATGGCCGGGAGGGTCGCCAGTTCATGGGGCATGCTTGACGGCATGGTGTTCCCCGTAGCGTCGGATTTTGCCGCCCGGGTGGAGGCCGTGGCCGTGCGCGAGGGCGACTCCGTGCGCGAGGGGCAGATCATCGCCCGGCTGGACGCGCGCGAGGCCGCACGTCATCTGGACGCGGCCGGCCGCAACGTGGCGGGGCTGCGCGCGTCGGCGGCTCCTCCCGATATGGAGGAGACCGCCGCCCGCCTTCGTGACGTGCAGGAGGCGGAGCGGGACATGACCCGCCGCCTCGCGTCCGCGCGTCATGAGGAGGAGGCAAGGAAAAAGCGGCGCGAGGATCTGGTGGCGGAGCATGTGCGTGCGCAGCTGGCCCTGCGCACGCTGGAAACCCAGGGGGGGGAACACGCTGTGGGCCAGACGCGCTATGCGGCAGCCCGGCAGGCTGAGGCGCGGGCGCGGGCTGCCATGGAGCAGGCCGCAGCGGAATTTGAGCAGGCCAGTCTTGCGCGGGCGGCCATGGACCAGGAACTGGCCCGCGTGCGGGAGGAGACGCTGCGCTACAGGCAGCTGGCCTCGCGCAGCCGGTACGCCATGCCCAACTACACCAGGGAGGCGCTGACGCGCGCCGGGGTTCCACGGCAGCAGAGTCCGGACGGCAATCTCTATGCCCCGAGGGACGGTCGCATCCTGCGCGGCCTGGCCGCACAGGGGCAGATGGTGCAGGCCGGAGAGCCCGTGGCCTTGCTGCTGCCCGAGGGCAAGGGCGCCCGCAATGCCTACTGGGTGCTGGCCTTCTTTCCGCAGTCGGAGGGCGCAGGCCTCAAGGCCGGGCAGAAATGCTCCATCACGGTGGACGGTGAAAAAGGGGAGTTCTCCGGGAGGGTGTATGACGTGCTGGAACCGCAGCCTCTGCCCGCTGCGGCGCGATCCGCGGCAACGGAGGAGGGCGGGGCCGCTCCGGCGCTCTTCGTGCCCGCGCGCGTGCTCATCGACAACACGGAGGAGCGCACGCTCACGCCGGGCGTGGAAGCGCGCTGTGTGGTCAGCACGCGCCGCATCCTGCCCTGAACGCTTCCGGAGGGTTCAGTCTTTTGCCTTGCCCAGTTCGGCAAGATGCGTGCGGGCGAACTCCAGGTCCGGGTCCAGTTCCAGCGCGGCGCGCAGATGTTCGCGGGCGGCGTCGGCCTTGCCCAGGAATTTTTCGCACAGGCCCAGGTTGGCCAGGTCCACGGCCGAGCCCTTGTCCACGCGCAGCACGGCGCGGAATGCCGCCCCGGCTCCGGCGTAGTCCCCGCACCTGAAGCGGGCCACGCCCAGCAGGTTGCCGTATTCCTTCATTTCCGGGCAGAGGCGTGCGGCCTCTTCCAGCGCCGGCAGGGCCTCCTGCCAGCGGCCGTCAAGGGTATCTGCGTAGCCCTGGTAGAAGGCGGCCAGCGCGCGCGAGTCCGCATCCGGCTGCAGGGGAACGGCGGCGGCAAAGGATGCGCGGGCTGCCGCGCGGTTTTCGGCGCGAAGCGCCAGCATGCCCTCGAAGAAGGGCAGAAAATGCGCGCCGGGATAGCATTCGGCCAGCACACAAAGCCCGCGCAGGGCGGTGGCGGCGTCGGCCTCCTCCACGAGCTTGCGGCCCGTAAACAGGCCCAGGCTCTCGTTGCGGTCGCGTTCGCGGAATTCCAGGCCGGGCACGATGCTGTAGTGCGCGGGCACGCCCACAGCCGGGTTGGTGGTCTCCACGGCGTAGAGTTCCAGCGGGGCCAGCCCGCGCGCGGCGGTCAGCAGTTCCTCGCGGATGTCGCTGTTCCCCACGCCCGGCAGGGAGGAGAGCGGAACAACAGGGCCCTGCTGCAGCCAGTCCGCCTGTGCAGGTTCGCTGAACTTGGGCAGGCCTGAGGCCTCATAGCAGGCATGGGTGCAGAAATCGCCCGCCAGTTGCGCCACCTCGGTGACGGCGCGTATGGCCGCCTTGGCCGGGGAGGCCGCCGTGCCCGCCGTGAAGACGATTTCCGAACTGTCGGGGAAGGTGGCCGGGTCCCAGGCTAGGGCCGCCACCGTGGGCAGGGGCATGCCCTGCGAGAAGTCCTTGAGCAGCAGGCGCACGCCCTCGCGTTCAAAGGCCGCCAGCAGTCCTGCCAGCACGGGGTCCCCTGTGCAGGAGGCCGGGTCAATGGTGGGCAGGACGGGGCGCAGGCGGTCTGCCCTGCAGCAGACGTGCCGTTCAACCAGTTCGCACAGGCCCTGCAACAGGGATTCTTCCGCGCTGTTGCCCGCAGACGTGCCGTTGAATTCGCCCAGCAGCTTGAACCAGTCCAGCGGCAGCCAGACCGTGCGCGCGTCTGTCAGGCGCGTTGCCGGGTAGAAGAGCCAGGGCGTGAGATCCAGCACGCGGCGCGCCTGTTCGGGCGCAAGCGCGTCGTGCACGGAAAGCAGCATGGATTCCACGGGCAGCAGCGCCTCGCCGAAGCGGGCTTCGGCCTCGCTCCATGTGGCGCGGACCATGTGCGGCCGCTCTTCCCAGAAGCTGAAAAAGGCGTAGCGCTCCATAAGTTCCATGAGTGCGGAGGCTTCGGCCTGTTCCGGAGAGGAACCCTTGCCCATCTGCTTGCGCACGGGCATGACGCGTTTGGCGTCGGCCCCGCATTCGCTCAGGAACACCGGGATGCCCAGCCTGCCCGCATCAACGCGGCGCGTGCGGGCCAGAATGTCCAGGCCGCTGTGCGCCAGCCTGCCGCGCACGCGGGCAATGGTGTCGGCCGGCGTCACGGCCTTGTCCAGGTCGCGGGTGTAGCCCTTGGGGCAGGGGGCGAGGAGAATGCGGGGAAGCTGCGCGTTCATGGCCGCTCCAGAATGAGGATGCTGTAGATGCGGCGCTGCTCGCCGCCGTCTTCGTCGTGCGCCGTGACGCCGATATGCCCCTCGGTGACGCGGAAGGTCCCGGCCGCCAGTTTGGCGAAGCGGGGCTTGGCGCGGGCAATGTCCGTACAGAAAAAGGCCTTGCCGCCCGGTGCGAGGTGCCGGTCCACAAACCTGACCAGCGGGCGGTGCAGTTCGTCAAGGTAGAGCATTTCCGACGCGGCGATCCTGTCAAACCCGTCGGGAAAGCGCGGGTCCCGCCCCGGCGCGGTCACGTCCAGCCGGGTTACGGCAACGCGCCCGGCAAGGCCGTTGCGCAGCACGTTGGCCCGGGCGAAGCGCAGGGCCTCCTCCACCACATCCGTCAGCACGATGCGTCCAAAGCCGAAGCGCGCGGCCACCAGACTCAGCACGCCGCAGCCCGCGCCCAGTTCCAGCAGGGATTTGCCCTCCGGCTCGTACTTGCGCAACAGGCGTCCCAGCACGAAGGAGCCGGGCCAGATCTTTGCCCAGAGGGGCAGATCCTTGAGCGGGTTTTGAATGGCCCGGCGCTGCAAGAGCTTGTCCAGATGGGCCTGCATGTTGCGGATGGCCAGCACTTCCAGCGGCCTGTCATCCACATGCAGGGGTTCAAATTCCACGTCAAAGTCCATGCGGATGCGCGCAAGCAGGGCGTCAAGCTCCTCCCGGGCCTGGGGCTCGAGGGGCGGGGGCGCGGATGCGGCCGGGGTGGGCGCGGATGTGGGCATGCCTGTTCCTTGGGCAAGAAGGTGCGTGAAGATGAGGAAGTACAGTACGCGCATTCGGCGGGCAAGGCAATACATAGCATCTTACTATGTTATTTGGCAGGGGGCGTCGGCGCCGCTCGACCTTGCGCGGAAAATCCGGCATACTGCACCAGTGCCGGGCGCGCCGCCCGACCGTAACCCGGAGTCCACGCATGGAAGCAATGTTTCGCCTTGAGGCTCTTGTGGCGGAGGAAGACGCCGACCGCGCCACCGGCTTTCTGACCCTGAACGTGCCCTTTGGCTGGGAGGAGGAAAGCCTGCCCACCGGGGAAACGCGTTTCCGCATTCACTGTGACAGTGAGGAATTCATCCGGAAGCTGCACCGCGGCTTGTGCGATGCGGTCCCCGAAGCGCAGTGCGCCGTGGCCGCGCTGGAAGCGCAGGACTGGCTGGCCGCCTGGCGGCAGTTTTTCACGCCGGTTCCCTGCGGCAGCCGTTTCGTGGTGCTGCCCCCCTGGCTGGCGGACACGCCGGATTTCCCGGGGCGGACAAAGGTGCTCATCGAACCCAAGAGCGCTTTCGGCACGGGCCATCACGCCACCACGGCCCTGTGCCTCACGGTGTTGAGCAACCTGCTGGATGCCGGGCGGCTGCGGGCCGGGCAGACGTTTCTGGATCTGGGCACGGGCTCGGGCGTGCTGGCCATTGCCTGCTGCAGAAGCGGGCTTACGGGCGAGGGCTACGACATTGACCCTCTGGCTGTGGACAACGCGCGGGAGAATCGCGCGCTCAACAGCGCTGCGGGCCTTGAACTGGGCCTCGGCAGCATCGACGCGACGGCCGGGCGCTGTTACGATCTGGTGCTGGCCAATATCCTGGCCCGTCCGCTGACGGAGATGGCCCCGGACATCGCTGCGGCCCGCAAGCCCGGCGGCTGCCTGGTGCTCTCCGGCCTGCTGACAATCCAGGCGGACGGCGTGGAGGCGGCCTATGCGGCGCAGGGGCTGCCCGTCCCGCAGCGCGTGGTGGACGGCGAATGGTGCGCGCTGGTCTGGGAATAGGCGCGGCCCTGTTGCCTGTTGCCGCTGCGGCCGCCGGGGCGGCGGAGTTGCCTCCGCTCGTTCTGCGGCTGCCTGCGGAGCGCGCGGCGGCATGTCTGTTTGCCGCGCTGCTGGGCGTCGGCGCATGCGCGCAAGTGGTCGGCCTGTGGAGGCATTGCCGCGTTCTGCTGGTTGCGGGGGCCGCGCTGGTGTGTTGCGCGGCGCTGTCAGATCGCGATGTCGTGCTGGCGGTGGGGCAGGTGTTCGTGACCGCTGCGCTGTGGCCCTGCGCGCGCAGGCCCCCGGCCAAAAAGGCCGGGCCGGCGCGGGACGGCACGGCGAAGATGGTTGCGCAGGGCGCGCGCGGCGGCGCGCACGCACAGGAGGGACGATGAACGACATGCTGATGATAGCCGGAGTCGCCGGACTGTCGTTTTTTCTCGGCGTGCTGGTCGGCAGCAGCGCGTATCCCTGGACGACCTTCGGCATCTGTATGGTCGTGGGCGCGGCTACGGGGGGCATCATCTATCTGATGCGCCGATAGCCCGTTCCCGTTTCCTGTCCCGCCGGGGAAAGCCCCGGAGCGCCTTCGGCCTCTACCGGCTGCCCCAGGAGGGGATGGGCGGGGGCGTATAACTGTCCAGCCTGCGCAGGAGTTCGCGGTTCATGCGCACGGGCAGGCCGTTGCGCCCGCGCAGCACGGGGCCGCTGCAGGCCTGCGCCTCCAGCACGGGGGGAATCTGCTCCGGAGCCGGACGCAGCACCTGTTCGGCCCGCTCCAGAAAGGGCAGGGGGTCCACCGCCGTGCCGTCGGCCCTGTGCAGACCGAAATGCAGATGCGCGCCCGTGGTTCTGCCGGTGCAGCCCACCTCCCCCACGGGCGTTCCTTCCTCAATGCGTTGCCCCGCCGAGACCCGGATTTTGCCGAGATGGCCGTAGTAGGCCGTCATGCCGTCGTCCTGCCGGACCAGCACGGAAAGGCCCAGCGCGCCGTTGGGCCCGGCCTGCCGGACCGTCCCCCCCTTGAACGCCACCACCGGCCAGCCGATTCTGGCGCGGATGTCTATGGCGTTGTGCATGCGCACGGGCTTGCCGCCCCTGCCGAGCCAGCCCGGCATGGCCCGGGGGCCGAAAGGCGAGGTGAGCAGTGTGCGCAGGGGCGGCAGGGCGCGCTGTGCGGATGCCCCGGGGAGAGCTTGCGGAGCGCGGGCCGGGGGCGTTGCCGCCGCCGGGGCGGGGCCGTCTCCGTCCTTTTGGGGAGGCTCTGCCGCCAAGGGTTCAGGGGCGCGTGCGGAGGCGGCGTCCGCCGGGGAGGGGGCATCGCCTGCGGAGGCGGCTGGCGTGTCTCCGGCCGTAGACGTCAGCGTGAGGGCGGCCGTGAGCAGGAGGCAATAACACAGGTTTCGCACGCGTTCTCTCCATGATGCCGTGCCTGTCAGACGCCGGAACGGGCCTGCGCGCCGCCGCGTCGGGCCGTGGCGGCAGCGGGGCCAAGGTAGGGCCGGAAGACGGAAAAATCAACCTGCCTTCTCCTCCTTGACACGCACTCTGCCCGGATTTTATGGTTATCCTTCGGAACCTTTTGAAGGAGTCTTTATGAAGTTCGCCGTGAGGAATGCATTCCTTTTGCTGGCCGGTCTGCTGCCGGCCCTCCTGCTTCCCCTGCCCGCCACGCCGCCGGAGGCGCGCGCGGCCGCAGCCGAAGTGCGCGTGCTCGCCACCACCTATCCTGTGTATCTGCTGACCCGCGCCGTGGCGCAAGCCAGCCCCGGCGTGCGTGTGGAACTGCTCATCCCGGCCCGGACGGGCTGCCCCCATGAATACGCCCTGACCCCCGGAGACGTGCGCAGGCTGATTACGGCGAAGATTGTGGTCATCAACGGCCTGGGCATGGAAGATTTTTTAGGAACGATGCTCGCCGGGCTCAAGGACGCCACAGTCATCGACAGCAGCGCGGGCGTGCGCATGCTGCGCGGGCCGATGGAGCATCACGCTGAAGAAGCGGGCGGGCATGGACACGACCATGCCCACGGGCACGGCGGCGTGAACCCGCACGCGTTTTCCAGCCCTGTGCAGGCGGCGGCCATGGCGCGCGCCATCGGTACGGGGCTGGCGAAGGCCGCGCCCGAGGCCGCCGGGGAGTGCGCGGCAACGGCCGAGGCCTACGCCGTCCGGCTGGAAGCCCTTGGCAGGCGTCTTGCCGCTGTGGCCGCCAGGGCCGCCAACAAGGATGTGCTGCTCTTGCATGACGGCATGGCGTACCTTGTGCGGGATGCCGGTCTGCATCTTGCGGGCGTCATCCAGGAAGACGAGGATGTGCAGCCCTCGGCGGCGCGCCTGCTTGAACTGGCCGGCAACATCAGGAAGCGCAGGCCTGCGCTGCTTATCGGCGAGCCGCAGTATTCGGACAAGCCCGTGCGCGCGCTTGCGGCGGAAACCGGCGTTCCGGCCGTGCTGCTGGACCCCGTGGCCTCCGGTCCGGAGGATGCCGCGCCGGACTATTATGAGCGCGTTATGGAAAACAACTGCCGCATACTCGAGGAGCATCTTGGCAACTAGCGTGCTGAACGCCCCCGCGGTGCGCTTCGCGCATGTGCGCGTGCATCTGGGGGGGCGCGACATTCTTGAGGATATCTGCGCCGAGGCTCCCGCCGGGGGCAGCACTGTGCTGGTGGGGCCCAACGGCGCCGGCAAGACGACGCTGCTTATGTGCCTGCTCGGCGAGCAGCGTTTTACGGGGAGCATCCTGTTCTCCGGCGGGGCGCGCGCGCCTCGCGCGGCCTATGTGCCGCAGCAGCTTGCGCCGGATCGCGGCCTGCCCCTGCGCGTGGACGAGTTTCTGGCCCTGAACCGGCAGCGTCGTCCCCTGTGGCTCGGCCTGCGCGTCCCGGCCGCGCACGATGCCGTGCGCCTGCTGGAGTTGGTGCGCGCGGAACATCTGGCGCAGTGCCGCATGGGCGATCTTTCCGGCGGCGAACTGCGCCGGGTGCTCCTGGCCGCCGCCCTCGGGCGCGAGCCGGAACTGCTCATCCTTGACGAGCCCGAGGCGGGCGTGGACGTGCGCGGCGAGCGCCTGTTCTGGGAAGTGCTGGATGCCGTCCGACGCGAACGCGGTTTCACGCAGATCATGGTCAGCCACAATCTGCCGCTGGTGGCGCACTACGCCACGCATGTCATCTGCATCAACAGGACGGTCCGCGCCGCCGGCGCGCCGCGCGCCACCCTGACATCGCCCCTGCTCATGGAACTGTTCGGCGTGCCTATCCATCTCTATCCCGACCAGTGCGACCCGCATCACCCCGGCTGCCCCCTGTGCGGGGCCGTGGGCGAGGCGGCGGAAGTCATGGGCTGTCCGGTTTCCGGGGCAGCGCCGCCGCAAGCGCCTGCCGCCTGCGCGGATATGACAGGGGAGGGCGGCCATGCCTGATTTTTCGCCCGTGTACGCCCTGATTGCCCTGATTCCGCTGGACTGCCTGCAACTGCGCTTCATGCAGCAGGCTCTGCTGGGGCTGCTTTTGCTGGCCCCCATGGCCTCGATGCTCGGGGTGGAGGTCATCAATTTCCGCATGGCCTTCTTTTCCGACGCCATCGGGCACTCGGCCTTCGCCGGGGTGGCCCTGGGACTGCTGCTGGCCGTGCCGCCGAGGCTTTCCATGCCGCTCTTCGGCCTGCTGGTGGGCCTCGGCATCGTGGCCGTGCGCCGCAGGAGCGCCCTCTCGGCGGACACGGTCATCGGCATAGCCTTTTCCGCCGTGGTGGCGTTCGGCCTGGCCGTGGTCAGCCGCGCGAGCGGCGCGGCGCGCGACATGCAGCGCTTCCTCTACGGCGACATCCTGACTATCACGGAAGGGGAAACAGCCTTCCTTGCCGTGCTCTTCGCGGTCCTGCTGCTCTTTCAGGCCGTGGGCTACAACCGCCTTCTGCTCATTGCCCTGAACCCCGTCATGGCGCGGGCGCACGGCGTGCGCGTGGCCCTGTGGCAATACGCCTTTGCCGGGCTGCTGGCGCTGGTGGTCATGTTTTCCGTGTGGGCCGTGGGCGTGCTGCTGGTCACGGCGCTGCTCATCGTGCCCGCCGCAACGGCGCGCAACTTGGCGCGTTCGGCCGGGGGCATGTTCTGGTGGGCGCTGCTGGCGGGCACGAGTTCCGCCTTCGCCGGACTGGTGCTTTCCGCGCAGGAATGGCTGGCCACCTCCAGCGGGGCCACCATCATTCTGGTGGCCTGCTGCTGGTTTGCCGCAAGCCTCGCGGCGGCGGGTTCGCGACGGCGGGCGTGAGAAAAGCGCTTTCTCCGCACGGGCCTGTCGGGGTATTTTCGCACGGTATTCCGCGCAGGCGCGGGCCGCGGGCGGCTCCGGCCGCTTGACTGGCCGTGCGGGGCGGGTATGATGGACAGAGGAGGAAAAAAAACGGCTGCAAGGCCATAAAACCGTGACGGAGGAAGAACATGTCTGAACCCACCACGCATGAGAGATACATGGAGACCGGCTACAACAGCGAAGCCTGGCACTATCGGCACGGCATCGCGTGGGGCACTGTATTTCTTTTTTCCCTGTTTGTTCTTTGCGTCAAAACCCTATGGGGAGGCGTCAGGGGCCTTGCTTCCGGCTTTGTCGGGTGCTGGCAGGGCGACATCAAACCCCTGTTTGCCAAACCCGCGAACACCCCCCCTGTCGTCGCCGACAAACCGCAGGAGCCTGCAGTGGAGCGGGAAGCGGGCGAGTAGCGCCCCCCGCGACCGTTTTTTCATCTGCATGCTTCGCAGCGCTGAAGCGCACGCAGGGTTTTTTGCTGATAACGCACGCAGCCCGACACCGTTCACAGTGCCGGGCTGCGGCGTTTTTCAGGGCTGCCGTCCGGCAGCCCTGACGATCAGCCCTGACGATTCCGCACGGTTTGCCGGGCGCGGTGAGGCCTGTTACGGCCTGTGGGTGTCTGTCACATGCCGCTCGGCGTCGTCATGTCGCTGTGGAGCATGCGCGGCCCCTTTGCCGGCATTCGCGGCGTCACGATGCTGTGGGGTGTGCGCGGCCGGCTGGTCATGGTGTTGCGGAGTATTCCGATGGTGTTGCGGGTCGTGCGCCGGGGCGTGATGCGGCTCATGGCGCACGGGCGGATTGTGGTGCAGTTCATGGGGATACGCGCCGTTGTCATGTCTGTTGTCCGGCGGGGGCGGACGCACGCAGCCGCAGGCCAGAAGCAGCAGGGCAAGACCGGACAAAAGCAGAAATCTTTTCACGGGGTTACTCACTGGTCAGTGTTGCGCATGTACGGCCATCTTCTTTTCCATTCGGCTCATAAGCATGGGTGAGAGCACGCCGAGCACGCACAAGGCCGCCAGTGCCCAGCAGATGGGCGTGGAGAAGAGGATGGAGGGGTCGCCGTCGCTGAGCATCAGCGCCCGGCGCAGGCCCCGCTCGCCTATGGGACCCAGAATGAGCCCCAGTACGATGGCGGCCGCGTTCAAATCGAACTTGCGGGCCAGATAGCCGATAACGCCGAAGATCATCATAATGATCACTTCCGTGTAGTTGTTGTGGATGGCATAGGAGCCCACAACGCAGAGCAGGAAGATGGAGGGGATGAGAATGGCGTCTGAAAGGCGGGCGATGGAGGCGAAGCCCCGGCAGCCCAGCATGCCGATGGCCAGCATGAGGAACTGCACAATGACGAAGCCCGCGAAAAAGGTGTATGTCATGCCCGCGTGCGTGGTGAACAGTTCGGGCCCCGGCTGCAGGCCGTGGATGATCAGGCCGCCCATGAGCACGGCCGTCACGGATTCGCCGGGAATGCCCAGGGTCAGCGTGGGAATGAGCGAGCCGCCGGTGACGGCGTTGTTGGCGGCCTCCGAACCGGCCACGCCCTCAATGGAGCCCTTGCCGAACTCCTCCTTGTGCCTGGAGAAGCGCCGCGCCTCGTTATAGCCCATGAAGCAGGCGATGGAGGCCCCCGCGCCGGGCAGGATGCCGATGATATTGCCGATAATCCACGAGCGGACGATGGCGGGCGAGATGCGTCGCACCTCCTTGCCGCTCAGGCCGAATTTGTCCTTGAACGCTGCGGCGCGGGGCCGCCGGACGATTTTTTTTTCGGCCAGGATCAGAATTTGCGACATGGAGAACAGGCCGATGAGCGCGCACGTGGTGTCGATGCCGTTATACAGAGCGCTTTGCCCGAACATGAAGCGCGGCACGCCTTCCATGGGGTCCATGCCGATGGTGGAAAGCAGAAGGCCCAGCACGCCCGACATGAGGCCCTTGAGCATGGATTTGGAGGAAACCCCGGCGATGATGGTCAGCCCGAAGAGCGACAGCCAGAAGTATTCGGGGCTCTTGAATTTCATGGCCAGCTGGGCCAGCAGCGGGGAGAAGAAATAGAGCGAGATGCAGCTCAGCAGTCCGCCGCAGAAGGAGGCAAAGCAGGCCGTGGTCAGCGCCTTGGCGGCCTGACCGCGCAGGGTCAGCTGATAGCCCTCGATGGCCGTGGCGGCCGAGGCGGGCGTGCCCGGCGTGTGGATGAGAATGGCGCTGATGGAGCCGCCGAAGATGGCCCCGCAGTAGATGCCGCCCAGCATGATAAGCCCGGTGGCCGGATCCATGCCGAAGGTGACGGGCAGGAGCAGGGCCACGCCCATGGCGGCCGAGAGGCCGGGCAGGCAGCCGATGGTCACGCCCACGGCCGTGGAGACAAACATGGCGAGCAGGTTGACGGGGCTGAGGGCGTGCACAAAGCCCATGCCCATGAGTGTCAGAGTGTCCATGCGCTGCACCTCGTTCTGAAGTCGACGGGGTGTATCCTAGTGCTTTTTCGCATCAAAGTCGAATGGCATTGCATGCCGACGGCGCAACGGCGGCTGCCGGGGGATGCCACAGCAGGAGCGGCCTTGCCATCGCGCGAGGCGACAGGCTATACGGAAAATGCCATGCAGTCGCGCACCTATATCGCCATTGACCTTAAATCGTTCTACGCTTCCGTGGAATGCGTGGAGCGGGGGCTTGACCCCCTGACGACAAATCTGGTCGTCGCCGACGAGAGCCGCACAGAGAAGACCATCTGCCTTGCTGTTTCCCCCTCGCTCAAGGCCTGCGGCATCCCCGGGCGGGCGCGTCTGTTTGAGGTCAGCCGGAAAGTCAGGGAGGTGAATGCGCTGCGCAGGACTGCGGCCGGAATCAGGAACTTCCGGGGCGAATCGTTCGACAGCGCCGCCCTGGACGCGGACCCGCGCCTCGCGGTCAGTTATGTCGTCGCCGTGCCGCGCATGGCCCTCTATATTGAATACAGCGCCCGTATCTATAAAACATACCTCAACTATGTCGCGCAGGATGACATTCATGCGTATTCGATTGATGAGGTGTTCATCGATGCCACAAGCTACCTTGCCCTTTACAGGCAGAGCGCTCGTGAATTCGCCCTGACCATTGTCAGGGCCGTTCTTGAGGCCTCAGGCATCACGGCAACGGCCGGAATAGGCCCTAACCTGTATCTGGCCAAGGTCGCCATGGACATCATGGCCAAAAAGATCCCTCCGGACAAGGACGGCGTGCGCATCGCCGAACTCGACGAGACAGGCTATCGCCGCCGGCTCTGGGACCATCGCCCCATCACGGATTTCTGGCGCGTGGGCAGGGGGTATGCCGAGCAGCTGAAGACCATCGGCCTGCGGACCATGGGCGACATCGCGCGTTGCTCGGTTCGGAATGAGGAAATCCTGTACCGGCGTTTCGGCGTCAATGCGGAATTGCTCATTGACCATGCCTGGGGCTGGGAGCCGTGCACCATTGCCGACATCCGGGCATACAGGCCCGCGGCCCGCAGCATCGGTTCCGGCCAGGTGCTGCCGTGTCCGTATGATTGCGACAAGGCGAGAGTCGTTGTGCGGGAAATGGCGGACGAGCTCGCCCTGCAGCTGTTTGAAAAGTCGCTTGCGACGCGGCGGCTGGTTCTGATGATCGGGTATGACGCCGGGAATCCGGCCGGGCTTGGGGGGCGGCGCAGCGGCGAGCTTGTCGTGAACCGATACGGGAAGCGCGTTCCCCGGCCGGCGCGGGGGACATGCGCTCTTGAACGGCATTCCTCGTCTTCCGGTGCGCTGGTCGCCGCAGCATGCGGCCTGTTCGATCGGATTGCCGACAGCAGGCTGCAGATCCGTCGGCTCAGCCTGACGGCCGAGGATGTGGTTTTGGCCGAGGCGATCGCCGCCCGGCCCAGGCAGCTCACGCTGTTTCCCGGCGACCACGGAGGCCGGGAGGATGCGGGCGCGCTCCGGGCGGAAAGGAAACGGCAGCGGACAATCCTTGAGATACGCCGCAAGTATGGAAAAAACGCGATCCTCAAGGGGCTGAACTTTCAGGAGGGCGCCACGGGGCAATTGCGGCATGAGCTCATTGGAGGGCACAAGGCATGACCGGCCCGTATGACGACATTATCCATCTCCCGCACCATGTTTCCTCCGTCCATCCCCGCATGGGCATGGCGGAACGGGCCGCGCAGTTTTCTCCTTTTGCCGCGCTTGCCGGGCATGCGGATGCGCTCAGGGAGGCGGCGCGAACCACTGCGGCAAGGGTCGAGCTTGACGAACAGGCCCGCGAGGAACTCTCGCGGCGGCTGCGGGAACTCCTCAATGCCCGGGAAGAGCCGGAAGTCCGCATCACCTACTTTGTCCCTGACGCGACCAGGGGGGGCGGCGCCTACGTAACGGCGCAGGGCAGGGTTGCAAACTTTGATGCGGTGCGGAATGCGCTTGTCATGAAAGACGGGCTGAAGATCGCCGTCGCGGATATCTTCACGATAGAGTAGCGCCGAAAACCTTCCAAAGGGTATTCCGCGCAGGCGGCCGTGAAAACAGCCGCCTGCGCCGTAACTCCGCGGGGAAAGCGCGCTTTCCCCGCGCTTCAGCCGTTGCCGCGAAGAAAGCGGTGAATGAAGGCCGCAACGGTGCGGCGCAGGCGGCGTGCGGCCGGCTTTTTTGTAAAAGGCAGACGGCACGCGCTAACGGACGGTCACCTTGTATTTGCGCAGAAAATCGGCGGGCAGATAGGTCATCTTGGCCTGACGCAGGCCTTCCTCGTCCAGGTCCTGAGCGCGGTTGACATAGGCGAAGCCCGCGCCCGCGTTGCGCGCGAACAGGCAGTTGATGGCCTGGTACACGCCCTTGAAGCCGTTGAGGCCCTTCTCGTAGTGCGCGCCCAGGTGCCCGTCGCCCAGATCCTCGCCGACGCTGAAGGCCACCATTTTGCCGTCCACATAGAGGGAACCGCCGGAAAGACCCCTGAAGTCCGTCCAGTGGCTGAGCACACGGTTGATGGCCTCATTCTCCGCCCGTAGCGAAGGGGAATCCTCACATTCGTGCCACTGGCACCAGTCGTCTTCCAGCCCCAGCACGTCCTCCACCATGGCATCGTCGAGCGGGCGGTAGTCCGGCTCACCGTAGTTTTTGACGTAGCTGTTGAAATGATTCTTCTTTTTGTGGTAGCGGTTGCCCGGCAGGTTGGCCAGGTCTTCCTGTTTGTAAAGGTATTCCCATTGCCCGCGGTCTTCCACGGCCTCCACGCGGCCGGGCAGGGTGGCTTCCCATATGCGGACCAGTTCTTCCGGCACGCGGATGAAGCTGCGGCCTTCCGGGCCGGTTTCCCGGAAGATGCCGGCCCAGGGGGCGGCCTGCCAGTCGCCCAGGGGGGCCCAGCAGGCGGGTGCGGGCCGCGTCTGGCGGATCCAGCACAGCCCGTCTTCAAAGGTCCACTCCAGGCCGTAGTAGGCCTGCCAGCCCCAGAGGTTGGCCAGGGTATAGTCCAGGGAGCGGCGGGGCGTGCGCTGCCAGAGCGCGTAATACTGTTCGCTCTTGTCCAGGCTGACGGGGGTGAATATGCTGTTCACAACGATCTCCTTGGTATGTGCGCAAAGGCGCCGGCCGCGCCGGGCGGCCGTCATGGACAGGATTCAGCGCTGCGGCGTTCCCCGTGTCGTCGTGTGGCGGGCACGCATGGCAAAGCGCGTCCAGTTCCAGCAGCGCACGGCATGAATCATGACGCAGGACTGCAGAACCTGCGAGATGAGCATGGCCAGAAACACGCCCGAAGCCGTGCCCCAGAGCGCATGCCCCAGAAGCCAGCCCAGGGGCAGGCGCACGCCCCAGAACGAGCCTCCGAAAATCATCAGATTGTACTGCGTGGCCCCTGCCCCGACCATGACGCCGCCCATGACGGTGCTGGCGATGGAAAAGGGGGTGGAAAGAAGGTTGTAGGTGAGATAGCTCACAATCTGGGCCTGCGCGCCCGGTTCCTGCGAGAGCAGGGCCGCCAGTTCCTGCCGGAACGGCCAGAGCGCGGCCGCAACTATTGTCAGGGCGGCGGCGGCCACAGCCGTCATGTTCAGGGCCACGCGCCGGGCCTGCTCCGGCTTGCCTTCGCCCAGACTGTTGCCCACCAGCACGGAGACGCTCATGTTGAAGGCCATGCCCGGCAGGAAGAGCAGCGATTCCACCCGCAGCCCGGCGGTGAGCCCGGCCAGGGCGTTGACGCTGTCCTGCGGCAGCGAGGCCACCAGGATGAAAAGCGTCATGTAGCCCGACTGCCAGACAAGGGAGGCCGCCCCGGCGGGCAGCGCCACCCTGAGCAGGTAGGGCAGGGCGGCCTTCAACCAGCGGGGGCGGGGCAGGGCGCGGCGGCTGAGGTAGCCGGAGCGCGCCAGCAGAAGGCAGTTGCACGCGGCCCCCAGATACTGGGAAAGCACGTTGGCCCATACTAGGCCCATGTAACCGCAGTCGGGCAGGCCGAACCAGCCGAGGCCCAGCCCCAGGCAGGCCAGCAGATTGCACAGGCAGACCAGCGCCGCCACCCACAGCGGCGGCAGCACCTGCCGCGTGGCGCGGAACATGACGCCCGTGGCGGCGTAGAGGTACTGCGCGGGCAGGCCCGGCAGCCCGGCGAGCCACATCTCGCGCGTTTGCGGCAAAATGCTCTCGGGCACCATGATGACGCGCAGGATGCCTTCGCTGCACAGCCAGCCCGCAAGCGCCACCAGTATGCCGAGCGCGCTGCAGCCCGCCACGGTGGCGGCGATGTAGCGTTTTGCGCGGACAATCCTGCGCGCTCCCAGCGACTGGCTGACCGCCGCCGTGGCCCCGCTGGAGACGGCCATGGACACCACCATGAGAAAAATGCCGCACTGGTTGACCATGCCCAGGGCCGCCTGCACGTCGGCGCTGATGCGCCCGGCCACCCACACGGACACAAAGCCCATGAAAAACATCAGGTACATCATGAGCATCTGGGGCCAGGTCAGCCGCCAGACGGCGCGGGGGGAGACGCTCAGGTCTGGTTCGGTTCCCCCCTGCGGGGCGGGAGTGGGGCGGTCGGTCACAGGCATCCGGTATGCGGGGCGCGGCGTGTTCCGTCATGCCGTCGGAAAACAGCGCGTCAGGTCTTCAAGAGTTTCGCGGCGGCGGATGCATTGGGCCGTGCCGTCGCTGCGGATGAGCACCTCGGCGGGCCGACGGCGCTGGTTGTAATTGGAACCCATGGTAAATCCGTATGCGCCGGCGTCAAGTACGCCCAGCACATCGCCTTCACGCATGGCGGGCAAAAGCCGCTCCCTGGCGAGGATGTCGCCGCTCTCGCAGATGTTGCCCGCAATGGTCTGCGCCATGAGGGGACGTTCCCCGCCGCCCGGGGCGCCGTAGATTTCCACGTCGTGGAAGGCGTCGTACATGGCCGGGCGCACCAGCACATTGAAGCCCAGGTCCGTGCCCGCATAGCGTCGCGGGCCGTTGTTCTTCACGGCATGCACGCGGCCCAGCAGCACGCCGCATTCGGCCGCGACGTAACGGCCCGGCTCCACCAGAAAGCGTCCCGTGTAGCCGTGCCGGCCTGCCCAGGCCGTGATGCGCGCATGCAGCTGCGCGCCGAGGGCGGCCATGTCGAGACGGGGCTCGTTGTCGTATTTGCGGTAGGGAATGCCGAAGCCGCCGCCGAAGTCGATGATTTCAAGGTCGCGCCGACGCTCTGCGGGCAGGCTTTCCACCAGGCGCAGCAGCACGTCCGCAGCGGCGAGGTAGCCCTCCGGCTCCATGAACAGGGAGCCGATGTGCTGGTTGACGCCCGCCAGGGTGAGGCCGTGCCGGCGCAGCAGGGCGAAGACGTCTTCCAGCCTGTCGGGCGTGACCCCGAACTTGGTTTCCTTGCCCGCCGTGATCACCTTGGCGTGATGCCCCGCGCCAATGCCGGGGTTGAAGCGCACCATGACCCGGCCGCCGGGGTTGACGCGCCCCAGCGCGTCCAGCTGGGCGAGGGAATCCACGCTGACCAGATGACTGCGGGCCGCCGCGTTGCGCAGTTCGTCGTCCGAATTGTTGTTGGAAATGTACAGAATTTCGTCGCGGGAAAAGCCCGCCAGTTCGTCCATGTGGAGCTCGCCGGGGCTCATGGCGTCCGCCACTAGGCCTTCCTCGCGGATGATGCGCAGCAGGAAGGGGTTGGCGTTGGCCTTGATGGAATAATTGACGCCGAAGCCGGGATGGGAGGAAAGGCTCTTCAGCTCGCGGCAGCGCTGCCGCAGGATGTTCTCATTGTAGACATAGAGCGGCGTGCCCCAGGCTTCCGCCAGCCCGCGGGGCGTGTGGCGGCCGTAGAAGCTGCAGGCGTCTGTGTACGCGGAACGGATGTCGGACATACTGACCTCGAACTGCGGTGTAAGATTGCGGCCGGGGGGGGATTGCAAAACATGAGGGGGAATGATTATCCGTGCCTGCAGGCGCGCTGTCAAGTCCGCTTCCGCCATTGACAGAACGGCCCCCGTCGTGTTTTCCTGAAACATTACGAAGAACGTGGGCCCCGCCCGGCGCGGGCAGGCCCTGCCGCCTGCGCAAATTACGCTATTCAGGAGCAGTTATGCCTATCAAGAAAGGCGATACGGTGCGAGCGCACTACACGGGAACCCTTGAGGACGGCACGGTGTTTGATTCTTCGCGGGAGCGCGACCCTCTGGAGTTTGTGCTGGGCAAGGGCATGCTCATCCCCGGCTTTGAGGCAGCCGTGGAGGGGCATGAACCCGGCGAAACCGTCACTGTCACCATTCCGCCCGCAGAGGCTTACGGCGAAGCGGATCCGGAGTTGGTCTTCACCGTGGCGCGCGCCCAGGTGCCGGACCATATCCCCCTTGAGGTCGGCACCCCCCTGCAGCTTTCCAACGAGCAGGGGCAGATGGACGTGACCATCACCGAGGTGGGGGCGGATGAAATCACCCTCGACGCCAACCACCCCCTGGCGGGCAAAACGCTGACCTTCGAGATCGAGATTGTCAGTGTGAAATAACCGTCGCGCGCTGTCCGGCAACGCCGCGGCGCGCGTTCCTTCCTCTCCCGCACCCCAACACCCTATTTGCCATGAGCAGCAGAACCGCCAGACAGAGCGCCGTCGAGGCCATCACTTCCTACAGACCGGAAGCCGCGCCCCTCAACTTTGTGGACACCAAGCCCACGGATATCTTTGCCTGCAACGTCTTCAACGACCGCGTCATGCGCGAGCGCCTGCCCAAAAGCGTGTACAGGGCCCTGCGCAAGACCATTGAATTCGGCGAGCGCATGGATCCGGCCATTGCCGACACCGTGGCCGCCGTCATGAAAGACTGGGCCATTGAGAAGGGGGCCACGCACTTCACGCATATTTTCTACCCCCTTACGGGCCAGACGGCGGAAAAGCACGACAGTTTCCTCATGCCCGACGGCGCGGGCGGCGTCATTGCCGAGTTTTCCGGCTCCATGCTCATCCGGGGCGAGCCGGACGCCTCCTCCTTCCCCTCCGGGGGGCTGCGCTCCACCTTTGAGGCGCGCGGCTACACCGCCTGGGATGTGACCAGCCCCGCCTACATCATGGAAAACCCCAACGGCACCTTCTTGTGCATCCCCACCATGTTCCTTTCATGGACGGGCGTGGCCCTGGACAAGAAGACGCCGCTTCTGCGTTCGGCCCAGGCCATGAACCGCGAGGCGCACCGCGTGCTGCGCCTTTTCGGGGAGGATACGGCCCTGCCCATCCTCTCGTATGCCGGGCTGGAGCAGGAGTATTTCTGCATTGATCACAATTTCAACTTCGCCCGGCCCGACATCCAGATTGCCGGGCGCTCGCTGTTCGGGGCGCGCCCGGCCAAGGGGCAGGAGTTCAGCGACCAGTACTTCGGCGTCATCCCGCAGCGCGTGCTCTCCTACATGATGGAAGTGGAACGGGAGCTGTACAAGCTGGGCGTGCCCGTGCGCACCCGCCACAACGAGGCGGCCCCCAGCCAGTATGAGATTGCGCCCCTGTATGAAGTCAGTAACCTGGCCGTGGATCACAACCACATCATCATGGCCATGCTGCGCAATGTGGCCAAACGCTATGGCCTCAAGTGCCTGCTGCACGAAAAACCCTTTGCCGGCGTCAACGGCTCGGGCAAGCACGTGAACTATTCCATCGGCAATGCGGAGCTGGGCAGCCTGTTTGACCCCGGCGAAACGCCGCACGCCAACGCCAAGTTCCTCGTGTTCTGCGCGGCCATGATCCGCGCCGTGCACAAGTTCGGCGGCCTGTTGCGGGCCACCGTGGCCAGCGCCAGCAACGATCACCGTCTCGGCGCGCACGAGGCCCCGCCCGCCATCATGTCCATCTTTCTGGGCGACCAGCTCACCGAGGTCTTCGAGGCCTTCCGCGCCGGTCGTGTGGAGGATGCCGCCGGGGGCGGCAGGGGCCGCGCCCTGAACCTCGGCGTGGACACCCTGCCCAGTCTGCCTGCTGACCCCGGCGACCGCAACCGTACAAGCCCTGTGGCCTTCACCGGCAACCGCTTCGAATTCCGCGCGCTGGGCTCCAGCCAGTCCGCCGCGGGCTCCATCACGGCGCTCAACGTCATGATGGCCGATTCGCTGGGCTTCGCCGCCGACTGGCTGGAAAGGGAACTGGCTGCGGGCAAGGGCTTCAACGCCGCGCTGGAATCCTTCATCAGCCACGTCATTGACGAGCACTCGGCGGTCATCTTCAACGGCGACGGCTACTCCGAAGTGTGGCACAAGGAGGCCAGACGGCGCGGCCTGCCCGATCTGCGCACCACGCCCGAGGCCCTGGCCGAGCTTACCCGGCCGGAGGTCATTGACGCCTATGAAAAGGCGGGTGTGCTCAACCGGGCGGAACTCAAGGCTCGGCAGGAAATCTATCTGGAACAGTACTGCAAGACCGTACGCACCGAGGCCAGCCTGGTCATCCGCATGGCCAGTACCAGCATCTTCCCGGCGGCCATGCGCTACCAGGGCGAGCTGGCCGCCACAGCCGCCGGGCTGCGGGCCATCGGCAAGGATTTCCGCACGGTCACGCTGGATGAAATCACCGCCGACCTGCGCCACATGCAGGATGCCGTGGCCACGCTGGAAGCGGCGTTGGAAAAGGCCGACGCCCTGGGCTACGGCTTTGACGCCGCCAAGGCCTATTGCGGGACGGTGCTGCCCCGCATGCTTGACGTGCGCCGCTACGCCGACAGGCTGGAGACGCGCGTGGCCGACGATTTGTGGACCCTGCCCAACTATCAGGAAATACTTTTCGGCAAGTAGGGAGAAAACCCTGCCGCGCGTTCATAGGGAAGCGCCGCAGCCCCACCGGGTTGCGGCGCTTCTGTTTCCCCCGGCCGTCTTTCGCACATTGCCGGCCGCCGCGAAACAGCGCCCGACCTCAATCTCCTTGTGGCAGAAGGGGTATGGCCTGTTTTACGGCGCGCGGCAAGCCGAAGACGCTTCGGCCCACGAAGGGATGCATGCATTTTTTTGCAGGACCGCCATGCAGTAGTTGACAGGCCGGGGGCTTCCGTGTATAGCTTTCTGAAACTGTATGGGAAACCGTATGTTCTCGAACGCCTCTTCCAACACCTTTTTTGCCGGCTTTATGGGCTGGTGGTGGCGCATGGCAATGCGCGGGGGGGACGTGCGGGCATAAATCCTGTACGATAAGGCATAGTGTGCAAACGAGCGCCGTCTCCCCCGTGGAGGCGGCGCTTTTTTTGTTTCCTGCAACCAAAGGATACAGTTCATGGACACACGCGAGGAAGCCCGGCTGACGCTGCGGCAGTGCGCCCGCTGGCTGCCGGCGGACATGGATACGCCCATCAGTCTTTTTCTGGGGATGGTGGGCGCGGGCAACGGCATTTTGCTGGAAAGCGCCGAGGTGGACGGCCGCTGGGGCCGGTACAGCATTCTGGCCTGCGACCCCGCGCTGTACATTGCGTGCCGGGAGGGGCGGCTGGCGCTTGATGTGCGCGACGCACGGCTGGAGGGGCTGAACGTCCATGTGGGGCGCCCCTTTGTGGAGGGCCTGCGCGCGCTCATGGCCGGGCTGGAAATCGTCGCGCCGGAGAAGTTCGCCGGCCTGCCGCCCATCACCCGCGCCCTGTACGGCTATCTGGGTTTCGGCATGGCCGGGCTGTTCAGCGAGAGGCTGGCCGCCGTCATGCCGCCGGAGGAGGCGGATTGCCGCCTCATGCTGCCCGGCACGGTGCTGGTTTTTGACCATCTGTACAACCGCCTGTGCCAGGTGAGTCTGGGCGCGCATCGCGAGGTGGAGAGCCGCGCCGTCGCGCCGGGGGCGCACGCGGTCGGGGCTTTGCCGGGCGTCAATCCGGACGCTGTCGCGGCGGAGCCGGGGGAGCAGGGCTACAAGGACTATGTGCGCCGCGTCAGGGAACTGCTGCGGCAGGGTGAGGCCATCCAGGTGGTGCCCTCGGTGCGCTTTTCCGCGCCCTTTGCGGACGATCCCTTTGTCCTGTACCGCCGCATGCGGCGCTGCAACGCCTCGCCCTACATGTTCTACATGCGTTTCCCTGACATCACGCTGTTCGGCTCCTCGCCGGAAGTCATGGTGCGCTGCACGGCGGGGCGCCTGCAGCTCTCGCCCATCGCGGGCACGCGCAGGCGCGGGGCCGACGAACTGGAGGACGCCCGCCTGGCCGCCGAACTGCGCGAAGACCCCAAGGAGCGCGCGGAACACGTCATGCTGGTGGACCTGGGCCGCAACGACCTCGGCCGCGTGGCCCGGCCCGGCACTGTGAAGCTGGAGCGCTACATGGAAGTGGAGCGCTATTCCCACGTCATGCATCTCACAAGCCGTGTGGGCGCGCAGCTGGCCGAGGGGCTGGACGCCCTGGACGTGCTGGCGGCCGCCTTCCCGGCGGGCACGGTCTCCGGCGCGCCCAAGATCCGGGCCATGGAGATTATCCGCAGTCTGGAAGGACGCCCGCGCGGCCCTTACGCGGGATGCATCGGCTGGCTGGGGCTGGACAAGGACAGCGTGAATCTGGATACGGGCATCACCATCCGCAGCATGTGGCTGCGCGAAGGGCGGCTCTTCTGGCAGGCGGGCGGCGGCATCGTGCATGACTCCGATCCGGAATCGGAGTGGAAGGAAGTATGCAACAAGTCGGCCATCATGCGTCATGTGCTGTGTGCGGAGGAGGAAGAACATGTTTTTGCTCATCGATAACTATGATTCCTTCACCTACAATCTGGTGCAGGCCTTCTACGCGCTGGGGCGCAAGCCCCTGGTCATGCGCAACGACGATCCGGCCCTGCCGGACATGGCCGCCGAGCCGGAGCTGTCCGCCGTGTGCATCTCGCCCGGGCCGGGCCGTCCGGAGGAGGCGGGCCTCTGCCTGGAGTTCCTCAAGCGCCTCCCGCCGCGCGTGCCCGTGCTGGGCGTGTGCCTGGGGCACCAGATTCTCGGCCTCTTCGCCGGGGCGAAAGTGGAAGTGGGGCCGTGCATCATGCACGGCAAGCAGTCCGAAATCGTGCACGACGGCACAGGGCTCTTTGTGGGCCTGCCCAACCCCCTGCGCGTGGGGCGGTACCACTCCCTTGTGGTCAAGGCCGACGAGGACGCGGAGAACCCCCGCTTCACGGTGACGGCCCGCGCCCCGGAGGGCGAGGTCATGGCCCTGCGCTACAATGACCGGCCGTGGGTGGGCGTGCAGTTCCACCCCGAATCGGTGCTCACGCCCGAAGGGCTGCGCCTGCTGGGCAACTTCCCGCAGGCCGTCATGGGCACGGGTGCGGAGGCGACGGACTTTGCCGCCATCCTTGACAGGCTGGGCCGCAGGGAAGACCTCACGGCGGAGATGGCCTCCGCCGCCTTCGGCGCGCTCATGGACGGCAAGATGACCCCGGCGCAGGCGGGGGCCTTTCTCATGGGCCTGCGCGCCAAGGGCGAGAGCGCGCTGGAGCTGGCCCACGCCGTGCGCGCGGCTCTGTCCCGCGCCGTGCGCGTGGACGGCATCGCCGAGGCGGCCATTGATGTGGTGGGCACGGGCGGCGACGGCCGCAATTCCTTCAACTGCTCCACGGCAACCTGCCTGACGCTGGCGGGCATGGGCTACAAGGTGGCCAAGCACGGCAACCGGGCGGTTTCCTCCAAGTGCGGCGCGGCCGACGCCCTTGAAGGGCTGGGCATCCCGCTGGAACGAGACCCGCAGTCCGTGGCGCGCATGGTGGAGGAACGCAACTTCGCCTTCATGTTCGCGCCGTACTTCCATCCCGCCTTCGCCAATGTGGGGCCCATACGCAAACAGATGGGCATACGCACGCTGTTCAACATTCTCGGCCCTATGATCAATCCCGCGCGGCCCAGCCATCTGCTGATGGGCGTGGCCCGTCCCGAGCTGGTGGGTCTTGTGGCCGACACCCTCGCGCAGTCGCCCCTGCAGCGCGCCGCCGTGGTCTGCGGCTCGGGCAACTACGATGAGGTGACGCCCATCGGCCCCACCGTCATGGCCCTGCTTGCAAACGGCGCGGTGACGGACATGACGCTGAACCCGCGGGATTACGGCATTCCCCCCTGCACGGAGGAGGAACTGGCCGTGCGTGACAGGGAGCATGCCGTGGCCGTGCTGAAGGAAATCATTGCCGGGCAGGGACCGCGCGCCATGATGGACATGGTTGTGCTCAATGTGGGGCTGGCCGTCTATCTGCTGGAGGACGGGCAGGATATGGCCCTGTGCATGGCCCGCGCCCGCGAGGCCGTGAGCGCCGGCGTGGGCAGGAGGGTGCTCGATGCTGCTTGAGCGTTTTCTTTGGGCCAAGGCGGCGGAAGTGGCGGCCCTGCGCCGGGCGGCGGAGCGGGGCCGCATGCCCGCTCCGCATCCCGGCCCCCGTCCCGATTTCACGGCGGCCCTGCACAGCTCCCGGCGGAGAGGGGGGCCGGCGGTCATCGCGGAGTACAAGCGGGCCTCGCCTTCGCGCGGCGTCATCTGCGAGGCTGTGCCGGTGGAGGAGGCCGCGCGGCAGTACGCCGCTGCCGGGGCTGCGGCCCTGTCCATTCTGACGGAGGAGCGTTTCTTTCACGGGCGGCTGGAATTTCTGGCGCGGGCCGCCGAGGCCTCCCTGTATGCCGGGCCGCGTCCGCCCCTGCTGCGCAAGGATTTCATCTTTGATCCCCTGCAGGTGCGGGCAACGGCGGCCACTCCGGCCTCGGCTCTGCTGCTGATTGCGCGCCTCACGCCGGATGCGCGCCTGCTGCGGCAGCTGCGGGAAACGGCGGAGGCGTACGGCATGCAGGCCGTGGTGGAAGTGTTTGACGCGGACGACCTGCGCCTGGCGCGGGAGAGCGGGGCGCGCGTCATTCAGGTCAATGCCCGCGATCTGGAAAGCCTGAAGGTGGACAGGGCGGCCTGTCTGGCCCTGGCGCGGACGTTTCCGCCGCAGGAGGGCGAGACGTGGGTGGCCGCCAGCGGCATGAGCCGGCCGGAGCATTTGCGGGCCGCGGCGGACGCGGGCTTTCACGCCGTGCTGGCGGGCAGCGCGCTCATGGAAGGGGGACGCCCCGGCTCGGCGCTGGCGACCCTGCGGGGGTGACGCTGTTTGTGCGCGTCCGCAGGCGTTTCGCATGCACAGGAGAAGGAACATGATTATCAAATTTTGCGGCCTGACCAGACAGGAAGATGTGGACGCGGCCGCCCGGCTGGGCGCGCAGATGTGCGGCTTCATCTTTCATGCGCAAAGCCCGCGCGGCATTTCGCCGGGGCAGGCAGCCGCGCTGGACAGCGGCCCCATGAAGCGGGTGGGCGTCTTTGTGCGTCAGGGCCTTGAGGAAATTCGTCGCGTCATGGAGGAAGCCCGGCTGGACTACGCCCAGCTGCACGGCAGCCAGAGCGTGGAATGCGCCGTGGCCCTGGGCGCGGAGCGCGTCATCCGCGTGCTCTGGCCTGACCGTTATGCCCACCGCGCCCTGCTGCATGCCGACCTGTTGCGCCACGCGGACGCCTGCGCGTATTATCTTCTCGACGCGGGCCTCAGGGGCGGGGGCAGCGGGCAAAGGCTCGACTGGGACGACCTGGCGAGCCTGCGCCCGCCGCGTCCCTGGCTGCTGGCCGGGGGGCTCAGCGCCGCCAACGCGGCCGGGGCCGTTCGCGCGTGCAATCCCGACGGCGTGGATTTCAATTCCGGCACGGAAGACGCGCCGGGCATGAAAAACAAGGGCAGCATGGAGGCCGCCGTGGCGGCTGCAATGTCAACATCAACTAGGTAGAAAACTATGAAAGACAGTTATTTCGGCGAGTTCGGCGGCTGCTTTGTGCCCGAACTGCTCATGCCGCCCCTGCAGGAAGTGGAGGCGGCCATGCACGGCATTCTGCCCTCGGAGACGTTTCAGCATGAGCTGCAGGAACTGCTGCACAGCTATGCCGGACGCGAGACGCCGCTGACCCATTGCCCCACGCTTTCCCGGGAACTGGGGTTTGACCTCTGGCTCAAGCGCGAGGATCTGCTGCATACGGGCGCGCATAAGATCAACAACACGCTGGGGCAGGCTCTGCTGGCCAAGTATATGGGCAAGACGGCCCTGGTGGCGGAGACGGGGGCCGGGCAGCACGGCGTGGCCACGGCTGCGGCCGCCGCGCGTCTGGGCATGGACTGCACCATTTACATGGGCGCGGAAGATGTGGAGCGGCAGGCCCCCAACGTCAGCCGCATGCGGCTGCTGGGCGCGCGCGTGCATGCCGTTGAAAGCGGCACGCGCACCCTCAAGGACGCCATCAACGCGGCCCTGCGCGCCTGGATAACCGATCAGCAGACCACGCATTACTGCTTCGGCACGGCCGCCGGGCCGCATCCCTTCCCCACGCTGGTGCGCATTTTCCAGAGCGTCATCGGCAGGGAAACCCGCGCGCAGCTGCTGGAAAAAATCGGCCGTCTGCCCACGGCCGTGGTGGCCTGTGTGGGCGGCGGCTCCAACGCCATCGGCATGTTCGACGCCTTTATTGAGGACAAGAGCGTGCGCCTCATCGGTGTGGAGGCGGCGGGTTCCGGCGAGCCGGGCTGCTTCAATTCAGCGCCGCTCAACCTGGGCACGCCCGGAGTGCTGCACGGGTTCTACAGCATGCTCCTCCAGACGAATGACGGGCAGGTTGAACCTTCGCACTCCATTGCCGCCGGGCTGGACTACCCCGGCGTGGGGCCGCAGCACGCCTGGCTGCACAAGACGGGCCGCGCCCGCTACGGCATGGTCAAGGACGCCAACGCCCTTGCCGCTTTTCAGCGCCTGTGCCGCACCGAGGGCATCCTGCCCGCGCTGGAATCCTCCCATGCGCTGGCCTGGGTGCTGGACCATCCGCAGGAATTCAGGGAAGGCGATCAGGTGGTTGTCAATCTTTCCGGCCGGGGCGACAAGGACATGGGCATCATCAACAGGGCGCTGGGGCTTTCAGCGCAGGGCATGGAGGCGTAATCATGAACGTGCTGGAACAAAAAATTCGCGCGGCCAATGCAGCGGGCCGTCCGGCGCTGATTCCCTTTTTGACGGCGGGATTTCCCGACCGGGCGTCCTTCTGGCCCACCCTCATGGAATTGGATGAGAACGGCGCGGACATTATCGAGATCGGCGTGCCCTTTTCCGACCCGGTGGCCGACGGGCCTGTGGTGGAGGCGGCCAGTCGCCGCGCCCTGAGCGATGGGGTGAACTTGGGCGGCATCCTGCAGGAGCTGCGGGAGCGCAAAACGCTCATCCATGCCGGAGTGGTGCTCATGGGCTATGTGAATCCCTTTTTGCAGTACGGCTTCGACAAACTGGCGCGCGACGCGGCCGCCGGAGGCGTGCACGGCCTTATTGTGCCCGATCTGCCCCTTGAGGAGGCCGGGCCCCTGCGCGGCGCCCTGAAGCGGCAGGACATAGCTCTCATCCCTCTGGTGGGGCCCAATACCACCGCTGCCCGCATGGCGCTCTATGACGGCGTGAGCGAGGGATACGCCTACGTGGTGTCGGTCATGGGGGTGACCGGCGCGCGCAGCGCCCTGCCCGCACAGGTGACGGAAACGCTTGTCCGCGCGCGTTCCTCATTCCGCCTGCCGCTGGCCCTGGGCTTCGGCCTGCGCGAACCGGCCCAGCTTGAAGCCTTCCCCGCAGGCGCGCGGCCCGATGCCGTGGTTTTCGGCAGCGCGCTGCTCAGTCATTTGGATGACGGGCATACCGCGGCGGAATTCATGGCCCGGTGGAAATAACGACGCCTGTGCCGCCTGCGGCGCTGAAGAAAAGGCGTCGACGGCAGCATGCTAGTCCGGCCCGGGGCGTTGCCCGGGCCGGACTGCTGTGGGGAATTTCATCAGTCCTTTTGGGCTGGCGTGATTTTGAACCATCTATTGTCCCTGCTGTCCGAGGAATGAGGGTTTTTGAAATTTATTTTCATAAAATGGCGGAAAGCTCTTGACTATGAAATTCATTTTCAATTAGTATGGCCTCACGACACAACCACCGAACCCGCTGCGGGCGGGGCAGAGATGGAGGAAATATGTGCGTGACGCTTATCGGCGGAATGGACCGCCTGAAAAAGGAATATATCGCGGCTGCGGAAGAGGACGGGCATTCCCTGAAATTCATCACCCGCAATGAACGCAATTTTGTGAACAAGATCGGCAATCCCGACGCCATGATCGTCTTCACCAACAAGATTTCGCATGAGGCCAAGCGCAAGGCGATGCAGGTGGCGCGTTCCAAGAACATCCCCCTGCAGATGGTGCACTCCTGCGGCGTGTCCTCGCTGCGGGAATGCCTCCGGGCGAACCAGCGATAGCGCGGCATTGTCGCGCCGTCCTCCATACACTCAGGCCTGTGCAGCTTGCGGCGGTCGTTGGTGCAGCGCAACGTCCGCCGTTTTTTTATGTGCGGCGGGCACAGCACGGCTTTTCGGGCATAGCTCGCCGAACTTGTTAAAAAAGATATTCATTTCTTTTTTCAATAAGTTCGGGATGCCGCTTGACATTTGCGGGGTGGGCGTTTATGTCTGTACAGGTTTTGGAATTCATTTTCAATTCTCTATGGCGTTACACGCGGGCTGCGGCGACAGCAGGGAATAAACGGCGCATATGGACATGACGCCGGTCGCGGCACGGCCGCAGCACGCCGGCACGGAGTGTGCGGACAATGATTTCAGTTTCTCTGGCGCGGCCGCAGGCCGCTGAAGGCATGGAGGGGCTTGCATGAGCGCAGTACGGCAGTTTAGCAGTCACGAGGAGCGCTACGCCGGCGTGCGCATCGCCCTGGCGGGCAACCCCAATTGCGGCAAAACCACGGTGTTCAACGGCTACACCGGCGCACATCAGCATGTGGGCAACTACCCCGGCGTGACGGTAGACCGCAAGGAAGGGCATGTTGTGGTGAACGGCACGGGCGTCACCCTGGTGGATCTGCCCGGCACCTATTCGCTGACGGCCTACTCGCAGGAGGAAATTGTGGCCCGGCGCGAGTTGGCGGCCAGCAACGTGCAGGCCGTCATCGATGTGGCCGAGGCCTCCGCCCTTGAGCGCAATCTGCTGCTCACCGTGCAGATGCTCGAAATGGGCATCCCCGTGGTGCTGGCCTGCAACATGATGGACGAGGCCAAGGCCGGCGGCATCCACATCGACATGGAGCGCCTCGGCAAGGCTCTGGATATTCCCGTCTTTCCCATGACGGCCCGCAGCGGCCATGGGTTGAAAGAAGTGCTGGCGGAAGCCGTGAAGCTGGCTAGGGGCGGCATGCGCGAGCCTCTGCGCCTCACCTACGGCTCCGATGTGGATCCGGCCCTGAAAACCATGGAGGACAGGATCGCCGCCGCCAAGCTGCTGGCCGGCCGCTATCATCCCTATTATGTGGCGCTCAAGCTCATGGAGCGCGATGCCGACATGCTGCAAGAGGTGCAGGCGGCCGACGCCGGGCTTGCCGCCGAACTGCAGAAAATTTGTGACCAGGTGTTCCGCCATGTGCGCGACACGCTGGGCACAAGCATGGAATCCGTGATCACCGATCACCGTTACGGCTTTATCCGCAGCGTTCTGCACGACGGCGTGCTCCGGCAGGACCCGGGCAAGGACCGTCTGGCCCTCACCGACAAGCTGGACAAGGTGCTGACCAACTCCCTGCTGGGGCCCCTCATCATGCTGGGCGTGTTGTACCTGATGTACGTGGTCACCATTGAGGTGGGCGCGTACCCGCAGGGCTGGATTGAGGACGGCCTTGCCGCCCTGGGCGACTGGGTGGGCGGCGCCATGGCCGACGGGCCGCTGAAGTCCCTCATTGTGGACGGCATCATCAACGGCGTGGGCGGCGTGCTCAGCTTCGTGCCGCTCATCGTCATCATGTTCACCCTGCTTTCCTTCCTTGAGGACTGCGGATACATGGCCCGCATGGCCTACATGATGGACCGCGTCTTCCGCATGTTCGGCCTGCACGGCGCTTCGGTCATGCCGTACTGCGTGGCCGGCGGCATCGCGGGCGGCTGCGCCATCCCCGGGGCCATGGCCACCCGCACGCTGCGCAGCCCCAAGGAAAAGCTGGCCACCCTGCTGACCCTGCCGTACATGACCTGCGGCGCAAAATGGCCGGTCTTTCTGCTGCTGGCCACGGCCTTTTTCGGCACGGAAGACGCCCCCAAGGTCATGTTCCTGCTGACCGTCGCCGGCTGGGTAGCGGCCCTGCTGGTGGCGCGTCTGCTGCGCTCCACCCTCATCAAGGGCGACGCCACGCCCTTTGTCATGGAGTTGCCGCCGTACCGCTTCCCCACGGCCTTCAGCGTACTCCTGCACTGCTGGGAGCGCGCTTGGATGTACATTAAGAAGGCGGGCACCATCCTGCTGGCCATCTCCGTTGTGCTCTGGGCCATGATGAAGTTCCCCGAAATGCCGGAAGAAACGGCCGCGCCGTTTGCGCAGAAGGTGGAAGAAGCGCAGAAGGCTGTGGCCGCCCTGCCCGGGGACGCAAGCGAGGAGCAGCGTTCCGCCGCCGCAAATGCGCTCTCCGAGGCGCAGAATGCGCAGAGCGAGGCCGAACTGGCCTATTCCCTGGCCGGACGCCTGGGCAAGGTCGTGGAGCCCGTTCTGGCTCCTCTGGGCTATGACTGGCGCACCAATATCGCCCTCATTGCGGGCGTGGCCGCCAAGGAGGCCGTGGTCGGCACTCTGGGCACGGCCTGGTCGCTGGGCGAAATTGCGGACGCCGAGGACGAGGAGGAAACCAAATCCCTGGGCGACCGCCTCAAGGCTGCGCCCAACTGGTCCAAGGCCACGGCCCTCTCGCTGATGCTCTTCGTGCTGCTGTATTCGCCCTGCTTTGTGGCTCTGGTGGTCATCAAGCAGGAGGCCGGCGGCTGGAAGTGGCTGTTCTTCAGCCTGGTGTTCAATACCGCCCTGGCCTATGGCGTGGCCTTTGCGGCCTACAGGATCGGGCGCGCCGTGTGGGGCTGATTTTCCGCGAGCGCCGGGGCGGAGCCGTCTGAAACAGCGGTCCGCTCCGGCGCGCTTTGAGCGCTGCATGCCGATGCCCGCGCCGTTGCCTTGACAAGGGGTTGACGGCGCGGGCATTATTTATCCGACCATGAGAACGCGCGCCGCGTCTGGAGGTGGCATATGGGCATGAGGCTGCTTGTTCTGCTGTGTCTTCTGGTCGCGTCCCGCGTTTCCGCCGCGCCCTGGACGGGCTACGTGGTAAATGTCGAGGACGGCAACACCGTCACCGTCAGCACAAAGGCGGACGCGCGCAAGGCGGATTTCGTGCTGCGCTTTTACGGCATCGGCGCTCCGACCCTGCGCCAGCCCTTCGGCAAAGAGGCCTGCGCGTATCTGCGCGACATGCTGCCCAAGGGGACCGAGGTGGGGGTGGACATTGTCGAAGAGGAGAAGGACGGTTCCATCAGGGCGCTTGTGCAGGTGCGCGGCGACTCCGTCAACTACCAGCTGGTGGCGCAGGGGCTGGCCTGGGTGGACAGGCAGAGTTGCAAGGCCATATTCTGCCGCCGCTGGTATATTCAGGAGCACCAGGCCGTGCAGGAGCGGCGCGGCATCTGGCGGCTGAACCTGGGCACGCCGCCTTGGCAGTGGGGCAGGTAGTCCCTCGCGCCCGGGCACGATTCGCTTCAGCACTACTCAAGGAGGTTCACGATGGACTGCACCGGCGCGGACGAATTGCGCGCGTTTCTGGATGCCTGGAAGGATGATGCGCTGAATATCAAAAAATCCTTCAAGCAGTATATGGAATTTCTGGCTGCGCAGGACAGGGTGAGTCTTTCCTTCAAGGCGCGCCCCGGCATCAGCTATTCGTTGCGCGCCCGCCACGCGGCCCAGAGAGGGCGGGAGCTCTTTGTGCTGGTGGACGTGGTTGACGACGAGCCGCAGAGCCGCTGGCTTTCCGTCTGCTTTTATGACGACATGGTGACCGACCCCGGCGAATCCGGCGATTTTGTGCCTGAAGGCCTCATGGGCGAGAATGCCCGCTGCTTCAACCTTGAGGACGACGAGCCGCGCACGCGCGCCTATATACAGGAGCGTCTGGCCGAGGCGGCCCGCAATGCCGGAGCGGGCGGGGCGTGAGTTTCGCCGTGAACGCCGCCGCGCAGCCCCCCTGCGTGGCCGTGGATTTTGAGACGTCCGGCTTTTCGGCCCACAGCGCCTGCGCTGTGGGCCTTGCGCGCATTGCGCAGGGCCGTGTGACCGACACCTTTTACAGCCTTATCCGCCCGCCGTCGCCGCGCGTGCTGTTTACGGAAATTCACGGTCTGACCTGGCCCATGCTCAGGGATGCCCCCACGTTCGCTGAAGTGTGGCCGGACATGTCGGCCTTTCTGGAAGGAGCCGCCGCGCTGCTGGCGCACAACGCCTCTTTTGACAGGCGGGTGCTGCACGCCTGCTGCCGGGCTGCGGGCCTGCCCTGCCCGCAGACGCCCTTTTTATGTACGCTCAAGGGCGCGCGTCGCAGCCTGCCCCTGCCTTCCAAGAAGCTCAACTGCCTCTGCGAGTATTTCCACATTCCCCTCAACCATCACCATGCCTGTTCGGACGCCGCGGCCTGCGCCGAGGTATATCTGCGTCTGCGCGCCCTGGGCGTCACAGACGCCCAGATGCGTCTCTAGCCCTGTCAAAAAAACGTCCCGCCGGGATCGGGAGAGGGGAGACGAAGCTCGACCTTTCCTGCAGCAATGTGGAATTATGGGGCTTTCGCGTCGCTGGAACGCTTGTTGCTTTTTAAGGGCAAGCGTTTTTTGTACGCGGAGGTAGTAACCATGAAGTCGTTGTTCAGTATGGAAGTGGGCCTTGTCGGCAGAGTCATGGACATGCAGCTGCAGCGGCAGAACGTCATCGCCGGCAATATCGCCAATGTGGAAACGCCCAATTACAAGCCCCGCGAACTGACTTTTGAAAAGGATCTGCAGGCGGCTCTGGGGCTGGACGCCCGCGGCCGCCTGAGCCTGACCGAAGAGGGGCACATCCCCTCCGCCTTTGATCCCAACAGCTTTGGCCCCAACTGGGAAAAGAAGCTGCGCCCCCGCCTCATCTACGGCGAGGATCACGTCAACATCGACAAGGAAATGGCCAAGCACGCCAAGAACCAGCTGCAGTACACGGCCCTGAGCCAGGTGATGACCAAGACCTTTGAAGGCATCAACAACATCATCATGGACGGCAAGCAGGCCTGACGGCTGTGAGAGTTTTTTGACGGCACGACGTTTGCAATACTGGCAGGCAAGAGCGCCGCAGGAGGTTGGCCATGGATTTTATGACGGCATTCGACATCAGCGCGTCCGGTCTTTCAGCGGACCGCACCCGCATCAACACCATTTCCATGAACCTGGCCAACGCCAAGACCACGCGCACGCCCGAAGGCGGCCCCTATCGCCGCCGCACCGTCATTCAGCAGACCGCAGACGTGGACGATCCCTTTTCCGTTCACATGCGTTCCGCCCTTGACCGCAATGTGCAGGGCGTCCGCGTCATGGCCGTTGCCAGGGACATGCGCCCCCTCAAGCGGGTGTACGAGCCGGGGCATCCGGACGCCAATGCGGAAGGCTACGTCTATTATCCGGATATCAACGTGGTGGAGGAGATGGCCAACCTCATGACCGCGCAACGCAATTACGAGGCCAACGTCACCACGGTGGAAGCCATCAAGGGCATGTTCACCAAGGCTCTGGAAATAGGCAGGTAACGGCCGTTCCGGCGGCGGAGTCTGCGAGCGCGGGAGGTTGTCATGAGTATTCAGGCTGTGGGCATGCGGGCATACAGTGAGGCCCTCCGGCATTTCAACAAGGTGGAAGGCAGCCTGCAGCAGGGCACGCCCGTCAAGGGACAGACGCTCTTTGCCAGAACGCTGGACCAGACCCTGCTGCGCGACAGCGTGGACAGGGGGCAGGATTTCGGCGCGCAGGCCGACTTTATCAGGTATCCCACCACGGCCAACACGCCCATCACCAATCCCACGAGCTTCACCGACACGGTGAAGACATCCCTGAACAGGGTCAATACCCTGGACAACGCCAAGAACATGGCCATTGACGACTTCGCCTCCGGCCGCAACCAGAACGTGCACGAACTCATGATCAGCATGCAGAAGTCCAGCCTCGCCATGAAGCTGACCAGCGCCGTGCGCGGCAAGGTGCTGGAAGCCTACAAGGAAATTTCCAAGATGCAGTTCTAGCCTTTCCGCACGCCTGCTCCTGAACGCGCCGCCCCTCCGCATGCCCGCCGGAGGGGCGGCGGCGTCTTCTGAGCGTCAGAAATTTGAACAGGCGCGCATGCAGAAACAGCGGATGCAGGCGCGGCAAGGCTTTTCCGCTATGGCACGGCAATTGCTATTTTTACGGCAATCCGGCATTGTGCCGGGGGAACACGTCATCGTCATTCCATCAGGAGAACGCCCATGCCGGCCTTCATCATGCAGTTCCTCGACGCCGTCAAGAACATCTGGGGCAGAATGAGCAAGTTGCAGCGCGTGTCCGTAGTGGGGGGCACGGTCGTCATCACGGCGGCGGTCATTGGCCTTTCCATCTGGGCGTCACGGCCGGAATACCGGGTGCTGTACTCCAACCTGAGCCCGGAAGACGCGGGCGTGGTCATCAAGGCCCTGCAGACGGACAAGGTGCTGTATCAGCTCGCCGACGGCGGCAAGACCATCATGGTGCCCAAGGAATTCGTCTACGACCAGCGCATCAAGATCGCCGGGGAGGGCGGCCTGGTGGGCCAGGGCATCGGCTTTGAAATTTTCGACAAGGTCAAGGTCGGGCAGACCGACTTTGTGCAGAAGATCAACTACACGCGCGCGCTGCAGGGCGAACTTTCGCGCACCATCAGCGAGTTCCCCAGTGTGGAAAGCGCCCGCGTGCATCTGGTCATCCCGCGCCGCAGCCTTTTTGTGGAAGACAGGCAGTCCCCCTCGGCCTCGGTGGTGCTCAAGCTCAACCGGCCCAACCTCAAGCCAGACCAGAAAGAAATCAACGCCATCCTGAACATGATCCTCATGGCTGTTGAGGGGCTGGACAAGATGCACGTCTCCATCACCGACAACGGCGGCAAGGTGCTGTACCAGCCCGAAGAAGACAGCATTGTGGGCGCCAACACCACGCAGATGGAGCACCGCCTGCAGGTGCAGCGCGATCTGGAGCGCCGCATCGAGGAAATGCTGATGCCCATGTACGGCCCCGGCCGCGTCATCGCCAAGGTCAACGCCGAAATGGACTTCAGCCAGAAGACCATCCGCCGCGAGATGTTCGACCCCGAAAAGACGGCCGTGCGCAGCGAGCAGCGCAGCGAGGAAACCCAGCAGGGCCGCGCCAACCTTGAGGCGGGCGCGCCCGACGTGAACTTCCGCGCGGACGGCGTCACCGGTTCCGTCTCGGCGCAGAACGGCAGCCGCGAAACGCGCACCACCAACTACGAAATTAACAAGGAAGAGCAGCAGATTGTTTCCAACGTGGGCGATTTGCGGCGCCTGACGGTTGCAGTCCTCATTGATGGGACGTATGAAAAGAGCAACGGGGAATGGGCCTTCGTGCCGCGCAAGGCCGAAGAGCTGGAACAGGTCCGCCAGCTGGTGAGCAACGCCGTCGGCCTGGACAAGACGCGCGGCGATTCGCTGGAAGTGAGCTCCGCGCCCTTTACGGACTCCGAACCCCCCAAGGATCCCAATTTCGCCGAGATGCTCTCCGACTATGCGGAACGCCTCGGCAAGCCCCTGCTCAATGCGCTGCTGGCCTTCCTCTTCCTGATGCTGGTGGTGCGGCCTGTGGTGCTGGCCCTCATTCGGCCCAAGGTCGAGGCGGGAGAGATGGTCGAAGGCCTGGAAGGCCTGCCCGCCGCCGAAGAGCAGCTGGCCCTCTACGAAGCCCTGGAAGAAGCTGCCAAGACCGAGGAAGAGGAAGAAGAGGACGAAGACGACGACGAATTGATTTTCAAGGATATCGAAGCATTGAAAGCGCATATCGTCACCCTTGCCGACAATCATATGGAGCAGGTTGTGACTCTGGTGCGCGGCTGGATAAAGGAAGATGAAACAGCTAAAGCCTAACAGTGCCGGCCGGTTGCCCGGGGGGAGCGCCGACGGCCCGTCGCTGGCGGAACTCAGGGCGCAGCGTCGGGCGCAGCGGGAAACCAATCAGCGGGTAGAGGAATTGAAGCTGCGGGTGCTGCGGTTTACCGAGCAGCATATGGAACAGGCCGTGCGCCTCATCAAGCGCTGGCTTGCAGAGGGATGACCACCCGGTTCCGGAGAGGCCCCACAGGCTTCCCCGGAACCGTCCTTGCGGAAAAGACGCCCCGGGGGCGCAGCCGCGACGCTGCGGCGGAATGAAGGAAGGAGCGGCAGATGGAGTTGACCGGCAAACAGCGTATCGCCGTGCTGTTGCTCGCCATGGGCGACAAGTTTACGGCGGACGTGTTCAAACGCATGGAGCGGCAGGAAATTGCCGATATCTCCAAGGCCATCGTGGAGCTGGAGCCCGTGCCCCGCGAAACGGTGGAGGAAGTGCTGCGCGACTTCCACGAATCGCTGGTCGAGGGCGTGGACATGATTGCCGGCGGCAGCGACACGCTGAAGCGCCTGCTGGTCAAGAACCTTGACCCGGAAACCGCCAAGTACGTCATGGATTCCCTGAGCCTGGACACGGGCCCGGCTCCCTTCCGCGATCTGGAGCAGGTCAGCCCCAAGCTGCTCTCGCAGGTGCTGCGCAACGAGCATCCGCAGACGCTGGCCCTCATCCTCGGGCATCTGCACCCGGATCAGGCCGCCAGCCTGCTGACCAGCCTGCCCGCAGGCGTGCGCGCCGAAGTGCTCATGCGTCTGGCCCGTCTGGAGGCCGTGTCCGAAGACATGCTCATGGAGGTGGACAAGGTGCTCACCAGCCAGCTTATCGCCATGGGCGGCAAGGAGGGCAAAAAGGTGGGCGGCGTGCAGTCCGTGGCCGAAATCCTCAATGCCGTGGATCGCGCCACCGAAGAGGAAGTGCTCTCGGAAATCGAGGAAGACTCCGCCCAGATGGCCGAAGACATCCGCAACCTCATGTTTGTGTTCGAGGACTGCAAGAGCATCGACGACAAGGGCATCCGCGAGATGCTCAAGGAAATCTCCAACGAGGATCTCACGTTGGCCCTGCGCGGGGCCAGCGACGACCTCAAGGAAAAGATATTCAAGAACATGTCGGAGCGCGCGGCCAACATGATCCGCGAGGAACTGGAATTCATGGGCCCTGCCAAGCTCTCGGACGTGGAGGACGCGCAGCAGAACATCGTCAAGGTGGTGCGCCGCCTCGAAAGCGAGAACAAGCTGGTCATCAGCAGGGGGTCGGGCGACGTGTTTGTGTAGGCGGGCATGTCGGCGGCATTGTTGTAACGGTAACGGGGAAACCTCCGGCCTTCGCCTTTTGCCGGGCGTGCCGGACAGGCGGGACAGGTCATGGCGTCAGAGCAGTTGCGCAAAAAATGGGGCGTTATCTTCATGGGCGAGCGGGAAACCACCCCCCAGGAGCTTGAAGCCATGCGCGAGCCCGTGATGCGCGAACGCCGGCAGCGCCAGGAGCAGGAAAATTACCTTGCCCGGGTGCGCGCCAAGGCCGAGGAACGCGCGCGCGAGATTCTGGGCGCCGCCTATGCGGAACGGCAGAATGTGCTGGCCGAGGCGCGCGCGGAAGCGGAAGCGCAGACCCGCCGGGCCGCCGATGAAGCGGCGGCGCTCAAGGCGCAGGCTCAGGCCGCGCTGGACGAGGCCGAAGCGGAACGGCAGAAGGCCGCCGCCCTGCGCGAGGAAGCCGTGCAGGTTCTGGAGCGTTCGCGCCATGAGGGCTTTCAGACGGGTATGGAGCAGGCGGGCGCGGAACTGAAGGAATTTCGCGCCGAGGTGGCGCGCATGCTTGGCGGGGTGCTGCGCGGCCTCGAAGGGCAGCGGGCCGTCATGTGCGAGGCCTGGCGCGACGAACTGACGGAATTGACCCGCACGGCTGTGGAGGCCGGCACAGGCTGGGTGCTGCAGAAAGAGCACCGGCAGGTGCTGCGCAGTCTGGTGCTCGAATCCCTGCATCTGCTGGAAGATCGCGCCACCGTCACGGTGCGTGTGCACCCCGACGACGAGGAAGTGGTGGGCGACATGTTCAAGGCCGCCCGCGAACGCGTGCCCGAGCTGCGTCAGTGGATTGTCGAGGGGGATTCCACGCTGGAGCCCGGGGATATTGTGGCTGAGAGCGTCAGCGGCAGCGTGGAAAATCTGCGCGCCTATTACCGGGAGTTGGTCGGTAACATCCTGGAGCACCTGACCCTGCCCCAGAGCGAGGCTGAAGCGCAGGCCGAGGCCGCCCTGGCCGAAACCGTGGCCCGTGACGAGGAACAGCTGGCCGCCGTCGTCAGGGAGGCGGAACCCGAGCCCGAGCCGGAACCGGAGGCCCCTGCGCCGGAAGGCTCTGCGCAGGCCGCACCGCCTCCGGATGCGGATGCCCCTGTCGTTCCGGAAGCGGCGGATGCCGCCCTGCCCGCCGACATGGAGGAGGCCCCCGCGCGGGATGTGGTCATGCCGCCCATGCGCATGCAGGCGGAACAGCCGCCTGAACCCGTCCCTGACGCGCCGTCGCCGGATATGGCCGCCGCGCAGCCTCCGGATATGCCGCCTGCCCCGGCGCAGGCCGTCGTGCCCGACGCGCCGGACGATCTGCCGCCGGACATGAACGGGACGGAAGCCGGCGAGGCCGCTGCGGCCGCCGCGCAGCCTCCCGTTGCCGGTCTGCCGGAAGAGGCGCTCCTGCCGGACGTCCTTCCCGACGGGCCTGAGGGAGCGGACGCGCCGGAGCCGGAACCACAGGCCCCGCCGCACGCGGCGCAGCCCGCCCCCTCCGACCATCCCAGTCTGGCCGAGCTGGAAGACGAGCTCTTCCCCCTGCCCGAGGAAGGCGCAGTTCCTTCCGGCGCGGACGCCGCCAGTGACTTTTTCTCCGGCGGAGGCTTTCTGCCCGGTTCGGAACACCAGGGCTGATTCCTATCGAGAATGCCATGAGACTGGAGCCCAAAGCCTGCATCAACCTGCTGCGCGCCGGAACGCCGACGCGCCTGTACGGCAAGGTCAACAAGGTCGTGGGCCTGGTGGCCGAAGGCAGCGGCCTGCGCGCGCCGCTGGGCGCGGTCTGCCACATGCTGCCCGATGACGGGGACGAGGGCATCGCCGCCGAGGTGGTGGGCTTCCGCGGCGGCAACCTGCTGTTCATGCCCTATGGCGACATGCGCGGCATCCGTCCCGGCAGCCGCATCCGCAATACCAGCCTGCCGCCCGTCTTTCCCGTGGGGCCGGACCTGCTGGGCCGCGCCTTCGACGCCTTCGGCACGCCGCTGGACGCCGGGCCGCCCGTCAGCACGGAACTGTATGCCTCGCCCCTGCCCTCCGGAGAGAATTCCCGCGAGGGCTTTGAGCGGCAGATGGCTGAGCAGCGCGCCCATGAACCCGCCTGGGCCACAGAGGCCCGCCGCCTCTGGCATCCCGAGTTGGCCCCGCTCTACACCGACCCGCCGAGCCCTCTGCAACGCCCCAGAATCACGGATATCCTGGATGTGGGCGTGCGTTCGGTCAACAGCCTCATCACCCTGGGCAAGGGCCAGCGCGTGGGCATCATGGCCGGCTCGGGCGTGGGCAAGTCCACGCTCATGGGCATGATGGCCCGCTATACCCGGGCGGACGTCAACGTCATTGCCCTCATCGGCGAGCGCGGGCGCGAAGTGGTGGAATTCATGGAGCGCGACCTGGGGCCGGAGGGCATGGCCCGCTCCGTGCTGGTCATCGCCACGTCCGACCAGTCGCCGCTGGTGCGCATGCGCGCCGCCTACGCCGCCACCTCCGTGGCGGAATACTTCCGCGACAAGGGCATGGACGTGCTCCTGATGATGGATTCCGTCACCCGTTTCGCCATGGCCAGCCGCGAAGTGGGACTCGCCGTGGGCGAGCCGCCCACCACCAAGGGCTACACGCCCTCGGTCTTCGCCCAGCTGCCCAAGCTGCTGGAGCGCGCCGGGCGATCCTCCAAGGGCACCATCACGGGCATCTACACCGTGCTGGTGGACGGCGACGACTTCAACGAGCCCATTGCCGACGCCGTGCGCTCCATCCTCGACGGGCACATCGTGCTCACGCGCGATCTGGCGGACCAGGGGCACTTCCCGGCCATTGACGTGCTGCGCTCCATCAGCCGCCTGCGTTCGGAAATCTGCGAACGGGCAGACGTGCTGGCCGGGCGCGTCGTCACGCGCTGGATGAGCACCTACCGCCGCGTGGAAGACATGGTCAATATCGGGGCCTATTCCAAGGGCGCCAATCCGGAGATTGACGCCGCCATCGCCAAGATGCCCGCCATCAACGCCTTCCTCTGCCAGGATGTGGGCGACCCGCAGCATGTGGAGGAATGCTTCGCCCAGATGCGCGCCCTGGCGGAGACAGGCAGCGCTGCCCCGCCGCAGGCGGCGCACTGACGACATTCACGGCTTCCCTGACGCCTTTCCCGATGCCCATCCCTGCCATGAACATCCGCATATCCTTCCTGCTTGCAGCCTTCCTTTTGCTGCCGTCCGCAGCGTGCGGCTGGCCCGCGTCCGTGTCCGCCGTCCATGACGGAGACACCGTGCAGGTACGGGGGCTGCGTGACGGCGTCACACGCTCCGTGCGCGTCTACGGCGTGGATTGCCCGGAGTTGCGCCAACCCTTCGGGCCGGAGGCCCGCGCCGTGACGGAAACCTTGCTGCGGGGCAGGGTGGTGCAGGTTATCCCCACGGCCTCGCGCAGGTCCTATCGGCGGGAGGTGGCCGGGGTTGTGCTGCTGGACGACATGATCGTGCTGCAGGACGCGCTGGTGAGCGCCGGTCTTGCCTGGGTGGACAACCGGTTCTGCAGGCTGGCTGTCTGCGATCTGTGGCGGCAGCATCAGGCCGACGCCAGGACGGCCCGGCGCGGGCTCTGGGCGGCAGAGAACCCCGTCCCGCCGTGGCAGTGGAGGAAAATGCGCCGCCATGCGAGGGCCGGAACCCGTGAGCCGGCAGCGACGGGCGAAGCCCCGCAGAAGCGGAAGAGGAACAGATAGGCGTCGGCGGCATCCCGCGCGGCCTTTTGCCGCACCTGTGCCCCGGGGAGCCTCCGCCGTTTCCTGACCGGCATTCCCGTGGGCTGCGGCCGTGTCGGCGGTTTCCCCCTTTTCCCCATTGGCGGCGACCATGCCGGGATTTTCGTCCCATGCGCCTTGAAGGCGGCGTGAGGCTGTGGTACCTTTGCCAAATACCTCCGGGCGCGCCGCTGTGGAGCCGCAGGCGGGCCCTGTTCGGGAGCCGTCATGTCCCTGAGCCGCATCACGGGCTTTTTTTCTCGCCTTGTGGGCCGCGGAGCCAAAGATTCCGTCCTGTCCCCGCCCGCGTCGCCGGACGAGGCGGAGCGTTTTTTCGCCCGGCGGCACCATTCCTTCAAGCTCTTCCTCACGGCATGGAATTCCTTTCAGGAAACCATGACCGATCTGGAATACACCCTGTGCTGCGACCACCCCTTCGGCCTGTACCGCGTGCGGGCGCTCTGCACCCGCATGGCCACCCAGGTCTTCCGGTGCGTCAAGCAGCTAGAGCTGCTGGACCCGGCCCCCTGCGCCGTCCTGTACGAGCGCTTCAACGCGCTGCAGAAACAGGTGGCCGACGAGGTGTACGAGCCGGAATCCTGTCTGCTCGGCCCGCTGGTGGTTCCTCTGGGGCAGGGCGACCACAGCGCCCTGCGGGAACTGCGCAGCGGGGACACGGCGCTGGTTGACCCCGGCACGGCGCGGGTGGAGAGCCTGCGCGCGCAGTTCCCCGACGCCGTGCCGCAGGGCTTTGTGATCACCGCGGCCGGATGCCAGCACTATTTCCAGAGCAACGGCCTGCAGAGCGAGATCAACCGCCGCATCCAGGCGGCGGGCGGGCTTGAGCCCAGGTCCCTTTCCCGGCTGTCCCGGCAGCTTTCCGAACTGGTGGAACATACGCCCCTGCCGGAGGATCTGCGCGCGGCCGTGCTGGACGCGGTGGAACGGCTGCGCGCCATATACGCGGGGCGCGCCGTGCAGCTGCTGTTCCGTGGCCGCGTGTGGCCGCCGGATGCGGGGGAGGACTGCGGCGTCGTGCTCTGGGGGCCGCCCGTGTCGCTGCACGCGTCGAATGCAGCCGTGCTCGGAGCCGTGCTGGGCACGCTGGCCCGCAAACAGCGGTCGCAGGCCCTGGTCTACCGCCGTGCGCGCGGCCTGACGGAGATCGGCACGGGCGTATGCATCACCTGCATGGCCGTGGAGGAGGGCTGTCGGGGCGGCATTGTCCAGTCCCGCGCGCCCCTGCGCGCGGACAGCCCCGACAGTTATGTCTACGCCTGCGACGGTCTGCCGCAGAATGTGGAGTACGCCACCATGCCGGTGGACTGGGTTGGCGTATCGCACAAGGAGCCGCACGCCATTACCATGCGTCACCACTGCAATCCCGAACATCCCGTGCTGGACGACGAGACGGCCCGGCGTGCGGCGGAACTGGCGCAGGCCGTGGAAAAGGCCGCCGCCTGTCCGCAGGTGCTGACTTGGGCGCGCACGCCTTCGGGTCGGGTGCTCATGCTCATGGCGAGGCCCATGATGTCCCTTCCCGGCGGCGGGGAGGACGCGGACCCGACGCCCCCGCCTGCGCCAGCGGCGGAACAGGATGCCCCCCCGCTGCTGAAGGGCGGCTTCACGGTCTGCCCGGGTCGCGTCTCCGGCCCGGCCTGGTCGGCGCGCCGCTGGGAGGACGCCCGGCGTTTCCCTGCGGGCGGCATCCTGATTGTTCCGGATGATTCTTATATCTGGGGTTCGCTCATTGACCGTGCGGCGGGCATTGTGGTGGAGCGGGGCTTTCCCGGCTCACGCCTGGCCTCGCTGGCGCGGGAATTCGGCAAGCCGGCGCTGTTCGGCCTGCAGCGGGCCACGGAAGTGGTGGAGAACGGCCGACGCGTCACCCTTTGCGCGGAGTTGCGCGCCCTGTTTGACGGCAGGCGGGATGCCCTGCTGCCCAGAACGCCCCCGGGCCGCGACTACATGCCGGGCAGCCCCGTGCACCGCATTTTGCAGAATGCCTCCCGGCGCATATTGCCGCTGACGCTGGAAGTGGACAGCGTGGACTTCAAGGCCGCCAACTGCGCCACCTATCACGACATTGTGCGCTACTGCCACGAGCGGGCGGTCAGCGCCATGTTCAGCCTGGGCTCGGAGAAGAAGCACGCGCCCCGGCGGGTCAAACAGCTGCGGGATCAGGTGCTCAAGCAGTTCTGGGTGGTCAATCTGAGCGATGGTTTCGTGAAAACGCCCGCAGGCCCGGTCATTGACGTGGAGGATATCGCCTCCCGGCCCATGCTGGCCCTGTGGCGCGGCATGAACGCCCACCCCTGGCAGGGGCCGCCGCCGGTGGACGGCAAGGGGTTTCTGTCCGTGCTGTTTGAGGCCACGGCCAATCCCAATCTGGACCCTGCGGCCCAGACGGCGTATTTTACCGAAAAGAACTATTTTCTTGTGTCGCGTGAATATTGCAGCCTGCATTCCCGCTTCGGCTTCCATTTTGTCTCGGTGGAGGCGCGCCTTTCGGAGCGCGTCAGCGAGAATTACCTCAATTTCCAGCTGCGCGGCGGCGCAGCGGACATTGAACGGCGCATTTTGCGCGTGCGCCTTGTGGCCGACATCCTTTGGGAATTCGGTTTCGCGCCCGTGGTGCGCAACGATGCCGTGAGCGCCACCCTCAAGGGGCTGGAGCCGGAAGAGGGCGAACATCTGCTGGCCGTGGCCGGGTACATGACCATCCATACCCGTCAGCTCGACATGATCATGCAGGACGCCGCTCAGGTGAGCGCCCGGCGTGAGGAAATGCTGCGGCATTGCCGTGCTCTGTACCGCGGCGGGATGGTTCCCCCGCAGGAAGGGTAGGGCGCGCCTGCGGCATGCCTAGGCCTGCCGCCCGCGCGCAGGAACCGCGTCCGGGTCGCGGCACGGCCCGCAAGGCTTTCAGGAGAACCGTGCAGGAGGCAGTGATGCCGTCAACAACGTCCGCCCCGCACAGGGGCTACAAAGCCATTCACCGCCGCGTGCTGGTGACGCTGCTGCTCATGGCGCTGACGCCGCTGGTCGCTTTGGGGCTGTTCTGCATGGACAGGCTCACCGCCATCTATGACGAGAAGATCAGCGCCGGGCTGGAGGCCGTGGCCAGCAGCAAGCATCGCGCGCTGGACACCTTCATGGTGGAGCGCATCGCCCAGATCAAGAATCTGGCTTTCACGCACTCCTATGCCGAACTCAGCGACCCTGCGCGCCTGAGCTCGATTTTCAGCGTCATGCAGAGCAACAGCCGCTCCTTTGTGGACATGGGCATCATCGGCATGGACGGCCGCCATGTGTCCTATGTGGGCCCCTACGACCTGCGAGACGCCAAGTACGCCGACGCGCCCTGGTTTACGGAAGTGCTGCGCAAGGGCGTCTATGTCAGCGACGTGTTCATGGGCTTCCGGCATGTGCCCCATTTTATCATTGCCGTGCTCCGCCACGAGGGCGGGCGCAGCTTCATTCTGCGGGCCACCATCGACATGGAGGCCATTGACGCCCTGCTGCGCCGCGTCTACTCCGGCCCCAGCAGCGACGCCTTCCTTGTCAGCGACCAGGGCGTGCTGCAGACGGATTCGCGCTTCAACGGGCCCATCATGAGCAAATATGCCCTGCCCACGGCGCGGCTGGCCCGCAACAGCGTGGTGACGCAGACGGAAACCACCGCCGACGGCAAGGAGATGCAGGCCGCCATGATGCGGCTGGATTCCATGCCATGGGTGCTCGTTGTTCTGGACGATGTGCGTGAGGGGCTCAAGCCCCTGCGCCAGCTCAAGGGCTTCATTCTGCTCTTCACCCTGCTGGGCGGCGTGGTCGCCTGCGTGGGGGCGGAACTGTGCACGCGGCGGCTGGTGGCCTCGCTGGAGGCCTCGGACCAGAAGCAGGCCCACATCGACGCGCGCATGCTCCAGTCCAGCAAGATGGCCGCGCTGGGCAAGATGGCCGCAGGCGTGGCCCATGAGGTCAACAATCCGCTCATGCTCATCCAGGAAAACGCGGGCTGGATACGCGACCTCATGGAAGACGAGGATGCCGCTGCCATGCAGAATTACAAGGAGATTCTGGAGAGCACGGAAAAGATAGAGCAGCACGTCAAGCGCGCCAAGGGCATCACGCAGCGCATGCTGGGCTTCGGGCGGCGCATGAACCCCGGGCGCACGGAAATCCTCATCAACAACCTGGCCGACGAGGCCGTGGCCATGCTCAAGACCGAGGCGGCCAACCGCAATATCGTCATTGAGCGTCGCTATGACCCGCAGGCGCCGGTCATTCTCTCCGACCCGTCCCAGCTGGAACAGGTGTTCATCAACATCATTGACAACGCCATTGACGCCATGGGCAAGGACGGCAGCATCGTCATCGAAACGCAGGCGCAGGGCGAGGGGGTGCGCATTTCCTTCACGGACACCGGGCCGGGCATGGATGAAGAAACACTGCGCCGCATCTTTGACCCCTTCTTTACCACCAAGAAGGTGGGCGAAGGCACGGGCCTCGGCCTGGCCATCTGTTTTACCATTCTGGAGAAGCTGGGCGGCCGCATCGACGTGCGGAGCGAGCCGGGGCACGGCACCTCCTTCACCGTCACCCTGCCCGCCGAACCGCCCCAGATGACGCCTGAGGAAGGCGTGGAAGCGTAGGATTGCAAGAACGGCCAGCCGCAGCAAGGAGACCCGTATGCGCGCATTGTTTGTGGACGATGAAACGGAATTTCTGGAACTGATGCAAAAACGCCTGGCGCGGCGCGGCATGGATGTCGCCGTCGCCGCGGACGGGCAGACAGCGCTCGACATGGTGGACGCGACCGCGCGGGAGGGCGGCGAGCCCTTTCAGATTGTGGTTATGGACGTGCGCATGCCCGGCATGGACGGGCTGGAAACCCTGCGCCGCATGAAGGCAAAGGCCCCGAAACTGCCGGTCATCCTGCTCACGGGGCATGCCTGCATGGGGGTGGCCGTGCAGGGGCTGGATCTCGGCGCGTACGACTACATGCTCAAGCCCGTGGCCATCAGCGAACTGATCATCAAAATGGAGGAAGCGGCCCGCTCCGCCGCATGACATGGCCCTGTTCGCCTGGTTGCAACACCTGCTGGGGCGCGGCAGACCCCAGGAGCCGGACCCGGAACAACTGGCGCGCGAAGAGGCCCTCAAGGCCCGTCTGCGCGACCGTTGCCTGCGGTTTCGGCGGCTGCTTTCCGCCAACAAGGCCGCCCTTGAGGCCATGAGCGAAGTGGAAGAGCGCCTCGCCGGAACGCATCCCTTCGGCATGGCCTATGTGCAGGCCGTCAGCACGAGGGCCGTCTCGGCCGTGTTCCGCATGGTGCGCGATCTCAACGCGCTTTCCGACAATGCCTACGCTTCCCTGCATGCGGCCTTTGACCGCATCCGCGGGGAAATGCAGGCCAGGCTGGCGGCAAGCGCCCGCGTGGAGGGGCCGTTCATTGTGCCGCTTTCCGCCATCGGCCTTGCGGACATGCCGCTGGTGGGCGGCAAAATGGCCAATCTCGGCGAGGTGGCGGCGCATGCCGGGCTGGATGTGCCCGACGGTTTTGCCGTCACGTCGAGCGCGTACTACAGTTTCATGGAATACAGCGGGCTGCGCGCGGAGTTGGACCGTCGCATCCAGGCGACGGACATGGACAGCCTGGACGCGGTGTTCAATCTTTCGGCAGGGCTGCAACAGGCCGTGCTGGCCGCGCCCCTGCCGCCGGAGCTGGAGCGCGGCATCACTGAGGCCGTGGAGAGCATGCGGCAACGGGCCGGAGAAGGGCTGCTGCTGGCGCTGCGCAGCAGCGCCGTGGGCGAGGACGGGCCGGGCGTCTCCTTTGCCGGACAATACCGTTCCGAGCTCAACGTGCCGCCCGAAGAGGCCTGTGAGGTATGGAAGGAAATCGTCGCCAGCAAGTATGCTGTCACGGCCATGAGCTACCGCTACCAGCACGGCATTCCCGACGATGAGGCGCCCATGTGCGTGGGCGTGCTGGCTATGGTGCCCTCGGCGGCGGGCGGTGTGGCCTACAGCCGCGATCCCGTGGCCGAGGCGCGCGGGCAGGAGCAGGTGCTGCTCAACGCCGTGCCCGGCCTGGCGCAGGGGGTGGTGGACGGGGCCGTCACGCCGGATGCCTTCGTTTTTACGCACACCAACCCGCCACGCCTGCTGCACAAAAAAACCGGCGCGGGGGACGCGCCCTGCCTCACCGACGCGCAGGCCGCAGAGCTGGCGCAGGTGGCGCTGGCCCTGGAGGAATACTACGCCGAGCCGCAGGACGTGGAATGGGCGCTCGACGCGCGTTCCGGGCATATCGTCGTCCTGCAGAGCCGCCCCCTGCGCGCGGCCGACGCCGCCACGGAACAGAAGGCGGAAGATGAGGCCGTGGAGAGCCGGGACGGGGCGCTTCCTGCGGCGCGGGGCGGGGCGGGCGCGGGAGAGGAAGACGCGGCGGCGGGCCTTGTGCCGCTGGCTTCCGGCGGCGTGGCCGTCAGCCCCGGCGTGGGCATGGGGCCGGTCTTCGTGGCCCGTAAGGAAGCGGACATGCTTTCCTTCCCGCAGGGCGGCATTCTGGTGGTGGAGCGCGCCCTGCCGCGCTGGGCGCCGCTGCTCTCGCGCGCGGCGGGCATGGTCAGCGAACACGGCGGCATGGCGGGGCACCTGGCCTCGGTGGCGCGGGAATACCGTCTGCCTGCCGTATTCAGCCTGAAAGACGCCTGTGCGTTGCTGGACGGCGCGGACGAGGTCACGCTGGACGCGCGGCGCTGTGCGGTGTTCGCCGGGCAACAGCCGCAGCTGGCGGCAGTGACGGCGGAGCCGCCCAACCTCATGCGGGGCAGTTCTGTGCACCGGCGGCTTGAGGAAGTGGCGCGGCTGATGGTGCCCCTGCATCTGCTGGATCCGGAATCGCCCGCATTCGCGCCGGAGCGCTGCGAGACGCTGCACGACATCACGCGCTTCTGCCATGAGAAATCCGTGGAACTCATGTTCGAGGCGGATTCCGTGAGCCAGAGTCTGGGCAAGCAGCTCAGGGCCGGGGCCAAGCTGCAGTATTGGGTCATCGACATGGGGGGGGGCTTCCGTCGCCGGGTGCCTGGGCCTGTGGTGGACATCGCGGACATTGTCGGCGCGCCCATGCTGGCCCTGTGGGACGGCATGGTGGCCGTGCCCTGGGCCGGCCCGCCGGCGACCGGCATGTCGGGCTTTATGAGCGTCATGCTGCAGAGCACCATGAATCCCGATTTGGAGAGTACCGCGCCCAATGTCATGGCCACGAAGAATTTTTTTATCATCTCCGATAATTATATGATTCTTCAGGCCCGGTACGGCTATCACTTCTGCACGGTGGAGAGCTTGGCCGGAGCCAGCAGCCACGAGAATTTCGTCAACTTCCAGTTCAAGGGCGGGGCGGCCGACAGCGTGCGCCGCCGCCTGCGCGCCCGCATGGTTGCAGATCTGCTGGAGGCGCACGGCTTCCGCGCGGATGTGAAGGACGACTCGCTCTTCGCCGTGGCCGAGGATTTTCCGGCGGAGGAGATTTTGCGCAAGACGCGCCTGTTGGGCTACCTGCTCATCCACACCCGGCAGGTGGACATGATCATGCTGGAGGCGGAGCGCGCCGCCGCCCTCAGGGCCAAACTCGCGGCGGACATGGATGCCTTTGCCGCGCGCCCCCTGCCGGGGGTGGCGCGCTGACCGGCTTGCCGATGGAAACATTGCCGCCCGCGCGCTTCCCCGTGCCCGGCGTCAATGGGGGCGCAGGCTTTTGGGCGGCGCGGTTCCGTTCCGGGGATGCCCCGCCGGCGATGTGGCAGCCTTTCAGCTGGGATCGACCTTTTGCAGGACAAAGGTGCTTTTGTTTCCTTCTGTTTTTTTGCTGCTGTAGGTTCCCTCGTCAGCGCGCTGATACATGGCCTCGAAGGAATCCCTGCGCGTGGCGGGGTAGAATGTGGCCCCAACGCTCAGGGATATCCGGCGCGTTCCCAGTTCCGGAATACGGATGTTGTTGATGTTGTCGAAAAGTCGCTGCAGTATTTTTTGCGCAATGGGCTCGCTGTCCACGCCTTCCGCATAGGCGCAGAATTCATCGCCGCCGAGGCGGAACACAATGTCTGAATCCCGGAATGCCCGTTTCAGGCAATCCGCGATGGCGATGATCACCTTGTCGCCGGTGCTGTGCCCGAACGTGTCATTGATTTGCTTGAACTTGTCCGCATCCATGAGGCAGAAGAAGCCCTTTCTTCCTTCCGCCATGCACTGGCGCACAAGCCGTTCGCCGCTGCCTCTGTTGCGGATGCCCGTCATGCTGTCGGTTTCGGACAACTTGCGCAGGTTTTCCTGCCGCCTCTTGTCTTCATCGATGGATTCAAAGGCCATGAGAACGCGGTGCAGCCTGCCGTCGGCGTCCCGCCTGATGACGGTGAAGCGCAGGCGCACCCAGCGCTCCTCCATGTCCATGAACTCCTGGGTGATGGAGTTCAGACCGGCGAGCCTCTGCTCCAGCGTGGAGGGGTCAAGAAAGGACGCCAGCAGGCTGCGGGACTGCTCGGCGGCAATACGGTCGGCCATGCCTTCGGCAAGTTTGCTGTAGCTGACGGAATGCCCCCCCATGCGTTGCTGGATTTCCGGTTCGTCCCGCACGCAGACGATGGCGTCCTCGTCGAGATTGATGCGGAACATCGCCATGTAGATGGAAGCCGCGGCATGGATTTCGTCCTCCAGCTTTCGTGCATGCTCGCTCTTTCTGTACACATAGAGGAAGGCCACAAGGCCCGTACCCATGATGAAAAGCAGAAACGCCCCAGAAGCCAGATAGACTGTGCGCAGCGAGTTGTAGAGCCTGGGCTTGTCGAGGACAAGCAGGGCATGCCAGCCCGCAAGGAACGGTTCGCCGATGACAATGCGCGTATCGTCCGGGTACAGTTCAAAACGCCGGGAGCCGGATGTCGCTATGGCATCCCTGACGGCCTTGTCTATGTCGTTGCCCTCGTCCAGGCGCATGCCGATACGGCTTTTGTCGGAATGGGCGAGCATGAACCCGTCCTTGTCCACAACAATGGCAGCGCGCACCACCGGATTTGCCGCCACCGTTTCCGCCATGCGCTGCACGCCGTCAAGAAAGATATCCATGGAAACCACGCTGCTGCCGTCGGCAAGGAGCTTGCTCACCGACATCATCATCGTGTCGGTCTGCAGGTTGAGGTAGGGTTTTACCAGCGTGACCTCGCCCCGGTTTTTTACGGCGTCCGTATACCACGGGCGCTCCGTGGGCTTGTAGTCCGCAGGCGGCGTCCACCCGCTGCCGTCAAGGTAACGCCCCTTGTAGTAGGCATAGACGCCGGTGGTGTTGTCATTGATTACAGAGGCATAGATGGCTGTTTCGGCAACAAGATAGCGGCCGGCTTCCTCGCAGGACCTCCCTTCGCGCAGCATGGTGTTGAGCGTCACCGCAGAGAAGGCCACGGCATCTATGGGCATCTTGAGGTACTGGCTGATTTTCTGCGTTGACTGCTGGGTTTCGTTGCGCCACTGCGCCAGAATGTTTTCCTTGGAGGCATCGTACAGCCAGTAAAAAATGCAGCCGATGGACAGCGTCACGATGGCCATGATGACGCCGGCGATAACGGCAAAACGACGGCTTGAGGTGGTCGCTGCCTGAGCCATGCAGCCCCCTTGGTAGGGCGGGTTTTCCTGTTTTTTGCAAAATGAAGTCAACGCCGCCGTTATTTTTTCGTACTGTCTCTATCCGCAGCCGGTGTTGCAGCCGTGTATAATAGCTAAGGACTGCTTTTGATTCCAATCGCCGCAAAATAGATAACTCTTTTTGCCCACATTCCTGTTGAAAAAACTAAAAATAAAAACATGATAATAAAAATAAGCATTGACTGGCCAATGATATCTCGCTTGTCTCGCCATATGATAAGGTTATAGACTGAAAATCCGATGATGCTCCATGCAGCCAATACCAGGTAGGACGCATCTGAAATTGTAGTGATTCCCCAAAAGCTTGCAATAAGTGGAAACAGAAAAGCGCATGCGGATATGATTACGCCGGATGCGCCGGTAAACATAATGCGCCGGTTGCCGTCACGCCTTGCCAGAACCCAGCTGCAGGCAGACGTATACAGGTAGGCTATGGACGCCGTGATGGTGGTGATGTCTGTGAGCCAGCCGATGACTGTTCTGCCGAGAAGCGGAATCCCCAGCGAAATGCCCATGACGGCGTAAATGGCGTTGCGCGGCGTTCCGGCCGCATCACGGCGCGCGAGCCAGGCCGGAAGCAGATATTCTTCGGCCGCGGCGCATGTGAGGCGGGCTGCCGCACGGAAAAATCCCAGCATGCTGGTGGACAGCGCTGCCGCAACGGCAACGCCGAGCAGGGCAAGCCCGGCGTCTCCCATGGCGCTCTGTGCGGCATGAAATGTGGGCAACCCTGTGATGTCGCGCAGATTGTCGAGGCCGGCGATATATTCACGCCAGGTTGCATAGCCGTCCGGAACGGAAAGCGTCGCAAGACAGGTCAGGGCCGTATAGGCCAGAGCGCCTGCTGCAATGGCTGCGGCCATGACAGGCAGGCTTTTTTCGACGGGAAAGCTCAAGTCGTCCGTCGAATGGGAAATGGATTCAAAACCGACAAAGGCCCACGGCACAAGAGCCGCGATGCCGAAAATCTGCATGCTTTCCGGCCGCCCGTCGGCAAAAGCCGGTGCAAAGGCCGCCGGAGTCGAGCCGGACTTTACGAATGCAAAGGCGCAACAGACGCCGACAGCAAGAAGAAGCACGCAGACAAGCGCCGCCTGCAGCCTGGGAACAATTCTGCCGCCCCAGACGCTGACAAAGCCGAAAAACAGCAGGACTGCCAGGGTGAAAAGCACCTCGCCAAGGTACACATCGTAACTGAAAATCGTGTAATGAAATCCCCACAGCAAAACCGGGCCGAACAGGTAGCGCGCAATAAGCGTGAATGCCGTGGCATTGGCCCAGAGAAGCGCAATATAGGCCAGCCCCAGCGCCCAGACGCAAAGAAAGGCATGGTCATATCCAAATGTGTGCCTTGTGTAGGAAAATGCGCCGCCGCCATCAGGATGGCGGCGCATCATGAACGTGAAATTGGCGGCAATGCTCAGTATCAGCACAGCGCCAAGGCACATGGCAACGGCAGTTCCGGCCGGGCCTGCTATCGGCAGGAACGTGGTTCCAGGCATGACAAACGCACCCCAGCCCAGGATACAGCCCAGGGATAGCGCCCATGCCTCAAAACGGGAAATGGTGGCTCCGGCAGAAACAGAGATCATGCTGGTCCCTTTGCTGAAGCAATAGTGTGTTTTAGAAATTCAAACGCGTGCGGAGACAACAAAAGAACTGCCTGCAAGCCGTGCGCCTGCCGGGCGTATGGTCCTCCTCGCCCGGTCAGGGCCGTTGTGCGAGGTGGGGGCGACTGAATGCATCAGCACTGTGCCGTCCCCACCTTCATTGCGCTGTACGAATACCGGCGGGCAGCCGGATGTGTCGCCCGCCTTGCGCGTCACGCGCTACGCCCGCTTCATGTCCTCGATGAGCGCGCTCAGGCGCTCGGTCTGCTGCGCGAGATCCGAGATGGCCTTGGCCGCCTCGTTCATGGCCTGCGTGGTCTGGCCGGACATCTCGTTGACCGTGGTGATGGACTGGTTGATCTCCTCGCTGGCGGCGGAC
>SUVB01000030.1 GCA_015062205.1 Desulfovibrio desulfuricans
CGCAAAACTTTTTTGCAGCGCCGCGTGTTCACCCGGAACGCGAGGAGCGGTTATGCCCCTCTTCACGCCGCGCGTCAACCCTTTTTTTCACTCCCGGAACACGTTCCGGGCAAAGGCTGATCCGCAGCGCGAGATTCCTTTTTACGTCCGCCGGCAGGAATTTGTCAACAACAAAAACCGGGCCGCATGGATGGGGACGAGCCCGCCCTATGCCGGGCGCCGCAGATGCCGCACCCCATGCCCCGCCGCGCGCAGAATCGACAGTGCCGTTTCCAGCTGTCCGGCCCTGACCGGAATATAGTCCGTATCAAAGGTGGAAACGGCGAAAATGCTCACCTGCGCCCCCGACAGGGCCGGCAAGGCATCATCCTACTGCTCCACCACAAGCCGGGCGCCGACGCGCAGGCTCTTTTCGTCCACGCCGTTCCAGCGCTTCAGCTCATCCACGCTGACATTGTGCGCGCGGGCAATGCGCCACAGGCTGTCGTTGGCCTGCACCGTATAGGTAGTTCTGCGCGCCTTTCCGGGCTTGGCCTGCGGGGAGGACGGCGTGACGCCGCCTATTCTGCCGTTCGGGCCGACAGCCGCGCGCCGTTCCGCCGCCGGAGCGCCCTTTGCCCGAGGGACACGCAGCGCAACGCCCGCCCGCAGCGCCCTGGGATCGGCAATGCCGTTATGCTCCTGCAAGTCCCGCACGCTGATATTGTACTTGCGGGCAATGCCCGCCAGGCTCTCGCCGGGCTGCACGGTGTGAACCGAAGCGCCGCCGGCCGCACGCATCGGGCTTCGGCCCGCAATCTGCGCCGCCCCCCGTCCGTCCCGCGCCCCCCCCGTAAAGCCCTTGTCCACGGCGGCCACGGCCTGGGCGGACATGTTTGCGGAACGCGGCACCAACACGGTTTCCCCGACCTTCAGGCGGGAACAGTCCGGATTGACCGCCCGCAATTGCGCCACGGACACGCCGCAGCGGCGGCTGACCTTATCCCATGAATCCGCATTGGAGCAGACCTTGCCCGGTTCCCATCCCGCATAAACCGTGCTGCGCGGGGAAGCCAGAAAATCCCTGGCTTCACGCTCGCGCCCGGCGGGCACATAGACATAGGTTTCACGGCCTGAGTGCGTGGCACGCCGCTTGTGATGCCTATTCAAGGCGTTAAAGCTCTCCCAGTCCATGCGGCAGGCGTATGCCAGCCCCTGCAGGTCCGTGCCCGGGCGGGCCGTCAGGCGCACGATCTCCTGCGCGTCCTCGGGACGGATGGGGTCAAAGCCCAGCTGGGGCAGATTGCGCATGATCTTGGAGACGGCCATGAAACGCGGCACATACTGCTTGGTCTCCTCGCGCAGCTGCGCCTTGTCGTCCAGCATGTGGTTGCGCGCCTTGATTTCAAAAAAGTTCCGCCCGCCGGTTCCCTGCCGGGCGCGCCCCATTTTGCCCTCCCCGGCATTATAGGCGGCAATGGCCGTGGGCCAGTCGCCAAACGTATTGTAGAGCTTTTGCAGATAGGTGGCCGCAGCCTCGGTGGCCTCGTAGGGATCAAGGCGCTCGTCGGTCCACCAGTCCTGACTCAGCGCGAACTTTTCGCCGGTAAAGGGCATGAACTGCCAGGCTCCGGCCGCACCTGCCGGAGACTTGGCGTCCGCGCGGTAGCCGCTTTCCACAATGGCCAGATAGGCCAGTTCCTCAGGCATGCCGCGCGAGCGGAACACCTTGCGCGAGTAGGACAGATAGCGCTCCGCCCGCTTGGAAAAGACGGACATGGTATTCCGCCCCTGGCGCAGGAAATACTTGTACTGGCGCGCCACATCCGCCATGCCGTCGCCGGGAATGTTCCGGTCAAGCTGGCCGGAGGACGTCAACGCCGCCATCTCGCCGGGATTCAGGGGCGGGGAACTGTCCGCCTGCGGCACGGAAAAGGACGGCGAGACGTCTCCCCGCCCCTTCCCCTGCTGTGAAGCGCAGCCCCCTGCAAACAGAAGGCAGCACAGCGCCGCTGTGATGCAACAGCGCATTGCCAACGGCCTGTTGCGGCACAATGTTTTCATCATGGCACTCACCCCTTTTTCATCCCCGGCTTGCCATCATCCCTGAAGATGCGTACACAGCCGCATGAAGCATTCTTTTCCGGAGCGCCGCACAAGCGCCCCCCCCCAACGGACTCCCGCCCGCGTGGACTGCGGCCCCGCGGCGGCCGCAAACCGCACGGAGGCGTTATGCCCAATTCCACCGACGAAGCTCTGTTGCCGGGGCTGAAACCCGTACTGGAGCTGCTTGCCGGCGACCCCGGACGCATTGACTGCGTCTTCTGCAAAAAGGGCCTGCGCAGCCCGGAGGCGCAGCAGGTGCAGGCGCTTTGCCGCCGTCACGGCATACGCTTCACCCTGGTGGAGCAGACCGCCCTTGACCGCCTGTGCCGCGCCGGCAATGACCGGCAGGGACGCGACGCCGTGGGGCACCAGGGCGTGGCTGCGCGCCTGGCCGCCACGGAATTCTGCAGCCTGCCCGAACTTCTTGCCGTTGTCGCGCGCGCGCCTCTGCCCATTATCGTCGCCCTGGACCAGGTGCAGGACCCCGGCAATGTCGGCACGCTCTGCCGCACCCTGTATGCCCTCGGCGGCGCGGGCATCCTGCTGCCGCTGCACAACAGCGCCTTTCTCGGCCCGGCTGCGCGGCGCGCCGCCGCCGGCGCGCTGGAACAGTTGCCCGTGGCCCGCGTGACCAACCTGGCCCACGCTCTGGACAGTGCGGAGGAAACCGGGCTGACCATCTACGGCGCGGGCGGCGCCGGCAGCCGGGACGCCTTCGCCTTCCCCATGCGCCTGCCCGCCGTGCTGGTGCTGGGCAACGAAGACAAGGGCCTGCGGCCCGGCGTGGCCAAACGCTGCGCGCACATGTTGCGCATCCCCCTGACCCGGCACTTTGATTCGCTCAATGTGGCGCAGGCAGGGGCCATATTGCTGGGCCTGGCCGCGGCTAGGCAGGCCGGGACACCACGCTGACGTCGATCTTTCTGCGGCTTTTCCGTCCGCATCCGCCATATTGCGCCATTCATACCGGCATAGCGGCATTACGCAACATAACATCAAAGCATTTTTCGGCATGTCGGCAAATTTTTCCCTATTTTTTTATTGCAATACATAGTCTGCAATGATGATGCCGAATACAAGCCTATAGTTGTAACAATTTCTAGAATAATTTTAGATACATTATACAATTTTATACAATGAACACTCAGTTAGCTGTCGCATACAACATCATTTTAGCAGAAAAAACCAGAGCTATAACATAAAGAAAAAGAACCGGCCGGATTCATTACAGAATCCGGCCGGTTCAGCAGCGCTTTACGCCGTGCGGCAGCTTGCCGTGCGCGTCAGCGTATATACATCGGGATGTTTATGAACACATCACGCGTAAACGTGATCATCCGCTCCATAAGCCAGGGCAGGGCCAGGAGCAGCGCGATGAACATGCAGACAATCTTGGGAATGAAGGTCAGCGTCATCTCCTGAATCTGCGTTGCCGCCTGAATGATGCTGACCAACACGCCCACGGCCAGCCCCACGCCCAGCATGGGCAGGGCCATCATCAGGCAAAGCTCAATGGCCTGGCGTCCGAAACCGATGGCAAAATCCGGTGACATGGCTCACTCCCGCAACATGTTGACGACGCAGCCCCCGCCCGCCGGCCTCGCGCAAACGCATGCAAAGGCAATGCCGCATGCCGCCGGAAGCGGACGGCGGCCCGGCAACGCGCAAGGCGCGGCTGTCATAACAGAAAACTGTTCACCAGCGACCCCACCAGCAGGTTCCAGCCGTCCACCATGACAAAGAGCAGCAACTTGAACGGCATGGAAACCATCATGGGCGGCAGCATCATCATGCCCATGGCCATCAGCACGCTGGAGATGACCATGTCCAGCACCAGAAACGGAATGTAAATCAGAAATCCGATGGTAAACGCCGTCTTGAGCTCGCTGATGACATAGGCGGCGGCCAGCAGCATGGTGGGCACCTCTTCCTTGTTCCTCGGGGCTTCCATCTGGCTGATGGCGTAGAACACGGAGAGGTCCTTCTCCCGCGTATGCTTGAACATGAAGGTGCGCAGGGGGGCCTGGGCGCGGTCAAGGGCCAGCTTGTAGTCAATCTGCTCCTGCAGATAGGGCTGCAGGGCCTCGTCGTTGATCTGCTTGCCCACGGGAAACATGATGACTACCGTCATAAAAATGGCGAGACTGGCAAGAATCTGCGTGGGCGGCAGCTGCTGCACCCCCATAGCCTGGCGCAGGAAGCTGAAAACAATGATGATGCGGGTGAAGCTGGTGACCGTAAGCATGATGGCCGGGGCCACCGAAAGCACGGTGAGCAGGAAAAGGATTTCCAGCAGCACCGAGACCTTTTCCGGCGATTTGGCATTGCCGGTGAGGGTCAGCTGCATGGCGGGCAGATCCAGATCCTGCGCGGCCTGCGCCAGATCCGGCAGGAGAAGCGCCAGCAGGCTAACGGCCAGCGCTGCGGCGGGCATCCTCCATGATTTCCTGAAAATCGGCACTATCCGGCTCATGCTGTGCCTGCTCCTCGCTCAAGAGAGTAATGCGCTGGTCCGTGATACCCAGCAGCAGCCGTTTATTCAAAAAACGTACCACCATCAGCCCCTTGCGCGGTCCCAGGGGCAGCTGCGCCTCCATGACCAAGGCGTCGCGCGGCAGCGAACCGGGGCGCGGCAGAAAGCGGAAACGACCAAAGCGCCGGGCCAGCCACAGTGCAAGACAGAACAGGGCCACCAGCACAAAGAGTATGCCCACGGCCTGGATATAGCCGCCCCATGTGAAGACGGGGGGCGCAACGGCCGCGGCCTGCCCGGCGGCGTCAACCGCCTGCCCGGCCAACTCGGCGGCCTGCGCCGACCCCTGGAGCGCAGCTTCCAGCCCCTGCCGCAGCTGCTGGGCGGCCTGGGCGACGGTCTGCTCCAGTCCCGGCGGCACGGTGGCCTGGGCGGCAGCGCCGGAAGGCTGCACCGCCCCGCGCACGGCCTGTCCGGAGAATTCTTCCCCGGCAGCCAGCAATGCATATATCGGACTAGCCAAGCTGCTTCACCCTTTCAATGGGGCTGATGATATCCGTCAGGCGAACGCCGAATTTTTCATTGATGACCACGGCCTCGCCGCGCGCCACCAGCTTGCCGTTGACGAACACTTCCAGTGGTTCGCCCGCCAGCTTGTTCAGCTCGACAACAGACCCCTGCCCCAGCTGCAGCAGTTCGTTGATGAGCAGGCGGGTGCGTCCCAGCTCGGCGGAAACATCCAGCGGAATGTCCAGAATAAAGTCCAGTTCCCGCTTGAGCTTGTTGTCCTTGGGCTGGCGGGCCATTTCGGTCATATCCTGAAAGTGGGCGTCTTCGGCCTGGGCCGTCAGCCCGGCCCCGGAGCCTGCGGCCGCGCCGCCGAAAGCCTCCGGCCCGCTCTTGCTTTCTTCGTCCTGTGCCAGAGCCTCGGCCCACTGGGCCGCCAGGGCTTCGTCGTCCATGCCGGTCCCGCCGCCCGCAGGGGCCGCGGCCGCAGCCTCGCCGCCGCCGGAATCCGCTCCGGGGGCGTTGCCGTCTTCTTCCAGTGCGGCAGCCCACTGGGCCGCCAGGGCTTCCTGATCTTCCTGCGACATATGTCACCTCAATTGCTCTGCCCGGCCCGCATCGACCGGAACGGCGGCGCAACGGACAGCGCCGGGACCGCCCCCCGCCGCCCGTCCGGAACGCGACGCCGCGCGCTACTGCACCACAAAATCCGTAAAATAGACGCGGACAATCCGCTGCGCTCCCAGAATCTGGTTGAGCCGCGCAGCCACTTCGGCCTTCAGCAATACCTTGCCGTCAGGCGACGATATGTCGTCATAGGTCTTGCCTGCCAGCAACATGATGACGGCGTCGCGGATGCGGGCGCTGTTGGCCTTGATGGCCGCCGAGACGTCGGCGTTCACTTCCACTTCCATGCCCAGCTTGAGATAGCGCTGCCCGGACGGGCCGGAAATATTCACCGTCACGGGCGGCAGGGGAAGCACCTGCCCCCCGCTGCGAGGCAGGGATGTTTGCCGTTCTATGCGTCCGCCGCCGGCCGCTTCTCCCGCAGTTTCTCCGGAAGAAGGCGCCTGACCGGGCGCGGCCGCCCCCCCGCCGCTTTCGCCGGAAGCCGCCGCCGGCTGGGCGCCGGGCGCTCCTTCCGGAGCGTCCCCGCCCGCAGCGGGCGTGCGCATGAAGAACCACCAGTAGCCTCCCGCGCCGCCGCCGGCCAGCAGGATGAGCAGTATCGCCAGAATAATGACAATACGCTTGAGCTTCGAGGGCTTTTTGACTTTTTCGCCCTGCCCTTCGGGCAAGGCCTTGGCATCTTTGTCTTTGGCCGCCATACGTTGGACTCCGCTGGCCGCAGGGGGCACGCGGATGCGCGCCCTCTGCGGGATTTATGCCGCCGTCGCCCCGCCCCTGGGGGGGCGCGGTCCGAAAATGTCCGTTCCGATGCGCACCATGGTCGCCCCCTCGGCCACAGCGCCCGCAAAGTCGCCGCTCATCCCCATGGAAAGCTCGGGCAGCGGCAGGCCCAGACGCCCGCGCAAATCATCGCGCAGGGCGCGCAGCCGCGCAAAATGGGGCCGGGCCGCATCGCCCGCGTCAAACACCGGGGGCAGGCACATGAGGCCGCGCACCTCCAGATGCGGACAATGCCCATGCACATAATCGGCCAATTCCGGCAAATCCGCAGGCAGCACGCCGGCTTTTTGCGCCTCTTCGCCCACATTGACCTCGAACAGCACGGGCTGGCGCGCGTCCAAGGCGGCCATGCGGCGTTCCAGGGCGTCGGCCAGCCTGCGGGAATCCAGCGTATGGATGCAGCAGAAGGCCCCGGCCACCAGAGGGGCCTTGCGGCTCTGCACATGGCCGATCATATGCCAGCGCACCTGCGCGCAGACAGCGGCGGCCGCCGTATCCGCGGCCAGCTCGTCCCGCTTGCGCAGGGCCTCCTGCACGTAATTCTCGCCGAAGTCCACCTGCCCGGCCCCGGCCAGGACCGCAACGTCGCCCGCCGGATGCAGTTTGGACACGGCAATGAGCGTCACGTCCGACCGGGAACGCCCGGCGGCGGCGCAGGCCGCATCCAGACGCTCAAGGACGCGCGCATAGCGCTCACGCAATGCCGCATCAGCCATGTCTACTACTCCGCCATCAGGCCCATTTCACGCAGGAATCCGGCGTCTTCGGTCCACTGTTCGCGCACCTTGACCCACAACTCCAGGTGCACCTTGCCGCCCAGCAGTTCCTGAATGTCCTTGCGGGCCTCCGTGCCGATCTGCTTGATGGCGGCTCCGGCCCGGCCGATGACCATGGCCTTGTGCATGGGCCGCGCCACATAGATGACGGCGTGGATGACCGTCTGCCCACGCTCTTCGTCCTCTTCCCAGCTCTCCACGTCCACGGCCACGGAATAGGGAACCTCCTGGCGCAGGTGCAGAAAGAGCTTCTCGCGCACAATCTCCGCTGCCATGAACCGCAGGGGGGCGGTGGAAATCTGGTCTTCGGGGAATTCCGCCGGGCCTTCGGGCAGCCGGACGCGGATCAGCTCCGCCAGCTCCGGCAGGCCATCCTTGAGCAGCGCGGATACAGGGAAAATCTCCGCCTTGGGCCACATCTCGTGCAGCCGCGTGAGCAGGGGCAGCATGCGGCTCTTGTCGGCAAAGAGGTCAACCTTGTTGACCGCCGCAATCATGGGCCTGGCGTCTTCGGCCAGGGCCTGCGCCACGGGCGCGAGATCGCGCTCCAGAAATTCAGGGTGGAGGATATAGAGATGGGCGTCCAGCACCGGCATGACCACATCAGCCTGACCAAGGCTCTGCCAGACGGCCTGGATCATGGTCTTGCTCAGGCGGCCCCGCACCTGGGTCAGGCCCGGCGTATCCATAAATATCATTTGACAGCGCGCATCCGTGCGGATGCCCACAATCTGGTTGCGCGTGGTCTGCGGCTTGGGCGTGACAATGGTCACCTTCTGCCCCAGCAGCGCGTTGAGCAGGGTGGACTTGCCTGCGTTGGGCGGCCCCATAAGGGCCACACGGCCGCAACGGAAGGTGGAATCGGTCATGCGTTCTCCCGGCCGGGAACGCCGGCCTTTTTCGGGCACACAGGCCGGAGCGCGTCAACGCGCGGCGCACCGCTCCGGAAACGTGCCGGACGAAACGCCCTGAAAAGCCTGTCTGCGCCGACGGCCGCATCAGCAGCCCGTCGCGCCGTGACCGCGCGGGGAAGGGAAACACGTTTTCCCCGCGGAACAACGACGCCGTATACGCGGATTTCTGCAGAAAAGCCCAATGCGTCTGCTCTGCCTGTTCTACTCCGCCTTGTGTCCCACATCCGGCCGCCGGGGTCAAGCCGCCGTGTGCCGGGTTCAGGCGCCCTCGGCGGCGCGGGCCGCCTCGTCGGGATACAGGGCCATGATGCGCGCCAAGAAATCCGCATAGCGCCCGGCCGCGACGGCCTGCCGGGCCTCGCGCACGAGTTGCAAAAAATACGTCAGGTTGTGCAGGGAATTGAGCCGGAACGCCAGCAGTTCCCTGCTCACGTAAAGGTGCCGCAAATAGGCCCGCGAGAAGGTGCGGCAGGTGTAGCAGCCGCAGGCCGGGTCCAGGGGGCCGTCGTCCTCGGCATATTCCCGCCGCTTGATGTTGATCTTGCCCTGCGAGGTGTACAACGTGCCGTTGCGGGCATTGCGCGTGGGCAGCACGCAGTCGAACATGTCCACACCGGCGTGGATGCCGACGGCGATGTCCAGAGGCGTGCCCACCCCCATGAGGTAGCGCGGCTTGTCCGCAGGCAGCAGCGGGGCCGTGTGGTACAGCAGATCGTACATCATGGCCTTGGGTTCGCCCACGGAAAGCCCGCCTATGGCAAAACCTTCAAAATCCATCCCGCACAATTCCTGCACGGAGCGCTCGCGCAACTCCCTGAAAAATCCCCCCTGCGTAATGCCGAAGAGCAGGTTGTGCGCCGTGCCCGCCGGGTAGGCCCGGCGCGCGCGCCGGGCCCAGCGCGTGGTCAGGGCCAGAGATTTCTCGGTATATGCGCGGTCCGCGCCGTAGGGCACGCATTCGTCCAGCACCATCATGACGTCGGAATTGAGGTTGCGCTGGATGGACACCACCTTCTCCGGCGTGAAAAGGTGGCGGGAGCCGTCGAGATGCGAACGGAACTCCACCCCCTCCTCGCGGATCTTGCGCAGGGAACTCAGGCTGAACACCTGAAAACCGCCGCTGTCCGTCAGGATGGCCCCGGGCCAAGAGGCGAAGCCGTGCAGACCGCCGCGCCGGGCCACCAGCTCGTCGCCGGGGCGCAGGTAGAGATGATAGGTATTGCCCAAGATGATGGGCGCGCCGATGGCCGCCAGATCGTCCGGGGCCACGGCCTTGACCGAACCCACCGTGCCCACGGGCATGAAGACGGGCGTGGGGATGACGCCGTGGGCCGTGCGCAGCAGTCCCGCCCGGGCCGCGCCGTCCCTGTGTTCTATGGCGAATACGGGTTGCAACATGCCGCGCAGACTATCCGCAAGCGAGGCCGGACGCAAGAGGCTGCGCCCTGTGCGGCACAGGGCGCAGCCGGGGTTTGGCGTTGCGCGCCATACGGCAGGCCGGAGCAGGAAAAAGCTTCCGCTGCTGAAGGGGCAGAACAACAGCATCCTTGCGCCGCAAAGGATCAGACGCGCCTGCCCTGCCGCGTGTCTTTCCGCATCTTGTGCCGCACGGACGTTGGTGATACCTACAAAGGCTGCCGTGCGCGGTCCGGCCGCGCCTTCCGTTCACAAACCAAGCCTGATTTTGACCACAAGGAAGTTCCCGTGAACGACTGCACGTTTTCCCCGGCACGCTGTCATATTGACCTGGGGGCCATCGCCCGCAATTTCGCCCGCCTCGGCCCGGCGGCAACCCTTATGCCCGTCATCAAGTCCGACGCTTACGGCCACGGCCTGCTGCCCGTGGCCCGCGCCCTCACCGAAGCCGGCGCGCGGCAGTTCGCCGTGGGCATCGTGGACGAGGGCGTGGCCCTGCGAGAGGCCGGTCTGGCGCAACGCGTCGTGACGCTGCTGGGCGCGCAGTCCGATGCGGACTGGGAAGCGGCGCGCGCACACGGCATCATCCCGGCGGTGGGCGATTTTGAACAGCTGGAACGCGCGGCCGCCCACAGCGGCACCGGGGCCGCGCTGCGCATCGCCGTACAGTGCGAGACGGGCATGGGACGCCTAGGCTTCACCGAGGAAGACCTGCCCCGGCTCATGGACCGCCTGCGGGGCATGCCGGGCGTGGAACCGGCACTGGCCGTCTCACATTTTGCCTGCGCCGACATGCCGGAGCAGGAGGGCTACACCGCCGCGCAACAGCGCCGCTTTGCCGCCATGACCGACGCCCTGCGCGCGGCCTTCCCCTCCATGCAGCGCTCGCTGGCCAACACGGCGGGCCTTCTCGGACGGCGCGGCACAAACTGCGAGGCGGCCCGACCGGGGCTCGCCATCTACGGCGGCAACCCCTTCGGAGCAGCCGGACCGGACGACGCGCCGGCGCTGGAATGGGCCATGAGCGTTTGCGCCCCCGTGCTCTCCGTGCGCAGGCTGGCCGCAGGGCAGAGCGTGTCGTACGGGCGCACGTTCACCGCCCCCCGTCCCCTGACGGTGGCCGTGGTGGGCATCGGCTACGCGACAGGTTTTGCCCGCGCCCTGTCCAACCGTGCGGCCATGCTCGTCAACGGCCGCCGCGCCCCGCAGGTGGGGCGGGTCTGCATGGGGCTGACCATGCTGGACGTCACCGACGCCGGGCCGGTGCGACCGGGCGACCCGGCCTGGGCCCTGGGCGGCCCCGCCGCAGCGGGCGAGCGCCCCGTGACCCCGCAGGAGTTGGCCGACCTGCTGGGCACCATCCCCTACGAAGTGCTCTGCCTCATGGGCGGCATGAATCCGCGCGTCTATCATAACTGATAGGCGCAACTGACGGAATGCGCCCGGTCGCCATGCGCAATTTCCGACGCTGCGCTTGACAGCGCGCCGCAGCCGCCGTATAAATGCCGTTCCTTGCTCGCGTCCGGGCGGACGCGGGCTGCCAATCCAAAAGGAGAACACTCATGCGGAAATTTGAAACCCTGCTGCTCCTTTCCCCGGAGCTTTCCGCCGAAAACCGCGAGGGCGTCATCACGGGCCTCACGGCAATCATCGAGCGCGAAAAGGGCGTCATGGTCGAAGTGGACAACTGGGGCATGCGCGATCTCGCCTACCCGGTGCGCAAGCTGATGCGCGGCTTTTACGTGCGCCTGGAATACCAGGGCCCGGCCGAGTTGGTGGCCGAGCTGGAACGCAATATCCGCATCACTGACGGCATTTTCAAGTTCGTGACCGTCAAGCTGGCCGACGAAACGGCCGGGGAGGTCGCCTGACATGGCTTTCAAGAAAAAATTCGCCCCGCGCCGCAAGTTCTGCCGCTTCTGCGCCGACAAGGAACTGCCCCTGAACTACAAGCGCCCCGACATCCTGCGCGACTTCATCACCGAGCGCGGCAAGATCATCGCCCGCCGCATCACGGGCACCTGCGCGCACCATCAGCGCCTGCTGACCCGTGAGATCAAGCGCGCCCGCCAGATGGCACTGCTCATCTACACCGCGACGCACGACTCCGTCGTCAAGAAAAAGAGCAACATCTAAGGAGGCGCACATGAAACTCATACTTCGCGCCGATGTGGAAAATCTCGGCAATCTCGGCGACGTGGTCGAGGTCAAGCCCGGCTACGGCCGCAACTATCTTCTGCCCCAGGGCTTGGCCATGGTGGCCTCCGACGCCAACCTCAAGGCCTTTGAGTTGGAGCGCAAAAAGCTGCAGGCCCGCATGGACGCCCTGCGCGCCGAAGCCCAGAGCATGCAGACCCGTCTCGAGGCCCTGGAAGTGGTCATCCCCATGCATGTGGGCGACAATGACAAGCTCTACGGTTCCGTCACCTCCAGCATCATCGGCGACGCCTTGGCCGCCCTCGGGGTGGAGGTGGACCGCCGCCGCATCCTCATGGACGCGCCCATCCGCACCCTTGGCGAACATCCCGTGCGCGTGCGCCTGCACGCCAGCGTCATTGCCGTGGTGCCGGTGAAGGTCATTTCCGACCACCAGCCCGAAGCCGAAGAGGAGCCGGCCCCCGAAGCGCCCGCCGCCGAGGCTGAGGCTGCCGAGGCTGCGCAGTAGGCCGGGCGTGGCTCCCCGCAACGAAACAACTTCCGCCCCCGGCCCCGCGGCCGGGGGCGCGCCTTTTGCGCAGGAGCGCGGGCAGGCGTCTGCGGCCCGGGCTCCGCGCGGCCGGTCCGCCGAACGGGCCGAGGCCGACCTTGTGCAACGCGTGCCGCCGCACAATGCGGAGGCGGAACAGGCGGTGCTGGGCGGCATTCTCATGCGCCCCCAGCTCATGCACAGCATTGTGGACCGGCTGACAGCCGAAGATTTCTACCTTCCCGCGCATACCGTCATCTTCAGGTCGTTTCTGGAGCTGTACCGCAAATCCGCGCCCATCGACCTCATTTCCGCTGCGGAACAGCTCAGGAGCATGAACGCGCTGGAAGAGGCCGGGGGCGCCGTCTACCTTGGCGAACTGGCCCAAGCCGTGGTCTCCGGCGCCAATGCGGAGTACTACGCCGACATCGTGCGCGACAAGGCCCTACAGCGCGGCCTCATCAACGCCTGTTCCGGCATCATCGCCAACTGCTACGACGCCTCGCGCGAGGTGAGCGAACTGCTGGACGAATCGGAACAGGCCGTCTTTGCCATCTCGCAACGCACGTCCGGCAAGGATTTCAGTTCCACGCAGGATCTGCTGGGCAAGGTGTTCGACAACCTCTCCAAACTGGCGGACGCCAAGGACGTCATCACCGGCGTCACCACCGGCTACACCCGGCTGGACAAACTGACCGCCGGGCTGCAGCCTTCGGACCTCATCATTGTGGCCGCCCGCCCCAGCATGGGCAAGACAGCCTTCGCCATGTGCATGGCCCTGCACGCGGCCGTGCGCCAGAGCGTGCCCGTGGCCGTCTTTTCGCTGGAAATGAGCAAGGAACAACTCATGCAGCGCATGCTGGCGGTGTGGGGCAAGGTGGATCTCTCCAAGCTCAGGCGGCCCTCGCTGCTGACGGACGAAGACTGGCAGCGCCTCTACAGCGCAGCGGACGTCGTGGCCCGCGCGCCCATTTATATTGACGACACGCCCGCCCTGTCCACGCTGGAGCTGCGCGCCCGGGCCCGCCGCCTCAAGGCGGACAAGGGCCTCGGCCTTGTGGTGGTGGACTATCTGCAGCTCATGCGCACCAGCCGCCGGACAGACTCGCGGGAACTGGAAATATCCGACATTTCCCGCTCCCTCAAGGGACTCGCCAAGGAGATGGACGTGCCGGTGGTGGCGCTCTCGCAGCTCAACCGCAAGGTGGAGGAGCGGGGCGACAAGCGCCCCATGCTCTCGGACCTGCGTGAATCCGGCGCCATTGAGCAGGATGCCGACGTCATCATGTTCGTCTACCGCGACGACGTGTACAAGTACCAGAAGCCCGCTGAGCGCCCGCCCCAGGGCATAGCTGAAATTATTATCGGCAAGCAGCGCAACGGCCCGGTGGGCATTGCGGAATTGATGTACATGTCGCCCTACACTTCCTTTGAGGATATCGCCCCGGACTGGATGCCCCCCCCCTCCGAAAACGGCGCGTAGCCTCTCGCATTTTCATACGTTCCTGCAAAAAAAATTTCCTGTACTCCTTTTACTATGTGAATACTTTGCCTACGCAGTATATACTATAATACATTGACAGCATCTATTCTGTTTATTTATAATATCTCATATATAACAGTAATATTCCATATTTTTTCTGCATTATTATTTAAGGAAATGTCATACATATTAAATATATTATTTTGAGAATATTATCACAATAACATTCATTATCAAGAAAACATCCTGAAAATTCGGGAACTGCTGGATTTTCGCCATATTTTCAAGTCAAGGCAACAAACGGCAGTTTTTTTCCCTTCATTCATTGACAAGTTTGTCAAAGCGTGCTGTATTGCCCTTCAGGGGCCGCGTACCGATAATACGTGTTGTCGGAAACTGCGCGGGAATATTGCTTTTTTTGAGAGGGTGTTTCATGTCTAAGTCCATCTATGTCGGGAACCTTCCCTGGTCCGCCACGGAAGAACAGGTTCAGGATCTCTTTGCCGAGTACGGCAACGTGCTGTCCGTCAAGCTCATCAGCGACAGGGATACCGGCCGCGCCCGCGGTTTCGGTTTTGTGGAAATGGATGACAGCGAAGCCGATGCCGCCATCGAAGCTCTGGACAACTACAGCTTCGGCGGACGCACGCTGCGCGTCAATGAAGCAAAACCCCGCGCTCCGCGTCAGCCCCGCTACTAGATTGGCGCACGGCGCACGGTAAATCCGCGCGGAGGCGGGGCCTGCTGCAAGGGTTTCCGTCCGTCTGCGATTTCGGATGTCATCGACAGCCGGTTTCTTCCCCGGGAAGGAATCGGCTTTTTTTTCTGCCGCATCTTTGCCGCGCATTCCGCGCATCGCCCGCCTTGCCCATTGCCGCAAATTTTGCCATGATGCCGCTTGGAGTCGCGGCCGGTCCACGGCCCGCCGTCACGTCCGACACTTTTCAGGAGGCTGACATGCTTACCCCCAACCAATGCGTACTCTACAGCGGCGGCGCCGCGGGAACGGAACAGTTCTTCGGCGCGCTGGCCGAAAGCTGGGGCATTGAGGAAGTGAACTACAGTTTTGAAGGGCATCAAATCGAGCGGACGCGCGGCGTGCGCGTGCTCACCAATGAGGAACTGGCGCTCAAGGACGTCAGCCTGACCTATGTTTCACGCCTCATGAACCGCGAGTACACGCGCGCCCCCCTGTTCCGCAAGGTGCTCCAGTCCATCTGCTGGCAGGTCAGCAGCGGCGAGCAGATCATCGTGGTGGGCGCCATCCAGCCCGACGGCACCGTCAAGGGCGGTACCGGCTGGGGGGCGGAATTCGCCAAAATCTGCAACAAGCCGCTGCTGGTCTTCGACCAGCCCAAGGACGCCTGGTTCAGCTGGAACAAGGACAGCTGGAGCAAGGCCGACAATCCGGTCATCAACCACGCCCATTTTGCCGCCACCGGCACACGTTTTCTTGAAGACAACGGACGCGTGGCCATCCAGAACCTGTTTGCGCGTTCGTTCTCGCGCTAGGTCAGGCCGCGAAGGCATCTTTGGCGCGGCCCCCGGACGGGACGTCTCTGACGCCCGCACGGGGCCGCGCCCATATTCCACGCCCCGTCGCGCACTCACGGAGACGCTATGAGTTGCCGGTTCACCCCCGCCGAGCAGACCGTCCTGCGCATCGTGCAGGACAACCTGCCGGACTCGCTCACCCCCTATGCCGACATGGCCCGTCAGGCGGGCCTGACGGAAGCCGAAGTCATAGATCTGCTTGCCGGGCTGAAGAAATCCGGGGCGATCCGTCGCTTCGGGGCCAGCATCAAGCACCAGCGCACCGGGTGGACGCATAACGCCATGGTGGCTTGGATTGTCCGGCCCGACCAGGTGGAAGCCTGCGGCGAGAAGGTCGCGCAGCACGACCACATTTCCCATGTGTATTACCGCCCCAGCCCTGCGCCCGACTGGCCCTACGAACTATACACCATGATCCACGGGCGCAGCGAGGCGGAATGCCGCAGCGTGGTGGACGACATCCTGCGCGACACCCCCCTGCGCGAGCATGCCGTGCTGCGCAGTCTCAAGGAACTGAAAAAAATTTCCATGACCTATTTCGCCTGACAAGGAGTTCCCCATGGACGACGCTTCCCGGCAACTTTTCGAGCGGGCCTGCGCGGTCATTCCCGGCGGCGTCAACAGCCCCGTGCGCGCCTGCCGCAATGTGGACAGCCTGCCCCTGTTCATTGCCGAAGGGCACGGCTCCCACCTGCGCGATGTGGACGGCCGCGAATATATCGACTTTGTCCTCTCCTGGGGCCCCATGATTCTGGGCCATGCCGAACCTTCCGTCACTGCGGCCGTGCGTGAGGCGGCAACACGCGGTGCCAGCTACGGCGCGCCGTGCCCGGATGAGGTCGCCCTGGCCGAAGAAGTGACGGCCGCCATGCCTTCGCTGGAAATGGTGCGCATGGTCAACTCCGGCACGGAGGCCACCATGAGCGCCCTGCGCCTGGCCCGTGCCGTCACCGGACGCGACAAGGTGCTCAAGTTCATCGGCTGCTACCACGGTCATGCCGATCCCTTCCTGGCCGCCGCCGGTTCCGGCCTGGCCACGCTCTCCATTCCCGGCACGCCCGGCGTGCCCGCCGCCGTGACGGCCGACACCCTGCTGGCCCCCTACAACAATCTTGCCGCCGTGGAGGAGTTCTTCACGCGACATGGCGGGAGCATCGCCGCCGTCATCGTGGAACCCGTGGCCGCCAACATGGGCCTTGTGCCGCCCGGGGCGGGCTTCCTCGAAGGGCTGCGCGCCCTGACCGCACAACACGGCAGCCTGCTTATCTTTGACGAGGTCATCACCGGCTTTCGCGCGGCCTATGGCGGCGCGCAGGCCCGCTTCGGCATAGACCCGGATATCACCACGTTCGGCAAGATCATCGGCGGCGGCCTACCCGTGGGCGCGTTCGGCGGCAAACGCCGTTTCATGGAGCGCATAGCGCCGCAGGGCGACGTGTACCAGGCGGGCACGCTTTCCGGCAATCCGCTGGCCATGGCCGCCGGTCTGGCAACCCTGCGCCTGCTCAAGCATGCCGATTATGACGCGCTTGAACGGCGCACTGCCGCCTTTGCCGGGGAACTGCGCAGCATCCTCGCCGCCAAGAACGTGCCCATCCAGGTGCCCACGCTGGCCTCCATGTTCTGCCCCTATTTCTGCGAGCGCGAAGTTGTCGACTATGCAGGCGCCAAATGCTGCGACCAGAAGCTCTTCACCGCCTTCTACAAGCAGATGCGCGCGCAGGGCGTCTACCTCGCGCCCTCCGGATTCGAAACCGGCATGGTCTCCTTCGCGCATACGGATGACGACTTCAGCAAGGCTCTCGACGCCGCCCGCGCCGTGCGATTCTAGGAAGGGCGCATGGCGGGCGGAAGGAAGGCGCGCTCGCGCTTTCTCAAGGTGAAGCGGCGGCGGGGGGTGAGCCCGTCAGGCAATGCGCCCCGCCCCGCTGCGGCGGAGTTGGCCGTCTATGCGCTGCACAATGCCGCCCTGCCGCTGGCGCGGCGGCTGGCCGCCCGGCTGATGGAACAGCCGTGGCCCCTGCCGCGCACGTCCCCCTGCGCCCGCAACGCGGCGGACGCGCTGGCGCAGGCCCGCATCTTCGCCCCCGCGCGCTTCTGCCCGAAAGACGCCCGCCCCTTTGACGCCCTGCCCCCGCTGCTGGCCCGGACATATCCGGCCTTCGCGGCCCATGCGTTCATCGGCGCGGCGGGCATTGCCGTGCGCTGTCTGGCCCCGCTGTTGACGCACAAGAGCGCGGACCCTCCGGCGCTGGTGCTGGATGCGGCAGGCCGCCACGTCATCAGCCTGCTTTCCGGGCACTGGGGCGGCGGCAATGCGCTGGCCCGCCATGTGGCCCGCCTGCTGGAAGCCACACCCGTCATCACCACGGCCTCGGACACGGCAGACACGAGCGAAGGAGCCCCCCCCGCGCCGGATCTGCTGCTGCGCGACGCGGGGTTGCGCCCGGTGGACTGGAGCCGCCTTCCCGTAGCGCAGGCCCTGCTGCTGGAAGGCGCGATCCTTGACCTGTGGGACCCCTGCTGCGCCGTTCCCGACCATCCGGGCCTGCGCCGCCTGCCTGCCCCTACGGAGGACGCGCCCTTTCCCCCGGAAGGCCGCGGCCCGGAGGCTCCTCTGCTGCTGGCCGCGCACTGGAAGCGCCTGCCGGAACACCCGCGCGTGCTGCGCATCGCCGTGCCGCGGCTTGTGCTGGGCGTGGGCTGCCGCCGCGGTGTGGATGCGGAACTGCTGGCGGCAGGCGCGGACAGTTTTCTGCAGCACTATGCTCTGGAACCGCTGGCCGTGGCCGCCGTGGCCACGGTGCGTGAAAAGCTGGAAGAACCCGCCCTGCGGGAGCTGGCGGCGCGCATGCGCCTGCCCTTGCGCGGTTTCGCGGCGGAGGAGCTGGCGCGCTGCGCCGTGCCCCACCCCTCGCCGGCAGCGGGGCAGCGGTTCGGCCTGCCGCCCTTCAGCGTCTGCGAAGCCGCCGCCCTGCTGGCCGCCGGAGAAAGGGGAACAGCCCGCCTGCTGGCGCCCAAGGCCGTGGTCCAGGGGCGGATAACCCTGGCTGTGGCCGTAACGCAAAGGACTCTGCCATGAAACCTGCCGGCCTGCATGTCATCGGCCTCGGCCCCGGTTCCGCCGCCTGCCTGACCCCGCAGGCCCGCGACGCGCTCGCGGCGGCGCGTTGTGTGGCCGGATACAGCCTTTATATGGATATGGTTCCCCCGGAACTGCTGGCGGGCAAACGCTGTTTCAGCAGCGGCATGCGACAGGAACGGGAGCGCTGCGAGGCCGCCGTGGACGCGGCCTGTTCCGGTCTGCCCACGGCCCTGGTCTGCTCCGGTGACCCCGGCATCTATGCCTTGGCCGGTCTTGCCCTCGAAACGCTGGAGGCGCGGGGACTTGCGGACAGCGTGCCCTTCAGCGTCGTGCCGGGGGTGCCCGCCGTCTGCGCCGCCGCCGCCCTGCTGGGCGCGCCCCTGACCCACGATTTCGCCTGCGTCAGCCTGAGCGATCTGCTCACGCCGCGCGAAACCATCACGCGCCGCCTCACGGCGGCGCTGGAAGCGGATTTCGTCTGCGTCATCTACAACCCCCGCTCCCGGGGACGGCCGGAACATCTGGCGCAGGCCATGACGCTGGCCGCGCGTTTCCGCGCGCCGCACTGCCCTGTGGGGCTGGTGCGCCAGGCCTTCCGCCCCGGGCAGGAGGTCCGCGTCTGCCGTCTGGACCAGTTCAACCCCGAACTGGCGGACATGCTCTCCATCTGCATCATCGGCAACGCCGAAAGCCGCGCGCTGGGCCCATACATGCTGACCCCGCGCGGTTACGCCCGCAAGGGAGAACAGCAGAACCGGCAGGCCAACCCCGATCGCACGGGTCGCCATTGACAGAACTTTCCCAAACGCCGTATGTCACGGAAACGACACGTATTACCCCGCAAGGAGATGTCGCATGAAAAACATCCTGCTGCCGCTCTGCGGCCTGCTGCTGGCGACGGCCGCGTTCGCCGTCGCAGCGCCTTCCGCTCCCCAGCAGCCCCTGGAACTGCAGGGCTCGAAAAAGACCGTCATGTTCCCGCACGGCGCGCACGCCGCCATCGCCTGTGCGGACTGCCACCACCTTGTGGACGGCAAGGAAAGCTTCGCCAAATGCGGCAGCGCCGGGTGCCATGATGACATTCAGGGTCGGCAGGGCGTCAAAAGCCTGTACAACGTGATGCATTCCAAGAAGGAACTCAACCACGCCACCTGTGTGGGGTGTCATGCCAAATTTGTGGCCGAACACCCCGACCGCAAGAAGGAACTGACCGGCTGCGCAAAATCCGCATGCCATCCATAGGCCCTGCGCAGGGCGCGCCCCTGCGGTTCCGCGTCCGGCATGCAGGATGGAAAAGCCGCCTTTCGGGCGGCTTTTCCCGTTAACGCGGCAGTATGCAAAGGCTCCCGGCACCCTTTTTCTTCCCGGTTTGCGTCTTCGTCTATAAACTGTTACGAAAAAGAACCGTTTCTTCCGGAAGGAAACAAGCGCATTTTTGGGCGGCACGGGCCGCTTTCCCAAACCTTATTGAGGTGACGCATGGTTGCCGAGAACCCCGCTGATACTGACGAACAGGTCATCGACCTTACGGAACTGATTGAAAAAGGCAACGTTCCGGCCGACGATGCGTCCGCGCAGCCCTCCCGCAATGCCGAAGCCGACGGCATTCAGGAACAGCTCAATGCCCTGAATGACGGCAAGGCCGAGATTGAAGGCGATATCGACGACCTGCTTGCCCAGATGGACATGATGGAAGAGGCCGTCCCCGGCGGCGCCGGTCAGACGCCCCCTGCCGCGGGAGACGCTGCGGCTTCCGCAGACGCCGCTCCCGCCTCCGCTGCCGCTGTCGCCGCCTCTGCGGACCACCCCGTGGATCCCAACGAGGAGCTGTTTATGCCCGGCATGGGCAATGTTGACAATCTACTGAATTCATTAGATATTCCTCCGCAACCTTCTGCCGAAGCCCACCCGGCGGCCGGCACTGCTGATCAGGCTGTGGACGCCATGCTCAACGAGCTCGCGCCCGACCAGTCCGCCGCCGCGGCTCCACAGACCGCCACCCCCGACGCTACGATTTCCGAAGACGGCCTTGCCAGCCTGCTGGCAGCTATTGACGGCCATCAGGAAGCACCGCAGGCAGCGCCGGCGGCACAGCCCGCCGCTGACCCTCTGGCCGACGATCTGGACGCCATCCTCGCCGCCGCAGCGCCCGAAGCCCCGGCAGCCCCGCAGCCTGAAGCTGCCCCCGCGCCTGCCCCCGCCGCCCCGGCCGACGATCTGGACGCCATCCTCGCCGCCGCAGCGCCCGAAGCCCCGACAGCCCCGCAGCCCGAAGCTGCCCCCGCGGCTGCACCGGCCGCACCGGTCGACGATCTGGACGCCCTGCTGGCCGCCGCAGCGCCCGAAGCCCCGGCAGCCCCGCAGCCCGAAGCGGCCCCCGCGGCTGCCCCTGCAGCCCCGGCCGACGATCCGGACGCCCTGCTGGCCGCCGCAGCGCCCGAAGCCCCGGCAGCCCCGCAGCCCGAAGCTGCCCCCGCGCCTGCCCCCGCCGCCCCGGCCGACGATCTGGACGCCCTGCTGGCCGCCGCAGCGCCCGAAGCCCCGGCAGCCCCGCAGCCCGAAGCTGCCCCCGCGGCTGCCCCCACGGCCTATGCGGTCGAGGATCTGGACGCCGTCTTTGCCGATGCCGGGTTGCAGCCCGAGGCTTCTGCGGAAGCGCTCCTTCCGCAGGAAGAGACGCCGCAGGAACTCGCTGCAGAGCCTGAAGGCGCAGCGCAGCCGACTTTCGAGACAGTTCCCGCGCCGGAAGAACCCGTCGTTGCTCCCGAAACGGCAGCAACCGACACGTCCTCCGCAACAGAATCCGTCCCCGTAGCGGACATGCCCCTGCCGGAAGAAGAGCCCGCCGAACCTGCGCCCCTCATCTCCGACGCCGTTCCCGCTGCAGGCATGGCCGCCGCCGGGCTGAAGGCGGCCCAGGCGCAGGCGGTGGAAGCCGCCGCCCAGGCTGCCGAGGCTTCCTCGCAGGCGGTCACGGCCTGGGAGCAGGCCTTTGAGGCGTCTTCCCGGGCTGCCGACGCAGCGGACGCCGTCGCCACGCTCACGGCACGGCTGGAGCACTGCGAGCAGGCCCTGCAGGAAGCGCAAAACCGCATCAAGTCCCTCGAGCAGACCGTGAACGAGCAGACGGCGGCCATTGCGGAAGTCTCGCGGCGGCAGACACCCGTCAACGCGCCGGAAGAAGCGCTGGCCGTGCTCTTTGAGGAAGGGCATCCCCTGCACAACCGGCTCATGGACTGCGCCCTCCTTGCGGCGCGTCAGCTGCTGGAGCAGGCCGCCCCCGCAGACGACCCCCGCGTGACGCAGTGCGAGGCCGCCCTGCAGGAGGCCGGGGAACGCATTGCCGCATTGGAGCAGGAGGCCGGGGAACGCATCGCCGCGCTTGAGAATGCCGTGGCATCCCAAGCGGCAGCAGCGCAGCAGCAAACGGAAGCCGCACCCGACGCCGCCGGGCTTGAAGCCCTGCTGAACGAGCGCCTCCAGGCTGTCGATACCGCCGCGCGCAGCGCCGCTGCCCGCATGGACGCGCTGGAAGGCCGCATGGACGCGCTGGAGCCGCGCTTCAACGACCGGGTTGAAAAAGCCGCTGCGGCCGCTGCGGCCCGCATCCTGCGCGAGGAAATCAGCCGCCTGCTCGAACAGCAGTAGACGCGGGCGCGGCGCTGCCGCGCGCCATGCCGGCCTGCACAGGCGCAAGCGCCGCGCCGCGCGATCCACTCCGCCGCACGCACCACAGGCCTGTTTGCAGCGCCGCGCCGACGGCATGCCGTCCCGGGGCAGTGAGCGCCGCCATCCGGCACACTTGCCAAGCCCTGCCGGAACGCATATGCTGGATGCCGTTTTTCAGGTGCGCAATGCCGCGCCGCAGTGCAAAAAAAGGGGCGGGGGCAGACGTTTCCGTTTCTTTACCCGTCCAGGCAATACCCGCTGTGGGTCTCGGCCATTCCCCAACAGGACGGGTTTTCTTTCCGCCGCGCCCGTGCCGGGCCGGATGCGGGGGCTCACATGGACAAGGACAGCAAGGAAGCCTTGCAGGTGGCCAAGGAACTGACCGCCAAATTTATTGAAACACGCACGGTTTCCCCCGGCAATTTCGCCGAGGTTTTTCCGTCCGTGTACAGGGTGGTGCGCGAAGCCGTCAGTGCTGACGCGGACCGCGATTCGGACGGAAACTAGCGTGGAAACTCCCCGCAAGGTCTTCGTCGCGCCGGAGGGAACCTCCGCCGCAGATGACCAGCGCCCGCACGACAGGGCCGTGGCCGGCATGTTCGGCCGCATTGTGCCCTTTTACGACCTGCTGAACAGGCTGCTCAGTCTGGGCGTTGACCAGTACTGGCGGCATGTGTTGGCGCGCCATGTGCGCCTGGGCGATACCGGCATCGTGCTGGATCTCGCGGCGGGCACACTGGATGTTTCCCTAGCCATACGGCGCCGCCATCCCTCGGCGCTGGTGCCCGCCCTGGACTTCTGCCCGCCCATGCTGGCACGGGGCAGACGCAAGCTCAAGGGAGACAATGCGCGGCGCATCCTGCCCGTGGCCGCCGACGCCAAACGCCTGCCCCTGCCTGATGCTTCCGTGGACTGTCTGACCATCGCTTTCGGCATTCGCAACATCGTGCCGCGCTCCGCCGCCTTTGCGGAAATGCTGCGCGTGCTCAGACCCGGCGGGCGCGCCTGCATACTGGAGTTCGGCTCCGGGCAGGAACGCATCTGGGGCGGCCTGTACAACATGTATCTGAACCATCTGCTGCCGCGCGTGGGCCGTCTTTTTTCCAGGGACCCCGCTGCCTACGAGTACCTTGCCGAAACCATCCGCGCATTTCCCTCCGCCGTCCGCTTGGAGGAAGAGTTGCGGCAGGCCGGGTTTGCCCGCGCCTGGCACAAAAAGCTGACGTCGGGCATCGTCTGCCTGCATGTGGGGGAAAAGGCCGCGTAAGCGGACAACAGGGGAGAGAGCGCGGCAGCTGCTGCGCTCCGGAAATTCAGAATCACAGGCCGCGCAGGCGGCAGGGATCAGCCGCGTGCGGCCCCGGCCAAGGCAATGACGGCCAGCCCCACGCCCAAGGCTGCCGCGCCCACGAGCCGCAGACGGTGTTCCGGCATGGGCAGCAGCTGCTCCAGCGCGCGGCGCATGCCGCCGGGGAACAGCGCCCAGCACAGCCCTTCCAGAACAATGGCGAGGCCGAGGGCGCGCAGAAAGAGTTCCGTATCAAACTGCATGGGTTCTGGTGACGGAATTTTTGTTTTTTGTAAAGAGCGGCATGCCGCCGGACGGCGCGGCCCCGCATGCATGAGCCTGCCCTGCGGCCGCGTCTGATGCGTCGCGGGCAGCCGGAGGCGCAGGGAAAGCGCAGCCCTGTCCGAGGATTCCGCTGTGCCGTGTCGTCGGCAGGCGCGCCCTTGCGCCCGCAGGCAACAACGTCGGCTACGCCCCCTGCGGCCGACGTTGCGTCATTGTGCGCCGTCATAACGCGCGAAGCATCAGAGCAGGAGTGTTTGTGTCCTTATTGCTCTGCGCCGCCACAGGGCGGGAACTGGCCGGACTCGCGCCGCATTTCACGCCGCCGGGCTTTCCGGTCGGCGCCGGACGCGACGAGGCCGCCGTCCGCTGGCCGGAAATGACGCCCTGGCCCCTGCGCCTGAAACACGGCCAGGGCCTGTGCTGCATCACCGGCGTGGGCCCGGTCAACGCGGCGCTGGCACTGGGGCTGGCCTTTGCCGGGGCCGCCGCCGCGGGCGCGCCCGTCACGGGCGTCTGCGTGGCAGGAGTGGCCGGGGCCTTTGATTTGCGGGAGTTTCCCCTGCTCTCCCTGTGCCTTGTGCGCGAGGAGATATGGCCGGAATACGGCCTGCACGACGGGCAGAGCGTCACAGCCGAAGCCTTCGGCTTTCCCCTGTGGCAGCCCGGGCACGGGGAGGCGGTGCGCAATCGCCTGTCCCTGCCGGACGCTGCGGCGCTGGCGCACTGCGGAGCGCGCTGCGCCGACACGGATTTTCCGCCCGCCCGCTCCCTGACGGTGGCGGGCGTCAGCGCCAGTTTCGCCAGGGCGGCGGACATGCGTTCCCGCTACCGCGCCGACCTGGAAAACATGGAAGGCTTTGCCGTGGCCTATGCCTGCGCGCGGCAGGGCGTACCCTGCGTGGAGGCGCGCTGCATTTCCAACAAGGTGGGACCGCGCGCCAGGGAAGAAAAGGATTTTCCCGGGGCGCTGCGCGCGCTGGCGCGCATCCTGCCCGCACTCAACCTCATGTGAAGCTATGTCCGCACCCATCTCCCTGAAAGCGCGCCTTGCCCTGGAACTGCCCGGCATCAACCGCGCGCTGGCTCGCGCCGTGGAACGCCTGCCGGAACCCGCCCGTCCGGTGGCCCGCCACATTTTCGAGGCCGGCGGCAAACGCCTTCGCCCCCTGCTTGTTGTGCTCATGGCCCGGCTGCTGGGCCGCGACGACGAGAAGACGCGGGAACTGGCCGTCACACTGGAAATGTTGCATGCCGCCACACTGCTGCACGACGACGTGCTGGACAACGCCCTGACCCGTCGGGGCAAGCCCGCCGCGCACACCCTGTTCAGCGTGCCCGGCGTCATCCTGGCGGGCGACGCCCTGCTGGCCGGGGCCAACGCCCTTGTGGCCGACTGGGGCGACAGCCGCCTCTCCCGCTGCTTCTCCGACGCCACCAGCCGTACGGCGGCCGGGGAAATTCTTGAAATCGCGGCCCAGCGGCATGTGGACGTGAACGCCGCCGCCTATGAGGACATGGTACGCGGCAAGACGGCCTGGCTCATCCGCGCCGCCTGCGAGATGGGCGCTCTGGCCGCCGGAGCCGGCGCCGCCGCCGTGGAGGACGCCGCCGTCTACGGCGAAAATGTGGGCATGGCCTTCCAGATGGTGGACGACGCGCTGGACTTTGCGCCGGAGAGCGTCACCGGCAAACCCACGGGCGGCGACGTGCGCGAGGGCAAATTCACGCCGCCGCTGCGCCTCTACCGCGACAGTCTGGATGAAGCCGGGCGCGCGGCCTTTGACGGGGCCTTCTGCGCCGGGCTCATGACGGAGGCTGACGCCGCCGCCATTGCGGAACGCATCCGCGCGGCGGGCTTTGATACGGCCGTGCGCCGCCAGGCCGACAGTTTTCTTGACGCGGCGCGCCAGGCGCTGAACAACCTGCCCGACCGGCCCGAGCGCGAGCTCCTGCGCCAGATGGCCGACTACGTGCGCGACAGAAAAAAGTAACGTTCTGAGAGGGAAACCATGCTCTACCGGGTGGAAACCGGCCCCCGTGCCGGACTGGACGATACGCAGGGCCGCAAGACGGCCCGGCATCTGCGCGACGCGCTGAACCTTTCCGTGGCCGGGGTGCGCCGCATCAAGGTTTTCACCGTGGACGGCCTTGCCGAGGCGCAGGTGCGCCGACTGCTGGATGAAAGCGTCTGGCATGACCCCATCCTGCAGGAGGCCTCCCTTGAGCCGCTATCCCTGGAGGGCCATGAGGCCGACTGGTTCGTGGAAGTGGGCTACCGCCCCGGCGTCACGGACAACGAGGCCCGCACCGCGCGCGACACCGCCGCGCTGGTGCTGGGCGTGCCGCGCGCAGGCCTTGCCGTGTACACGGCCGTGCAGTACCGCATTGTCGAAGATCCCGCCGCGCCCCTCACCCGCGAGCAGGTGGAGGGCCTCGCGCGCGATCTGCTGTGCAATACGCTCATCCAGCGTTTCCGTGTGAAGAGCCGCGCCGAGTGGGACGCGCAGCCCGGCTTTGCGCCGCAGGCCGCCAGGGTGACGGGCGAGCGTGACGACACGGTGGAAACCGTGCGCCTCTCGGGCATGGACGACACCGCGCTGGCGCGGACCAGCCGCGAGAACACATGGGCGCTCAGCGTCAACGAGCTGCACAGCATACGTAACCAGTTTTCCGCCCCGGCCGAGGCCGCGCGCCGCGCCGGACTGGGGCTTCCCCCCGATCCCACGGACGTGGAGATGGAAGTGCTGGCGCAGACATGGTCCGAACACTGCAAGCACAAAATCTTCGCCTCGCGCATCACCTATACGGATGCGGACACGGGCCGCCGCGAGGAGGTGAACAACCTCTACAAGACCTGCATCCGCGACGCCACGGCCCTGCTGCGCGCCCGGCTGGGCGCGGACGATTACTGCAAGTCCGTGTTCAGCGACAATGCGGGCGTCATCGCCTTCATCAACGGCTACGACGCCTGCATCAAGGTGGAGACGCACAACAGCCCGTCCGCGCTGGACCCCTACGGCGGCGCGCTCACGGGCATTGTGGGCGTGAACCGCGACCCTATGGGCACGGGCATGGGCGCGGAGCTTGTCTGCAACACGGACGTGTTCTGCTTTGCCTCGCCCTTTTACGACAAGCCCCTGCCCCCGCGCCTGCTGCACCCCCGCCGCGTGCTGGAAGGCGTGCGCGAGGGCGTGGAGCACGGCGGCAACAAATCCGGCATTCCCACGGTCAACGGTTCCCTGGTCTTTGATGAGCGCTACCTCGGCAAGCCGCTGGTCTACTGCGGCACGGTGGGCATTCTGCCTGCCGAGATCAACGGCCGCCCCGGCTGGTTCAAGAAGGCCGAGGAGGGCGACGTCATCGTCATGACCGGCGGGCGCATCGGCAAGGACGGCATCCACGGGGCCACCTTCTCCTCCGAGGAGCTGCATGAGGGCTCCCCCGCCACCGCCGTGCAGATCGGCGACCCCATCACCCAGCGCAAGATGTACGACTGCATCATCCGCGCCCGCGACATGGGCCTCTACCACGCCATCACCGACAACGGCGCGGGCGGCCTCTCCTCCTCCGTGGGCGAAATGGCCGAAGACACCGGCGGCTGTGTGCTGGACATCGCCAAAGCCCCGCTGAAATACGACGGCCTGCGCCCGTGGGAAATACTGCTCTCCGAGGCGCAGGAGCGCATGACCCTGGCCGTGCCGCCCGACAGGCTCGACGAGTTCCTGGCCCTGGCCGCGCAGATGGATGTGGAGGCCACCCCCCTGGGCACGTTCACCGCGTCCGGCTATTTCGAGGTGCGCTACGGCGAGCGCGTCATCGCCTCCATGCCCATGGACTTCATGCATGACGGCGTGCCCCAGCTCACGCTGGAAGCGGAATGGAAGGCGCCGGACACGCCCGACATCCGCGTGGACGTGGCCGACGTGGAGCAGACGGCCTTCCTCAAGCGCATGCTGGGCACGCTGAACATCTGCTCCAAGGAATACATCGTGCGCCAGTACGACCACGAGGTGCGCGGCGGCAGCGTCATCAAGCCCCTGGTGGGCGCGTTGCGCGACGGCCCCTCGGACGCTGGCGTGCTGCGCCCCCTGCCGGAGTCGGACGCGGGACTCGTGATTGCCCACGGCATCTGCCCCAAATTCAGCGACTACGACACCTACTGGATGATGGCCAACGCCATGGACGAAGCCGTCCGCAACGCCGTGGCCGTGGGCGCGGATCCGGACTGCCTGGCCGGAGTGGACAATTTCTGCTGGTGCGACCCCGTGATCTCGCCCTCCAACCCTGACGGCAAATACAAGCTGGCCCAGCTCGTCCGCGCCTGCCGCGCCCTGCGGCATTTCTCGCTGGCCTACGGCCTGCCCTGCATTTCGGGCAAAGACTCCATGAAAAACGACTATCTGGGCGGCGGAGAGCGTATTTCCATCCCCCCCACAGTGCTTTTCACCGTCATCGGCGTCATCGGCAATGTCACCGCCACGCAGACGTCGGACTTCAAACGCCCCGGCGACGTCATCTATCTTCTTGGCCCCACATGGCGCGAAATGGCGGGCAGCGAGGCCGCCACGGAACTGGGCCTCAGGGGCGGGCGCGTGCCCCATGTGGACGCCGCCGCCTCCCAGCTGCGCTACCGCGCCGTCAACGCCCTCATGGGCCAGCGCGCCATAGCCGCCTGCCATGACTGTTCTGACGGCGGCCTGGCCGTGGCTCTGGCCGAAATGTGCATAGGCGGCCGCCTCGGCGCGCGCGTGAACCTTGATGCCGTGCCCGCCCTAGAGGCCATGAACCTCACCGAACTGCTCTACAGCGAGAGCGCCGGACGCCTGCTGGTCAGCGTGCGTCCCGATCTCGCCGTGCTGCTGGACGCCGTGGCCCGCTGGCAGGTGTGCGCCCGCATCGGCGAGGTGACCGACACCGGCCGCCTGACCATGACCTCCGGCGACAGCGTGCTGGCGGACGCCCCGGTGGACGAGCTGGCCCGCGCCTTCAAGGCTACGCTGGACTGGTGACGAACGGTTCCTGAACTCCGCGCGCGAACGCCGACCTGCCATGCGGGTCGGCGTTCGCGTCTCGACGCGGCCGCGCCGTAACATCCGCGCCGGCATCTAGACTTTTTCCAGAGAATTTATTTTATAACCTATTGAAATTGCAATATGTTAATTTATTGACAGAAAAAATAGCCCTGCGATATATTTTTTGGAATTGAGAAAAGGCATTCCCCTGGGGAGTCGATGAAAGGCCGACGCAAGGCGCGCCTGCCGTCATCAGTGTAAGACTTCTGGGGTCAGGGCCGCGGGCGCGGTCCGCCCGGTATTGCACCGGCCAGCCTCGAACAGCAACCAAGGAATAATCATGAAGTATAGCAACTGGTCCTTCATGCTCGCGGCCGCGGCCTTCTGCATGCTCGTGGCCTCCCCCCTGACCGCCGACGCGGCCTCTTCCAGGCACTCCGCAAACGGTCAGAAAATTTCCGCCGAAAAAAAACGCTCCTCCAGAGCCGACGCGCGCTCGTCCAGGCACGACGCCCCGCGCAAGAAACACGCCTCGGCGCAATCCTCACACAAACGCCACAAGGCCGACCGCGATACAAAAAAATCAAGGAAATCCAAAAAATCCGGGCAGAATCGCGCCCAGACCCGTCAGAGCGTTGAAAACCGCGACCTGTGGCTGCAGCGCGCCCAGGAAAGTGAGCTCATGACCGGCAAGGCTTCCTGGTACGGGTCGGACGCGCACGGCGGCGCCACCGCCAGCGGCGTAAACTACGACATGTATACCTTCACCGCCGCGCACCGCACCCTGCCCATGGGCACCGTGGTGCGCGTCACAGACCAGCAGAACGGCAAGAGCGTCATGGTCTGTGTGACCGACCGCGGCCCCTTCGTGCGCGGTCGGATTATTGATCTTTCCTATGCGGCGGCCCAGAAAATTGATATTGATAACCGCGGCGTCGGCACGGTGGCGCTTGAGGTCGTCAGCGACGAAAGCGGCACCCCGCTCAAGGCCGACGAAGCCTTTTACGTGCGCTACAAGGCCGCCATTGGCGATGAACGTGTCGGCCCCTTCCGCGCCTTTGCCGATGCCGCCGCCATGCATGAGGCCCTGCGCCAGGCCCATCCCGAAGCCGAAGTCGTTTTGGGGCAGAATAACTGACGTTTTTCCTATGCGGCGCACGACGCCGCAGTTTCTCCGCCGCCGACGCAACGCCCCGGTACACTGCCGGGGCGTTTTCCGTCCGTCGCGCGCATTGCGAACCTGCCGCCGCACTGCGTGCCCGCAGAAATGCAGAAGGGCCGCCCTGCAAACGGACGGCCCGGACGCAATGGCCTGTCCCTGCCGTTACAGGCGTTCCAGTACCTTCTCGCCCATCTCCCGGCACCCCACAAGGGTCTTGCCCGGCTCCATGATGTCGCCGGTGCGGAAGCCGTCGGCCAGGGTTTTGCGCACGGCCTTTTCAATGGCCTGGGCCTCTCCGTCCATATCGAAGCCCAGACGGAGCAGCATGGCCGCCGAAAGAATGGTGGCCAGCGGGTTGGCCTTGTCCTGTCCGGCGATGTCGGGCGCGGAGCCGTGGATGGGCTCGAACAGCCCCGGCCCGGACGCCCCCAGGGACGCGGAGGGCAGCATGCCCAACGAGCCGGTGATCACTGAGGCCTCATCAGACAGGATGTCGCCGAAAATATTGCCCGTGAGGATGACGTCAAACTGCGAAGGGTCGCGCACCAGCTGCATGGCGGCATTGTCCACGTACAGATGGGTCAGCTCCACATCCGTATAGTGTCGGTGCACTTCCAGTACCACTTCCTTCCACAGGCGCGAGGTTTCCAGCACGTTGCTCTTTTCCACGGAGCAGACCTTCCTGCGGCGCTTGCGCGCCGTCTCAAAAGCCACCACAGCGATGCGGCGCACCTCTTCCTCGTCGTAGACCATTGTATTGAAGCCCACGCGCAGGCCGTCGCGCAGTTCCCGCCCGCGCGGCTCGCCGAAATACACGTCGCCCGTCAGCTCGCGCACCACAATGAGATCCAGCCCCCTGGCGGCGATGTCGGGCCTGAGCAGGCAGGCCCCGGCCAGTTCGGGCAGCAGCAGAGCCGGACGCAGGTTGGCGAACAGTCCCAGCGCCTTGCGGATGCCCAGAAGGCCCTTTTCCGGCCGCTTCTCCGGCGCGAGACTGTCCCACTTGGGACCGCCCACGGCCGCCAGAAACACCGCGTCCGCGGCTTTGCACCGGTTCACGGTCTCGGCGGGCAGGGGCTCACCCGCGGCGTCAATGGCCGCGCCGCCCAGAAGAGCTTCCGTAAACACAAAATCGTGCCCGAATTTGGCCGCCACGCCCTGCAGCGCCGCCACGCCCTGCGCCAGAATCTCCGGGCCGATGCCGTCGCCCGGCAAAAGGCAAATCGTCTTTTTCATGGAAACATCCTCTGCGTTTTCACCCGGTCCGCAGGCCGGCTGCAGCACTCTGCGCGTTGCAGCCAAAAGACAGGCTTTTGCGGGATGGGGTAAATCCTGTTACTTCTGCGCCAAGCGTTCTTTCACATACCCGACCAGACCGCCCTTTTCGAGAATGGCGGCCATGGAGGCGGGCAGGGGCGGGCAGGTGATGACCGCGCCGCTGGTCAGGTCGCGGATGACGCCCGTGGAGGCGTCAATTTCCAGTTCGTCGCCGTCGCTGATCTTGTCCACGGCGTCGCCCACTTCCATGAGCAGCAGGCCCATGTTGAAGGCATTGCGGTAGAATATGCGCGCGAAGCTGTGCCCGACAACCACGGGCATGCCCGCGCCCAAAATGGCAATGGGCGCGTGCTCGCGCGAGGAACCGCAGCCGAAGTTGCGCCCGGCTACCATGATGTCGCCGGGCCTGACGCGCTTCACCCAGTTGGGCTCAAGCCCGGCCATGCAGTTTTCGCCCAGTTTTTTTGCGTCGGTGGTCACCAGAAAGCGCGCGGGGATGATGGCGTCCGTATCAATATGCTCGCCCACTTTGTGGGCTGTGCCCTTGTAGTTCATGCTGACGCCCTCCTACAGTTGGTCCGGCCCGGCCACCACGCCCGCCACGGCGGTGGCGGCGGCGACGACAGGGCTCGCAAGGTATACTTCGGAATCAAGGCTGCCCATGCGGCCCCTGAAATTGCGGTTGGTGGTGGCAACGGCGCGCTCGCCGTCGCCCAGTATGCCCATGTGCCCGCCGAGACACGGCCCGCAGGTACAGGGTCCCACAATGCAGCCCGCATCCATGAATACCTCCAGCAGACCTTCCTTCATGGCCTGCCGCCACACTGTGGGTGTGGAAGGCAGCACAATGCAGCGCACGCCCTTTGCCACCTTGCGCCCGCGCAGCACCTCGGCCGCGTCGCGCATGTCGCTGATGCGCCCGTTGGTGCAGGAGCCGATGACCACCTGCTGCACGGGCAGGTCGCGCACCGCGCTCACCGGCTTCACGTTGGAGGGCAGGTGAGGGCAGGCCACCACCGGCTCCCTGTCGGTCACGTCCATCTCCACCACGCGCTCATAGCAGGCGCCGGAGTCGGCGGCCAGGTCCAACATGACGCCGGGGCGCTTGTGTTCCGCGCAGTAGGCGCGCGTGCGCGCGTCAACAGCGAACAGTCCCACCTTGGCCCCGGCCTCGATGGCCATGTTGGCCATGCACAGGCGCCCCTCGACGGACAGCGCGTCCGCCACGGGGCCGCCGAACTCCAGCGCCTTGTACAGCGCGCCGTCCACGCCGATCATGCCGATGAGCATGAGCATGAGGTCCTTGGCGCGCAGCCACTGCGGCATCCGGCCCGTGATGTTCACACGGATGGTGGGCGGCACCTTGAACCAAGTTTCGCCCAGGGCCATCGCCCCGGCAATGTCCGTGGAGCCCATGCCCGTGGCAAAGGCCCCAAGGCCGCCATAGGTGCAGGTATGGCTGTCCGCGCCCACGACCACATCGCCGGGGCCCACGAGCCCCTGCTCCGGCAGCAGGGTGTGCTCCACGCCGCACGCGCCGCCTTCAAAATAATACGTGATGCCCTGCTCCTGCGCGAAGCGGCGGCTGACCATGACCTGATTGGCGGAATCAATGTCCTTCTGCGGGGTGAAATGGTCCATGACCAGGGCGATCCTGTCCCTGTTGAAAACCTTTTCCGCGCCCATGCCCTTGAAGGACTTGATGGCCAGCGGCCCTGTTATGTCGTTGGCAAGCACCATGTCAACGCGGCAACGGACGATCTGCCCGTCCTGTTCCACCACGTCATCTGTATGGGATTGCAGGATTTTCTGCGCAAGTGTTTGCGGCATGCTCGGCTCCTTTGGCGGCCCCGCCCCGGGCGGAGTCCGCTACGATGGTATTCTTCCTGCGTCTGCGGACGACGGATGCGGCAGCAGACGAGGCCGCGCTAATCGTGCTGGCAGTGCAGGCGCGGCCCTTCCTGCTCCTTCTTGAACAAGTGGTTCAACGCGTTGACGTAGGCGCGGGCGCTGGCCACAAAAATGTCGGGATGCGTGCCGCGTCCCACGGCGCTGACGTCCTTCTCGCGCAGGCGCACCGTCACTTCGCCCAGGGCGTCGGTACCGCCGGTGATGGCGTTGATGGCGTACTGCTCCAGTTCCGGCTCGCGTCCCACAATATCGCTGATGACGTTGAACAGCGCATCCACCGGCCCCGCGCCGAAGCCCGCCCCGCTGCGCTCCATGCCGTCCACGTCCATGAGCACGGCGGCCGTGGGCGGCACGCCGCCCGCGTCGGTGCTCGAGACGCTCACATGGCGCAGGCGGAAGCGGTCGGGCATGCGATAGACCTCTTCCTGCACAAGGGCCATGAGGTCGTCGTCATGCAGGGTTTTCTTGCGGTCAGCCAGGTTCTTCACGGCCTCGAACACAAGATTGAGCTGTGCGTCATCCAGCCTGTAGCCCAGGCTCTCGAACTTGCCGCGCACGGCATTGCGGCCGGAATGCTTGCCGATGACCAGATTGCTCACCGTGCGGCCCACGGACTGCGGCGTCATGATTTCATATGTCTCGCGGTTCTTGATCATGCCGTCCTGATGGATGCCGGACTCGTGCGCAAAGGCGTTGGCGCCCACAATGGACTTGTTGTTGGCGATGGGCTGGCCGATGGTCATGGAGAGCAGACGACAGGAGGGATACAACTGCTCGGTGACGATATTGTGTTCCAGATGGAAGAAGTCGCGCCGCACGCGCAGGTTCATGACCACTTCCTCAAGGGCGGCGTTGCCCGCCCGCTCGCCGATGCCGCACAGCGTTACCTCGGCCTGGCGCACGCCCACGCGGAAGGCCGCCAGCGTATTGGCCACGGCCAGCCCCAGATCGTCATGGCAGTGCACGCTGAATATAGCCTTGTCGCTGTTGGGGGTATTCCGGATGACGTAGTCCAGCTTGGCCGCAAATTCCTCCGGCTCGGCATAGCCCACAGTGTCCGGCAAATTAATGGTGGTGGCCCCGGCCTTGATGACGGCCTCCAGCACGCGACAGACAAAATCGCCTTCAGAGCGGGAGAAATCCTCGCAGGAAAATTCCACGTTGCCCGTGTAGCCCGCACTGCGCTTCACGCCTTCCACGGCCATGTTGAGCACGTCTTCCGGCTCCTTGCGCAATTTGTGCTTCATGTGCAGGGGGGAAGTGGACACAAAGACATGGATGCGCGGATTGCTGGCGCCCCTGATGGCCTCCCAGCATTTGTCGATATCGTCGGGCACGCAGCGGGCCAGGCCCGCCACCTGGATATCCCCCGCCTGCTCGGCGATGCGCCGCACGGCTTCAAAATCGCCGGGGCTGGAGGCGGGGAATCCCGCTTCCATGATGTCCACGCCCAGCACTTCCAGCTGGTGGGCAACACGCAGCTTTTCCTGCAGATTCATGGTGCAGCCGGGCGACTGTTCGCCGTCGCGCAGGGTCGTATCAAAAAAGTAGACGCGGTTGTTCATGACGTTCTCCTCTGGGGCTGACAGGCTGTTGCTGTATCTTGCATAACGGCCACCGTAAAGGGCGGCTTTCCAGGGAGCGTCTTCCGCCCTTGGGGGCGGCGAACCGTTACGCGGCCATTATTCGCTCTGCGGCGATAGGGCGCGTAGTAGCTGACGGTTGCGGCGGGGAAGAATGACGAGGGTGTAGACAAGCCCGCCCGCGATATAGACAAGGCAGAGCACGAAACCCATGGTGCGCGGCGCGGAAATGACCGTGCCCAGCACCAGCAGAAAGGCCAGCATGGTGCGGATGGGATGCGCGCGCAGAAAATCGTACTCCTTGAAGGAGAAATAGCGCACCCTGCTGACCATGAGCACGCCCGTGCCCACAGCGATGATGAAGGCCGCATAGGGCATGACGACCTCGGCGCCCTCGGGCAGCAGCGAGGCAAAGAACACAAGCGTCACCACAGTGCAGCCGGCTGCGGGAATGGGCAGGCCGATGAAAAAACGCTTGCCCACAGCGGCGGTGCTGACATTGAAGCGGGCCAGCCGCAACGCGCCGCAGGCCGCGTATATGAACGCAGCGGCCACGCCCACGCGCCCCAGGGCCGAAAGACTCCATTGCCAGAGCAGCATGGCCGGGGCCACGCCGAAGGCCACCAGATCAGCCAGCGAATCGTACTGCACGCCAAATTCGCTGGCGGTGTGGGTAAGACGGGCCACCTTGCCGTCCAGCCCGTCCATGACGGCAGAAAGCAACACGGCAAGGCAGGCGGACTCAAAACGCCCCTGCGCGGCCCACACCATAGACAAAAAGCCGAGAAACATGCTCAACGTCGTGATCATGTTCGGCAGGAGATAGACTCCCTTATGCGGCTTTTTTGTTTCCGAACTCATGCGTCATCCAGTGCAGTCATGCGGACGGGCCGGGGCGTTACGCAGGCTGCCCGGCCCTGGCCACGACGCTTTGCCCGGCGAAGACCTGCTCGCCGATGCGCGTCGCCGTAACATAGCCTTGGGGCAGGTAAAGGTCAACTCGCGATCCAAAACGGATCATGCCGTAGCGCTGCCCGCGCGCAAGACTGTCGCCCTCGTCCGTGCGGCAGACGATGCGGCGGGCCACCAGCCCGGCAATCTGCACCATGCTCCATGTCCTGCCCTCGCCGTCGCGCAGCAGGTAGGCGCAGCGCTCATTGTCCGTGGAGGCCTTGTCCAGGGCGGCATTGAGAAACTTGCCGGGAAAGTAGCGCACGCTCTCCACCGTGCAGGCCACCGGGGCGCGGTTCACATGCACGCTGAACACGTTCATGAAAATGCTCACGCACAGACGCGGCTCATCCGTGAAGGGGTCGGGCCGTTCCTCAATACGGACGACCTTGCCGTCGGCCGGGCTTACGGCAAGGCCCGGGGCCTGGGGCGTCACCCGTTCCGGATCGCGAAAAAAGTGCATGCTGAACCAGCAGAGCGCCAGAAAAACAAGGGCGGGAAGCCACCAGCCGAGGGCGGCGAACACCAAGGCGGAAAAGGCCGTCAGCCCGATGCAGGGCCAGCCTTCGGGGGTAATGCCGCAACAAGCGGGACGCATACATGCTCCTGTGCCGGTTTCAGCCGCAGCCGGCGCGCCCGCGAAACGGGGCGCGCGGCGCCGGCCTTCATTAAAGTACATATGCAGCATAGCCCGCGCGGGTCGGCAAGGCAAGCCCGCGCACCGCGGCTGCGAAAAGGCGAACGGCTCTCCCTGCGGCGCGCCGCCGCTTCCGGCGTCCTGCCGCTTCCGAACCGTGCGGACGCCGCACCCAGCACTTGCCGCGCGGCGCGGGGGAGGCTATACTGCCGGCATGCGCACGTTTTCCCTATTTCCCGCTCTGCTGCTGTTGTCCTTCGCGTTCGGGGCTGCCGGCGGCTGCGGCCCCAAGGACATCGGCGAGGGCACCTCCGACACGGCGTCAGAGCCGCAAGGCGTCAGCACGGCAGACCAGCTGCGTTACCCCGTCTACGGCTCCGGCAGGACGCAGCACATGCTGTACTGGAACAGCCGCCCGGACGTCATGGCCAATGTGCAGCAATGGCAGCGCGCGCAGATGCAGCGCGCCGCCGGCCAGGGCAATGCCCTGGCTCCCGCCGCAAATCCTGAAGACCCGCAGTACCGCGCCGTGCCCAGGCAGCGCAGCCCCTTCAGGCAGTAGCCATGGATCCCGTCACCCATGCCGCCTCCGGGGCCGTGGTCATGCTGGCTCTGCCCCGACGCCCCGCAAGCCGCTGGGCCGTGCCGCTGGCGGCCCTGGCAGCGGCCTCGCCCGATGTGGACGTGCTGCTGGGGCACAGCCCCCTGGAATTTCTGCTGCTGCACAGGGGCATCACGCACTCCCTGGCCTTCCTCCCTCTGCTCAGCCTGGCGCTGACCCTGCTGGCCCGCCCCCTCTGGCGCGCGGGCACGCCCGGTCGCTGGAGCCTGACGCAGACATGGCTGTGCATGGCGGGCATGGTGGGGCTGCACATCTGGCTGGACTGCATCACAACTTACGGCACCATGATTTTCCAGCCGTTCTCGGCGCAACGGATACGGCTCAACGCCGTATTCATCATTGATTTCCTGCTCACCCTGCCCTTGCTTGGGGCGCTCTGGGCCTACCACTGCGGACGCGCCCGTCGCGGGCTCATGCTGCTGGCTTCGGCCTGGCTCTTCATCTACCCCGGCCTGAACCTGGGCATGAACCATCTGCACGCCGCCCGCGCCCGGGAAGCGCTTGAGGCCGCCGGGCACGACGTCACGCGGCTGACGGTGCTGCCGGACGCGCTTGCCCCGCTGTTCTGGCGGGCTCTGTATGAGGAGCGCGGCCCGCACGGCATGCAGGTCTGCGCGCTGAGCCTGAACTTCCTAGGAGAGCCGCGCGGCCCGGCAGAGAGCCATACGGCCCTGCCGTCAAAACTGGGCCGTTCGCTGGCCGCGCAATCTGTGGCGGCGGACAGTTTTCTGCAATTCATGCTGCTGCCCGTCGTCGCCCCCCTGCCGCCGGAGTTCCGGCCGCCCGACGCCCCTGCCGCGCAGCCGCCGCGCAGCGCCGCCTCCGACGCCCCCGGCTATGTGCTGGTGCATGATCTGCGCTTCGGCAGCGGGCTGGCATGGGTGCGCCGTCTCATGGCCCTGCGCCCCCATGCCGACATTCCCTTCAGATACATGGCCGAAATCACGCTCGCGGACGCCGCCGCCCCGCAAGCTGCCGACGCCGCGCCCCTGCGCCTGCTGCGCGAGCGCCTGCGCTTTTCGGACAGCGGCAAGGATTCCCTCTGGCAGGCGCCGCGCCGAAGCGGCCCGCTCACCTGGCCGCAAAAACTGACGGGCCTGCGCTGAGGCCCCGCATCGACAGCATGCCGCGCGGGCCGCGCGGCACGGCCCATGACACCCGGCGCATTTCAGCGTATGCTGTCCCCGCTTTCACCTTCTTCCGGCAGCGGCAGCCGCGCTGCCCGCGCCATTGAGGTATGCATGCATCCGACTTTTTCCCACATGGACGCCGAAGGCAACGCCGCCATGGTCAACGTGGGCGGCAAACAGCCCACGGAACGCGTGGCCGTCGCCGAGGCCGTGGTGGAGCTGGCCCCGGCCACCATGCGGTTGCTGCGCGACAAGGCCCTGCCCAAGGGCGACGTGCTGACCTGCGCCAAGCTCGGCGGCATCATGGCCGCCAAACGCGCGGGCGAGCTCATTCCGCTGTGCCACCCGCTCAACCTCACGTTCGCCGACGTACGCTTCAGTGTGGGCGAGACTACGGTGCGCATCGAGGCCGAGGCCCGCACCGTGGGCCCCACCGGCGTGGAGATGGAGGCCATCGTGGCGGCGCAGACGGCAGCGGCCACCATCTACGACATGTGCAAGGCCGTGCAGCGCGACATCGTCATCCGCCGCGTGCGCCTGCTGCACAAGCGCGGCGGCAAAAGCGGCGAATTCAACGCACCGGACACTGACGCATGAACCTGCCCCACATCGACCCCGTGGCCTTCTCCATCGGCAACCTGCAACTGCGCTGGTACGGCCTCATGTACCTGGCGGGCTTCGCCTTGGGCTGGGTGCTCGGACGGCGGCGCGCGGCGCGCCCCGGCTCCGGCTGGACGCCCCCGGACGTGGACGATCTGCTGACCTGCGTGATGATCGGCATCATCATCGGCGGCAGGCTGGGCTATGTGCTCTTTTACGATTTGCCGGTCTACCTCGCCGACCCTATGGAAATACTGCGCATCTGGAACGGCGGCATGTCCTTCCACGGCGGGCTGCTGGGCGTGCTGGCGGCCTTCTGGTATTTCGCGCACGCACGGGGAAGGTCTTTCCTGGAAGTGTCGGACTTCATCGCGCCGCTCATCCCGCAGGGGCTGTTTTTCGGCCGCCTGGGCAACTTCATCAACGGCGAGCTGTGGGGCAAGGTCAGCGACCTGCCCTGGGCCGTGATTTTTCCCGGGGGCGGGCCTGCGCCGCGCCATCCGTCGCAACTCTATGAGGCGCTGCTTGAAGGGCCGGCGCTGTTCGTGCTGGTCTGGATATTTTCCGCAAAAAAACGCAAGGTGGGGGCGGTCTCCGGCCTGTTCGCCGTGGGCTACGCCGTGTTCCGCTTTGCCGTGGAATTCGTCCGCGTGCCCGACGCGCAGCTGGGCTACCTGGCTTTCGGCTGGCTGACCATGGGGCAGCTGCTCTGCGTGCCCCTATTTCTGGCCGGGCTGTGGCTGCTCTGCCGCAAAGCCCCCCCCACGCCCGTCCGCCCGAGGCCGGATGCCGGGGCAGCGCGCCGACGCGGCAAAAAATGAGACGGTCCCCGTATGCGCATGACGCAGGGCAGAGGCATCTGAATTTTGGCGTTACGCGCGTATGGAGGGCTGAAGGATGCAAACATCCTCCCCCGTTGAAGGGGCTGAATATCTGCAACCTTGCGGCACAAGAGCTCGTAGAGACATCTGCCCCGGCGCAATGACGGCGGCATGATTGACAGCGACGCGCTTTTTTGTGAAGCTGGCCGCCGTTCAGCCACCTTTTGTACGGAGCGCACATGGCCAAGGAAGGATCCATCGAAGTTGACGGCGTGGTGCAGGAAGCCCTGCCCAACGCCATGTTCCGCGTGGAGCTGGAAAACGGGCACGAAGTGCTGGCCCACATTTCCGGCAAGATGCGCAAATTCTACATCCGCATTCTGCCCGGCGACCGCGTCAAGGTGGAGCTTTCGCCCTACGACCTCACGCGCGGGCGCATCACCTACCGCATGAAATAAGGGCGGGAACGGCGCTTCCCGCCGCCCGGGCGGCCCCCTGTCCGGGCAGCACCCCGGCGGTTCCGTCCGCCGCGCTCCGGCCCGGTCCGAACGTTCAGACCAGCCCCACCCCGTGCAGCAGGGCCACGCACGCGAGAGCCCACACTCCGGCCACAACATCGTCAATCATGACGCCAAAGCCGCCGGGCAGCCAGTTCTCGGCCTGCCGCACGGGCCACGGCTTCCAGATGTCGAACAGCCGGAAAAAGGCGAATGCGGCCAGCACCAGCCCGAATCCCGGTTCGGGAAAAGGCAGCAGCACCAGCCACACCCCCACCAGTTCGTCAATGACCACCTCACCGGGATCCTTGCGCTCCAGCAGCTGTTCGGCGCGCGTGGCCGCCAGCGCCCCCAGCACGAAGAGCGCGGCCAGCAGCAGACAGCGCAGCCCCGTTGAAAGCGGCAGAAAGACGTAGGGAGCCAGCAGGCAGGCCACGGCCGTGCCCCAGGTGCCGGGGGCCTTGGGATCAAGACCGGCCACGCCCAGCCGGCAGAACGACAATATCCATGTGTCCACAATGCGCATGCGTCCTCCTCGGCTGCCGTTCCGCGCACAGTTCGCGCCCCTTCCCGCCGTTCCCGTCCGACGGCCGCAGCATCGGCGCGGCATGCCGCGTGCCCGCACCGCGCGGGAAAATGCCCTCCGACAGCAGCCTTGCTGTACCGAAGAACGCGGGCAGGGTCAAACGCAGGGGCATCCGGCGGGAACAGAAACACGGCGCGCAGGCGGCGAGCCGCCGGGCTCCGGCCATAAAAGGCCCGTCCGCCGCAACCGCGTCCGGCGCACGCAAACGACGCCGACGCACTGCCTGCGGCAATGTGCCGTGAACATTTCACCGGAACGGAAAGGGCCCGTCGGGACGACCGGCAGGCCGGAATCCGCGGCATGGCGGCCCGACAACGGGCGGCCCGCGCAAACTGCGGGACTTTTCAAGTGAATCCGCCCTATTGCCTCCCCTGCCGCTTTGGCGTACACTGCCGCATGGACAAAAACCGCAGCGAACTTTTCGGACATTTCAGCTATGCCGACAGCCTGACCTACGAGGCCCTGCTGGCTGCGGAGGAAACGCTGATCGGCGAAATGGAGTCCCTGCTGCAACGGGCCGGGGCGGAACATCTGGATTTTACGCCCCTGGGCGACGCGCTCATGCTTGAATGCGTCTTCGAGGAGCACAGGCTCTATGTCTATCGCAAGATCGCCTTGGAAATCGCGGCCATGCTGCCTGAAGGCGTGAGCGGCCGCCTGCTGTGCCTGCACAAGGATTTCAGTTCCCTGCACGTCTTCTGGCTGCGCCCGGGGGAATGGACGGAAGAGGAACGCCCTGTCCCCGAAATGCCGCCCGAAGGCCTCGCCGTGCACCGTGCCGCCAAACCCGGCGCGGGCACTGCGGACAGCGGGGAACAGTCTGGAGACTGAGCGGCCGCAAGGACGGCGCACGCCCTGCGTGCGGGTCGCGGCCTGCCGCACGACATTACTTCCCGCCCGGATGGTGGAACTGGTAGACACAAGGGACTTAAAATCCCTGACCGTTAAGGTGTGCGGGTTCAAATCCCGCTCCGGGTACCAAGAAAAATCAAGGGGTTGGGCGCAATGCGTAGCCCCTTTTTCGTAAAAATCTGTATCACCTGTATCACCAGTCGGCGTGGCGGCATTGGTCGTGGCTAGACGCGCATGCGTTTCCGAAGCAAACGGCCAAAAGTCCCCTACTTAGGAGCTTCTTGACAAGAACCGCCTTGAGCCAAAAAACATCATTTTCGTCCTTGACCTCCACCTTATCTCCCTATTGAACTCCGGCTCCGGCGGGGTTGGGCTGAAAATAAAATGTTCCGTCGTGGACGAATGAACATCCACAGGCAATATTTTGTCGAGTATGCTATTGCATACAACGCGGGTGTTACTGTTGTGCCGAGCTTTCAGGCATTGAATTCTCCGATGTCTTCACTCCAGAAGTCTTTTTTCCGGATTGTTTTTCTTGTCCCTCGTGAACAGCGTATATGGTAACAACGTGCCCCCCGGAACCATGACGACCTTGTGATGTGGTGACAATCTTTTTCCCGTCAGGGCTGACGGCCAAACCTACCGCGTACCGTGGGACGGGTACGGTCTGCAGGACTTTCCACTGTTGCAGGTCAATACAGCTCAACATACTCGTGTGGTTTGACACGGCATAGAGACGTTTCCCGTCAGGTGACAGGGCAATGGTTCTTACTCCCCGTCCGACCCGAAGCGAACTGCACGGAACCGTCTCCCGGGGCTCCAGCAGAGCATCCACGGGGATAGCGAAAACGCTCCGGCGTGCTGAAACATACAGTGTCGCGCCGTCAGGGCTGAGCAGCAGATGCCGTGGTGCGGAAATTTCGGTGCAGACGACGTGGGGCGGCTCTTCCCCGTCCAGAGAAAAAACTTCTATGCCCCCTCCGCTCATCCTGGCGACAAACAGTGTTTTGCCATCGGCGCTGAACACTGCCCCCCGCAGGCACAGGCCACAGACGGCATCGCGCCGTTTGCCTGCCATCCGTGACATGTCGAGGCGTTTCCCGGCGACAAAATGCGCCACATACGAAAAGTCGAAGGGGTCGTCTGCGCTGATGTCCACAATACCGACCGTATTGTCCCCCCAGTGAACGACAGCAAGTTTCTTCCCGTCCGGGGAAACGGCAAGTGCCTTGGGCAGGGGGCCGGTAGGCATGACCCGGGCAATGGTGTTCGTCCGTGTGTCGATGACGGCCATGGCCGAAGGTGACTGGGCCCAACGGTCAAAATCCCTCCGATAATAGGAGACCCAGAGGTAGCGCCCGCCATGGGTCAGGACACTTTCAACCGGCTTGCCGGTAAAACAGTTGCGGCAGCTGCTGTCGGCCTGCGGCTGATAGGTGTAGTCAAAGGCGCTGTCTTCGCCACTGAAGAGGTTCGCGGCCTCCGCTCCAAAATGGTGCCTCACAACCTGCAGCAATTCATGACTCGCGCTGTCATAGACGACCGTCTCACCGCCTTCCAGGGAATTCACATAGAAAACACTGCCGTCCTGGCTGAACTGGACGGATTTGGGAGAATTAATGTGCGTTCCGTGTAAGTCAGCGATTTTTTCAAGAACGACGGTCGGTACGGCTGCGGCCTGACACGCCAATGCAAAGGCGTGCAGTGCAATGATGACGACGGCAGCGGACAGGGCAGGCATGGTATGCATGGGCATTATTTTTCGCAATACTGTGTACTGGTTCATGGTTAGCCCAGGCCTCCGTGTCAAGGCTTTTGCTTCGGAATCGGATACAAGACAGAAATACTCCTACTGTGATTGGAGGAAGCCGCAGGGGCGGCGCTTTTGCTCAAGATACACTGATTAACAGGCATTTTTTTATTGATTATCAAGAAGGAGAGCATTTTTTTCAAATTTTCTTGAATTTTGATTTCAAATTGCCTTTATATACGTCCAGATCATTTCTTACTGCCTCTTTTATATGCCCTATTCCGTTATATGGGCGCACTATTCCTACGCGTGACAACCCAATCGACCAGCACGA
>SUVB01000031.1 GCA_015062205.1 Desulfovibrio desulfuricans
CGGCACGGATGCCCTCCGCGTCCAGGGCCGCGCACAGGCCGGCCTGCACCAGGAAGAGCAGCTGCTGCGCCGTGTCCGTATGCGCCATGTCCTCCGGCGTGGCCGTGCGCAGCGCTTCCAGCAGATCCCTGCCGGAAAGCCTCCGCATGAGCGCTGCCACTTCCTCTGCGCGGGCCGCGAATGCCGGATTCTCCAGCAGGTCCCTGCCCATGCCTGCCCACTGGCCGCCGTTGCCTGAAAATACAAAAGCCGTCCGCGGCGCGTCGGAGGCTGTTGCGACAGCCGTGACCTCGCCCGTGGTCATATCGCTCACAGACGTATCCGGTGTTGCGGCAACTTCACGCAGGGAAGCAGCCACCGCTTCCGGTGTATCTCCCTCAACAACCAGGCGTCGGGAAAGCGCCTCACGCCGGAACACCATCCCGGCCGCCAGGTCGTAATAGTCCGCCGGAGAGGCTTCTATCCGCTCAGCGCAGGCCTCCGCCAGCGCACGCAGGCTCGCTTCGCTGCGCGCCGACAGGAACAGCGGCGGCACGGCATGGATGCGCCGCCTACGCGGGGCGGGTTTTGCCGCTTCAAGCAGCACATGCCCGTTGGCCCCGCCGAAGCCGAAGGAATTGACGCCGACGCACGGCAGGCCGTCAACGCGCGGCAGGGGCGCAGCACGCAGGGGGAAGCGCAGGTTGAGGGCCTTGCGGTCAATGGAAGGATTGATGTGATGGAGATGAATCTGCGGCGGGATGCGCCGCTCGCGCAGCACCAGCAGCGCTTTCATGAGCCCTGCCATGGCCGAGGCCGTTTCCAGATGCCCCACATTGCATTTGACCGACCCCACCCAGAGCGGCGTTTGCCGCCGCATGCCGAGCGCCCGGCCGATGGCCGACGCCTCCACGGGATCCCCCGCCGCCGTGCCCGTGCCGTGCGCCTCCACATAAGCCAGCCGGGCCGGGGAGCAACCCGCGGCCTCGTAGACGCCGCGCAAAAGTTCCTCCTGCGCCGCCGCACTCGGCAGGGCGATGCCCTGCGTCCGGCCGTCGCTGTTGCAGCCGATGCCCCGGATGACGGCATGGATGCGCCGCCCCTGCGCCAGGGCCGCGTCCAGCGGCTGCAGCAGCACAAGTCCGCCCCCTTCGGCGCGGACATACCCGTCGCCGGAGGCGTCGAAAACCTTGCAGCGCCCCTCCGGCGAGAGCATGTGCGCCTGCGAGAAGCCCACAAAGGGATACGGCGCCAGCAGGGCGTTGACGCCCCCCGCCAGGGCCATGCCCGTGCCTCCCGACGCCAGCTCCCGGCAGGCCTGGTGCAGGGCATGCATGGCCGAGGAACAGGCTGTGTCGATGGTCATGCTCGGGCCGTGGAAGTTGAATATGTACGATATGCGGTTGGAAATGATGCTCAGGTTTGTGCCCGTCATGCTGTACGGCGTGGTGGCGCAGATGTCGTCCGCATGGCTCGTGCCCGCGTCCGGCGAGGCCGCGCCCACAAAGACCGCCGTGTCCGAGCCGGACAGCGTCGACGGCTTGATGCCCGCGTCCTCCAGCGTTTCCCAGGCCAGTTCCAGCAGCAGACGCTGCTGCGGGTCCATGGCTTCCGCCTCGGTGCGCGAAATGCCGAAAAAAGCCGGGTCAAAGCTATGGATATCTTCCACAATGCCCGCGCGTACGCTCACCGTGCGGCCCGGCATGTCCCGGCGCGGATGCAGGTAGCGGGATGCCGCCCAGCGCGTGGGCGGGATCTCGCTCACCGCGTCCCGTCCCTCCGCGAGAATGGGCCAGAGACTGTCCAGGGAACGCGCTCCGCCCGGCAGGCGGCAGGACACGCCGACTATGGCGATGGGAAGGGTGGTATATGAGCTCATAATGATTCCATGCGGTTCAGCAAAAGCATATCGGCAAGTTCCCGGAATGCGCCCTGACCGCCGGGCGTCTCCAGCACGATGTCAGCCCGGTTGCGTATGTCTTCAGCAGCTTCGGGAACGGTTACGGACAGGGCACAGCAACCAAAGACCTCCATGTCCGGCACATCGTCCCCGATAAAGGCCGTTTCCTCCGGCCGGACGCCACAGCGCTCCATGATGCCGGACAGGGCCGCCCGCTTGTCCGCCTGTCCCAGCACGGCTTCGGTGATGCCCAGATCCTTCAGGCGACGTCGCAAGGCAGGGCAGTCCCGCCCGGAGAGCACGGCCAGCTGAATCCCGGCCTGCTGCAGCAGGCGCACGCCCAGCCCGTCACGGGCGTGGAAACGCTTCAGGCTCTCGCCCTCCGGCCCGTAGTACAGGCCGCCGTCCGTCAGAACCCCGTCCACATCCGTGATGATCAGGCGGATGTCCTTCAGCTTTTCCACAGCGCGTTTTTGGCGTCGTTCACGGATGACCGCACGTACCCGTTCCAGGTCTTCCATGGTGTCTACGCCCGGCCCCATGGGCGGCACTTCCAGCACTCGAACCGGAATCCCTGCCTGGAGGAAGCGCAGCTGCTCCAGTTTCTCCGCCTGCTCCAGCGGCGAGGGCGGCAGGGTGGAAAATGCACGCAGAGCGTCCGTCCGGTAGGCGTAGATGCCGATATGCCCCCAATAGGGGGGGTCCCCGCCGTCGCGGGCGCAGGGAATGGGACTTCGGCTGAAATACAGCGCGTCACCGCTGTGGGCGCGCACCACCTTCACCTGGTGGAGAGACTGCGCCTCCTCCGCGCTGATGCGGCTGCACAATGTCGCCACCTGAACGCGCTCGTCCTCGCGGAACACCGCCGCAAGCCGCTCAATGGCCGCAGGCTCCAGCAGGGGCTCATCCCCCTGCACGTTGACGTACGCATCGGCGTCGAGCGATGCGGCCACCTCCCGCACCCGGTCGGAGCCGGACCGGCAGTTCGGCGAGGTCATGCGCGCCTCGCCGCCGAAGGCCCGCACAGCATCGGCGATACGTTGGTCGTCCGTGGCCACTATTACGGCGTCAAGCCCGTCCACACGCTGCACAATCTCCCAGACACGCTGGATGAGCGGCTTGCCGCAGATATCCAATAGCGGCTTGCCCGGCAGGCGTGTGGACGCGTAGCGTGCCGGAATGACGGCGACAATCTTCATGACCTGACTCCTTGTGCAGCTGCGGTTCCACCGGCCGTTATGCGCGAGGCGTCCAGGCCGCGGATGAATGACAGGCAGTCCACAATCATGCGGCTGTTCCAGTCGTAATAGGACGGATACCGCAGCAGGGCCGCCACGATGAGATGTTCCAGTGAGGGCAGGGGATGGCGGCGCGGAAAGGCCTGCCTGTCCGTGGTCAGCCCCCAGCCCGCGTAGAACGGCCCCCCGTAGGTGAACACCGGGATGCCCCGCAAGAGCGCCTCAAAACCTGTCAGCGAAGTCAGCGTGTGCACTTCATGGCAGAGCGGGAACACCGCGCCGATGGGGGCCGTGCGCACCACCGCGTCCACCAGACCCCGCAGCCGGGACGGATCAACGGCTCCGGCACGGTTGCCGCGCACCACATCGGGATGTTCCTTGTAGATGATGAAAGCGTCCGGCCGGCATTCCCGCACGGCCCGGAGCAGGGCCATATTGCACGGAATGCCGCAGCCGCCCAGCCGCACCGAGGCGTCATCCTCCACCTGCCCCGGCACCAGCGCCACGATTTTTCCGTCGGGGATGCGCGGCAGATCCGCCGCACCGGATAGGTTGTACTTGCTCAGATTGCGGGCAACCAGCTCCTCGCGCAACTGCCGGGCTTGGGTCAGTTCCTCTGCCGTGAACGGCTCGTGCAACAGAGCCTCCAGGCGGCTGGGACGACCCGGGTCGTAGTAGATGCCCGTATCGTCCAGCACCAGGGAGCCGGGCCGCAGGAAATCCGAGCCCAGGCCCACGGAGCGCACAAAACCGTCCTCCATGCGTGTAAGCCGGACGCCGGACTCCGCGCATTCCTCCGCCAGCCCCTCGGGTTCCCGCGCCCCCCAGACCACTACTTCGCCGTGGTTACGCCAGGCATCATCCACTGCGGATGCGGTTCGGTAATAAAACCGCGTTGTTCCTCCTGTGGACTCCAGAAAGGCACGCGCGTGCGGCCTCTTCCACCAGCGGAAGCCCACGCAGGCATGGAAGCCCCGGTTGCGCTCGTTGACGCGGCGTTGTTCCGCCAGCAGGCGGATCGCATCCGCAATCCCGCAGGGACGGCCGCTCACCGGATGCACATAGCGGGCGTATTTCAGGCAGGCCGCCGCAAACAGTTCTTCCGGCGTGCGTACGCGCGTACGCCGCGCACAGCGCAGCCGGTCCAGCGTCAGCCCCCAGCCTGCGTAAAACGGCATGCCGAAGCAGTGCACGGGCTTGCCCAGCAGCACGGCCTCAAACCCCATCTGAGAGCTGACCGTGTACACCGTATCCGCCCGGCGCAGCAGCGGCAGGGGAGCCACATCCTGCGCAACACACCGCACCCCGGCGGGCAGGGAAGCCGGATCAAGATAGCCGCACTTCTTCCCGGCCAGCACATCGGGATGCGTCTTCACATAGATGTCCGCCCCCGGATTTTCCGCCATTGCCGCCCGCAGCATGGCCGCAAAAGTCTCCGCGTCGGCCAGGCCCAGTTCCACACTCAAGTCCCCGGCCGTCTGGTCCAGCACCAGCACGCGTTTGCGGCCTGTGGGCGGGAGGATGTCTTTCCCCGGCTCCGGCGCGTGGTTGTACTTGCTGAGGTCATGAGCAAGAATTTCCGACATGGCCGCCCGAGCTTCAGCCAGGAGTTCCGGCGTCTCCCATCCTGTGGCGTTGAGCAGGTTCTCCAGATCCGACTGTCGGGTGGCGTCGTAGTAGATGCCTGTCGTGTCCAGCACCAGCGAGAGCGGCGAGGCCCCGTTCACCCCCAGGTCCAGCGAGCGGTAAAAGCCGTCCTCCAGCCGCAACAGCGGAAGATGAAAACGTTCCGCGCAGGCCAGGGCGGCTTGCGCCGTCCGCCGTTGCCGTTCCTTGCCGCCCCAGGTCAGCACTCCAGCGCAGCCGCGCAGCAGGCGCGGCCAGAGCGCTGTCGCGCCGGGAAAGCACGGCAGTCGCAGTGTGGGCGCGCCCACAAAGGCGGACACATGCGGAATGCGTGCAATCCCCGGCGAGAAATACGCATACCAGCCCGCCGCCTGCGGACGGGGGAACCGTCCCGTCCACTCAGGCAGGCGCGGCCGCAACGCCGCAATCTTCGCCAGGGCCTCGCGCCCCAGATGCCGCAACATGCGCATTACCCCGCCTACCTCCAGAACGGCACCAGCACCACGCCCGCCGATACCGCCATCTGGTAGATGATCTGCACTATGTCCTTGATGGACTGCACCGCCTTGGAATCGTACGCCGGCATGACCATGAGCTGGTCCCCGGGCCCGATGCCCAGCGACGACACCAGCCCGATTTCCCCGTTGGGCTTCATCACCAGCACATTGCTGCGGTCCGCGCGGTCGTTGAAACCGCCCGCGCCCGCTACATAGTCCTTCACGCCGAGCTTCCTGTCGTAGACCACGGCCTTGGGTATGGCCACCTCGCCCACCACCTGCACCACATCCGACTTCTGCGGCACATAGACAAGGTCGCCATCCTCCAGGATCACGTCCTTCAGCTCGCCGCGCCGCGACACCACCACCACGCCGTCCGGCTCCACCGTGGCCGCGCGTTTCACGAAATCCTGCACCAGCTCCGCCTCGCGCACGCGGATATTGGCCTCGTCCACAGACTGAGAGGTGGCCGTAAGCGCGGTATGCTCCAGACGCCGCAACCCATCCTGGATGGCCTTGCGCTGCTGCTCGGCCACGCTGCGCCGCCGCAGGTATATGGCCTTGATGGACGCCAGGGCCGGATCAACTCCCACATAGTGCAGTAGCGCCCGTAGGGTCGTGCCCTTGCGCACCGCGAACCGCGAGGCCCCGGCTATGGCTCCCGCAGCGCCCACCATGATGGTGCCCCCCGGCACGTCCGCGTGGAATTCCACAATGTCCTCGTCCCGCAATGTCAGGGAAGAGAACTCCTCCAGCGTCATGTAGGCGTTCCACGGCGCGCCGTGGCGCGTGCCGCTCACGCTGGCGTGGCTCGCCCCCGGCATGGGGTGCGCCATGCCGAGCAGCGCGCGCCCGCTGATGCCCTTGCCGTCAAACTCGTAGCGCGCCTGCTGCCGGATGAGCCCCATGGCCGCCACGCCCGCGCCGCGCTTGCCCACCAGGATCACG
>SUVB01000032.1 GCA_015062205.1 Desulfovibrio desulfuricans
GCCGGTGGCCTTGTATTCCGCGCCGGTGGTGCCGAGCAGCAGGTCGCCGAAGCTGGCGGCCCACGTCACGGCATTGATGGAGCCGGAGGCGATCATGTACTCAATGGGGTCGTCGTCCTGCAGGGGGCGGGACTTGCGGAAGTTCTCGAAGTCGCCCGTGCGGGACATGTAGAAATAGGACGGGTCTTTCTTGCACCCGGCCAGCACCATGCGCTGCTGGTGGAAGGCTACAACGCCGGGGTTGTTGCCGTCGGCAAAGGGATCCCAGTCCTCGCGGGGGGTGTCGGAGGTGTCGGCCTCATAGTTGTTGTCGATGAACGTGAGGGTGCTGGCGCCGGAAAAAACGGGAGATACAGTGTAGAGGCTCACTGTGCCGGAAGGATACGCCGCATTGCTGCCAAGGCTGCCGGTGCTGTACGTTGAGTATGTTCCGGCAGGGTTCGCGCCGGAATATGTCACCATAACCCAGAATTTTTCCGTGGACGATGATGTGGAAGACGTCCACGTTTCTGTTCCATAGTCAGGGTCGTACGACCTTGTCCACGTTGTGGTGGTGGCCGTTTTTGTGACATAAATGAACGCCATGCCGTCCACAACGAATGCGTTCTGGGAGGCGTTTGACGCTACAGTCAGGTTGCTTGTACTGTCGCTGTCCGGCACATGCCCGTTGCCCACCACGCGGGTGCGCGTGATGCTGCCGGAATAGTGTTCAAGGCTTGCCGTTTTCGCGCCCACCTTGAGGCCGGACACCGTGCCGCCCGTGGCGCTGCCCGCCTCAGTTATGCCGATGAAGCCGTAGTAGCCCGCCTCTTCGCGGTAGACGTTATATTCGGTTGCGCCATCCACGGCCTGCCAGGTGATTGTCGCATGGTTGCCCTGCGTCCAGTCGGACGGGTGCTTGCCGTTGACCTCGCCTGCCGGGGAGGGCAGGCTGTGCCGCCCGTTGGCATCCACGGCCACAACCTTGTAGCGCAGCGTGTATCCCGTGCCGCTGGAAAATGTGACCGTGGGCTGCGCCGGGGCATCAAGGCTCTGGTTCAGCACCGCCTCTTCAATGCCCCAGGCGTAGACGCCGGGCGTGCCGCTCTCTGAGCGCGTCACCTTGTGCAGGGCATATTCCTGGTGTGCAAGATACACCACGTCGCCAACCTGCCCCCAAGATATGTCAAGCAGGTCTTCGGCGGCGTAGGGCGCGGCAATGGGTTCGGAAAGGTTGTCCCGCCCGTTGGAGACGCGCAGGGCATGGTCAGAAAAAACCAGAACGAAGTTGTTTTCCGGCTCGGCATTGAACGAAAAAGGAATGAGCACGGAATAGCCGGGAAGGGTGGCCACATACTTGGTGCCTGGCCGCCGTGCCGCATCCCCGTGCAGGCCGGGGAGCATGTTGGCCATGGCCTGCGAGAAGTTCGGAAACCGCTCCAGATTCCAGCGGGCCGTCAAGGTTTTTGCCACCTCGCCGCCCGTAAAGTTGTTCCAGCATATGCGGGGCATTACGCACCCTCCCTGGCTTTTGCGGACAGATAATGCTGTGTTCAATGGGCGTAGTATCGCCGCCTAGAAATTCTATGAACGTCATGCCAGCTTTTCCTCTAAGGCCGCGATTCTGGCTTCCAATCTATCAGCACGACGCCGCTGATAAGCAGCCTCAATACACAGAGCTTCTTCATATCGTATCCCGTATGCGTCGCCAGCATCCTGAGCCTGTCTTGTTACCGTTGTTTTTGTCTCTCGCTTTTCAGGGACAATAATGTTTCCATCTTTGTCCAAGACTGCTTCTTGAACAAGTATTTCTTCTGTTTCTGTTTCTTCTGGCTGTGCATCCCATTCGTCATGGCAGAAAAAAGCGTACCTTGACGCATCTAATCCTTTCTTTTCAAAAATATCTCTTACACGCTGCGCTACCACGCCTGCATGAATACGAGCTTTTTCACTTCCTTTCAGACCAACTGCGTCCTTAAACTGAAAATCAACGAAAGATATTTCTCCCCAAGCATCCAATAAATCATCGGATATTTTTTCTATTGATTCTTTCTTGCGTTCATCAGAAGTATTTATTGTGGCAGTAGCTGCAAAAACTTGCGACCACAGACGGTTTGAATGTCCTAAAGTTGTTTCCCCAGAAACTTCCGGAATTACATAAGCAAGGTTGTTGTTGGCATCAGTGCTGCCGAAAATCAGTTGCTTATAGTTAGTATTGCCAACAATTTTTATGAAAGGAGCTACAGTTCCAGACCCAAGCAAAATATGCTCTCTAATTTTTACTTGGGGGTATGAAGCGCCAGTAATATGTGTCTCTATGCCCATTTGCCCTGCTTGCCATACCCATTTATTGCTATCATCAGCCTCAATCACAGGGTCAGCATAAGGCCCGAAACCCCTAATATCTGGATGAGAAGTACTATAAGTACCGTATGAGTGAAAACCACCACCAGTTCCAATTACCTTATCATTACCGTTTCCACAAATTCTGTTAAAGGACACCCCCCATGTGGAACCGCTATTGTTAACACTATCTATTTCAAGAATACCTGAAGGGTTGTTAAATCCTGAATTTATAGTATTGTTTGTTGTTCGTTGTCCAGATTCAGCAAAAAATAAAATTTTTGCTGTGTATTCCAGACGAGGATTTAGAAAGTAATTATAACTTCCAGAAATCGTGATATTGTATTTTAAGTCTTCACCTTCCAAACAAGGCCCAATAAATGTATTGTTGTTTGGCCCTAAACCGGCTCTACCAGTATGTTGTATGGCGATTTGAACCTCATCACCATCGTGAGCTTCATTATTGAATTGCGCGAATCGCCCCCCCCAAGAACAAATTCTGATTTACCCAGCCGCTATGTACTGTTCCATCAGAATCAGTCTCATCCACAATATCAATAATAAGATTCGTATGATTACATTCAAGATAATCCAAATAAAAAGTACAGTACGCCAGACATGTTCCCCATGCAGACAAATACAATCCTTTCCAGAACTTAGATATTTTTGATATTCTAAACTCACATTCAGCCGCGTTGTATATCTGAACGCCTATTGAATCCGTATATCCTGTCCATGCGCTATTGTAATCTCTTCCTATGTTTTCCACTTTTGGCAATTCAAAACGCACTTGCCTAGGAAGAAAGCCTTGGTTATATGTTTTACTGCCAACGCCAAGAACAGGCGAAACGCTTGCACCATCAGCCTTAAATGTCGCCTCTGAAAAATAACAAGTGCTGTTTATATAGATGGTACTTGTAACCTTGTATTCACCCGTAGCAAAACACGGCTTTCCCTGAGATTTTGCATAGTCCAACGCCGCCTGAATCGCCGCCGTATCATCCGTCACCCCATCACCTGTGGCCCCGAAGTCCTTGACGTTGATGATGTCGGCGAAGCGGTCGCCCAGAGTCCGAGCAGTGGTAGAGCCAGACGACGTGACATACGAGTGTGTCCCGACTTCTGTCCCTATTTCACGGAGCATTTCTTCGACGTTATCCCGCATAGTCAAAACATCATCATGCGCCGCCCAAAAATCTCTGGAGTATTCTGCAGGAGTTCTTGCATCTGTGGCGTCCACCAGCACAGCCCTATCCACCTTCTCCCTCAGTTCCTGACGCTCGGCTGCGGCCGTGTCCAGCGCGTCCTCCATGACCTGCGGGTCAAAGCGTGTGGCGGAAACGAGATCCACGCGCTGCAGGAACGGCATATTGCGGGTGATGGCGAGCTTGTAGCCGGAGGGCAGAGGGGCGCCGTCTTGCAGGTATGTCACCGTCCCGCCCGCATCGGCATCAAGAACAATAGCCGCGCCGGCAGTCACGTCTTCGGCATAGCCATCAGGGCCGGACACCGTCACTGCAATCTGGCCAGCGTCCCACACTTTGAATGTGAAGGGGAACTCCGTGGCTGCCCCGTTGCCGTTGAAGACCACTTTGGAGAGATTGGATTCAAGCGTCATCGTGTTCTCCTGTCACCAGCCGCGCGAGAGCAGCCAGGTGTCATCCATGGGTTTTGCCACTTCTTCAGAAGCGGAGGCTTCATACGCCGGAGGGATGGCCGCCCTGTAAAGCTGTTCCAGTTCCTGAATCTTCTGCGTATTGTTCTTGAACAGCGGGATGGCAATGAGACAAGCCAGACGCCGGGCCATGAGGCCGGTGAAAAGGTCGTCCCACAGGCTCACGTCCTCAACGTCAATAGTGTAGTCGGCGCAGGCCGCATCCTCCATGGTCAGCAGGATGGTCATGCCTTTCGTGTCATGCGCGAGCCGGAACGGCACGCGGCACAGGGGGCGCGCCACGGCGTCCTTGCGCAGAACGCGGTGCAGCTTGAGGCACTTGCTGGGCAGGGCGTAGGCAAAACGGTATTCCCCGGCCCATGCATCAGGGAGGGGACGTTCTGCGAGCGCCACGCGGCGCTGCGCGAAATTCCATGGATAGTCCCGCAATGCCTGGCGGCGCGCGGCGTCCCAGTAGAGGGCGCACTGCTGCGCTTCAGGCGTCACCTCGTCTTCCGAGGCCACATTGCGCGTGCCGATGAAGCCCAGCGCCATGTTCCACACCTGCATCTTGCTGACCTGCATCGCTCACCCCGCTAGTCTCCGGCCCCGTCTTCCGGCCTGAGAGCTTCTATCGCCGCCTTGACGGTCGTTTCTTCTGTCGGGTCGGTCCACGCGCCGATCTCGGCCTCTATCGCTTCGATGGCCGCCTTGACGGTGTCCGTCCTCTCCTCGCTCGTCCAGGTGCCGATCTCGCTGTCCTCGCCGTTCATCGCAGCCTTGATCTGCGCCATCAGCTCCGCAAACATCTGACCATACGGGCCGGACAGGTTGTACCCGCCGAGCTGCGTATTCTCCACGGGATTCGTGCTCCAATCGCTCACTGCCATTTTGCGTTCTCCTTGAAGGGCGGGGCCGTCGCCGACCCCGCCCGTTTTTGCTTCCGACTATCCAACCACGCGGCCCTTATCGATGTAGAGGCCCGCCTCATACGGCAGGCTGTCCTCGCGCACGATGGCAGCGGTGATCTTGCCCGCGGTGAAATCGGATCCGGTCAGGGTGACGTCCACCTTGAGCCAGTTCTTTTTCACGTTGCCGGGCAGCCAGCGCAGATAGATCCTTGCGCCCTTGACCAGGGCGGCGGTGAGGATCGTCTCGCTGGAGCCGGGGACGTCAGAATATTCGCCGGACTCGCTGTCCGCTTCCTGAAGCTTGAGCGTGATGCTCGTGCCGGTTGCTGCCGTCTGGTTGCACATGGCGAACACGCAGATCGGCTCCTCGCGGCCGGGTTTTTTCAGGCTGTTCAGCGGCACGGCAGCCGAAGTGACCGCGCTGCCAAGGCTAGCCGCTTCAAAGAAGATCAGATTGTCGTCAAGAATCATGGTGCACCTCCTTAGGACAGCACGGCTTCGGTGGACACAATGGCGTCGCACTGGCGGATGGGACGCCCGTGCAGGAACGGCACGGCCTTGGAATTGAACTGCTCGCCGTAGACCAGCTGCACATTGCCGTTGTCGATGGCCTGCAGCTCAAGGGCGGTGAGCACGTCCTGGTTGCAGTACCAGATGGCACGGTTGCGCATGTTGGCGGGCATCAGGTTCTTGGCCTTGATGGTCAGCGCCTGCAGGTCGATGTAGCCGGTCTGCCCCTTGCGCACGGTCAGCTTGGTGCTGTCGATATTGCAGATGCGCACAACGGCGCGCCAGTCGCGCACGGCCAGGCCGCAGCGCCAGTTGTACTTGTCGCCGACGCACTGGAACTTGTTGCCCCCGGAGTCGGTCGTCATGTACTTGCCCAGGTCTTCATTGTGCAGGCCGCCCGTGCTGCCCTTGGGGTAGAGGCCGTGCACGGTGTCGGCGCCCCAGGCAATGCAGTACATGGACGTTTCCTTGTTGGCGGTGCTGCCGCCAGCGGTGATGACGTTGGGCGAGCTGGTGCTGGGGTAGCGCATGGCGAAGCCGTTGAACTCGTCGGGCGTGGCGCCGTTGTCGCCGTAGAAGAGGGTGGAGGCCACCTTTTGGCGCATGGCTTCCGCGAAGGCCTTGCTTTCGCTCAGGCGGAAGGCGCGCGCCTTGTCGCCGTAAAGCTCCACCTCAGCCACGTCCAGCTCCTGCAGGGCTTCCAGCATCCCGCAGACTTCCTTCACCTGGCTCCACTGCGACTTGGAGGGCGGCGTGCCTTTGTAGAGGCGGCGCCAGTACACTTCGGGCAGGCCGGTGCGGATGCGCGTCAGGTGCCCGTCGCTCTGGTTGCTCTCCATCCACTGGACGTCCGACAGGATGTCGTTGGTCTGGTTCATCAGCTCAATCACTTCCCCGGCGGGCTGGCCCTTATAGAAATCCTCCAGCTCGGCAAGGGTGGCCACAAGGCCCTTTTTGTACGACATGACGTTTTCTCCTTTGGTTATTTCATGTCAGGCCATAAACGGTCTTCAAGCGGCTTGTCCTCCCGTGCGTTGCCGCCAGCCTCCAGCCGGTCTTCACCCAGCGCCTTGCCGACGCGGGCGAAGATTTTCAGGACGGCAGGGTGGTTGCCGTAGCCGGTTTCCTCCAGCATGGCGCGGATGCTCCCGTCCGTGTCGAACGTGGCGAGGCCGCGCTTGGCGTCGGCCACGTTGGCGTCAAACTTGTCCCCGCCGAACTCTTTGTCGGCGCGGGCCTCTTCGGCCCATTTCTTCACCTGTGCGGCCTGCCCCTCCTGAAAGGCCGTGTAGTTGCCGTGCAGGTACTTCATGACGGCCTCGCCCTGCGCTTTGGTCAGCTTGGCGTCCTTGCACAGGGCGTTGAGGTTCTTGAGGGCGTCGTCATTGATGGGGTAGCCCTCCGGGGCCTTGAGCTCGTAGGCCTCCGGCTCGGCGGGCCTGGCCTGCGCCGGGGCGGGGGCGGGCTGTGCGGCAGGCTGGGGCGCGTTCGGGTTCGCCGCGTCGCCCGCCGTGAGCAGCGTCTGGCCCTGATTCGCCGTCGTATTCGCCGCAGGGGCCGGGGCGTTGTTCTGTTGCGTGGTGTTGGCCGCGCCCTCCGCAGGGGCGGTGGTATTCACATCAGCCATGGTCTATTTCCTCCCGAAAAATATCCGCCACCTGCCCGGCAGGCAGCTTCGCCGCATAAATGAGGGTGAGCACAAGCTCTCCCATTATCCTTTTTCCTTCTGCATATCCGGCGTGCGCCATGTCCGCAGGAGCGCCGGCACTGCGCATGATGCCGCTGTTGTTGAGCAGCCAGCGCAAAAACTCCCGACCGTACTTGTCATCGGCCAGAAGCGTGATGGCGTTGCACAGCCTTCGGGTCTGCTCGTCCATCACATGCCTCCCAGGCCACCGAGAAGCGCATCCATGGCCGTCTGCCCGTCCGCGCCGACCGGCGTCGCCCCGAGATTGCGGGCCGCGTTGCTCAGGCCCTGCGCATTGGCCACGCCCTGCGCCATTTCCTGTTGCTGCGCCGCCATTTGCTGCGCCTGCGCCCGCTGCTGCCGGATGGCCGCCACGTCCTCCTCGCTGCGCAGCAGGGACGCGGGCGCGCCCAGTTTGTCGGCATACATCCTGACGGCCACGTCAGTGTCGATGTTGTCCAGCACTTCCGGCGCTCCGGCCTGGGCCAGCCCGGCCACAAAAGCCATAGTCTGGTCCAGCGGAGACGTGCTGACCAGCTTCTGCGCCTGCGCCATGACCGAGACGAACTCCACGCGCAGTTCCGCGCCCTCAATGGACGGCGGGGCAGGCGGCAGGAAATCGTACTGGCGCATCAGCGAGAACGTGCGCTTGATGAGCGGGGAGAGGAATTCCCTGTCCAGCCTGTCCACCACGGGGCCAAGAAGGATGAGCTTTTCCCGCTCCCTCGCCTCGATTTCTGTTGCCGTTATCTGGCGGCGGTCGTCCATGATGAGCAGCTTGAAAAGGTCAGCGAACAGCCCGTCGTGGATCTTCTGCTGCACGCCCTTGATCTTCTCCTCGGCAGCGGCAATGAGGCGCGGGTCTACCTGATGCAGCGGCTGAATCTGCGCCATGCCCTGGTCACGCGGGTCAACGTACGTGAGTCCGCCCGGCACGTTGTTGACTTCCACAGCCTTTGACGTGGCGGGGACCAGCAGAGGCGGGTCAACCGCCTTGTGCATGCTCTTGAGCGTGGTCGCGCCCATCTGCTGCAGCATGCGGCAGTCCGGCAGGATGTTCATGGCCGGTGAGCGGCCGTACTTGTCGATGCCCGTCACGTCCCAGCGCGGGGCGAAGGCCGGGAAGTCCTCGAAGCCGCTCTCGCGCAGCACCGCCGCCCGGCTCATGCCGTTATGTGCCCCGCCGCCGCGCAGCCACCACACGGAAGCCCAGGGCATGTTCCGGCCTTCCATGCGTCCGTACATCCTGTCCGAACGCGGGAACACGGCGTGCACCACGTCAAACCAGTTCTCCACATTGCCGGGCGTTTTCGCCGCCGTCAGCACATAGGGCGGAATCCTGCCTTCCTCGAACTTCTGCACGATCTGCCGGGCCGTCATGCGCGTACGGTACATGAACGTGTCCACGTCCCCGTTCTGGTCAGTATCCAGCACATACTCCCCGCAGGGGATGAGCCGGAAATGCAGGCCGTCCCAGTCCGCCGTCTCCAGCAGAAGGCCGGGGCCGAAGGTGCCCAGGTCGCCATAGAGGGCATGCGCGGCGTTGTAGAAATTGGAGCGGTGCAGCAGCGTGCGCATGCGTTCCGTCACTTCGTCCAGCCATGCCGCCGCCTCGCTGTCTTCGCTGACTTCGGCTCCAGCCAGAGCCAGCTTGAACCACGGCCGCGCGGGACTGGACATGCCGCCCTGCATCCCGGCGGCCAGCGTGCCCATGTCAATGATGCCCGTGCTGTCCACAACCTTGCGGTTGAGAATCTCAGGCTTCGGCGCGGACGTGTCGCTGTCCACCTTGAACCTGGTCGGCAGAAAATGCTCCGCCAGGTCTCGCCAGGCCGCGTCATAGGCCGCGCGCTCGTTGCGCAGGCTCTCGTAGCGCACGTTCAGGCGTTCAATGTCCACGGCCATGGCGTTTTCCCTCTACTGGCCCAGGAGCGTCTTGCCCTGGTTGTTGCTGCCGTTCGCGCCGAGCGCGCCCTCACCCGTCAAAATGGTGGAGCGCAGGCCCGCCGCCTTGGCCGCCTTGTCCTTCTGGTTCTGCCGCGCGGCGGTGGCCGCCTCGGTGACGGGCTTCGTCACTTCCGCCTTGGGTGTGGGCGGCACTTCCGGGGCGCTGCCGCCGCCTCCTCCTCCAAATCCCATCTCGCTATCCTCCAAGGTTTGTGGCGTGCAGAGCACCAGCACGCCGTCCACATATTTGCCGCGCCGCGCCAGCCAGCAGGCCGAGGGAAGCACAGCGCACTGCACAAAGCCGCAGCTTTCCGCCAGGCGCCGTGCCGCGCGGTGCGTGACGGGCGTCACGCCGTAGAGGCTGGTCGCGTCCGTTATGCTGAAAATCCAGCGGAACGCTCCGCGCGCCTGCTCCACGGCCCAGTCAAACCCGGCCCGGAAACTGCAAAAATCGAAGGCCCACATGCGGTACTCGCGCTCACGGAACAGCGCCATGCCGTGGTAGTGCCCGAAAATGTCAAGCGACACGCCGAAAACATTGCCGTCACGCGGCGCTGTCAGCCGCAGCCATTCGTCCAGCCGCATCCTGCCGCACGGAAAAGCGGCATCTGCCAGCCCCTCAACAATCATTTTGTTGTAGAGTTCTGACCGCACGCGCTCGTCGGTGATGTGCTTGTAGTGGTAGACCATGCGGTACATGTTCATGCATAGCTCCACATGTCGTATGACGTATTGGCCCTGCGCGGGGCGCTGCTCAAATCCATGCGGCCATGATAGCCAGTGACGGCGTAGCGCAGGGCATCCGCGCCGTGGCTCGTCCAGTCATGGCGGGGCCGGGAGGCATAGACGTTGAACTCCTCGCGCCATTCCCGGCGGTAGAAACGCAGGGCCTTGAGGCCAGCGGCGCACTTCTGCGCATCGAACCAGCACAGCGGCAGCCTGCGGCGCACGGCGTCTATGCCGTCCTGCACCTGCAGCTGCGGTGCCACGTCAAAGCGGATACCGAGCCCAGCCGCCGTCTCAAGGCGGCTTTTGCCCGTGCCCATCTCCCGCACACGGATGTCATGCGGGGCAATGTGGGTTTCGTAGAGGTATCCCCTGTCCTGCAGAACCTTGGCGTAGTGGGCCAGGCTTTCGCCGCTGGCCTCGTAGTAATCCACGAAACGCCACGTCCCGCTGCGTTCCACCTGGAAGAACCAGATGGCCGTGGCGTCATCCATGCCCAAGTCCCACGCCGTGTTGACGGGCAGGGCAGGGTCAGCGGGCACGTTGCCGATGCGCCCGTCAGCCTCCGCCGCGTCGATGAGATCGGCGTAGTAGGCCCCGCGCACGGCGGCGGCAAAGGAGCATTCAAACTCCTGCGCGTACTCGGCCGCGTCCATGGCGCGCCGGGCCGCTTCCAGCTCCGCCGCAGGCAAATAGCCCGTCTCCGATGCCGGGAAGCGGAAGCGCGACCACAGGCCGCTTGTGTCGTCCCCGGCCTGCTGCCACACGTCGTAAAAGAGGTTTTCCGTGCCGTGCGGCGTGCCGCAGAACAGTGCCCGGCCCTGCCTGTCAGCCAGCATGGGGCGCAGCACCTGCGTCCACACGCTGCGCACCATGTCTGCGGGCTCGTCCAGCACCAGGTCGTCCAAGTACAGGCCGCGGAGGGCGTCGGCATTGTCCGTGCCGTACAGGCGGATGCGCGCGCCGTTCGGGAAATCCACGCGCAGCTCGCTCTCGTTGAACTTCACACCAGGCACGGGGGCGGCAAAGCGCTTGATGTAGTCCCAAGCAACCTGCTTGGCCTGCGAATAGAAGGGGGCGGCATAGGCGGCGCGCCAGTCGTTGCGGGTGGAACTCAGGGCGGCGCGAATGAGGTCATTGACGGCGGCGACGGTCTTCCCAAAGCGGCGGTGGCACAGCAGCACGCAGAAGCGGGTGCGCTCCTCGTGGAATTTCAGCTGCAGCGGGCGCGGCTTGTAGGGGATAACGACCGTCTTCACTTCTGCCATGTGAACTGCACCGTGCCTTCCACCTTGTCCTCGCGCTTTTCCACGGGCTTTTGCCCGATGGTGTCGCGTATCGTCTCAAATGCCTTCACGTCGCCTGAGAGCGCCCTGTCCACCAGCGCGGCGGTGATGCCCTCCGCTGTGGTCGTGTCGCCGCGCTTCGTTTCCAGCAGAATTTCCAGCAGCCTGCGCAGGTCGGCTTTCTCGCGCCGGGCCTGGCCTGATTTTTTCCCTCCTGAGCGCCCCCTTTCGCTTGCTTCCTGCTTGGTACGGACGGGTCGCAGTTTGTCAGGATTGCCGCGAACCATGCCTTCCCTACCTGTCCCCGCCGTCCTTGTCGTCAAGGACGTCATCGAGCTTCTTTTCAACCGTGCGCTTGCCGTGCAGTAAAATCCTGCGCACCATGGGCGGCACAGGGAGGCCCAGGCGGATCATGTGGCCCATGACGCTGACCGATTCCTGCGCCACGAGGTAGGCCAGGAAGCCTTCCAGCAGCGGCACAGACACGCCAAACGCCATCTCCATGCAGGCGTCGACTGCGGCCACAAGCGTGATGCACAGGCAGTAGGCGGGGATCTTCATTCCGCCGCGCTTCAACATGCGGCAGGAGAATTTCCCGCGCCGGAACGCCTCAAACAGGCCGAAGGCCAAATCCGCGCACCACATGCTTGTCAGCCAGTAGAGCAGCCCCGGCTCTGCTGAGAGCCAGGCGGCCACGGCAGCAAGGGCGGCCTTGACGGGCCAGAGCGCTACAAGCGCCTGTGCGTAGTATGACCAGTCCGCCAGATGCTCAGTCACCGTGAATTCCCCGCATGCGCGCGGCCAACTGCCGCAATGCCCGCTTGTCGGCATTGCACTGGCTGAGCCGTTCCCGGATGTCGATGTTGTAGCGGGTGAGGGCAATGGCGTAGGTACGAACATCATTGACCTCCATGCCGTCCGGCGGCGTCGGCTCCGGGCAGTCCTGCAGCAGGATTTCCGGAGGCGTCAGCACCCTGATTTCCGTTCGGCAGGCACACCCCGCGAAGGCGGCACAGAAAGTCACTGTCAGACAGGTCAGCAGCGTTTTTTTCCACTTCATGCAGGGCATCCCGGCGCTCCTGTGCGGTTTGTGCGGCTTCCTGCCGCGCCTGGTTGCTGGTGGCTATGGCGTCCGCGTCGGCGGCGCGGGCCTGTTCCAGGACGGCTATCTCGGCCAGCGCATGGTCGCGTTCGGCCCTGAGGCTGCCCGCGTGCGTTATCAGCGCCGCATTGACGGCGAGACTCGCCAGCAGCGCCGCGCCCATGCCGAGAACGGCGCGCATCAGCCCAGCTCCTTGAGCAGCTGGCCCTCAATGCGGCGGCGCAGGGCGTAGTTCTGAAAGCCGGTAATCAGCTCAAACGAGGCGTTCTTCCATTTCCGTTGGCAGAGCAGCTTCCATGTGAGCGGGGCTCGGCGTCGCACGCCCCCGCAGCCCAGCTGGAAGCACAGCGAAAAGATGACGGCCTGCGCCTGGGGCGGCAGGTCGTCAAAACTGATGCCCGCGTCATGGGCGTAGGCCGGGCGCACATAGCGGCGCAGGTACCCGGCGTGCACGGCGTGATCCAGCTCCTCGGCGGATGCCGGGGTGAGCCGCAGGGGTGCTGCGGCCAGCTTGCGGATGGCGGCCGACGTCTTGAGGCCGATATAGGGGGACAGCTCCTGAATGAGTTCTTGAGAAACGCCGTACTCGCGCAGGGTGACGGCGTCGGTCTGGCCCAGGTCGCAGCCGGTGGCGATGGTGACGCCGGATGCGCCGATGGCGGTGTAGCGCTCCGGGTCCTGGCCTGGGCGGCCGGTGAAGTTGCCGGGCCGGGCGGGCACGTAGCCCACCATCTGGCGCGGGCCTTCCACGCCTTCACGATTCAGGAACGCGGAGATGAAAGCGATGTCTACGGGCATGAGGAACGCTCCCTTTTGCGGGAAAGCGTAGCCCGTGGAGAAAAATGCGGTCAAGGCGGAAGGGGAATTTCTGGACGGTTTATTATTCACAGCGTGGCGGCAAGGACACGGCAAACACGTTCCGCGCCTTGACGGGTTGCCACATGCCCCAGCCTGCGGCGGTTTTGACGCGCCGCAAATGGACATGGCATGCAGAACACACGCCGTAAACGACGGTGCATTGCCCGGCCTTCCTGCACCCGTTGAGCAGGAAGGCGCTCACCCCGCACACCGGGCATGCCTCAAAACGCCGTTTGCGTCCCCTCTGCCGCGTTTTTTTGGTCAAGATGACTCCGCATCATGTCAAAGCCTTTTCGTCGCTCTCACGTCAATCTCGCGCCAAAATGAGGGGTCTATGTTTTCTCCAGCTCCCTGCGGGCGAGCTCTCGCCAGTACACGGAACTGCGGCCCTGGTGCTGCGCGAGCAGATAGGCGAGGGCGTTTATCTGGCTTTCCAGTTCAAGCACGGCCTTGTTGTGTTCAACGAACGTTACCCACCTGCCCAGATCGTCGGCCACCATGCCGCAGGCCGGGTTCTCGTTGTAGCGCGGGATGTTCCTGATCATGGCGCCGCCTTCCTGTCTTCGCCGTTGGCCATGCGTACGCAGGTCGCAATGGTGTCGATCGTTTCATACCGCTCGCGCTCCGGCCCTTCGTTCTGTTCCACGGCCTGAGCAATCTCCGCCCATTCCGCGCCGATGACGTCCACGGCTTCTTCGCGGCTTGTGGCGAACACGGGATGCTTGCTGCGGGCGTGACGCAGGCGCAGGGCTATGTCTTCCAGCAATACCTTCCCGGCCTTTTCATCGCCGTTGCCAAATTCACGCCGGATTTCGCGGTAGGAGATGGCGCCGCGAGCCCTCAATGCCTGTTTCATGCCAGCCCTCCGCCGTTCACTTTTTCCAGTTTCACGGCCCAATAGCCGTTGACCGCCCAGATTTTTTTCCCGTACAGGATGACGCACTGCCTGTCGTCGCCCCAGAACTGCAACCGGGTCAGCGCGTCCTTGAGCTGTTTCGCCAGGTTGTCGAGATCCGGCTTTTTTAGGGGCAGCTCCCAGCCGTTCAGCATGGCCTCGCGTTCTGTCTTGCTCGCGTTCTTGGGCATGGGCAGCGCCGCGATGAATGACAGGGCGACAGGCCCACGCAGGGGAGAGGCTGGGGCGTATGGCGCAAGCAATGCGTCCAGCGTTGCCTCGTTGCTTTGCTGACGCTCGCTCTTGAACGTCATGTGCAGTGTTTTCCCCGTTTTCGTTGTGATTGTGCCGTGCCGGGGGCGGGCCTGCGCCGTGGGCGTCGTTTGCAGGATGAACTTCACTGGACGGCCCCCCCCCTAAAACGCCTCAGCCTGGGCGTAGTCGTCGCGCTCCTCGTCGGTCAGGGCGCGGGTGCGCTGGCCGGCGCGGGCGTCCGGCAGCCTGCCTATGTGCATTTTCTCGCGTGGCTTCGAGGTGTCGAGGGCAACGGGATGCAGGCAGCCGTACCCGTGGTCGCGGTCGAAGGCCACGGGGCCGCCGCTGTAATCCACGGGCATGATGACAACGCCGCGGTCTTCCAGTTCGTGCAGGGATTCGGGGCAGTGCGGCTTGCCCTGCTGGCAGACCGGGCAGGGCACGGCGAAGTACACCCAGCGCCCCGTGTTCACGTCGTCCCACCAGCACTGCCGGACGCCGGTGTTCCGGCAGTGCGGGCAATCCTCGCGGGCGACCTTCTGCGGGTTTTTGGCCCGCCAGTCGAACCACAGGCGCTTCATGGCAAGCGGGACATTGCGGGGCAGGGTTTCGCCCTCGCAGAGCTGTTCCGCGATGTAGCCCACGGCCTCGTCGGGGATGAACTCGACCTTGCGGAACCACACGCCGAGGATTCCTTCCGCCTTGGGGTTGAGGCCGAAGACGGCGAACACTTCCGTCATCGCGTCGTCGAATGTCTGCCTGTTCATGCCGTAGCCTCCCGTGCCTTCCTGTCGCCAAACAGCCGCCTGTGCCGTGCCTCGATTTCCCGTTCCGCCGCCTCACGTTCCGCCTGCGAGGGCTTGCCGGGCGAGGCGCGGGCTTTGACGGGCTGTTCCCAGAGACGCGTCTTGAGATACCGGGCAAGGCCGACTTCATAGCCGGGATTCCAGAATCCGGCCGCCTTGCGGAGGGTGAAGTCGTCAATGAGCCGGGCATTGCCGGGGTATCGGCTGCGCCCTGTGCGGTCACGGGCCGCCTTGAGCTGCTTGTATTCCGGGAATCCGTCCAGCGGGCCTTCAGGGCGCACGGCGTCGTAGGCGTCGCGCAGTTCCATGAACTCGATGCCCGGGCCGTCCAGGTCAACGGCAGGATCTATGCCCGAACTTTCCCCTGCAGGGTGAGAAGGCTTTTCCCCATCCCCTCCCGTGGGGCGCTCTAGGGAACGCGCGGGATCTTCGTTCACAGTCTCCCCTATGGGAGGGGTATATATATTAGTCGGCTCTTAAAAAGAGAGTAACTATTTAAAATATATTGATATACTTGTTGAAATGTCGTATCTTTTTCAACGGAAAATGCAACGAATGACGCAAAAAACCGGTTGAAAAGGAGCCCTCTTTCGATGAAGCCCAAAA
>SUVB01000033.1 GCA_015062205.1 Desulfovibrio desulfuricans
CCGATCCCATTCCGAACTCGGAAGTTAAGCTCTCCATCGCCGATGATACTGCATAACGTCATGTGGGAAAGTAGGCCGCTGCCAACGATTGCACAAAAGCCCCCTGCCGCTTCACGCGCGGGGGGCTTTTGCTGTGGCCCCAAGGGGGCCACGCGACCAGGGCGTTCAGGGTGAACAAGATATTCAGGCCACTTCCCGCCACGGGGGCGCACTCTTCCCGGTCCCTGCCGATGGCGCCAGCGCGACCAGCGTGACCGCACGCGACCGGATGCAGGGCGCCGTGCGGCCGGGCCATGCCGGCGGCCGCACGGCGACGGCATATGGCCGCCACCGACGTCATTCCCCCGGCATCTGCCGGTGCGGGGAAGACGCTTCGCTTTCCGCCGCCAGCACGGGCGCGGGCTGGTCCATGACGTCGACCATGTACATGTTGCGCATCTCTCCCAGATGCGTGCGCATGCACTGTTCAGCCAGATCGGGATCCCGCTTTTTCAGGGCCTGGCAGATTTTCCGGTGGGCGCGGTAGGAGCGTTCGCTCTGGCGGCGCACCTGGAGCGAGGCGTACAGCGGCGTGATGAGCCAGCCGCCGAAGCCTTCGGCAAGGTGGCTCAAAAACGCGTTGTTCAGGCATTCCACAAGAGCGCGGTGAAATGCGATATCGGCCTCGGCAAAGGCGCGTATTTCCTTCGCGAGCAACAGTTCGTGCTGTCGCTGCAAGATGCCGTCCAGGGTTTTCAGCTGCCCGTCGGTGATGTGCTGCGCAATGTCGCGCACCACGGCTGTTTCGAAGAACATCCGCAGGTCGTGCAGTTGCAGCCATCCGTCGGGCGAGCTGGAGTAAATATCCAGGGTGGCGCGCATTTCGCGCAGCATGGGCTTCAGCGTCAGCCGGCAGACCCGCGCGCGCATGCCGGGTGAAACTTCAATCAGGCCCATTCTGGCCAGCCCGGAGAGCGCCTCGCGCACGGCGGGCCGTCCCACGCCGAATTCTTCCATAAGTTCGCGTTCCGAGGGCAGTTTCTGCCCCACCGGATACACGCCGGACTGGATGTCGTCGAGCAGGCAGCCCAGCACTTCCGTATGCACGCGGGGGCGCTGGATGTCACGCTTTCGGGCGATCCGGCCCGCCGTGGAATTGCTGTCATATGCGTTTGTCATGGCGCGTTCCTGTTGCGGGTTGCATTGCGCGCAACGGCGGAGCGTAGGACCGGATGCGCGTCAGAGCAAAGCCACGCGGTGTTGCAGCGCAATGTTCTGCTCCAGAGCGAATGTCCTTCCAACTGCCGTCTGCCCAGGCGGTTGTGGGAACAGCCGCCCGCGCTGTGTCCAAATGGGAACGCCGTCCTTTCCCCTCGCTTCAGCCGTTGCGGCGAAGGAAGCTGCGGAGAACGCCGTCAACGCTGAAACGAAGGCGGCGTGTGGGTTGCTTTTTGAAAAAAAGCAACCGGGATCTGCCCTAATGCCCGGTAATACCGTATTTTTTCAGCTTGTATTGCAGCAGGCTCTTGGAAATGCCGAGATATTCCGCCGCCTTGACCTGCACCAGTTCCGCGCGGACCAGCGCCCGCCGGATGAGGGCTGCCTCGATTTTTTCCAGCGTGTCCGCCAGGTCCAGCTGCACCGGCAGCAGGTCCACGGCGCTTTTGAACTGTGATTCCTCGTCGCGTATCTCGGCGGGCAGGTTGTCCACCCCAATGACGTTGCCCGGCACCAGCACAAGGCAGCTCTCCACCACATTTTCCAGCTGGCGGATATTGCCCGGCCACTCATAGCCCGTCAGGTAGTTGAGGGCCTCGGTGCTGAAGGTCTTGGGCGGCATGGCGTTTTCCGTGCAGACCTTTTCCACGAAATGGGCCACAAGCAGGGGAATGTCTTCGCGCCGCTCGCGCAGGGGCGGCAGGGGAATCTGCACCACATTGAGCCGGTAATACAAATCGTCACGAAAACTCCCCTTTTCCACCAGGGCGGCGAGATCCTTGTTGGTGGCCGCCACCACGCGGATGTCCACCTCAATCTCCTCGCCGCCGCCCACGCGTTCAAAGCGGCGTTCCTGCAGCACGCGCAGCAGCTTGACCTGCAGATCGGGCGTCAGTTCGGCGATTTCATCCAGAAAAAGCGTGCCGCCGTCGGCCTGTTCAAAGCGGCCGCGCCGCATGGCCACCGCGCCGGTGAAAGAGCCCTTTTCATGCCCGAAAAGCTCGCTTTCAAGCACGCCGGGGTTCAGGGCCATGCAGTTGACGGAGACAAAAGGCTTGTCCTTGCGGGGGCTGGTGTAATGGATGGCGCGGGCCACCAACTCCTTGCCCGTGCCGGATTCGCCCGTGATAAGCACGGTGGAGCGGCTGGGCGCGGCGCGCTCGACCATCAGCAGCACATCGCGGATGGCCCTGCTGCGCCCCACGATCTTGTGCACGCCGTAGCGGTCTTCCATGGCTTCCTGCAGCAGACGGTACTGGCGGTGCGCGCGCGAGAGCTCCACGGCGTTGTGGATGGAGAGCAGCATCTCGTCATTGGCAAAGGGCTTGGTGATGTAGTCGAACGCGCCGTATTTCATCAGTTCCACGGCGCTTTCAATGGAGCCGAAGGCCGTCATGACAAGCACCGGAATATACGGCCAGTTTTTTTTGACCCGTTCCAGCACCTCCCGGCCCGTGACCTTGGGCATTTTCATGTCGGTCACAACTACATCCACTTCACTTTCACCCAGAAAGGCCAGCGCCGTCTCGGGGTCGCTGATGGCCGTGACGGCATAGCCTTCGTCCTCCAGTAGAGTCTGGAGCACCAGCAGGTAGTTTTTTTCGTCGTCGATGAGAAGAAGATGCGCTTTTTCGCTCATGCTGTTGTATCCTGCGGCGTTTTCCTGCGGCTGTGGGCGACCGCATCCTTGACGGCGCGGCGTGGACGATGCCGCCGTTACGGCGGCATGCCCTGCCGGCGGCGGCAGGCAGGGCCGTTGCTAGGGGGCCGGTTCGGTTGCCGGCAGCTGCACCCGCACCAGCGCGCCGCCTTCGGGACCGTTGGAAAGTTCAATGCTGCCGCCGTGGCTGACGATAATGGACTGCACGATGGGCAGGCCCAGCCCGGTGCCGCCATCCTTGGTGGTGAAAAACGGATCCAGCAGGTTGGGCAGGGCGGCCGCGTCAAATCCTGGGCCGGAATCCAGAAATTCCAGGCGGATGTGCCCCTCCCCGTCCGTTGAACCCGTGATGCGTATGATGCCCGGCCCGTCCATGGCCTGCTGCCCGTTGACAAGGATATTGTAAAAAGCCCGGTACAGCAAATCCTTGTCGCCGTGGACGAAGAGGCGTTCGTCGCAGCGGCGTTCAAGGGCCACCTGCCGCCGTCCCCAGTCGCCTTCCAGAAAGGCCAGCGCCTGGTCCAGCACCAGGTTCACGTCCACAAGGTCCTGCCGCGGCTGGCGGGGGCGGGCGTAGTCCAGAAAATCGTTCACGGTCTGCGAGAGGCGCACGGCCTCGTCATAAATGGCTTCGAGAATGCGTCGCGTTCCGGCGTCGGCCTTGTCGGTGCGGCGTTGCAGCAGTTCGGCGCTGGAACGGATGATGCCGAGCGGGTTGCGGATTTCGTGAGCGATGCTGGCCACAACGCGCCCCATGCTGACCAGCCGTTCATTGCTGTGGATCTGGTTTTCCAGACGGCGGGTCTGCGCCATGCGCGCGGCCAGCACCCGTTCCGAGCGGTGAATGAGCATGAGCAGCAGCCCGAACATGATCACGGAAGACATGAGGCACATGACTACAATGATGCCCTGAAAGGTCAGCACGCGTTCGTAATCGTCAGTAATATCCTGCGTCAGTTCCAGCGCGCCCATGATGGGGGCGTCGCCGCCGGGAGAAAGCGGTTCGCCGCGCAGGGGGTAGAGCACGCGCAGCACAAAGGAGCCCTTTTCCAGCGGCACGCGGAAGGGGGCCTGCCATTCCGGCATGGACGACAGGATTTCCGACCGGGGGGCGCCGCCGTGCAGTATTTCGTCCAGGTATTCCGGCGCCAGCCCGGAGCGGCCCAGGTCCTCCCGGTTGGTGGAATAGGCGGCCCGCCGCGAAAAGTCGTAGATGCGCAGCCGTTCCAGCGCCAGACCGTGGATGACGGAGTTCACCACCTGATCCAGACGTTCGTACTGCTCCGGCTGGCGCAGCGCGATGCGGCCGTGGGCCATGAGGGTGGGCACGGCAAACCGGCGGAAAATCTGGCTGTTGAGGTTTTCCACCAGCTGGCGGGCAAATTCCTGTTGCCGGGTGAGCAGGGTTTCGCGCGCCGAATTGGAGATGAAGAAGGAGAGCCCCAGGCTGGTGAGCACAATGATGACCAGGGAAAGCCAGGACAGTGTGCGGGCGTAGCCGGGCAGGGCGCTTTCCGTATCCGGCGCCGGCACGGGGCAATCGCCGCCCTGGGGGCTCCCCGTTTCGGTTTCAATGGATGACGTTGTGTCGGACATGTCTTGTCTTCCGCCGCGCCGTTGCGGCCGGTCACGCCGTTGATGGACGGCGCGGAAAAGCGTTGTGCATCCCGGGAACTGCCGCACCGCCCCAGAATACCGGACTTGAACTTCCTGCGCAACGGCAAAGGGCGTGCGGCAATGCCGCCCGGCGCGTCAGGCCGGAGCCTCGGTGCAGTGCAGTCTGCGGCGGGCCTCCCGGCGCAACTCGCGCACGTAGCTGCGGTTCTTCTGCAGGTAGAAGGCCAAAGCGCGGGCGAAGTCCCTGTTCAGCAGGCCGTCGAGAATGAGCGTGCTGATTTCCCGCTCCAGCGTGAGCAGGGAGTGCATGGCCATGATGGCCCCGCGCTCTTCCGGCGGGGCGGCGCACATCTTGCGCCAGAAGACCTCCCGCGCGCGCGGCTGGTAGTACCACATGTACATCATGTCCAGCAGATGGGCCACGGCCTGCCGCGCCACGGCGGGATCCTTGCCGTACAGGGCCCGCCAGTAAGAGGAGGGGTTCCTGAGCATGCCTTCGAGGTCGCGGTGCGGGAAGAGCAGTTCCTGCCGTGTGAGGCTGGCGTAAATCTGGGTCAGCTTGCTGTCGTAATCGCACTGGCGCATGCGCAGATAGGAATTGCGGTCGGCAAAGCCCTCAATGACGGCGGCCACCAGGTCTGACGAACACTTGGAGACGATGGCGGCGCAGTTTTGCAGCAGCATGACGGGTTCCGGCATCTGCATGGCCTCAAAGCACCAGAGCAGCCCCTCGCCCATGATCATGGATATGGGAATGGAAATGGCGCTGCGGAAGAAGTTGCCGATAATGGCCTCTTTTTGCAGGCCCCGGTAGATGTTGTGCCCGGAAATGTAGAAACTGTTGACGAAGGCGATGACCGTGTAGACCAGAAAGGCATTGTTCTGTACGGTGATGCCCAGCAGGTCCTGCAAAAGCCAGAGCCGCACCACCACTTCCAGCAGGGGAACGGAAATGCCCGTGTACAGCAGGGAGTCCGCCATGCGGCTCCAGCTCACGTAGCGCTTCCAGGGCACCAGCAGGGAACGTGTGAATGCGCCGCCGCCGACCACAGACTGCGCCACGTTGCGCACAAAGGTGATGAGGTACCAGATGAGCGCGCCGAACCAGGTCAGCACCCACCAGCCGTCCACATAGCAGAAAGCCCACTGTGCGGGCAGGAACCCCGCCAGCACCTTGAGCATGTCGGAAAGGTTGGTGTTCATGTAGGCGGGCGACCAGAAAGGGATATCCTCCCCGCCGGGCGCCGGGGTCTGCCGGCTTTCCCGGTTCTGTCCCTTGTCGTCCACGCCGCCGAGGGTGACAAGGTTGCCGTCCCTGCTGAAGCGGGTGGTCTTTTTTTCCAGCGCCCAGCCGCGCGTGGTCTGGCAGCCCATGTGTTCCATGCCCGGCAGCCGCCGCAGCCACTGCTGCCAGACGGGCTGCGGCTGCGGCGGCTCATGGTGCTGGATGAAGCTGTACATGTCGGTGTGCACGGGCAGGGTCAGGCGCTGGTCGTTTTTTTCACGGCGCAGCACGCTGCGGGCCTTGGGCGGCAGCGTTTCCACAAAAACAAGGCCCATGCCGTGCGTATGGTGCGAACGGCTTGTGGAATCCGTGCCGACGCGCGAGCCCAGCGGGGCCAGAGCGTAAAATTCCTGCAGCTGCGGAATATGGTCGAGGATGGTTCGGAACAGGGGCATCCTGTCGGAATCCTCGGGCTCGTCGTCGATGATCTGGCGGATGATCTGCTTGAGGCGCGGGGTGCTGCCCTCGTTGATGGCCCGCTGCAGGGCGTTGATTTCTTCCGCGTGCGTGAGCTGGCCGCTTGTCCACTCGCGCAGGTTGAAAAGCTCCAGGTGCGTGATGCGCCCGCGTCCGCGCCAGAGCAGTTCAAGAACGTCCTGCGCCGTCAGGTCGGCAAGGTTGAGGATAAGCTGGCAGGGGTGCAGCGGGTACAGGCTTTCCAGCAGGCGTTCGGGCTGCTGCAGAAGCACCTCGGGCAACGCCGGGTCGGGTTTGCGGGGGAAGACGACATCCGGATTGGCCTCCGGGCCGAGCCAGTCTTCCAGAATCATGTCCGGCACGATCACTTCCAGTTCGTCAAGGCTGGAACGCAGGCGCGTGGCCGTGTTTTCGTCGCCTGCGGCCTCCAGCGCCGCGCGCAGTTGCTCGTCGCGCTGCCGCAGCGTGGGCAGCAGCTGCTGATAGATATATTCGGCCAGATGCAGCGCCGATGGCTGGCGATGCCCCACATAGGCCAGAAAGGCGGTCTCGTCCAGCGGTTCCGGCGCGGGCATGTGCCAGCGCGCGGCCAGGTCCTTGCTGTGGCGCTCATTCCAGGCGCGCAGCAGCGTGAGCACATGTTCGCGCATCCAGTCGTTGACGGGGGCGTAGCGCTGCAGCACTTCCGCGACGTCGCGGCGGTGCAGCAGGTCGTTGAGCGCCTTGGAGGTGACGATGTTGAGCGGCGACCAGGTGAACTCCACCAGCTTGTCGCGGAAGGTGGCCTTGAATTCGATGCCGATGCGCACGGTAATCCCCATGACGCGCGCCGCCATGAGCAGTTCGCGCGCCGCCTCCGGATCCACCGTATTGTAGTAGATGACCGTGAGGAAACGGATGCCCTTGATCCAGGCGTCCATGACCAGATGCGTGGGATTTTTGCGGCCCTTGGTGTTGGCGTCGTGGACGTGGTGGTCAAAGGCCTGCTGGTTCCACTCCTCGGGCATTTCCAGCAGATGGTACTTGCGCAGCAGGGAACGTATGACGCGCGGCGCGCCGCGCACGGCGCTGTGAAACTCGTGGGCCAGGGGCAGCTGGCGCGCGCGGTCGTCGTGGGAGCGCACCAGGTCCTTCATGATCTGCACCAGAACGCGCGCGGTGTTGTTCTGCAGGGAGGAATGCGTGGAATAGAGCACTTCGTCGTGCAGGCGGCGCAGCGCGCGCACCCGCTCGTCGAGGTCGCCGGCTTCCAGGCTTTCCAGCAGCACGATGACGGCTCCTGCAAGGCGCAGGCCGTGCTCGGAGGTCATTTCGATGATGCCGTTGGGGTGCAGGTTCGATTCCGGCGGCGTCAGCGCGTTGCGGCGGGCGCGCGCCGCAACGAAGCCGTTGACCATCTGGATGAGCTTGTAATCCTGCGGGTCGAACAGCAGGGACGAGTAGCGGACCTTGCGGTTGCCGCCGTGCGCCGGCTCCGGAACGGTTGTCCGGTCGTTCTGTGTGGACGTGGGCATAGGCTATCCGCGCCGTGCGCGGGGAAATAAGGTTGCGTCGCTCTGCGGCGGAGGGGGCGCGCGTCCCGCCCCAAATTTCTGCGGCCCTGTCCGGATTATCTTAGGGCGGCGCGGCGGGCAAGGCCGTCCTCGGCAAAGTGGTCGAGGCACATGGCCTTGCGCACCTTGGTCAGGGTGTTCGCGGCCTTGGCGCGGGCCTGTTCCGTGCCCTGTCTGAGCACGTCAATGACGTAGGGCAAATCTTTTTCATACTGCCTGCGGCGCTCGCGGATGGGGCTGAGCGTCTGCTGCATGACCTCATTAAGGAATTTTTTGACGGGCACGTCGCCCAGCCCGCCCTTGCGGTAGTGCGCCTTCATTTCGTCCAGGTCGGCGTAGGGGGAGTTGAAGGTTTGGAAATCCTCCGGCGCGGCGAAGGCGTCCAGATAGGTGAAGACGGTATTGCCCTCGACCTTGCCGGGGTCGGAGGCGCGGAGGTGGTTCGGGTCGGTGAACATATTGAACACCTTGTCGTGCACGTCTTTTTCGCTGTCGCTGAGGTAGATGCAGTTGCCGATGGATTTGCTCATCTTGGCCTTGCCGTCGGTGCCGGGCAGGCGCAGGCAGGCGGCATTGCTCGCCAGCAGAATCTGCGGTTCCACCAGGGTTTCGCCGTAGACGCTGTTGAACTTGCGCACGATTTCCACCGTCTGCTCCAGCATGGGTTTCTGATCTTCGCCCACGGGCACGGTGGTGGCCTCAAAGGCTGTAATATCGGCAGCCTGACTGATGGGATAGGTGAAGAAGCCCACCGGGATGCTCTGCTCGAAGTTCTTCTGGGCGATTTCGGCCTTGACCGTGGGGTTGCGCTGCACGCGCGACACCGTGACAAGGTTCATGTAGTGGAAACTGAGTTCATAGAGCTGCGGCAGCTGCGACTGGATGAATATGACCGATTTCTGCGGGTCGATGCCGCAGGCCAGATAGTCCAGCGCCACCTCCAGAATGTTGTCGCGCACCTTGCCCGGGTTGTCGGCATTGTCGGTCAGGGCCTGGGCGTCGGCCAGCATGATGTAGATTTCGTCGTAGTCGCCGGAATTCTGAAGAAGAACGCGTTGTCTGAGCGAACCGACGTAGTGCCCGATATGCAGTTTGCCTGTGGGGCGGTCCCCGGTGAGGATGATCTTGCTCATATGCTTCCGCGCATGCCCGGCGCTCGGCCCGGCAACGCAGCCTCCTGGATATGGTGTTTGGCGGCCGCGCGGGACGTCACAACCAGCGGGCGCGGCATCATAAAAAAGTATTCATATACCAATGCGCGTCTGTTCACAAGAGGGGCGCGGCGCACGGAATCGGCGGTCGGCCGCCGGGCTCCTGCGGCGTGGCGGGGAACGTTCGTTGATACCGTCGGCGAGCAGGAGAGGCAGTGCAGGCAAGGGGACGGCGGCGGATCAGCCCAGGTTCAGCGCCCGGGCCACGAGAGCGGCCACCTCCGTCTGCGCGGCGGGCAGGGGCAGAGCGTCTCCCCCCGCCAGCCACAGGGGCACGCGGCGCACGGCGTCGGCGTCGTCATTGTGCATGCCGTCATTGTCCATGCCGTGGTCGGCCGTCACCAGCACAACATGGCCGGCCGCACGCCAGGCCGGCAGCGCGCGGGCCAGCAGGCCATCCGCCATGCGCACGGCGTCGCGGTATTGGCGGCTTTCGGCGCCGTGCCGGTGCCCGGCCGCGTCAATGCCCATGCTGTGCACAAGCAGCAGCTGCGGGCTGTGACGGCGCATGAGGCAGGCCGCGTCGCGGAACAGTTCCTCGTCGGGGTAGTCGTCGGAGCAGTAGAACAGGCCGTGGGCGACGGGCAGGGCGGGATCGTCCGTGATGCGGTCGCGGGCGGGGTCAAAGGGCGCGGCATTGCACAGTTCGCTTATCCAGTGATAGGCGGCTGCCGCCGTGACAAGCCCCTTGTTCCGCGCGCGGGAAAAGACGGTGGGCGCGGGGCAGCGGCGCGCGTCGTCATTGTGGAGGATACCGTGTTCCGCCGGGGCGAGCCCGCTGCACAGGGTGGCGTACAGGGGACGGGAAAGGGGCGGCAACTCGCAGGTCAGTTCCGCGTAACGGGCCTTGCCCGCCGCTTCCAGAGCCCGCATGAAGCCCATGCAGCGCCGGGCAGCGGCGGCGTTGAGGCCGTCCAGCAGCACGAAGACGCAGGACGCCATCACCAGTCCCCCGGCCCGGCAGGGCGCGGGCCGAAGCCCAGGGAGGGCGCTTCCGTGCGCAGCTGCGCCGCCGTGACGCCCCGTACGACGCACGTTTCGCCCAGCCATGCCAGGAAGGCGTACAGCTTGCGGTACAGGGCGTCGGCCGCGCGCTGGTCGGGCACGTTGGGCGAACCGCCGGGCAGGAGCTCGGAAGAATGCAGGAAAAGGTGCAGCACCTTGCCGCCCCGCAGGCTGTGCAGCCGCGCGGCCGCGCGCATGACGGCCCCGGCGTGCCAGACGGGGTTGGGGCTCAGCGCGCCCCAGAAATGGAAGGCGTCCGCCAGGCTCGGCCGGGCGAGCTTGCGCCACATGCGGGCCGCCGTCCGGACGAGCGGAAGTTGTGTGACCGGCGATTCCAGCAGGCCGGGGGCGTCCTCGGGCCAGTAGGGATCGGCCGGGGCGAGGAAATGGTCTGGCCCGCCGTCGGCAAAGGCGCGCAGGGGGCAGACGGAACTGTCCAGCGTGATGCCCTCTTCGGCCAGCAGAGGACGTACCGCGGCCTTCAAATCCCAGCGCCCCATGCGGAAGCTGGTCAGCGGCGCGGACTGGAAGGTTCGCCCCGCCTCCAGCAGGCTGCGCAGGCGGCGGCGCAGCAGGTCGCGCGGGAGGCGGTCCGTGCGCACGGGCGGTCCGTCAGGCGCGGGCGCGGCGTCTGCGGGGGGGGTGCTCCAGTGATGCAGGTGGGCGGCGATTTCCGCGCCGCAGTGGTCGCGCATCCAGGCCAGATGGCCGCAGGCTTCGGCATCGGCAAAGACCGTATACGCGCAGAAGAGCGTCAGCGGAAAGCCCAGTTCCCTGGTCAGAGGCGCGAGGCGTCGCAACAGGGCCACGTTGCGCACGCTGCAGCCCGTGGCGGCGTAATGGCCGGAAAAGAGGCCTTCCTCTTCCACATCAAGACTGACAATGACGCGCAGGGCCGGATCGGCCGCCGCGCCGGGCGCGTGAAGTTCGGACATGCGCGCAGTGTAAACGCAAGGCGGGCGCAAGGCAACGCCGGGTGCGGCGGCCGGGCCGCCCTTGCAAAGCCTGAAGGAATGCTTACAATACCGTACGACCGCGGCCGTACCGCCCAGCCGGAATGCCGCCGGGACCGCCCGCGCCGTGCGGCGCATATCCAACCAGAGAGCAGCATGCCCAAGCCCTTGCGCGTCCTTTTCCTCATGGAAGATCTCTGTTTCGGCGGCACACAGCGGCAGACGCTGGAGCTGGCCCGCCGGCTGGACCGCAGCCGGTTTTCTCCCCTTATGCTGACATTGACCGGCCCCACGGATCTGGACGCCGCAGCCCGGGAGGCGCAGGTGGAGCTGCACCATCTGGGCGCTTCGCGGGCCGTGCCCCCGCTGTTCTTCGCGCGCCTTCCCGCCGCGCTGCGCCGCCTGCGGCCGGACGTCATCGTGCCCTGCACGGCTCTGCCCAACATCTGGGGACGCATCTGGGGGCGTATTCTGCGGCGCGTCTCCGACGGCTTCGCGCCGCGCATTGTGGGCACCTGCCGGGGCGGGGGCGGCCCTGTGCGGCAGCACGAGCGTCTGCTTTGGCGGCTTGCAGATCATATGATCTGCAATTCTGAAGCGTTGCAGTCCATTCTGGGCGGTCTGGGCGTGCCGCGCAAGCGCCTGAGCTATATTCCCAACGGCGTGGATACGCAGTTTTTCGCGCCGGGGGGCGCGCCGTCCTCCCGCGCGCCCCTGCTGCTCTGCGTGGCAAGGCTCGCGCAGGACAAGGACCACCTGACCCTGCTGCGCGCCTTTGCACTGGTGCTGCGCCGCCATCCTGAGGCGCGGCTGCGCATCGTGGGCGACGGGCCGGAGGAGGAGCGCCTGCGTCGCTGGGCGGCGGCGCACGACGCCGGGAAGCGGGTGGATTTTGTCCCCGGCGGGCTGGACATGCGCCCGCACTACGCGGCGGCGCGCGTGTTCGCGCTGGCCTCGGTGCGGGAAGGGCAGCCCAACGTCATTCTGGAGGCTCTGGCCTGCGGCCTGCCTGTCTGCGCCACCGCCGTGGGCGGCATTCCCCGGCTCATTGCCCCGGGGGAGAACGGCCTGCTCTCTCCGGCGGGCGATGCCGCCGCGCTGGCTGAAAACTGCTGCCGCCTGCTGGAGGAGGACGACCTTTGTGACGTCATGGGCCGGGCCGGGCGCGCTCTGGTCGAACGCGATTTTTCCTTTGCGGTCATGGTGCGGGCGCATGAGGACGTGTTCGCCGCTGTGTGCGCCGGGACGCGCTGACCTGTGTCACTGCTGTTGCAAAAGGATTGACGCCATGAAGACCCTGATGCTGAAGGACGTGCGGGCCGTGTTGCGCCCCTGCAGGCGGATTGCCCGGGCGGGCGCGTCGTCTGTGCTGGCCGCCGTGCTGCTTGCCGCGCCCGTGACGGCTGCTGCCGGGATTTCCGCTTCTGACGCGGGTTCCGCTTCAGCGGCCGGGAAGCAGGCGGATATGGGCCGGGAAAACGGAGTCGCCCGTTCTGCCGACAGCCCCGTGGAAGTGCGGGAACTCTGGACCGGAGCGCTGTACACCTCCACCTACCGCGTGGGAGTGTGCTTTTCCTCTCTGGGCGACGTGCGCGGCGTGGTGCATTTGAAGCTGCGCAACGGCGAGGTGGACGTGTACCACATTGTCGGCGAGGTGCGGAACAACGAGATTCGGGCGCGCCATTCGTCCGGGCACACCTTCAGGGGGCGTCTGGTTTCGGAAGACTCTGTGGAAGGCGTCATCAGCCTGAGGAACGGCATGCAGGTCCGTCTGGAAGGCAGGCGCGAGCACGACGCGCAGCTGGCGGACGAGGACTGCGCCCCGCTGCCCTGACGCCGGGCTTGCGGGCGCGGAGACACTGTAGAGCGGCGGACCGCCCCTTCAGGCGGCAAAGGAGCGCCCATGTTCTGGTTCTGGTTTCTGCTGGCTGCGGCGCAGTGCGCGCTGTTGTGCATTCTGGCCCGCAAGGGCGAAAGCCTGCCGCGTCTGGTGGAAAAGGATGCGCGCGCCAATGACGAGATGCATGAAGCGCAGTGGCCCGCTGTGGGGCTTGTGGTGCCCGTGGCCGGGCGGGATGCGCGCATGGAAAACGCGCTGCGCAGCCTGCTTGCGCAGGATTACCCGCGCTTCACGCCGGTGCTGGTGACGGCCCGCTCCGATGATCCGGCTGTGGAGGTCATCAGCAGGCTGCAGGCGGACTTTCCCTCCCTGCGCCATGTGACGGCGGGGGAGGCCTCCGGCTGCGGGCAGAAAAACCGCAACAGCCTGCGGGGGGTGGAGGAGCTGGGCGACACAGTGGACGTGTACGCCTTCTGCGACAGCACCCATACGGCCGAACCGGATTTTTTGCGGCATCTGGTGGGGCCGCTGGCGCGCGGCGAGGCCGCGTTCAGCACGGGCTATCATCAGGTGACGCCGGGGGACGGGCAGCGCGTGACCCTGGCCTATGCGCTGTGCGTGCTGCTCATGCGCCTTTTGCAGGCCGTGTCCTCCTTCACCCAGTTGTGGGGCGGCGCCATGGCCATGACCCGTCCGGCATGGAAAAAGTACGGCGTGGCGCAGCTCTGGGCCGAAAACGTGGTGGACGACTGCTCGCTGAGCGCCCTGCTGCAGGCGCGCGGGGTCGATGTGCGGCTGTGCCCCGGCGCGCTGCTGCGCACCGGGGCGGCTGACCATTCCCTGCCCGTGTGGCGCGCCTGGATGGACAGGCAGGTGCTCTTCCTCAAGTTCTGCATGCCCGGTCAGTGGCTGCTGCTGGGGCTGCTCTGCGCCATGATGGCTGTGCCCATGCTCTGCGCCGCGCTGGCCCTGCTGGGCGGGCTCCTGCACCTGGGCGGCGGGGCCGGTGTGCTGCTGAGCCTGTTCTGGCTGGCCGGCATGACGAGCGCCCTCAACCTCTGGCGCGCGCTGCTGCCCCGGCCTGTGCCCCTGTGGCGCTGGTGTCTGGGCTTTGCGGAAGCCGTGCGCATGTTTACCCTGGTGTATCTGGACAGTATCCGCGCGCACGGCCTGTTATGGCACGGCATCCGCTACGAGGTGGGGCGGGGCGGCGTCGTGCTGCGTATGGAGCGGACATAAGGCCGCATGGCCTTGCGCCGATTTTGACACTTGCCGCAAAAGCGCATATATACTGCGCTTGAGCGTTGCCGGCAGGCTGCGGACAGCATCCCGTCCGCAGCCGTTTCCCGTGGCTGATTGTCGTTGCTGAAATTTTGCAGAGCGGTTGCACCATGATCGCAATGTCGGATCTTTTTCGCGTCAGCCTCAGGCAGGTTGTGCGCCAGCGCAGTTTCGGGGTGATGTGCTCCATCGCCCTGGGCATCACGGCGTTCATCGTGCTGGCTGTGCTCGGCCGCGAAATACGCTATAAAGTAGGGCAGGACATGGTGCTCATGGGCGGGGTCAACGTCATCCAGGTACTTATGGATGACGAGCAGTTTCCCGGCCAGCCCCTGCGTGAGTTCCGGCCGGAGACGGTGGAGGCCCTGCGCGCGCTGCCCGGCGTGGGGCTGGTGGGCCGCAACGTGCGCCACAGCATGGGCTTTGCCCTGCGCGGCGGCGGGGAACGCACGCTCCCGGTAAGCTTTATCGGCGTTGACGAGTTTTTCCCGGAACTGTACTCGCTGGACCTTGTGGAGGGGCGGCTGCTGAACAACGCCGATATGGAGCAGCACCGCCGCGTCTGCATGCTGGGCAGGGAAGCCGCTAAAAATCTGTTCGGCGCGGAAGGCGGGGCCGTCGGCAAGCTGCTTTTTCTGGGGCAGGACGTCTTTGAGGTCGTGGGCGTGGTGAGCGGCGTCATGCTGGGGGCCTGGGGGCAGGGCGGCTTTTTGCCCTATACCACCATGGTTGACCGCAGCTGGGGAGGCGGCAAGCTGGCGCGCCTGTTCGTCCGCGCCGTGGGCTGGGAAGATGTGCCGCGCCTTGTGAAGCAGATTCCCCAAACCATACGGGAGCATCAGGATGCGCCGCATATCGTCGTCCGCACGCAGGAGGACCAGCTGGAGCGCATCAAGAGCACATTTTTGTGGGTGGAGGCCCTGCTCTGGCTGGGCATAGCCGCGTCGCTCATGCTGGGCGGCTTCGGCATCTGGTACGGCACCTTTGCCGCCGTGCGCGCCCGCACGCGCGAGGTGGGCCTCAAGAAGGCCATGGGCGGTTCCGATGCCGACATTCTGGCGCAGTTTCTGGCGGAGGCCCTGTGCAAGTCCGTAGCCGGCGGCGTGCTGGGCATCATTCTGGGCGTCACGCTGGTGGAGGTCGGCGCGTTGTTGCTGGAGACGGGCATTTCCTATCCCCTGCTGATGGCTGGCAGTCTGGGCAGCATTCTTTTTTCCGCCCTTATCGGCATTGCGGGCGGTCTGTATCCGGCCCTTCAGGCCAGCCGCATGGATGTGGTGACGGCGCTGCGGTTTGAATAGCGTACACGGCGCGGCGCGTCCGCGTGTTTGCGGCTCGCCCGCATATGGATAGGTGGAGCATGGCACCGGTAATTGTCGCCAAGGATCTGTTCAAATGCTATGCCGGTTTCGCGCCCGTGCTGCGCGGCGTGAACCTGGAAGTCGTCCCCGGCGAGATGGTCGCCATCATGGGGCCTTCGGGCTGCGGCAAGTCCACGATGCTGCATGTGCTGGGCATGCTGCACGCCCCGGATTCCGGCTCGCTGGAGATTCTGGGGCAGGATGTGCTGACCTTCGACCGCGAACAGACGGCGGCCTTCAGGCGCGGCAACATGGGCTTCGTCATGCAGGCCAGCAATTTGTTCGACCATTCCACCGTCTTTGAAAATGTAGAATTTCCGCTGATCTATGAGCAGGTTCCCCCGCAGGAGCGCTGGGAGCGCGTCATCCGCGCCCTGGAGTTGGTGCGGCTTTCGGCGCGCGTGCACTACCGCAGCAACCGTCTTTCGGGCGGCGAACAGCAGCGTGTGGCCATTGCCCGCGCCATGGTCAACAATCCGCGCATCCTGCTGGCCGACGAGCCCACGGGCGCGCTGGACGCCAAGACCAGCCGCCTCATCATGAACAATTTCCGCACGCTCTGCCATACCGGCGGCGTGGCCATGGTCATGGTCACCCATGATCCCAAGATGGCCGATTTCTGTGACAGTATCTACACGCTGGAGGAAGGCCTGCTGCGCTGTCAGCGCCACAACCTGCCGGAAGTTTCCGCCGACGGCTCGCAGGAGCTGCTGCGCGGGCGCAGTCCTGTGGTGCGCGGCGCCATGGTGGCCGAGCGTTTTCCCGAGATCTCGGGCCAGTGCACCATGGACGAGGCGCACCGCATGCACACGGCGGGCCTGCTCGCGCGCATTTATGCCCTCCGGAGCAACAGCCTGCTGGGCAATCCCGAAGGCTACGCCCTGCCGCTGGCTGTGCGGCGCATCGGCATGTTCAGCGTGCTTTCCGCGTTGGCGCGTCTGTTCCGGCTTACGGGCGAGGAGGGCGCGCGCCTGCGGCGCCTGCGCCATTCCCTGCCCGGCAAGGGCCGGTGGGGCAGGCGCTGGTGGAACCATCTGCGCGCCTTCTGCGCCGGCATCGCGTTGGCGGGCTGGGGGCGCGAGGAGGGCATCGAGTTTTTTTACGCCGCCGGGGCGCACGGCCCGGCCACGGCCGCCTGGGTGGCCTCGCGCCTGCTGGGCGTGCCCTTTGCCTTTGCCGTGCGCGCCGCCGATGTGGCGCAGCCCGGGCTGGACTGGTCCGCCATGGGGACGGACGCCGTCTTTGTGCGTTGCGATACGGAAGCCACCTGCGCCCTCCTGCGCGAGATGCTGCCGCAGCTGGCGGACAAACTGGAGGTATTGCGCGATCCCCTGACGCTCACTCCGTCGGAAGAGGAGCAGGAATCCACCGTCTCCGCAGGCGGCAACGACGCTGACGACAAGATTCCCGCCCTGCTGGCTGTGGGCACTCTGGCGAAACGCAAGGGGTATGACGTGCTGCTGCGGGCCTGCGCCATCCTGCGGCTCGACAATACGGACGTTCACCTGACCTTTGTGGGGCAGGGGCCGGAAAAGTTGCATCTGCGCTGGCTGGCCTGGCGGCTGGGTCTGCGCCGCGCGGTGAAGTTTGTCGGGCAGATCGCGCACGAAAACATGGCGGACATGTACAACAGGGCGGATATTTTTGTCGCCCCCGGTTGCAAGACCCACGGGGGCGAGGCGGACGGCCTGCCTTCGGCGCTGGTGGAGGCGCTGGCTTCCGGGCTGGCCGTGGTGGCCAGCGACCTGCCGGGACACGCGGAGGCCGTGCAGGATGGCGTGAACGGCCGCCTTGTGCCGCAGAACAATCCCGGCGCGCTGGCCGACGCGCTGCGGGAACTGAGCAACGACACGGCGCAGCGCAAGCGTCTGGGCGAGGCGGCGCGGGCCTCCGTGGAAAGTCTGGTGGATGCCGAACGGACGGACGCCCGCCTGAGTGAACTCATCAAGAACGCCTGCGCCAAGGCCTGATTGCTGGAGAGCGCAACATGGATTTTGACGGCATACGGGTGCTGGTTGTCGGCGACGTGATGCTTGACGCCTATATTGCCGGGCAGACCCGGCGCATTTCCCCCGAGGCTCCCGTGCCCGTGGTTTCCGTGGAACAGCGCTGGTTTGTGCCGGGCGGCGCGGCCAACGTGGCGCGCAATCTGGCGCGGCTGGGGGTGGATGCGGCTCTTGTCGGGCTGGTCGGGCGCGACGCCGACGCCGACATCCTGCGCGAGGCGCTGGCGAAGGAAGGCATTGCGGATACGCTCGCGCCCTCCGCTGCCCGTCGGACCACGCGCAAGACGCGCCTGCTCGCCCAGGGGCAGCAGCTGCTGCGGCTGGACGAGGAGGACGCGGTTCCGCCTTCTGCCGAGGAGGCCGGGGCGCTGGCGTCGCGCGTGCGCTACCTGCTGGACGGCAGGCAGGCGGTGGTGCTCTCCGACTATGCCAAGGGCGTGCTGCTGGACGGGCCCGGCGGCTGCCTCTGCCGTGTCGTCGCGGAGGAGGCCCGCAGGCGGGGCATCCCTGTGCTGGCGGACCCCAAGGGCGGCGGCTGGGATCGCTATGCCGGCGTGCAGTGCGTAACGCCCAATGCCGGGGAATTCGCCGTCGCCTGCGGCCGTGAGCCGGGCGCGCCGCTGGAACGCCCCGAGCGCGCGGCGCTGGCCGCCGGGCTGCGTTCTCGCTACCGGCTGGAGCATGTGCTGGTCACGCGCGGGGCCAGGGGCATGGCGCTGTTCGGTCCGGAAGACCCTCCCGTGTACTGCCGCGCCGCCGTGCGTGAAGTGGCGGACGTCTCCGGCGCGGGCGATACGGTCATCGCCGTGCTGGCGGCCTGCGTGGGCAAGGGCCTTTCCTGGCCGGAGAGCATGCGCGTGGCCAATCTGGCCGCCGGCGTGGCCGTGGGCAAGATGGGCACCGCTCCCGTCACCCTGGCGGAGTTGAATGCGGCCCTGCGCGAAGGCGCCGACAATCCCAAGCTGTACAGTCTGCCTGCGCTCCTCGACAAGGTGGAGGACTGGCGCCGGAAAAACGAGAGCGTCGTCTTTACCAACGGCTGCTTTGACCTGCTGCACCCCGGGCATGTCTCGCTCATCCGCCAGAGCGCGGCCCAGGGCGACCACCTCATCGTGGGGCTCAACAGCGACAGTTCCGTGCGCCGTCTCAAGGGGCCTACGCGTCCCATCCAGAACGAACAGGCCCGCGCCCTGCTGCTGGCTTCGCTCTCCGGCGTGGATGCCGTGGTGCTTTTTGACGAGGATACGCCGCTCAATCTCGTCCGTGCGCTGCTGCCCGACGTCATGGTCAAAGGCAGCGATTACAGGGTGGAAGACATCGCCGGAGCTGACGTGGTGATCAACAACGGCGGACGCGTCTACCTTGCAGAACTGGTCAGCGGGTGCAGCACCACGGGTATCGTGCACAAGATTGATCATCAGGGCGCGGCGCGCTGAATCCGGAATCCGCATGCAGCAGATTTTTGCAGCCGATATAGGCGGCACCAATGCCCGTTTTGCCCGTTTCTCTTCGGACGGCGGCCGCCTGACGCTTGAGGCCGTGGAGTGGGGGGCGTCTTCGGGGCTGCGGGATGCGGACGATGTGCTGGCGCTCATGCGCCGCCTGCTGGGGACGGCCCCTGGCGCGGGCGATGCGCTGGCCGTGGCCCTGGCGGGGCCGGTGCGCGGCCTTGCGGGCAAGCTGACCAACGGCTCCCTGCGGCTTGACCTCTCCGACGCGGCGGCGCGGCTGCGTCTGCGCGCCTGTGCGCTGCTCAATGATTTTGCGGCGGAGGCCTACGCCACATTGACCGAGACAGGCGCGAAAGCCCGGCACGTCTGCGGGCCGGAAGGCGTCTGCGGGATCACGGCCCCCCGCGCCGTGCTGGGCGCGGGCACGGGCCTGGGCGCGGCTTCCCTGCACTGGCTTGCCTCCGGCGCTTCGGGCGGGCAGGGCGACGGCAGGGGACGCTGGCATGCCGTGCCCTCGGAGGTCGGACACGCGCCCTTTCCCTTTGCGGGCGGCGAGGAGCAGGGCTATCAGGAGTTTCTTGCCGAGGAACTGGGGCGGGACAGCATTTCCGTCGAGGAAGTGCTCTCCGGCCGGGGGCTTGCGCGTCTGCACCGTTTTTTGACCGGGAAGCGCGAAGACCCGGCCGTGGTGGGCCGGGAGGCCCTTGGCAGCGAAACGCCCACCCTGCAATGGTATGCCCGTTTTCTTGGCAGGTTCTGCCGCGCGTGGATCTGCGCCACCCTCTGTACGGGCGGCCTCTGGATTGCCGGGGGCATCGCAGCCCGCAATCCCCTGTGCGTCGCCAGCCCGGCATTCCGGCAGGCGCTGACGGCCGGGAACGGCCTGCCGCGGCTGGTGGAAAGCGTGCCTGTCCGCCTCGCGTCCACGACCGACAGCGGACTGTGGGGGGCAGCCCGCGCCGTTCTGGAATGCGCGTGAGCCCGCGCGCCGCAGCCCGGAGCGCGTGACGTTTCCAGTATTTTTTGTCAGCACAGGGTATTCGCGGTTTGCGCGTCAGGACTTGACATTATCGTTTGATAACAGTAATATTTATTATATATAGTGATCAACTGTTGCTTCACGCCGTTCGCAAGCAGCCGTAGTGCGTGCCGTTGCGCGAACGCAGCCTTTTTCACCGCGCACACGCAGGAGATTGACATGGCCCAGGTGCAGACAAGGATGACCAGACAGCGCGCGGTCATACTGGAAGAATTGCGCAAGCTCAAAAGCCACCCTACGGCAGACGAACTGTACAGCGTCGTGCGCGAACGGCTGCCGCGCATCAGTCTGGGCACGGTCTACCGCAATCTGGATTTCCTGGCGGACAGCGGCGAAATTCGCCGTCTGGAAGCGGCCGGCTCCACCAAGCGCTTTGACGGCGACATGTCTGACCATCAGCATGTGCGCTGCATCTACTGCGGCCGCATCGGGGATGTCATGAGCCTGCGCCAGGCGCCCGGGGTGGAAGGCCTGCAGGCCGGAGGCTTTGCGCGCATACTGCATTCCCGGGTGGAGTATGACGGCGTTTGTGAAGTCTGCGCCCGCGAACGGGACGAAGGGCGACAATAGCTTTTGTGCAGCGCGGCCGTCGGGTCCGGGCCAGCGGAACCTATCAGCGCACGGGAGGAGCAGATGGCTGACACCAGAGATATGTGGCGTTGCCAGGTGGTGAATTGCGGCTACATCTATGATCCGGACAGGGGCGACAAGAGGCACAAAATTCCCGCCGGAACAAAGTTCGAGGACCTGCCCGACGATTGGCGCTGTCCTGTCTGCGGGGCGACCAAGAAGACGTTCCGCCGCGTCAGTGAAAGCTGACGCGAGCGCCTCGCCGCGCGGTCCTGCTCTTGCGGGCAGGCCGTGCACGTTCGGCTGTGCGCAAGGCCGCATGCGTCAGTGCAGAGGACCTTTGGCAGCATATCTGCCTCAGGCGGCTGCGCGAACAGCCGCCGACGCCGCAACCACGCGGAGAAACGGTGTTTCCGGGTGACGCGGGGGCGGCGTATGGTCTGCCTGCGCTGCAAAGTAACTGAATCGGCCTTGGAAGACGCTGCGGTTTCTTTCCCGTCTTACAGATCGGGGAAGGGACCGCAGTTTTTGGTGTCGCGCGCCGTTCGTGACGTGTGCAGTCCGGAAGATGCCAAGCTTACGTTCGCGTCAGCGCGGCATAGCTGCCCTGCACGGCTCGCAGCAAATCGTCCGGCCGCAGCCTGAGTTGCACGCCGCGCTGCCCCGCGCTCACATAGATGCTGTCCTGCAGGATGGCGCTCTCATCCACAAAGACCGGATAGGCTTTTTTGGCCCCCAGCGGCGAGCAGCCGCCGCGCACATAGCCCGTGAGGGGCCGCACGTCCTTGAGGGGCGCCATCTCCGCATGCTTGTTGCCGGAGGCGGCGGCCAGCGCCTTGAGGTCCAGTTCGGCGGCGGCGGGGATGCAGGCCATGAGCACGCCTGTTTTGTCGCCCCGGGCCACAAGCGTCTTGAACACGCAGGCCGGGTCCGCCCCGAGCCTGCGCGCCAAGGTTACGGCGGAGAGGTCGCTCTCGTCCACATCGGCCGTGTGCAGCTCAAAGGGGATGCCCAGCGTTTCCAGCAGGCGCGCGGCATTGGTTTTGGGGATTCTGGGAGTGGACATGGTTTCGCTCTGTTCGGTAGCGGGTTTGTGCGCCGTGCCCGGCGGGACGGCAATTCCGCACGGACGGCGGGCATCGCCCCCGCTGTGACGTCGAGGCCGTACTGTATGGATTGCGCCGCACGGCGTCAACAGACGAACAGTTCTCCCCGCGCCGCGGCGCCGGGCAGCACAAAGCCGGAGGCGTCGCGAAACGTTTCACAGTGTTGCGCGCCCGGCCTTATTGACGGCATATCCTTACCTGGCGCATGTGAACAGCTGCGGCAGGACGGGACGGCAGCCGCATGTCCGGCTCGGGGCGGGTAGGGGGGCAAAAAGCCTGTCGCAACGCAATCAGGACAATGCACAGCAGGTGCGATGCGTTGACTGCACACCGCAGCGCGGCTATGTATGCGGAAGGGCGGAATGGACACTTGGAACCGCCGCATTGTTTTTATGGAGGACTCTATGCGCATTTTGACGGCATTGTCTTTGATTCTGTTGCTGGCCGCTCCCGGCTGGGCCGCCACGGGCGGTTTCCAGAGCGACGCTCCGGCTGCCGGCGCGGGCGGCTTCCAAGGCCCCGGCGGGCAGGCGCGTGTGACCACCGTGGCCCAGGCCAAATCCGCCCGGGATGATGCCCCTGTCGTGCTTACGGGCCATATTGTCAGCCGGGTGGAGGGGGATCACGAGCACTACCTGTTCCGCGACTCCACGGGAGAGATCGTGGTGGACATTGACGACAAGCTGTTCATGGGGCGCACTGTCACGCCGCAAACGACCGTTCGCCTGCACGGCAAGGTTGACAAGGAACTGATGGAGCGGACAAAGATTGACGTAAAGAGTTTTGAAATCCAGTGACGTTGCCCTCACCCCGAACCGTGCGCTCCCGGCAACACCGGGGGAGCACGGTTCGTAGCGCCGGCCTGACCGCAGAAATGAACAGCTTCTCTCAGGACGGCAGCCATCCCCGGGCCGTCAACGGGCCGGGGTGACCTTCAATGGTGTCCCGCTCCTGCGCGCCGGTCCGGGGATCGTGCGCAGTGATGGCTGTCGTTGCGGGTTTGCGCTGGCGCGGACGGATTCGGGCGGGTGCGGCGCTACACCGCCTCCGTTTGCCGTCCCGACAGAAAGACCGATCGGCTGTCAACGGCCTTGAGGCCTTGCGGTCCCCTTTCAAGTGCATCTGTCCCAACGCAGTCAGGACAATCCGCTCCGGCCCCAGAGCGCGGCAAGATGTTGCAGAAGCGCTTCCTCCTCGTTTTGCCGCCGCCGGGCCAGCGTTGCGAGCAGGGTCTTGGCCTGCGCGCGCAATTCCTCTTCCGCGCCCGTGTTGTCCACAACCATGTCGCAGGCAGCCAGCTTGCGCTCCTCCGGCCACTGCCAGCCTTCAAGGGCCGCCATTTTCTCCCCGCTCCAGCCCCGGGCGGCCTCCACCCGCCGGGCGCGCGTCTCCAGCGGGCAGCGCACGCCCACCGTCAGCGGCGCGGGCGTGAAGGCCTCCCGCCAGCCGGCCTCGAAAAACAGCGGCACTTCAGCCACGGCCAGCCCGGCGCCCGCAGCCTCCTGCCGTGTCCAGAAGTCTTCAATATGCTGCCGCGTCAGGGCATGGACGACACGCTCCACCTCGCGCCGCAGCCCGGCGTCTTCGCGCATGGCGGCCAGCAGGGCCGCCCTATCCACGGCTCCCGCGGCATTGAGCAGCCCGTCGCCCAGGCGTCCGATCCACTGTGCGGCCTCCCCTCCCCCGGCATAGAGGCCCGCCACCACGTCGTCCGCGCTGACGACCGGTGCGCCCAGTTCCGCCAGCGTGCGCGTGAACGAGGATTTGCCGCTGCCGGGATTGCCTGTCACCACCACGCGCTGCATGCGGCGGCAGCCGGTCAGCACGGTCTGCGCCATGTCCGGCGGTGGGGGGCAGGTGAAATGCATGGCCGCTCCGGTCGCCGGGTGTGTGAAGCTGATGCGCCGCGCGTGCAGCATCTGTCGGGGGGCCATGACCTGAAGTTCTTTTGGGGCGTACAGCCTGTCCCCCAGCAGGGGATGGCCCAGATGCGCCATGTGCACGCGGATCTGGTGCGTGCGCCCGGTGTGGATGCGCACGGACAGGAGCGAAAAGCTTTCGTCCGGGGCAATCCACAATGTGGTCCATTCCGTGCGGGCCTCGCGGCCCCCGCGCGCCTCCGGCACGACGGCCATTTTGATCCTGGAGGAAGGGCTGCGCCCCAGCGGTTCGCTGCAGCGCCCTTCGGGGGCAGGCCTGCCGCCGACCAGGGCCAGGTATTCCTTGTGCACCTCGCGGCGCGCAAAGGCCGCGCTGAGGGCCAACCTGTCCGCCTCCGTCAGGGCCACCACCATGAGGCCGCTGGTGTCCTTGTCCAGCCGGTGCACAATGCCGGGGCGCAGCCCCTCCATGCTGCCCAGTTCCGGAATGCGGCCCAGCAGCCGTTGCACGAGCGTGTGTTCCGGGCAGGACGGGCAGGGATGCACCGTCAGCCCGGCAGGCTTGTTGCAGACGAGCAGATGCGTGTCCCGCCAGAGCAGCTCCACATGACCGTCCTCGGCGTGCAGGGCCGTGGCGGCTTCCGGCAGCCGCAACTCCAGCGTCTGCCCTGCGCGGAGGCGGAGATCCGGCCCGTTCGCGGGCAGACCGTCCACGCGGCAGCGCCCTGCCCGCACGGCCTTTTGCAGCGCGGCGCGGGAACATTCGGGCGCGAGGCCGCAGAGCACGCGGTCCAGCCGCTGCCCGGCCTCCGCCGCCGCTGTCACATGGCGCAGTTCCTTCACCGCAGGGCATCCGCCGGCGTGCTCAGTGTGCGCAGCCTGTCCACAAAGGTGACGGGCCGGTACAGGTTCTTCAGTTCCGCCCCGGGCGTGATGGAGGTGACCACGGCCTTGCCGATGACATGACGGGCATTGTCGTCCGCGCCCTCAACCGTGCGCACGCCCCACACATTATGGAAGATGGCGGCGCGACCCTTGTACTTGCCCACATAGAGCGTGATATGCCCGCGCATGCCCACAAGGCTCAGGAAGGGCACGCCTGCCTGCAGAATGCGTTCCTCCTTTTCCCGCGCGCTCAGTCCCTCCAGCGGCACGACGACCCCGGTGCGAGCCTGCGCTGCGGAATTGCGCGGCAGCCAGATGCCGAAGGGGGTGAGCAGCTCGCGGGTGAGGGCGGAGCAGTCCCTGTCGCCGAACATGCCGCCCCAGCCGTAGGGCTGGCCCATGAGGACATTGCCCACCCGGGCCGCATTGCGGGGCGTCATGCGCAGGGGCCAGGCAGCGGCATCCGCGGCGGAAAGGACGACCGGGGCCAGCGTTGCCCAGCCGTCCGCGCCGCGCACGGGCAAAAGAACCTGCAGGCCGCCCTGCGCCGCGCCGCCCAGGGGCAGCAGCGCGCCGACGCCTGCCGTGACGCTGCCCGCAGGGGAGGCCAGCGTCACCTTGTCGCGCGTGAGCGCGGCAAGGGCGCTGTTGCGGTAGGTCTGCTGCAGTTCCTCACTGACAGGGGCCAGGTCTTCGGCGGCCACCCAGCCGCCGGCCACGGGGCATTCCACATAGTGCCAGCGCCCGTCGCGGCTGGTGTGCGCAATGAGTACGGGCGTGCCCACGGGCAGCAGCGAATACTGGAAATAATCAAAGGGGTTGGCATGCTGGTCGGGCGTGGGCTCGGAGAAGCGCCGTTCCCTGGTGGGCAGTTCGCGCAAATCGGTGTTGCGGATGGTGATGGCGGCCTGGTTGCGCGCGGGAAACGTCTTCAGGTTCGCATTGGCCTTCATGGCGTCCCATTCAGGCTGCGTCCAGCGCACGGCGTCATGCTTGTAGCCCCGCGCCCTGCCGAAAGCGGCCGCCGCCTCGCGCTTGCGGATGGACGTTTTGGGCATGTCCCAGGGACCGAACAGGATGCGCCGGAAGCGCGCCGCCTGCGCAATCTGCTCCTCCTGCGTGAGGATGGGCTTGTCCTGCCCCGCAGCCTTGGCGTAGACCTCAAGGTTTTGCGGGAAGCGGCGCAGGTCTTCCAACTGGATCGAGGCGCCGGGAAGCCGTCCTGAACGGGAGCCCGTCTGTTTGCCGCCGCAGGCAGTCAGCAGAAGGGCGCAGAGGACAATCAGGAAAAGACGAAGACGCAGATGCATGGGGGGAGACTCCTTCATGAGTGGCATGAGGCATCAGACAACAGTGTCCATCGCGTTGTCATCGGCGTTGGCCGGCGTCGGCGGGGGGCGTCGATTCCGTCGTTCCGGCGGGGTCCGCTTCGGGAATGGCGTCCGTACGCAGGCGCAGGGGCGGCACTTGCTGGGGGGGCAGGGCCAGCCCTTCAAGCCGTTCACGAACAACCTTCGTGAAGTCTTCCAGGCTGAAGACCGCTTCGCCCAGCACCGGCGGCGCCGTTACTTCGGCGGCCTCGGCCGCGTGGGCCCGTTTGGGGGCTGCGGCGGCGGGACGGTCTCTGCCGGCGGCCTCCGGGTCGGAAACCTGCGGGGAAGACGCAAAGGGGGCGTGCAGCGTCTCGATGGATTGCGCGAAGACGCTGGCGCGGACTTCCTTGCGGCCGTCCCTGTCCCACAGTTCCAGCAGAAGAACAGCCGCCGGGGGCGTACTGTCCGGGGGATAGCCGGGAAGCTGCCAATGCAGGCCCAGCAACGCGCCGACATTGGCCAGATTTGTGTCATGCCCCACAAAGACGACCAGCGACGCGGCATTGCAGCGCTGGTCGCTGTGCGTGCCCGCAAGGGCGGCCGCCATTTCCGAAAGCAGCGCGCCGCCCTTGGCGCGCGCGATCATGGGGGCGCGGTTGACCACATTCACGGCGGCGTCGTGCAGGGGCAGCAACTCGCGCAGCGTACGGGCGTCCACCTGTCCCCAGGCGGCGGCTGCCCTGGGCCATTGGGCGTACTCAAGCAGGAATATCTCCGCCATGCTTGAACCGATGCCCAGCGCGCCGGAAAGGCGCACGTTGGCATTGTCCGGCGCGATGCTGACGGAACTGGGCAGGTCGGTGAGACCGCAGCGGGCCGGAAGATTGTAGCGCAGGCAGAGCTCCGGCGCCACGGGCGCGCTGATGTGCTGCAGGTGGAGCAGGGCGGCATTGTGCGCATCGTGCAGCAGGTCCAGGCTTCCTCCTGCCGCGGCAAGCACATCGGCGGCGGCCGTCGCCGGGTCAAAGGGTTGCGCGCCTCCGCGCATGGGGTGAAAGAGCGGGTCCGGCGAACGGGTTGCCAGCGCATAGCCCGAACTGCTCCCCGGGCACAGGCCCTCCAGCAGGGCTCTGGCGGTGGCGGCGCAGCGCTGATCCGTATCGGCGCGGACGAATACGGCGCCCGGCTTTGCGCAGGCCGAGTCCGGCAGCAGGCCCTTGTCGGCCAGACGGATGCGCAGATCTTTCCACTGGGCGGTGACGAGCTGCCCGCCGCGGCTGGTAAGGGAACCCCTGCCCACGGGCCATTGAGGCCAGGCGCGGGAACTCCAGAGTGCGAGCGTTTCCGGCGACTGCACGGGCGCGCGCACGCCGTGGCGGGAAAGCGCCACCACCTTGAGCAGCCCTGCATGGCCGCCCTGTGCTGCGGCCGGAGCCGTCGCGCAGGGGAGGACAGCCATGCAGGCCAGCCAGACGGCGAAAATCCGTAACGCGATGCGCATATTCCCTCCTTTGGTCATGCAGCATAACGGTAAACAGGACGACGGGCAATGTCGGCAGCCGGGCAAATATTGCCCCGGTGATGCCCCGCCGGGCAGAAAAGCCCGCCCGCAGGGGCGTATGCGGCATTGGACGCTTTTGACCTTTTGCCGTCCCTGTAGCATACTGGATCACCTCGTCAACAAAGGAGACTCCCATGAAGCTTTTGGAAAAAGCCCGCGCGGCCGGTTGAGCCGCCAAGCTTGCTCCAGGGGCTCTGGAGCGTCTTTTACGGGGATTGCCCGAGGGGGCGCGCCCCGATCTGGAAGCCAGAGTTCTGGCAGGGCGGGCGCGCAATGAAGATGCCGTGGTCCTGACCGTGCCGCCCGGGCGGGCGCTGGTGCAGACGGTGGACGTGCTTGCGCCCATCGTCAACGACGCCTTTGCCTTCGGCCGCATTGCCGCGGCCAACGCGCTTTCCGACGTGTACGCCATGGGCGGCACGCCCTGGAGCGCCATGAACGTGGCCTTTTTCCCGCAGGCCCTGGCGGAGGACGATCCGCAGGGCATTCTGGCGAACATCCTGCGCGGCGGGCTGGACGCCATGAATGAGGCGGGCGCGGTGCTGGCGGGGGGGCATACTGTTCAGGACGAGGAACTGAAGTACGGGCTTGCCGTCACCGGCATCATTGATCCCGCGCACATGGCGCGGAACAACGGGCTTGCGCCGGGGCAGCGGCTGCTGTTGACCAAGCCTCTGGGCACGGGGGTGCTGGCCACGGCCGTGAAGGCGCGTTGGGACGGAGCGGAGGAGAGCGAGGCCGAGGTGACGCGCTGGTGTTCGCGGCTGAACAGCGCGGGCGGCGCGGTTATCCGTGAGTTCGGATTGACGGCCGCCACGGACGTCACCGGCTTCGGTCTTGGCGGGCATGCGCTGGAGATGGCCCTGGCGTCCGGCGTCTGTGTGGAACTGCGCGCCGAAGCGCTGCCGCTCATGCCCCGCGCGCTGGACTACGCGCGGGATGGCCTTATCCCTGCGGGGAGCCACTTGAACCGGCAGCACTGGGCCTGTTCGACCCTGGCGGGTGCAGGGGTGGACGAGGCTGTGCTCAGTCTGGCCTTTGACGCCCAGACCTCCGGGGGGCTGCTGCTGGCCGTGCCGGAGCATCTTGTGCCCGCCGTGCGCCGGAAACTGCTGGCCGCCGGCGACCTCGCCTGCGAGGTGGGCTCGGTGCTGGAAGCGCGCGCCGACGGCAAGGCGCTGGTGCTGCGCTGACGCCGCCGCGGGCAGGACAGGCGCCCCCCCTATCGGCATCCGGCGCGTTTTGCCTTCTCCCGAAGCACGGCATTGTTGCGCCGCAGGACAGGCGGGATGTCCCTGCTGTTGTGCGCGCCGTGCATTGACAGCATGCTGCCAATAAGGCAATAAAGGCATTTCATCCACGCTGCGGCGCGTTGTGTTGCGCCCATTTTTTCCGCGGAGAGTGAAGATGAAAAAAGCTATGAGTCTGTTTGTGGCGCTGGCCTTGTGCACGGTGTTTGCCGGGCCCGCATCGGCCGAGGAAACCATCAAGATCGGGGTTGCCGGAGCGCACTCCGGCGATCTGGCTTCCTACGGCGTTCCCAGCCTGAACGCCGCCAAGGTCGTCATTGCCGATGTGAACGCCAGGGGCGGCATTCTGGGGCGTCAGCTTGAGTTGGTTTCGCAGGATGACCAGTGCAAACCCGAACTGGCCACCAATGCCGCGACCAAACTCATTTCGGACAAGGTGGCCGTTGTCATGGGCCACATTTGCTCCGGCCCCACCAAGGCGACGCTGCCCCTGTACACCGAGGCCAGAATGGTGAGCATGTCTCCCTCGGCCACCACCCCGGCCCTGACCGAGGGCGGCGGCAATCCCTTCTTCTTCCGCACCATAGCCAATGACAAGGCCCAGGCCCGGCTGACGAGCGATTTTATTCTCAACGGTCTCAAGGCCAAGAACGTCGCCTACCTGCATGACAACGGCGAGTACGGCAAGGGTTTTGTGGACGGCAACCGCGAGGCGCTGGAAAAGGCGGGCGTGACAACCGTGCTGTACGAGGCCGTGACGCCGGACGCGGTGGATTTCTCCGCCGTGGTGCGCAAACTGCGCCGCGCCAAGCCCGACCTGCTGGTCTTCGGCGGGTATCAGCCCACCGCGTCCAAACTGCTGCAGCAGATGCGCCGCGATCGCGTGACCACGCCCATGCTCGGCCCCGACGGGCTCAAGGATGACGCCTTTATCAAGATGGCCGGTAAGGACAGCGAGGGCGTGTACACCTCCTACCCCAAGGACACCAGCGGTCTCGCCGCCTACAAGCATGCCCGCGAAGGCCATGTGAAGATGTTCGGCAGCGACCCCGGCTCCTTCTACTACAATGCCTATGCCGCCACCGTGGCCCTGATCAACGCTATGGAGAAGGCCGGCTCCACCGAGACGGACAAGATCGTCGAGGCGTTGCACACGTGCCCTGTGGACACTCCTCTGGGCACGCTGACCTTCAGCAAGACCGGCGATGCGGCCGGCATGGCCCTGTCCATCTATCAGATCAAGGACGGCAAGTTTGTAGAGTTGGATCACAGCATCACGCTTGAATAGCCATAATCGAGGACGCGGGGGGCCGCGTCCTGATGTTTTCGCGCCTGCCCGCCGCATGCGGCGGGCAGGCTTGATGCGGCCGGGTGACCGGTCCGCGTGCGGGGCCGCATGGATATCCAATTCTTCATTGAGTTGTTTTTCGGCGGGTTGACGCGGGGCAGCATCTATGCGCTCATCGCGCTGGGCTACACGCTGGTATACGGCATTATCGGGCTCATCAACTTTGCCCACGGCGAAGTGTACATGCTCGGAGCCTTCACGGCGCTGCTGGTGGCCGGCGTGCTCGGCGTCTACGGCTTCCCGGCCGGGGGCATTCTTGTGGTTGCGGCGCTGGCGGCCGTGGTGTGGTGTTCCGCCTACGGCTACACGCTGGAAAAGGTCGCCTACAAGCCCCTGCGCGGCGCGCCGCGCCTGTCGCCGCTCATTTCTGCCATCGGCATGTCCATTTTCCTGCAGAACTATGTGCTGCTGGCGCAGACCTCGGACTTTGTGCCCTTCCCCAATCTGCTGCCGGAAATGGGATTCCTCGAATATATTGATTACGTCATGGGGCCCAGCGATTTCCTCATTCTGCTGGTCAGCACCATCGCCATGGTGTCGCTTTCGCTCTTCATCCGCTTCACCCGCATGGGCAAGGCCATGAGGGCCACGGCCCAGAACCGCAAGATGGCCCTGCTGCTGGGCGTTAACGCCGACCGCATCATTTCGCTGACCTTCATTATCGGTTCGGCCCTGGCTGCGCTGGGCGGCGTGCTCATTGCCTCGCACATGGGGCAGGTCAACTTCGGCATAGGCTTCCTGGCGGGGCTCAAGGCCTTTACGGCGGCAGTGCTCGGCGGCATAGGCTCCATCCCCGGGGCCATGGTGGGCGGGCTCGTGCTCGGCCTGGCGGAAAGCTTCACAACGGGATATTTCTCCGGCAATTATGAGGACATGCTGGCGTTCGGCATCCTTATCCTTATCCTCATCTTCAGGCCTGACGGCATTCTGGGCAAGGCCGCCGTGGAAAAGGTATAGCCATGCAGCGTTTGTTCAAAGCCGTTCTCGCCGCTCTGTGGTTCATGCTGCTGACCCTGCCCGTGCTGGGCATCAAGCTGAACACGGTGGAGCACTCCGTCACCTGGTGTCTTGACCGCATCCTGGGGCTCGGCGCGGGAATATTTGTGCTGGCCCTGCTGTGGGACTGGTGCTTCTCCCGCAAGGCGGCCGGACGGCCGCTGGTCTCCCTGCCCGCCGGGTTCAGCCTTGCAACCGCGCTTGCGGCGCTGCATAACCGCCCCGGCCTGCGCTGCGGCGGCCTGGCCGCGCTGGGCGCAGTGATGCTTGCCATGCCGTTTGTGGGCTCCTTCTACCAGACCAACATTATGATCTCGGCCCTGCTCTATGTCATGCTGGCGCTGGGCCTGAACATTGTGGTGGGGTTGGCCGGACAGCTGGTGTTGGGCTATGTGGCCTTTTACGCCATCGGCGCGTACGCCTACGGCCTGCTCAACCAGTTCCTGGGCTGGGGCTTCTGGACCTGCCTGCCCGTGGGGGGGCTTCTGGCGGTACTCTGCGGGCTGGTGCTGGGCTTCCCCGTGCTGCGCCTGCGGGGCGACTATCTGGCCATCGTTACCTTGGGTTTCGGCGAAATCGTGCGCCTGACCCTGCAAAACTGGACCAGCGTCACCGGGGGGCCGCGCGGCATCAGCGACATTCCGCGCCCCGGCTTCTTCGGCATGAGCATGGACATCGCCGCGTCCACTACCTACATTTATTATCTGGTGCTGGCGGCGGTGGTCATCACCGTCGTGGTCATCTCGCGGCTGAAAAATTCGCGTGTGGGACTGGCCCTGCAGGCGCTGCGCGAGGATGAAATAGCCTGCGAGGCCATGGGCGTGGACATCACGCGCGTCAAGCTCTCCGCCTTTGCGCTCGGTTCCTGCTGGGCAGGCTTTGCGGGCGTCATCTTCGCGGCCAAGACCACATATATCAATCCCTCCAGCTTCACCTTCATGGAGTCGGCCATGATCCTCTCCATGGTGGTACTGGGCGGCATGGGCTCCATTGCGGGCGTGGTCATCGCGGCCTTCATTCTCATTCTTGCGCCGGAATATCTGCGGGCCTTTTCCGACTACCGCATGCTCCTGTTCGGCGCCATCATGGTCGTCATGATGCTCTTCCGGCCGCAGGGGCTCATCAGCGGCGAGCGGCGTCGATACCGCATCAGCGCCCTGCACGGGGCCGGGGGAGGCCGCGCATGAAACCGGTGCTGGAAGTGACGGACCTGTCACAGAACTTCGGCGGGCTGCGCGCGCTCAACGATCTGTCGCTGACCGTCGGCAAGGGAGAGATTGTCGCGCTCATCGGCCCCAACGGCGCGGGCAAGACCACCTTTTTCAACTGCGTCACGGGCATCTACACGCCCACGGAGGGGCAGGTCTGGCTGTATGACGGCTCGGGCGGGCGGCAATTGCTCAACGGGCGCAAGCCGCACCACATCACGGCGCTGGGCATGGCCCGCACCTTCCAGAACATCCGCCTGTTCAACGAGATGACGGTGCTTGAAAACGTGATGATCGGCCGGTACTGCCGCACGCGTGCAGGCATTCTGGGAGCCGTCCTGCGTGACGCCGGAACGCGCGCCGAGGAGCAGGACACCATCGACCGCAGCTACGCCCTCCTTGAGCTGGTGAAGCTGCAGGAATTCTGGAACGAAACCGCCGACAACCTGCCCTACGGCGCGCAGCGCCGCCTGGAAATTGCGCGCGCCCTGGCCACCGAGCCGCACATGCTGCTGCTGGACGAACCGGCGGCGGGCATGAACCCGCAGGAAACCAACGAGCTGAAGAAACTCGTCTTTTCCATCCGCGACGAGCGGCAGCTTTCCATCCTGCTCATTGAGCACGACATGGGCATGGTCATGTCCCTTTCCGACCGCATCTACGTCATGGAGTACGGTTCCTGCATCGCCACGGGCACGCCTGCGGAGATCCGCAGCGACCCGCGCGTCATCAAGGCATATCTGGGAGTGGGCGATGCTTGAGCTGCGCAATGTGGACACATACTACGGCAACATCCAGGCCCTGCGCGACATCTCCCTGACCATCGACGAGGGCGAGATCGTGACGCTCATCGGGGCCAACGGCGCGGGCAAGTCCACCACGCTGATGACCATCTGCGGCATCAACCGGCCGCGCAAGGGCGAAATACTCTGGTACGGCAGGCCCATCCACCATCTGCCGCCGCATGAGATTGTCCGCCTGGGCATATCGCAGGTGCCCGAGGGCCGTCTGATCTTTCCCGATCTCAGCGTGAGCGAAAACCTTGACCTCGGCGCGTTTCTGCGCAACGACCCGGCCGGCGTGAAAAAGGATCTGGACTATGTGTTCAGCCTGTTCCCCATTCTGGCCGAGCGCCGCAGGCAGGCGGGGGGCACGCTCTCCGGCGGCGAACAGCAGATGCTCGCCATCAGCCGCGCCCTCATGGCCCGGCCCAAGCTGCTCCTGCTGGACGAACCTTCCCTGGGGCTCGCGCCCATCATTATCCAGCAGATTTTTTCCATCATTGAAAAGGTCAACGCCGACGGCACCACGGTCTTTCTGGTGGAACAGAACGCCAACCAGGCCCTGCGCATTGCCACGCAAGGCTATGTGATGGAAAACGGCCGCATTGTCATGCGCGACACGGCCGACAGGCTGCTGCAAAGCGAGGAGGTGCGCACGGCCTATCTGGGCATGTAGCGCCCGCTCGCCATCCCTTTCCTGCGCGACAGGCCCGCCCCCCCCCGGCGGGCCTGTTTGCGTTGCGGGCCGGAGGAGTGGAGCGCAGAACAGGCCCGGCCGTCAGGACGCGCGCAGGGGAGGGACGACGGCCCCTCCGCAGCAGGGAGGGACGAGCGGGCCGCAGGTCGCGCCGCGTTCGGGCGCATGCGGCGGCTGCCGGCACGCTTGTGGGGGGATTCGGGCACGCGGTCTGCGGGCAGCGTGCGGGCGCAAAAAAAGGGGAGGCCAAAGCCTCCCCTTTTTTTGCGCGGGAAAATGCCCGCCTATTCTTCTTCTCCCTCGCCTTCAAACTTGATGAAGCCGGGGTTGACGTTGACCATGCAGTTGACGATGAGTTCCACCAGGCCGCCGTAGGCGAAGTTGTTCTTGGTGTACAGATCGTTGCCCTCCAGCAACTCGCGGATCTGGCCCTTGCAGTTGGAGCAGGGCGCGCAGATGTACTTGCGGGTCTCGGGGCCGAGGCAGTCCTTGAAGGCTTCGGATATCTGCCACATCTTTTTGCGGCCGGAGATGTTGCCGCGCCACTGTTCAATGTTGTTGCGCGTCATGATGGCGAAGCCGGAGCCGCCGCCGCAGCAGTAGTTGTCCACGCCGTGGCAGGGCATTTCGCGGAACTGCGGGGCGATCTTGCGCAGAATCTCGCGCTGTGGCTCCACGATGCCCATGAGGCGCACGATGTTGCAGGGGTCGTGCAGGGTCACGGGGAAGTCGTTGCGCGAGGGATCAAGCTTGAGCCTGCCGGACATGACGATGTCGCGCAGGGTGACGTAGCAGCCTTCGCGCGGCACCTGGTATTCGTAGGGGATGACGCGGTCGGCGACGACGGTGAGCGCCTTGTGGGCGTGGCCGCATTCGCCGATGACGATCTTTTTCACGCCCAGTTCCTTGGCGGCCTGCATGTGGGCCAGGGCGATGCGGGCGAGCTGCGCGTCATCATAGAACACGCCGTAGTTCACGCCGTCATAGCCCACGGCCTTGCTGGAGAGCGTCCAGGAGAGCCCGGCCTCCTGGAAGATCAGCGAGAAGGCGGCCACGTTTTCGGGCCAGGCCATGATTTCGCCGGCGTTGTGCAGCAGCATGATGTCCGCGCCCTTCACGTCGAAGGGGGTGGTGATGCCGACGCCCGTGATTTCGGTGTAGTCCTCGTCGATGAATTCCACGTTCTCCTTGACCACTTCCGGCGTCATGCCCGTGGAGGAGCCGCACTTCATCTGATTGACGGTGCCCTTCTGGTGCAGTTCCGGCGGGTAGAAGCCCATCTCCTGGCTGAATATCTTGCGGATTTCGCGGGCGATGAGGCCGTTGTCCACACCGATGGGGCAGGTCTGGGCGCAGCGGCGGCAGAGGTTGCAGCGGTAGGCCAGCTCGCCCAGACGGACGACGGTCTTCCAGTTGAGGTTCATGTCGCCGTAGCGCCATTTGGCGAAGGGCTCCTTCTTCACATACTGCTTGTAGATGCGGCGGAAGATTTCGGAGCGGTAGTTGGGGCGGTACATCTCGTTCCTGCCGGACATCTCGTACAGGTGGCAGGCTTCGGAGCAGGAGTTGCACTGCACGCAGTTGTCCATGCTGGTCTCAAGCATGGGCAGGCAGGTCCAGTTGTTCTCCTTGGTGAAGAGCTTGCGCATGCCGTTGATGAACTTGTTGACCAGCTCTTCTTCCTCGGCCCGGTTCTTGGGCTTGGGAATGTTCAGCACGCACACGTCGTCGAGGATACAGGCGGTGTTGGCTTTCTGTTCCTCGGTGAAGGGTTTCCAGGGCATGGGCGCCACATCGAGGGGCAGTTTGGGCAGGTCATTGATGTCGATGCTGACCATCTGCCCTTCGACATTGGAAACGTCAGTAATCTGCAAGGTGTCGTTTTTCATTGCGGGGGTCTCCCTTAGTCTTTCTTGGGGGCGTCGGGATTGGTGGTGGCCACGTCAAGCCAAGTGCGGGGCTGTCCGTCGCCCGCAATGTGGGGGGCGGCCCAGGTGGTCTTGTACTGCAGGATGTCGGGAATCTTGCTCTGGTTCTTTTCGTCCTGGGCGGTGGGCGAGTCTCCCCAGCGGATGTCGTGATACATCCAGTACTTCATGATGAGATGCCCCATGTTGGTCACGGGGATGAGAATCATCAGGAAGAAGCCCACCAGCAGGTGCAGGCTGAAGAGCGTGCTGCCCAGGGGGGCGAAATTGAAGGTGAGCAGGTTGCGGATGAAGTCATGCGCCAAGGCGTAGAAAGAGGGATTGGCCAGCCAGGCGAGCAGGCCCAGCACACCGAAGACCACGAAGGAACCCAGGTTCAGATAGTGTTCCTTGGTGCTGTAGCGGCGCAGGCCGGGATCGGCAAGGCGGCGCTGGATGAGCGCGCAGCCGCCCACGATGATGCAGAAGTTGCCGGCCAGGCCACAGGCGTTGAGCACATTGCCGATGACGGTCATCAGCCAGCCGTCGGGCGAGAGGCCGAGGAGTTCGAGCACCGTGCCGCCCAGCAGGATGAGCACCCCGCCCATGAGCAGGTACATGCCCAGATGGAAGGGATAGGTGCGCACCCACAACTTGAGGTTGTGCTCAAAGGTGGCGTGCAGGAAGAGCACTTCCTTGAAGATACCCATGATGTCGCCCATGTGCTCAATGTGGCGGGGTTTGGACCACCACTCCTTTTCTTCCATGAAGCTGCCGCCGTACTGGGCCTTGGCGCCTTCATGGGGCACGGGATACAGCTCCCAGCGCACATGCAGGGGGCTGGCCTGGTAGTAGGATTTGATTTTCATGTAGGCCAGGGCCACGAAGCCGATTACCGCCAGGTAGCCGAGAAGGTAAAACAAAGTGGTCATCTGCGATACTCCCGTTGGTCAAGATGCCGCTGAAAGGTTCGATGGCGTCCGGCCCGGCCGGCGCGCCTCCAAGCCGTCATGCGTCTGCCTGTCCTGAAACCTCACCTCAAATGCCCGGCGCAGACAAGGACTCGCTCTTATCAGGAATTGATATCAGTAGAGAGGATTGTCAAGACGCGCGGTGCCCACTCTGATACCCAATATTCCCCCAAAAGCAAAGCGGGACGATTCAAATTAAATGAAATTATATTCAGTGTGTTGAGTATGTTTCATAATAAAATCAGCTGGATGTGGAGAAATTTCAGGGGGGCAAAAATTTCGTCGATTTCTGCGGCCGGGCGCATTTCCGGGTGCGGGCGGCCCCCCCGCCTGTGGTAACCCCGCCGGAATGCCTGCCGGCATGCGTCACCGTGCCGGAACGCAACCCAAAATGGATATACGAAGCCGGATTGACGCGCCACGGAAAAATTGCCAGAATCCCTAGGCGTCAATATATGGATTTTCATAGATGTTTTCGGCAGAGACGCCGCCCGCCGGTTTTCCGTAGCGGGCGGCGCCTTCCAGAGGAACATATGCCACAGGATTATCCGGATACGGGCCTTCAGGAACTTCCCCACATCGTCATCATCGACGACAGCAAGCTGAAGCAGCTTTTCCTCACTGAAATCCTCAAGAGCGAATTCGCCATTTTCGCCTTTACCAGCGAGCGCGAAGCGCTGCCCCGCCTGCCGGACATCAGGCCGGAGTGCATTTTGCTGGACATGGAACGCCCCGGCGAGAACGGCTTCCAGACCATCAATCATATCAAGAGCATCCCCGTGACCTCCGGGGTGCCGCTCATCCTCATCACATCCACGGATGACGGCGAAACGGAGCGCCGCGCGCTGGAGCACGGCGTGGTGGATTTTGTGGGCAACAGGTATGCGCCGGCGGTCATCCGCAACCGCGTCAAGCATCAGGTGGAGCTGTACGGCTACCGTCGCGAGCTGGAGCGCCGCGTGGATATCAAGACGCGCAGCGTTCTGGAGTTGCAGGACGCCATCATGTTCATGCTCTCCGATCTGGTGGAGTGCCGGGACAGCCTGACTTCCGGCCATGCCCGGCGCACGCGCGATTACATGGAACGGCTCATCCGGCAGATCATCGCCGACGGGAGCTATGTGGAGGCGCTCACCCCCGATCTTGTGCGCGACATTGTCCGGGCCGCCCCCCTGCACGACATCGGCAAGGTGGGCATTCAGGACGCGGTGCTGAACAAGCCGGGCCGTCTGACGGCGGACGAATTCAACGACATGAAGCGCCACACCATCCTGGGGGCGTCGGCCATCGCCCGCGCCATGAAAACCCTGCACGAGAACGCCTTCCTCTGTGTGCTGCGCGACGTCGTTTTCAGCCACCACGAGCGCTGGGACGGCACGGGCTATCCGCTGGGGCTGAGCGGCCAGAGCATTCCCTTGAGCGGGCGCATTATGGCCATCCCCGATGTGTACGACGCGCTGGTGAGCAAACGCCCCTACAAGGAACCTTTTTCGCATGAAAAGGCCGTGCAGATCATCCGTGAAGGCATCGGCACGCACTTCGACCCGCTGGTGGGCGAGGCTTTTCTGCGCTGCGAGCAGGATTTCGCCCGCATCGCTCAGGAGCAGCGCTGAACCGGCGGCCCCCGCCGGTTGAAAATCCTTGCCTGCCGTCGGGAACTCGGATAAAAAAAGTCGTTAATCCTGCAACTTCCCCCCCCCGGCATAAGGAGAGCGTCATGTCGTATGTGCAGCGGGTTATGGATGAGTTGAAAACACGGTATGCGCATGAACCCGTGTTTCTCCAGGCTGTTCAGGAAGTGCTGCAGAGCCTGCAGCCCGTGCTGGACAAGAATCAGAAATACGAGCAGCACAAGATTCTGGAACGCATTGTCGAGCCCGAGCGCACGGTCTGCTTCCGCGTCACCTGGCTGGACGACAAGGGCGAGGTGCAGGTCAACCGCGGCTACCGCGTGCAGTACAATTCGGCCATAGGCCCCTACAAGGGCGGCCTGCGCCTGCACCCCAGCGTGAACCTGGGCATCCTCAAGTTTCTCGGCTTCGAGCAGATTTTCAAGAATTCCCTTACGGGGCTGGCCATCGGCGGCGGCAAGGGCGGCTCGGATTTCGACCCCAAGGGCAAGAGCGAAAATGAAATTATGCGCTTCTGCCAGGCCTTCATGACGGAACTCGTCCGCTACATCGGCCCCACCATTGACGTGCCCGCGGGCGATATCGGCGTGGGCGGCCGCGAGGTCGGCTTCCTCTTCGGGCAGTACAAAAAGCTCACCCGCCGCTACGAGGGCGTGCTCACCGGCAAGAATCTGCTCTTCGGCGGCTCTCTGGCCCGCACCGAAGCCACCGGCTACGGCGCGGTCTACTTCGCCCAGAGCATGCTCGAGGCCCGCAAGGAAAGCCTGGAAGGCAAGACCTGCGCGGTTTCCGGCGCGGGCAACGTGGCCACCTACTGCTGCGAAAAACTCCTGCAGGTGGGCGCGAAACCCGTCACCGTGTCCGACTCGCGCGGCATGATCCATGACCCCAGCGGCATCAGGGTGGATGTGCTCAAGCAGGTCAAGGAAGTGGAGCGCGCCCGCCTGACCCGCTATGCCGAGTTGGTGCCCTCGGCCAAGTACACGCCCGTGGAAGAGTATCACACGGGCCGCAACGAAGTGTGGTCCGTGCCCTGCTATGCCGCCTTCCCCTGCGCCACGCAGAACGAACTGAACCAGGCCGACGCCGAGGCTCTGCTTGCCAATGGCTGCAAGTGCGTCACCGAGGGCGCCAACATGCCTTCCACCCTGGAGGCCGCGCACGCCTTCCTCAAGGCGGGCATTGCCTACGGTCCGGCCAAGGCCGCCAATGCGGGCGGCGTGGCCACCAGCCAGCTGGAAATGGCCCAGAACGCCAGCATGCAAAGCTGGAGCTTCGATACTGTGGACAGCAAGCTCAAGGGCATCATGCAGGGCATCCACGCCAACGCCGCCGCCACCGCCAAGGAGTTCGGCGAGCCAGGCAACCTCGTCATGGGGGCCAACATCGCCGGCTTCCGCAAGGTGGCCGACGCCATGATCGCCCAGGGCGTGCTGTAGCAGCACGGCGCGAACGCCCGCGCGTTCCCGAATCCTGTATGGAAACGCCGCCCGGCTCCGGCCGGGCGGCGTTTATCGTCAGCGAGCCGTGCCGTCGCACTGCGGCGTATGGCGCTGCAGAGCATGCCGCTGCTGCGCGCATGGTCTGCAGCCGGACTTCCCTTTTCCGGTTTTTTTATGTAGCTACGCATGTAGGCATGTCTATTCCCGCCATCGCGGACACGCGCAGCATACCCCGGAACACGCGCAGCTCCTGCCTGACGGTTTTACGGTTTTCACACCGCGAGGTCACGGATGAAAGACATTGATTTTGTCAAGCGCACAGTGCTGATTGTCGACGACGAGCCCGCCAACCGAATGCTTCTGGAAGCCATGCTTGAGGACAGCTACGAGATCCTGCAGGCTGCCGACGGGCTGGAAGCCATGCGCCTTGTACACGCGCACGGAGCCGACCTCTCGCTGATATTGCTGGATCTGCTCATGCCCGGCATGAACGGTTACGAGATGCTGCGGGCTCTGGGCGAGGAAAGGCTGCTGACGCAGCTGCCCGTCATCGTGCTCACGTCAGAAAAGTCCGCCGAGGTGGAAAGCCTCAATCTGGGCGCGGTGGACTTCATCCCCAAGCCCTATGACGCGCCGGAGGTCATCCGGGCCCGCGTGCGCCGCATCATCAAGATGAGCGAAGACTCGGCCGCGCTCAGGAGCGTGGAGAAAGATCCCCTCACCGGCCTTTTTACGCCGCAGTTTTTTTTCAGACGCATTGAGCGCATTGAAAAATATGCCCCCAACCGTTCCATGGACGCCCTTGTCATCAATGTCACCGACTTCCATCTTATCAATAACCTGTATGGCCGCGCCTGCGGAGACAGTGTGCTGCAAAGCCTTGCACACGCCATGAGGGACGAGTTGGATTCCTGCCTGGGCACAGTGTGCCGGGAACATGCCGACAATTTTTATGTCTACCTGGAACACCGGGACGACATTGCCGATTTTCTTGCCGCTGTGGTCTCCGACGTGCGGAAGCGGGAAGGCCTCAACAGTCTGCACCTGCGCATGGGGGTCTATCCGGAAGCGGACCGCAGCGTGCCGGTGGAGGCGCGCTTTGCCCGCGCCGGGCATGCCTGCCAGTCCATCCACAACAACTATGCGCAGACCGTCGCCGTCTACGATGAGGGCATGTTCCGCAAGGAGGCCTTTTCCCACAGGCTCGTGGCCGACTTTGACGAGGCCCTCGCCCGCGGCCAGTTTCAGGTCTGGTATCAGCCGCAATATGCCATCCGGGGCGAGGTTCCCGTCCTCTCCGGCGCTGAGGCGCTTGTGCGCTGGATGCATCCGGAATTCGGCATGATCGGACCGCAGGAGTTCATTCCTCTTTTCGAGGCCAACGGGCTCATCGCCCGTCTGGACCGTCTTGTCTGGCACGAGGCGGCCTCGCAGATCCGGCAATGGCGGAACGACTTCGGCAATACGCCGTCCGTGTCCGTCAATGTGTCGCGCATAAATATCTGCGACCCCAGGCTGGAGGAAGACCTGTTGGACATTGCGCAGCACTGCGGCATCCGGAACACGGATCTCGTGCTGGAAATCACGGAATCCGCCTACGCGGACAGCATGGGCAGGCTTGCGGACACGGTGGGCAACCTGCGCGACAACGGCTTCCTCGTGGAAATGGACGACTTCGGCAGCGGCTACTCTTCCCTGAACATGCTGACCACCCTGTCCTTGGACGCCCTGAAACTGGACATGACGCTCATTCGTCATATTGCCGACAACGAGAGGGACCTCCGCCTCCTCACGCTGATCCTCGACATTGCCAAGTCCCTTGCCCTGCCCGTGGTGGCCGAAGGTGTGGAAACGCAGGCGCAGTATGATTTGCTCAAGAAGATGGATTGCGACTGCATCCAGGGATTCTTTTTCTCCAAGGCCGTGCCGGCGAACGAGTTCAGCCGCTTCCTGCGCGGGGGAAGGTAGTCTGCGCCGTCCGACCGTATGCGCCGGCAGTGTGATTCCTCCTGCCGCGAATTACCGATGAAGAAAACGTTCCTTCCGCAACTTCAACATTTCCGTATGGCCACCCTTGCCGCTTGCCGCTTGATGGCGTCTGCTTTTGACAGCACACCTCAAGCGGCAAGTGCCGTCTTGCCCCGCCTCAAGTTTTTGGCAAAGGCCGCTGGTGATTGATAGCCAAGTCCAGCTTGTATTCTTTGCCTATTGTAAAAGATTTCAATATATTCCGTGATGGCCGCTTTTGCCTGACGCCG
>SUVB01000001.1 GCA_015062205.1 Desulfovibrio desulfuricans
AACAGATAGATGCGTTGCGGGAGATGGCAAATGACTGACGCCGAACTTGAAGCCGAGATACGCCACATTCTCGCTCTGGCCGCGGAAGCCACCCCAGGCCCATGGGCATGTTCTGATAACGTGGAGCAGATTTTCGGCGTGAAACATTGGGATTGGTGGGAGATTTACGCCAAAAACCCGGACATGGATTCCCGTGTTCCCATCAGGGTTTTGGCCCGCATGTCGTCCCACTGGTGCACGAAAGAGGAAGAACTGGAGGCCCGCGCAGCTTACTTTGCTGGCAAAAAGCACCCAGACCCCGGCGAATCCGGTAAAAATGCGCGTTTCATCGCTGGCGTCAATCCTGCCGTCATACAGCGGATCATGAACGCCATGCTTCTGCGGCTGTCCGAAAAATCCAAACCTTGAGAGGCGTTGAATGGGAGGGGAACGGCATATCTGCTGTGCGACGGTAACGCACGGCAAAGGCTGGAATCGCAGTGAAGTGGCATGTGGTCGCGCTGCCTCTGTTGAACGCGATGACAAATGGTACTGCCAGCTCCATGATCCTGTGAGGCGGGCGGAACGGAATGCGAAACGGAAGGCAGAGTGGAATGCCCGAATGGCAGAGGAACGAGCCCGCTACCGTATACAGGCTGCCGCGCCTGAAATGCTGGCAGCACTTCAAGCTGTGCTTGTCTGTCCTGACCATGACAAAATCCCGCAAGATATCTTGGTGCAATTACGCGCCGCCGTGGATGCCGCGACAGCGCGAGACACCGATGAAGATTGGCAATAAGCGGCACCCTGGCGACATGGAGGTAAAAATGGGCTTTGTATTTATCGACCGCCGCTGCCCAGCCTGCAATGGCGAGGGATGCCCAAAGTGTGAGGGGGGCCTGCGTGGTGAATATGTGGAACTTCCCGACACCACGCCGTTTCAGCCGACAGAACTAGGCAAGCGCCTTCGCGCAGCACGCCTCCAACGAGAGGCGACATTTCGGGATATTGCGCAACTCCTCGGTTGCACACCGTCTCACGTCAGCGGGATTGAAGTGGGCAGGGAAAAGCCTTCCGCAGATGAAACGATTGCTCTGGAAAACTGGCTTTGTCGTTCGACATTCCAAATATGAGGCAAATTATGAGCGGAATAGCCTGCCCATCGGATGTGTCTGATTTTTGCGGAGACTGGTGGTTTGAACATCGAGAGGATTTTTCACAACTCCCAGCAAAACCCGCCAACCGAAAGTGCGATTCATGCGGAAAACACCTCTGCACTGGCGATGATGTCTTACAACTCGACATATACCGCTACCCGAATGACGAGGAATTGGCTGCAGATGCGGATATGGACGAAGACGATGCCGTGCTCTCGGATATGGTGTTCTACTGCGATGAATGCGGGGGCATCCTTCTTTCTCTGGAAGCTGCTGGATTCTCCGTTATTCTTGACGATTCGCATTCGGATGTCCATGAGGCCCTGCAACAATACTGGGAGATGACTGGCTTTGACCCAAACAAATACAGAGAAAAAGCCAAATAGCATTGGAGGAAATATGCCCTTTCCAATTCCCGCCGTGCAGCGCACCAAGGCGCTTTGGGCTTTGACGCTATTGGGCGCGCTGCTTGAGGTGTACGCGGAGGTGGCCGCAACAACGGGCTCGGTTGGCAGACATCTGCAAAAGGTCGCGCGCTGGCACAAAGCCTGTCAGGCATCGGTTCAGGAACCGGGCTCGGCCTTCTCTGCCGGAGCAAGGCGCGACCTGGACAGGCGGTTTGCCATCGCGGGCCCCTACATGGAAACGGAACACATGCCGCCGGAACAACGTGCGGAACGGTATGCCGCACTCTGGTGGGCGGCGCTGACGGAAATCGTTTCCGCGCGTGTCATGTGCCCGGAGTTCTGCCGGGCGCGTGCGTGGGCGTGGCTTGAGCAGACCACGGCCACGGTGGCCGAAAAGATTTTTCTTCCCATGTTCCCCGGCTGCGACGAGGCCGGGACGAAAATCGCATTGGAGTTGCCATGATGACTGATGAAGAACTCGATTCCTTCGAGGACGCCTGCAAAGCTGCGCTTGATGGCATGTATGGGTTCAGCTCCAAGCAGTATTTGGAGTTGATTGCTATGATTCGGCAGGCGCGGGCAGAGCGGGATTGGTTGGCGCACGCATTGTCAATGCAATGCCCGGAACATCGCGGTTCTCAAGTGTGGCTTAACATCGCCAAGGAGGCCGTATGCAAGAACTGAAGCTGCTGCCGTGTCCCGCATGCGGCGGCCCTGTGCAAATGACTGGCGGCACGGAATGGCACGATCAGCATGAGTTCTGGATAGAATGCCGCAACAAGGGCTGTGGCTGCGTTCGTGTCGGAGACACGGAGCGCGAGGAATGCGTCCGACGCTGGAACTCCCTGCCGCGCAAGCTGCGGTTCTCTCGTGAGAAGCCGACGCAGGACGGAGAGTGGTACTGGTATCGTGATACAGAGGGAGAACCAGCCATCGGTTTTTTGCTGGACGGCTGCCTAACTTTCCTTGGTGGAAGCTATATGTACATCGACAACGCGCCCGGCGAATTTGCAGGGCCGATACAATGGCCAGAGGGCTGATCACAATGAAAGAAAAAGATTTGAGTTTTCCCAAAGAGGGATTTGTCCGACCGGATCAGGTGGCTCATGCTTTCGGGGTCAGTCGCGCCACGATATATAACTACATCAAGGAAGGTATAATTCCCCGACCGGAGAAGGCGGGGCCGCGCATCACCCGCTGGCCTGTGGCCGTCATCCGCGAATGTCTGGCCCGGCATGGAGGTTCAGTTTTTCCACCAAGCCATCCAGATAATCAGCCCACGCCTGCATCATAGTTCGGCGTTCATCCATGTATGCTGCACGATTATAGACGGCCCGCACCTTATCTGTATCGCCATGAGCAAGTTGGCGTTCGATAAGGTCGGGCCTATATCCCATTTCATTGAGCAGGGTTGACGCCATCGCCCTAAATCCGTGCGCCGTCATTTCCTCCTTGGCGTATCCCATGCGCCGCAATGCCGAAAGCACGCCATTTTCAGACAGGGGACGCGAAGGGCGCAAACCAGGAAAGACCCAAACGTCTGAAAACTTCCTCTCCCGCAATTCCTCCAGAATCTTTATGCACTGCTGCGCCAAGGGAACCCGGTGCTCGAAGCGCATTTTCATCTTCTCTGCAGGGATGCGCCACTCCCTTTTTCCCCAGTCTATCTCCCGCCATTCCGCCCTCCGCACCTCGCCAGGCCGACAGAACGTATAGGCTGACCAGAGCAACGCGGCCTTGGTGACTACATTCCCCCGATATTCCCGTATAGAAGCCATCAACCCGGCCACCTCATCAGGATGTGTGAGGGCAGGCCTCGGCTTTTCAACATGGGCAGTCAAAGCGCCGCGGAGATCGCGGCATGGGTCAGAAGGGCAGTATCCACAGGAAACGCCATACCTGAAAACTTGAGAGCAGATGCCGAGTACGCGGGAGGCCGTCTCGTATTTTCCGCGCCCCTCAACCAACCGCAGAAATTCCAGCACGGCTTGTGGGGTAACACACTGGATTGCGTTATCCCCGATGTGGGGGAACGCATATTTCTGCAGGCGTGAGGTTACAGTGTTTTTGTGCGCCTCACTCCACTTTGGAGCCTGGCGCTCTATCCATTCCAGCGCCGTTGCCTCAAATGTGGCTTTTGTCGGCACCTTCAGGACATCGCCAGCTTCCAAGGCAGTTTTAGCATTGAACAAGGCCATACGGGCATCGCGCAGGGAGACGGCAGGATAATGCCCCAAGGTGTGCCGGCGGTCTTTCCCGCCGTCTCGGTACTTAATCCGCCAAACCTTTGTTCCGGAAGGCATCACTTCCAGATAAAGACCTCCACCGTCGAAGACCTTGTAGCGCGTGGCCTTTGGCTTTAAGGCCTTGATGGCTGTGTCTGTGAGGGGCATATGGGGTAACGGCTCCTTTTGGCTGTTTCTGTTACCCCTTCTGTTACCCCATTTCGCATTTGCTGCCAATGACAATGATGGACGTTCCTGACAACGGCAGGCCGAAAAAACAAGGAAGCTCAAGGACTTTTTGACATCCTTGAGCTTCCTTGACAAAAAAATGGTAGCAAGGGGGGGATTTGAACCCTCGACACTGCGGGTATGAACCGCATGCTCTGACCAACTGAGCTACCTTGCCACACGCACCGTGTGTCGGCGCGACAAATACTTACCTGATTAGCCTGCGCCTGGCAAGCATTTTTTGTCAATACACCATGAAGTAGTAGACAAGGGGCGCAATGAGCAGGCGGTACACGGCAAAGGGAACCAGCGTCAGCCGCCCGACCAAGGCGATGAAGAGTTTGACCGCCAGCAGCGCGGCAACAAAGGAACCTATCATGCCCACGGCAAAAAAGGGTACGTCTGCCGCATTGAAAAGGTGCCAGCTTTTGAGCATGTCGTAACCTGTGGCGGCAACCATGATGGGCACGGCGGCGATGAAGGAGTACTCTGCCGCCAAGGGGCGGCGCGCCCCGAGCAGCATGCCGCCCATGATGGTGGCGGCCGAGCGGGAGAAGCCCGGCCAGAGCGCGAGACACTGGAAGCAGCCGATGCCCAGGGCCAGCCGTGGCGACATGTCGTCCAGCGTGATGCATGAGGGCTTGAATTTGCGCCGCTCCACAATGATCATCATCACCGCCCCCACGACTAGGGCGATGAGCACCGTGGCAGGGCGGAACAGGGAGTTTTTGATGACGGAATGCAGCAGCAGGCCCAGCACGCTGGCAGGCAGTGAGGTCAGCAGCAGCAGCAGTATGCCGCGCATGCCCGCAAAACGCACATAGGGCTGGGGACGCACCAGCCCCCAGAAACGCTTCCAGTAGAGCACCACCACCGCCATGATGGCCCCGAGCTGGATGACGACCTCAAACGTGGCGGCTTTCTCGCCGGAGAACCTGAGCAGTTCGCCCACCAGAATCAGATGGCCTGAAGAGGAAACGGGCAAGAATTCCGTCAGCCCTTCGACAATGCTCAAAATAACCGCAGTAAACAGATTGTCCATATGTTCCTCGTGCCCGCGGCCCGTCGGTCGTTTTGCGCGTAACGCATTGCCAATACGCGGCGCAGGCGCTATGCTGGGAAAAAAAGGACGAACCGTATGGCAACTGTTGTTTCACAAAGCGAACTGGTGCGCAAGGCTGCAGAATACCTGGCCGAGCAGCGGAACCTCCGGCCGCAGGCGAGCGTTTCTTCCCTGCTGGATGAGGCGGGCATGCGCTTCAACCTGACGCCGCTGGATGCCGCGGCGCTGGAACGTCTGTTCCGTGAGGAACAGGGCAAAGCCAAGTAAGCCGCCCGTTCCCGCTTTCAGGGTACGCCGTTTTTGGGCGCTTTCCGCACGCCGCATTGCGGGGTGTGCAGGGTGGCCTCATTGTTCTCAGGCGATCTCGCTGCCGTCGGGCACGTCGCGGTCCACGGCCAGCAGGCCAAGATGCGCGTCGTCGCCCGCCGTGAGCACCATACCGTAAGAAACCAGCCCGCGAATCTTGCGCGGCGCGAGGTTGAGCACGGCGCAGACGCGTTTGCCCACCAGTTCTTCGGGGGCATAATGTTCCGCCAGACCGGAGAGGATTTGCCGCAGCATGCCTTCGCCAAAGTCTATCTCCAACCGGAGAATGCGGTCGGCGTTGGGATGCTTTTCAGCCTTTTTCACCGTGCCCACGCGAATGTCCAGCCCCTTGAACTGCTCAAAATCCGCCGTGCCCTTGGGTGAGGCCGGCGGCTGCGGGGCTGCCGGCGAAACCGTCTTTGCTTCTTCCCCGGCCCGCGCTTTCTGCTGCCTGCCCTGCTCCGCCCCGCCCCGGGGAGCGTCCCCCTTCTTCACGTCGATGCGCGGGAAGAGGTTGGAGGCTTCGGCCACAACCGTGCCCGGCTCCAGACCGTCCAAGCCGCCGATTTCCTCTTCCAGCCGCGCGGTGGGCGCGCGTTCCGCGCACGCCTCCTGCCCCAGCTGGGTCAGCATCTTCGCGGAGGCTTCCGGCATGACCGGCCAGAGGCAGAGCGCCGTCTTGCGCATGGCTGCCAGCAGCACATGCATCACCGTGGCCAGACGTTCCATGTTGCCCTGTTTGGCGAGGCTCCAGGGAGCCTGCGCGTCCACATACTTGTTCAGGGCGCGCACCAGTTCCCACAGCGATTCCAGCCCCTGCGCGAATTGCGCATTGCCGAAGAGCTGCACAAAATTGCGCATGGCGTCGGCGCACAGATCGGCAATGGCCCTGTCGTCCTCCTGCAGCGTCTTGGGACGCGGCACACGGCTGCCGAAGTATTTGGCCGTCATGGAGAGCACGCGGCTGAACAGATTGCCGAGGTCATTGGCAAGATCGGCGTTGATGCGGCCCACCAGCGCCTCCTCGCTGAAGCTGGCGTCGGAGCCGAAGTGCATTTCGCGCAGCAGAAAATAGCGGAAGGCGTCCGTGCCGAATTTTTTGCTCATCTCCAGCGGTTCCACCACGTTGCCCAGCGATTTGGACATCTTGGTGTCGCGTACCAGCCAGTAGCCGTGCACATTCAGGTGACGGTACAGAGGCAGGCCGGCCGCCTTGAGCATGGCGGGCCAGAACACGGCGTGCGGCTTGAGGATGTCCTTGGCCACAAGGTGCTCGCCCGGCCAGTATTTGGCGTAATCACTGCCGTCAGGCCAGCCAAGGGCGCTGATGTAGTTGATGAGCGCGTCAAACCAGACATAGCAGACATAGTCCTTGTCAAAGGGCAGTTCGATGCCCCAGGTCAGACGCGACTTGGGGCGCGAGATGCACAAATCTTCCAGCGCGCCGGATTCGAGCATGGCCAGCACTTCGGCGCGGTAACGCTCCGGCCGGATGAAGTCCGGATTGTCGGTGATGTATTGCGCGAGCCACGGCAGATACCTGGACATGCGGAAGAAATAATTCTTCTCGCTGATGAATTCCGGTTTGGTCAGATGTTGGGGGCAGAGGCCGTTTTCCAGTTCCTTTTCCGTATAGAAACGTTCGCAGCCGTAACAGTAATGCCCGCCGAACTCGCCGAAATAGATGTCGCCCGCGTCGTAGACCCGTTGCAAAAAAGCCTGCACCGTTTTGATATGGTGCTCGTCCGTGGTGCGCACAAAGCGGTCATTGGCGATGCCGAGTTCCGGCCAGAGGGCCTGAAAGCGCGCGCTGATGCCGTCCACAAACTCCTTGGGCGTCTTGCCTTCCTTTTCCGCCGCCTGGACAATCTTGTCGCCGTGTTCGTCCGTGCCCGTGAGAAACAGCGTGTCCTCCCCCAGCAGCTTGTGGCAGCGGGCCATGACGTCGGCCACCACCGTGGTGTAGGCATGCCCCAGATGAGGCTTGGCGTTGACGTAGTAGATGGGCGTCGTAATGAAGAAATTGTTCACGCAAGGCTCCATGATGTAGTGACTACACTGTGTTCTGCCGCTGCGGTCTGCGACGGCGCCTGCGGCGGGGCCTGCCCTCGCCCGGCGTCCCGACGCGGCCTTCCGTCCCGGATTCGCCGGGCGCGGCGGTATGCTGCTCGTCCTGCCGGAAATCCTCCATGAATTCCAGGGAATCCACAGTGTCAGGCGTGGCCGAGACCACCAGCAGATTGTCTGCCGGGGCACGCGGCGGCGACTTCTGGCCCTCGTTGCGCGGGGCTTCCGGCCGGTGGGGCGAAAGGGCCTGCCACTCGTCGAGGGACAGTTCCAGTTCCTCATTGTTTTCTGTCAGCACGGAAATGGAGTTGCGGAACATATTGGCCCGCAGCACCTTCATGCCGCCCTTGTCCGTCTGGTATTTCTTGCCGAGGCGGGGACAGGTGCGGTGAAAATTGTCATAATTCTCCTGCTCGTAGGAGAGGCAGCAGAGCAGGCGTCCGCAGATGCCGGAAATCTTGGCCGGATTGAGAAACAGGTTCTGTTCCTTGGCCATGCGGATGGTCACGGGCGCGAACTTGCGCAAATAGCGGCGGCAGCAGCAGGTCATGCCGCAATTGCCCACCGCGCCCACCATCTGGGTTTCGTGGCGCACGCCTATCTGGCGCAGTTCAATGCGGGCCCGGTATTCACGCACCAGATCCTTGACAAGATCCCGGAAGTCAATGCGCGAGGGTGCGGTAAAATAAAAAATCAGCTTGCTGCGGTCAAAAAAGACCTCCACATCCACGAGCTTCATGTCCAGGCCGCGGTTGCGGATGCAGCTGCGGCAGAATTCCTGCGCCTCGCGGGACAGACGCTCGTTGGCCTCGCCCCGGCGAATGTCTTCGGAGCCGGCGTGCCGCAGGATGGGCGGCAGGCTCTGTTCCGCATGGCCGGGCAAATGGCGGATGGGGCCGGAAATGACCTGCGCCATGGCCTGGCCCTGTTCCGCCTCGATGAGCACATGGTCGCCCGGCTTGAGGCCGGGGGGGCCACTGTAGTAGCTTGTCTGTCCAAGCGTTCTGAATCTCAGTCCGTATATGGGCATAGAGCATCTCCGCGGCTGCGCGAGCAGCGACGCTAAAAAAATATTTGTCGGCCATTCGGGCCGTGCTGTCAACACCGCGCGCATGCGGGAGAGGGGACAGATGCGCATCCGGCGTGCGCTGCGGCGCGGGGAATAAACGCAGTGCCCGCGCCGGACAAGGCATGGCGTCTGCCCGCAATCACCAGCGGCGCGCAAAGCGTCAAGCCGACATGCCGGCCCCGGCCTGTCGTTTCCCGACGGCAGCGGCTTGCGTTGCCGGAGACACTGTTTTACCATTCTCTTCCGCATACAGGAGTTCACAGCCATGATTGAACGGGAATCAGCCCTGGCGCTGCTGGCCGGGTGCGACACGCCGTCCTCGCTTATGCAGCACGCGCTGGCCTCCGAGGCCGTCATGCGCGCCCTCGCCCGCCGCTTCGGCGAGGATGAGGATGTCTGGGGGCTCACCGGCCTCCTTCACGATCTGGACTACCCAGCCACAGCGCAGGCCCCGGAACGTCACGGTCTGGAAACCGCCAGAACCCTCGCCGGGCAGCTGCCGGAAGAGGCGCTGGCCGCCATCCGCGCGCACAATGCCGAAATGAACGGCGCCGTGCCCTCCACCCGCTTTGATTTCGCCCTGCGCTGCGGCGAAACCGTCACCGGCCTTATCACGGCGGCCGCGCGCATGCGGCCCACCGGCCTTGAGGGCATGGAAGCCAGAAGCATCAGAAAAAAAATGAAGGACAAGGCCTTCGCCGCGAGCGTCAGCAGGGAAAATATCCGCCAATGCGCCGAGGCCGGACTGGAGCTGGACGAATTTCTCACCCTGGCCATTGAAGCCATGCGCGAAAACGTCGCCGGGCAGAACCCATAGAGGCTTGTCATGAAAGAAAAATGCTCTCTGCAAACGGAAATTCGCACACTGGGGCCCTGCAAGCTCGAATCCGGCCTGCCCTACAGAACATGGGCGGACGGCAAGAGCATACAGGTGATGGTGGACGAAGACCTCACCGAAGAGGCCGCCGAACCGTTCAGCCTTGCGCTGGAAGCCGCAGGACCGCGCAAGAAGCTCTATTTTGACCCCAGCCGGGCCAAATGCGCCATCGTCACCTGCGGCGGGTTGTGCCCCGGCCTCAATGACGTCATCCGGGCCATCGTCATGGAGGCGTTCCACGCCTACCATGTGCCCTCTGTGCTGGGCATCCCCTACGGACTGGAAGGCTTCATACCCAAGTACAAGCACAAACCCTACGAACTGACGCCTTCTCTTGTGGCCGATATCCACCGTTTTGGCGGGACCATCCTCGGTTCTTCACGCGGCCCCCAGGCCCCCGAGGAAATTGTGGACACGCTGGAGCGCAGCAACGTCAATGCGCTCTTCGTCATCGGCGGCGACGGCACCATGAAGGCGGCAAGGGCCATCAACACCGAGGTGCAGGCGCGCAATCTCAAGATTTCCGTCATCGGCATCCCCAAGACCATCGACAATGACATCAACTTCATCCCGCAGTCCTTCGGCTTCGAGACCGCCGTATTCAAAGCCACGGAAGCCATTGAATGCGCCCACACCGAAGCCTGCGGCACGCCCAACGGCATCGGGCTCGTCAAGCTCATGGGGCGGGAATCGGGCTTCATTGCCGCGCGGGCCACGCTGGCCCTCAAGGACGTGAATTTTGTGCTCATTCCTGAAGCGCCCTTCACGCTGGAAGGCGAAGGCGGCCTTCTGCCCGCCCTGGAGGAACGCCTGAAGTCGCGCGGGCATGCGGTCATTGTGGCGGCCGAGGGCGCGGGGCAGCATCTCATGCGGCGCAATGCGGGCGAGGACGCCTCGGGCAATCCCGTGCTTGGCGATGTTTCGGACCTGCTGCGCAAGTCCATTGCGGACTTTATGAAAAAACGCGGCATGGAGTATTCCCTCAAGTACATTGACCCGAGTTACATCATCCGCTCCATCCCGGCCAGCGCCAACGACAAGGTTTACTGCGGCTTTCTGGGGCAGTACGCCATGCACGCCGCCATGGCGGGCCGCACGGACATGGTTGTCGCCAAAATTCAGGACCGCTACGTGCATCTGCCGCTGGAACTCGTCACACGCCGTCGCCGGAGGCTCAACATCTACTCCGACCTGTGGCGGGCCGTGCTGGAATCCACCGGGCAGGGCATGCTCAAGGGCATGCTGCCGCCGGAATAGCCATGTGCCGCCTCCGTCAGGTCAAGGCGTCCGCCGGGTCCGGCAAGACCTATGAACTGACGCGCTGTTTCCTGCAATATCTGGCGCGTTGCGGCCCTCCTTCCGGGGGGGCCGCCTCAGCCTGCGCGCTTTTGCCGGGCGGCCGCGACGGCTGGGGCGACATCCTCGCCGTCACCTTTACCAACGCGGCGGCCGCCGAAATGCGCGACCGCGTCATCCGACGTCTCAAGAGCGCCGCCCTCGGCCGTCCGGAGCCGCAGTTTCCCCTGCGGCCCGAAGCTGCCGCGCGCTGGGTTGACGTCATCATGCGCGACATGAGCGCGCTGAACATCCGCACCATAGACAGCCTGCTGCACCTTATTGTCCGCGCTGCCGCGCTGGAGTTGGACCTGCATCCCGATTTCCAGCCGGTCTTCACCACCGAGGAGGCGTTGCGGCCCTATCTGGATCTATTGCTTGAACGCGCATGGCAGGGTGATGCGGCCATGCGCGAACTGCTGCGCGAGGTTTGTCGGGCGCTGGCCCGGCGCGAGAACAGCACGGGCTTCTTGGCAGGCGAAAAACTGCTTAACCGCCTGCGCCCCCTGCTGGACGACGTGCTGCTCGGGCGCTTTGCGGACGTGGCCACGGGCGAAATTCTGCGCCGACGCCTGAACGAAATGGAAGCCCGCGCCGCCGGACTGGCGGAGACGTTTCGCGACATGGCCGCCGCGCGCGGCCTTGCGTTCAACAAAAACGCGCAACGCCTTATTGACGCCCTTCTCGCCGGACAGGGCAAGGATTCCGCCCTGCTGCACAAGACCGACGCGGCGGCGCTGTTCCTGAAAAAACCGCCTGTGGATGAGGAAACGCAGCGCGCCTTCGAGAACTTTGCCGCGGCGGGACGACGGCTGGCGCAGGATGCCCCCGTGCTGCGCCAGGCCCTGAGCCTTGGCCCCGTACTCACGCTGGCGCGTACGCTGGCGGAGGCCTTCATGCGCAACCAGCGGGAAGAGGGCTGCCTGCCCGGCCTGCTGATACCGCGCCTTGCGCGGCAGGTGCTGGAGGGGGAACACGGCGTGCCGGACGCCCTGTGCCGCCTGGGCACACGCCTGACCCATTTTCTTGTGGATGAATTTCAGGATACCAGCCGCGAACAGTGGCTGGCCCTGCGTCCTCTGGTGGAAGAAGCCCTCTCGCGCGGCGGCTCGCTGACGTGGGTGGGCGACGTCAAGCAATCCATCTACGGCTGGCGCGGCGGGGAGCCGGAGTTGTTTGACAGCGTGTTTGAAGATGAGGGGCTGACGGCTGTCGCGCCTGACGGCCGGCGCGACAGCCTGCCCTGCAACTGGCGCAGCCGCCGCGAGATCGTGAAACACAACAATGCGGTATTTGCCCCGCTGGGGCGTCCGGACATGGCGCAACAGGTCATGGCGGCCCTGCTGCCCGCCGGAACGCCGCCGGAAATCTGCGCAGATTCCGCCGCCAGGCTTGCCCGCGCCTTCACCGGCACGGAGCAGCGCTGCCCTGAGGGCGCTGCGGAAGGCGGCCTTGTACGCGTGGAGGCCATACATTCCCTTGATGCAGAGTCGTTGACCGAAGACGTGCTGGACCGCGTGTGCGCGCTGCTGCTGGAGGAAATTGCCCCGTCCCGTCCCTGGTCGGATGTGCTCATCCTGGTGCGCAGCAACGGCAAAGCCACCCTCACGGCGGACAGACTGGCGCGCGAGGGCATCCCCGTCATTACGGAAAACAGCCTGCTGCTGGCGGCGCACCCGCTGGTGAAGCAGACCGTGGCCCTGCTTTCCTTTCTGGACAATCCCGATGACGATATCTCCTTTCTGACCGTCATTCGGGGCGCGTTGTTCCGCGAGCATCCCGAGGCGCGCGAGCTGCGGGAAGAAAACCTGGAAGCATGGTGCGCCGAACCGGGCAAGGGGCCGTTGCACCTGCGCTTTCAGCGACGCTGGCCCCGCGTCTGGCAACGTCTGCTGGCCCCCTTCCACAGCCGTTCCGGCCTGATGACGCCCTACGACATGACGCTGGAATGGTATGCGCGCCTGCAGGTGGAAAAACGCTGCCCCGAGGCCGCGAGTTTTCTGCGGCGTTTCATGGAAGTGCTGCACAGCGCCGAAGAAAAGGGGCTGGCCACCCTGCCCACCTTTCTGGAGCACTGGCACGCCAGGGGCGGCGAAGAAAAGGTGCCCATGCCCGAAAACATGGACGCCGTGCGCGTCATGACCATCCACAAATCCAAGGGGCTGGAAGCTCCGGTGGTCATCCTGCCCTGGACGAACTTCCGCGCCTGGGCGGACGGCTCCCCCGTGCTGGTGGAGCGCGACGGCCTGCGCCTCGCGGCAGACAACAGGAAGCTTCTCGGGCAGCCCTATTTTCTGGAGTTGGCGCGCCAGTGCCGCGAGAACATGCACATGCTTTACGTGGCCTTCACCCGCGCACAGGATGCGCTCTATGCCATCCGCACCACCGTCGTCGGCGGCCACGGCTCCACCGTGGACGCACTGGACCTGCTTATGGCCGACGCCGGTCTGACGGCTCCCTACGGCGTGGGCACGCCTCCCGACGGGGAGGACGGCGCGGAAAGGCCTTGCGCGCCGGAGCGGGAGACGCCGCCCGGGGCTGCTCCTCCGGACGCGTCGGACGTCCCCGCTCCCCCCGAGGCGGACGCGACTGTCCCGGCCTTTCCGGAAGACTGGCGGCCCATGCAGTGGCTGCCGCAGCTCAAGATATTCCGCAATCCTCTGGCGGGCTTTGCCTTCCGCCCTGAAGACCGGGGCAGTCTGCTGCATCTCTGCCTTGAACATCTGCACTGCACGGGCGATCCGGAGGCGGACGCCCTGGCGGCCCTCAACTTCGGTCTGGGGCACTTTGCCCTGCCTGTGCCCGATGCGCCCGATCTGCGCGCGTCTCTGGCCAAGGCGCTGCGCTGGTTCGCCTCCCAGCCGGAAACCGCGCGCTGGCTGCGTGAAGGCTGGCCGGAGCATTCCCTCATGGACGGCGAAGGGCGGCTGCTGCGCATGGACCTGCTGGTCAACGAACCTTGGGGACCGCTGGTGCTGGAATACAAGAGCGGGCACAGGGATGCGGCGCACATCGCGCAGCTGCGCTCCTATCTCGCCTGCCTCGCCGCGGAAGGAGCGCAGGGGACGCCACGGGGTCTGCTGGTCTATGCGGATCTGCACTGCTTTGTCTTGGTGGAGGCGCATTCGGTCTCTGCACCCGCCGACCGCTGCGCTGACCTCCTGACCGCGCTGGAGAACAGGGCATGAACGTTTCCCCTGTCTATATTTTTCCGTGGCAGCGCCCCTTCCTGCCCGACCTGAAAGATTTTCTCGAGCGCGTCAGCAACGGGCGTCCAGGCGCCGTGCTGCTCATTGCGCCCCACAACCGCCCCTGGCGCTATCTGACGCGCCTGTACGCCGACGCCGGACATGCGGGCCTGCTGCCCCGCTTCATGCCGCTGGCGGACGTCATCGCCGCGTGGCGTGCGCGCATCAGTTCCGCGCCCCTGCATATGGCAGCAGAACTGGACAGGGTCGCTCTGCTGCACGAATGTGTGATCCGCCTTGCCCGCGACGACCAGCGCCTGGCTGCGCGCTTTGCCCATATGGACATGGCCCGCTTCCTGCCCTGGGGGCTGCGCCTTGGCAATGTGTTCGAGGAAATGCTGGCGCAGCGTCTCACTGCCGTGGATCTGGCCCATGTGGAAGAGGAGGCGGCGCAACCTGCCGCCGCGCTGCTGGGCGCGCTGGGGCGCATCAGCAAGGCCTATCTGGATGCCCTTGCGCAACGCGGCTGGACGACGCCGGGACTGGACGCCTTTGCCGTGGCTGAAGACGACGGCCCCATCCCTCCCTTTTTCCGGCCCGCGCCGGAACGGCCGGTGGTCATGGCCGGTTTCGCCCTGCTCTCCGGCAGCGAGGACGCGCTGCTGCGCAGGCTGCGGCTGGCCGGAGGGCATGTCTGCCTGCATGCGGACCCCGCCCTGGCCACAGGCGCGGGGCAGCACTGGTCCTGCGACATTTTCGCCGACCTGCTGCGCCGCTGGAAGGCTCCGGCCGAGCTTGCCGTGACGCCCGACGCGCGGGAGGCCGGGCGCCGGCCGCGCATTTCCTTTTTTGCCGGGTATGACGGCCATTCGCAATTGCAGGCCCTGCGCGACGACCTGGCCGCTGCGCCCTCCTCCGAAGCCGCCTCCACGGCCGTCGTCCTTACGGACAATGCCCTGCTCATGCCCGTGCTGCATCATTTACCGGACAAGAACGTCAACATTTCCATGGGGTATCCCCTGGATCGCTCTCCCCTGAACCGCCTGCTGGAAGCCGTGCTGCAGCTGCGCGAGACCCGCGCCGAGGACGGCCGTTTCTATTGGCGCAATCTGCTGCAATGCCTGCGCCACCCATATCTGAACATGCTCTGCGCCCCGGACGGGCAAAACGGCGCCCTGCGCCTGCGTGACACGCTGCGACGTCTGGAGCGCGCCGTCCGGCGCGGCCCGCGTTTTGTGGACTGGGACGTTCTGACGGCGGACTGCGCTGCGGAACTGCCCGCCCCCCTGCGCGCGCTGCTTGACGGCCTGTCCGAGCACATGCTGCGCCGCCCCTGCGCAGCACGGACCACGGACGACATGGCCGCATGGCTGCTGGGGTTGTGCGATTTCCTGCTGCGCAACGGCGGCGACCTGTGGCGGCATTTTCCTCTGGACGCCGAAGCCATGTACCGCCTGGCGCGCCACGCGGTCCCCGCCCTGCGCCGCAACGCTCTTGCGCACACGCCCTTTCCCGTGGCGGCCCTGCACAGTATTGCGCGGCAGGTGCTGCGCCAGGAGCGCGTGCCCTTTGAGGCGGAACCGCTCACCGGCCTGCAGGTGCTGGGCATGCTTGAGACGCGGCTGCTGCACTTTGACCGCGTGCTTGTCCTTGACGCCACGGACGACAAGCTGCCCGGCAATCCCGCGCAGGACCCGCTGCTGCCGGATTCGCTGCGTCGCGCGCTGGGGCTGCCCGACGCGCACAGGCGGGAACGCGCCGCAGCCTATACATTGTACCGCCTGTGCGCCGGCGCGCGCGACGTGCGCTTTTTCTGGCAGGAGGGCATAACGCGCTCCACCCTGTTTGACGGCAAGAAAAGCCGCAGCCGTTTTGTGGAGCAACTCATCTGGCAGGAGGAGCAACGCCGGGGCCGCCTGCTTGCGCCCGGCCGTGCGCCGCTGCTCACGGCGCGCTGCACGGTGCGCCCCTCCCCGGTCGCCGTTCCGCGATTGGAGCGCGCGCCCGCCCTCGCCGAGGCCATGAACAGCCTCCTGAACAGCCCCCTTTCGGCCACGCGGCTGGATGTGTACCAGCAGTGCCCCCTGCGCTTCGCCCGGCAGCATCTCTGCGGGCTGGAGCCGCCCCGCGAGGTCAATGAGGGCGATGACCCCGCCGCCGTGGGCGTCTGCATCCATGAAACGCTGAGGGCGCTTTTCGAGCCCTATCTGAACAGAGAGGTCCGTCGGGGCGACATCAGCCGGGAAACACTGCGGGCGCGCTTTCTGGAAGCCCTAGAAAGGGCCGACCTGCGCCGCCTGCTCCCGCCGGACAGCTGCCTCATGCTGGAAGAGTCGGCCCCCGTCCGCCTGTGGAGCTTTCTTGAAAACCAGCCGCAAACCACCTTCATCGCGGCGCTGGAGAAAAAGCTGGAGGTTACCCTGTCTCTCGCGGACCGCGAGTATGCCTTTACCGGCGTCATGGACAGGCTGGACAGGCGGGACGGCCTGCTGCACATCCTGGATTACAAGACGGGGGCTCTCAAGAAGCACGAGGGGGGCCTGTGGACAGACACAGCCTTTTTCCACCGGGTTCAGGAACTGTGCGGCCGCGTTGAGGACGGCGCCGCGCCGGACGCAGCGGCGCTGGAGACGCTCGACGCGCTGTTTGAGGAGTTGCGTCTCCGCCTGCCCAGTATGCAGCTGCCCTGCTACATTGTCATGGCCCAGGCCGGAAAGCTTGGCCCGCTGGGCGACGCCGCCCTGGTGGAACTGCGCGCCGCCGGCAGGGAATACCCGCTGTTCGGCGGCCTTGTGGATGAAGATCTGGATAATGCCGTGCGCTATTGCGGGCTCGCGCTGAGCGTGACGGTGCTGCACATGCAGCATACGCCTTTTTTTGCTGCAAAACCTGATAAGCATTGCGACTGGTGCCCGTATGCAGCACTCTGCGCCGTGTGAGTTGCTGCAACAGCGGCAGGCGAAGACGGGCCGCAAAAAATGTTGACGCAACGGCGCGCAACGCCGCAAAAACCTGTGGCTATTTTTGAAAGTAGCGGCTACCATTGCACCGATATTTACGGGATGTGCGGCTGCACGGCGCAACAGGCCGCCGACAACGCTTTGTCCGCTGCGACAAGCTGTTGTGACGCGCATACGGCGTGAACGCTTTGCCGCATGTTGGCGTTCCGCATCAACCAGCCGTGAAAAAAACGGAGAGCGCTATGCCTTTTCCCACGCTGAAAATTGGTGACATCACAGCCAGAATCCCCGTGGTGCAAGGCGGCATGGGGGTGGGCATATCCCTTGCCGGTCTGGCCTCCGCCGTGGCCAATCAGGGCGGCATCGGCGTCATCGCCGGCGCCATGATCGGCATGCGGGAGCCGGACGTCGCCAAGGACCCCCTTGCAGCGAACCTGCGCGCCCTGCGCGCCGAGATTCTGAAAGCCCGGGAGCTCACCTCCGGCATCATAGGCGTCAACATCATGGTGGCGCTGACCACCTTTGCCCAGATGGTGCGCACGGCCATTGAAAACAGGGCGGACATCATCTTTTCCGGCGCGGGCCTGCCCCTGGACATGCCGCAGCACCTCCTGCAGCTGTGCGAAGAAAAAAAACAGGAATTCAAGACCAAACTTGTGCCCATTGTTTCCTCAGCCAGGGCCGCCACCGTCATCGCCAGGAAATGGGTTTCGCGGTTCGGCTACACGCCGGACGCCTTTGTGGTGGAAGGTCCCAAGGCGGGCGGGCATCTGGGCTTCAAGCCCGAGGAACTGCAGGATCCGGGGCATGCGCTGGAAGTGCTGGTGCCCCAGGTGGTTGACGCGGTCAAGCCCATGGAGGACAAGTGCGGCCGCGCCGTGCCCGTCATAGCGGCGGGCGGCGTCTATACCGGCGCGGACATCAAGCAGTTTCTCGATCTGGGGGCTTCCGGCGTGCAGATGGGCACGCGCTTTGTGGCCACCTACGAGTGCGACGCCGACGAACGCTTCAAACAGAGCTACCTTACCGCCAAGGACGAAGACATCACCATCATCAAGAGCCCGGTGGGCATGCCCGGCCGCGCGTTGGACAATGAATTCATCCACGCCTCGCGCGAGGGCAAGAAAAAGCCCTTCAAGTGCATCTTTCACTGTGTGCATACCTGTCAGCAGGAAAAAACCCCCTACTGCATTGCACAGGCGCTCATCAACGCCATGAAGGGCAATCTCGAACGGGGGTTCGCCTTCTGCGGAGCCAATGTGGCGCGGGTCAACAAGATTATTTCCGTGCGCGAACTCATGGACAGCCTGCAAAAGGAATTTGACGACGCCGTGAGTTCCTTCGGCAAGAGCGTCCGGAATATGCAGAACAAGCTGAATATCGGCAAGAATTGAACCGCAAACGCGCAACGCCGGCGCTATGCGCCGTTTGCCGGCATGCCGCCGCCGCAATTTGTTGTTGTTTTTTTACAGAAGCAAGGGATACCCGTTTTCTTCCAAAAAGCCTGCCACCACGCTACACTCAGCCCATCTGCCTTTGCAGCCGCCGGAGCAGATAATCTTTACAGGCCAATCTGCTTGGAACGGTGCATCAGGAAAGGATTTGCGCCGCAAAGGTTCCCAGCCCGGCCAAGGGCCTTCTTGGGGACTTCACGGTGCAACCGTCGTTGACCGTTTCTGACCGCCGCTGAAAAGGCCCGGACCATACGGCCCGGGCCTTTTGCTTATCAGCGCTGCGCGCGGCGCAATCAGTCGTTGAGCCGACGCGACTCCTCCATGGCCTTGACCTGCTCCTCGAAGGTGGCGAACCCGGCATGATGCAGGGCGTCCAGCACGGTTTCGTCCCAATTCCAGGTGGCGTAGATAACAGGCTTGTGGAATGTCCGACGGAAGCTTTCAAGCTCGCTGCGGTAGAAGGATTCCTTGGGAGTGTCCAGATGCTCGCGGAACTGCTCGTGACGCCGCAGAAGCTCGCCCTCATACCATTCCTGAATGTCCTGCGGCTCCTTGAAGTGCTTGAGAATATGTCCGTAGCCGGCCTTCTCCAGCATTTCGTCCAAGCGCTTCTTGTGCTGCTCTGCAAGCCACTTGCCAAGATCGGCGGAGGTGAGGTTCTCCGACTCAGCGGCGGCGATGTCAAACACCGTCTGGAAGTAGGTGTCGGGCACCACGGAAGCTGAGGTAATGCCCGCGATGGCCACAAGACCGCGCAGGATGACGCTGTTGGAAACGCCCTGGCCGCAGAAACCGACCTTCTTGCCGTACTTCTGGCCGGAGAAGATGCTGACCAGAATGGCCCAGATCACGGCGGGGTCTTCCTCGTCATAGATGTGGGAGAGCCGCGCGTTGTCGCGGTCCGTGGCCAGCACCATCTGCGTCATGTCGTTGGAGCCGATGGAGAAGCCGTCGAATTCCCGGATGAACTGCTTGCAGAGGATGGCATTGGAAGGCAACTCGGCCATCTGGATGATCTTCAGGCCATCCTGCCCGCTCTTGAGCTTGTGCACCTGTTCGAGGTAGGTGCGCATGGAGCGGGCCTCCTCCAGCGTGCGCACGAAGGGCAGCATCATGCGCAGATTAGTGCCGCCGTACATGCCGCGCGCCAGCTTGAAGGCCTCGATTTCCCAGTCATGGATGTTGCGGGAGACGCCGCGGTATCCCAGCATGGGGTTGGCTTCCGTCTGCTCAAAGAGGTTGCCGCCCAGCAGGTTGCGGTACTCGTTGCTCTTGAAGTCCGTAGTGCGGTAGGTGATGGGCTTGCCGTAGAAGGCCATGGCAAAGAGCGCGAGGTTCTGCGCCAGGGTTTGCACGTAGTGCTCCTTGCCGGTGCGGAAGCCGCGGGACTTAATGATGTTGCGGATCTTGTCCGGCAGGTTGCGCACGTCGTCCATTTCCTTCTTCAGGCCGGACCGCAGCCCAACCTCCTGACGCAGGCGGTTGATCTCCGCCAGCACTCTGGAGACCACAGGCAACTCGCGGATGCCGCGCACATGCGCCTCCACGCTGGCCTCAATTTCCGAAGCGCGCTTGGCGGCCTCGGGATCGTTGGGATTGAGCAGGGCCAGCTCGTCGTCATAGCCCATGATGATGCGCACATGCTCGGCGAGGTCATTGGAGGTCTTGAGGATGTCCACCCGGCGCGAGGCGCGTTCCAGATGCTGGTCAATCCTGTTGTCCAACTCGCGCATCTTGCGATGCTGCAGCAGCAGATCCTCGGCGCTGCGGTCGGAGGCCGTTTCCGCAAGGCCTTCGACTTCGGCGGCCAGCCCCGTCACCTCGCCCACATATTCGCGCAGGTTGAAGTTGTTGCTGATGAGGCCCACGGCCATCTGCTCGCGCAGCACCTTGGAAAGGCGGTTTTCCAACTCCTTCAGCTTGGTCTGCACGATCTTGTCCAACTCGCCGTTGTCAAAGGCTTCCAGCGCCTGCGGGTGGATGCCGATATTGCCCAGCATGAATTCCGCGCGCAGCAGGCCCACTTCAAACTGCTTGAACTGACGCAGCCGGGAGAGAAAGAGCGCCTGCCCCACATCGGCCAGCACCAGGCCCACCTTGGTCTTGGTGAGGGGCAGCTTGGCCACGTCCATCTCGCCGCCCACCTCATGCAGGGGCAGGAGACCGCGGTACACTTTGCCGTGCGTGCCGTCCACCGTCACGTCCACGCCGTCAAGGGCGCGCAGCACGTCCAGATGCTGGATGCCGATAACGGCGGCAATGCCCAGCTCACGCGAGGTAATGGCCGCGTGGCTTGTGTCGCCGCCCACATCGGCCATGATGGCGGAAGCCACGCGCATGCCCGGCACCATGTCCGGGTCGGTGCGTTCGGCGGCCAGCACGTCGCCCTTATTGACCTTGTTCATCTCCAGCGCGGAGCGCAGATAGCGCACCGTGCCCTGCCCCGCGCCGCGGGAAGCGCCGTTGCCCGCCAGAAGCACCTCGGCGTTCTTGATGGCGCCGGGGTCCACCTCGCGGCGGCGCATGAAGATGGTGGTGGGATGCAGATCCAACTCTTCGTTCCAGCGTGTTTCAGGCCGGGCCTGCACGAACCACAGACGATCCTTGGCGTCGATGCAGAATTCCGTGTCCATGATGATGCCGCCGTACGCCTTGCTCACGGCGCGCACGCCGTTGGCCACGCGTTCGGCCTGACTCAGCGAGAGCGCCCAGCGCAGAGCCTCCAACTCGGGCACGGGCACCTCCTTGGTGCCGCCGCGTTCATCATAGACAATTTTCATGTCCTTGCAGCCCATGTGGCGGATGACCACCTCGCCGCCGTCATCGCGCTTGAACACGTACATCTTGTCGGGCGTGACCTTGCCGCCCACCACGGCCTCGCCCAGGCCGTAGCTGGCGTCGATGCTCACCAGATCCTTGCGGTCTGTGCCGCGGCAGCCGGTGGCCGTGTCGGCGGCAAACGCCGTACCCGAAATGACCGGATTGATCATCTGCATCATGCAGACGGAAAGGGACGTGTTTTCAATGGCCCATTCTTTCTTGGCGTTCTCGGCGATGGATTCGTCGCCCGTCTCCTCGGCCTTGGCCAGGGCGTCAAGGATGGCCTCGCGCCGGTAGGTCATGGAGCGCAGATTGTAGGCAGAGGCACAGTCCCAGTGGTAGGCCTCGACCACATTGTCCTCGCCCACCATGTTCAGATAGGTGTCCTGCAGGCCCGCAAAGGCCTTCTTGCGCGAGTCCTCGCCCGCTGCGGAGGAACGTACGGCCACGGGGGTCATGTCGTCGCCGTTTTCCTTGCAGATGGCTTGGTAGGCGTTGCGCACGGCAGCATCAACCTCCGCCGGCACCTCCACGGAGAGGATGGCGGACTGCACCATGATGGAGCGCTTGCGCAGCTGGTCAATGCCTTCGGGCGACGTGGCGAAGCCCTCCACCACGGTATTGACAAAGGAGCGCAGCTTGGTCTTGGCCGGCTCGCCGTCGGCAGCCGAGGCGTCATGGACCTGCTTGCCGAGCTGGCGGACGAATTTTTGCAGGAACTCCGGGTCCCGGTTAATTTCAGGGTCGTTCCAGTCGATGCGCCCGTATTCACGGTCCACAACGCTGCGCACAATTCGGCCTTTGACCTTGGTTTCATCCATGAGCCGGTGGAACGCCAGGGATGAAACAGCGCGGAAATGCGGCGCCTGAATGCCCTCAATCTGGCTGATCAGGGCAGTATTGTAGTTTTTGCCGCCGACAAGCAATTCCGCCTCAGGGCCAATCTGCACAATGTCTGCACCGGTAAGCACCAGTTTTTTCTGGGGGGCTTCGGACGATGCGCCCTTGGACTTGGCCTGTGCAGGCTTGGCGGGACTCTTAGTCATGTTTTCCTCCGGGTTGGGAAACACAAAAACAAGGTCAACTGTTTCGATTTATTGAATTTATCTTCTAAAAGGCTTTATTGTGTGACCACAAGTGGGACCGTTTTCCCTTCGTCCCCCTGCCGGGGCTTAACGTCCAAATTACCTGCTGTCACCCATTGTTTTTTACGCTTTCACAGGGCAAAAGTAAACTGCCGAGGAAATATCGCCGGAGCGGCGCGTTGAATATTTCTCGCCTTGGCAGGCTCAAGGATTGATGGAAGAACGCAATTCTCTTGACTTATAATTCAAAATCAAATATGATGTTGTAATGCAATCCTAGATTGCGGTCTTTCACACCGTCCTAAAGGACGAGGCTTGTGAAAGCCGAATCCCCAGAGCTGATTGCTTTGCTGTCGCCATCCGTAAGGTGCTTCACTCCTTACGATGTCCGTGCAAGAAACCGCTGGACCCGTGCAACGAGAAACGCGCCAGACAGCTTCTGGAGCGAGGACGCGCGCGTGTCCATAAACTGAAGCCCTTCACGATCCACATCGTGGACCGGCTTGAGGTAACGAAATTGAAATATCAGACCTACGAAGACTGCATCGCGGCTGTCGTCGCCGATGAGCCAGCACCCCTGCGAGATCTGCCTCCGGAGTTCCTCACGGAAAAGCTCTGCCTGATGGCGCTGCAGAACGAGAATACAGTTTCCCGTCTCGTGGACGTCCCCCTGAAGTTCCGCAGCCCCAAGGTCTGTCTTGCTGCTGTCATGAATTCTGACGAAAGCGCGAAGGAACTTGTTTCCAGAATCCCCACCGGGAGTTTCAACGTAACCATCGTCGACAGACTTCTCAGCGAGGATCCGACGGTACTGCCGGCACTTCCGGCCAATTACCATACTCCGAGCAATGTTATCATCTATGTGAGAAAAACACACGATATCGCTCCCTTTGAGGATCTTCCGTTCTGGAATTTGCAGGAGATCCAGGAGCAGCTTGTTTCGGTCTGGCCTGAAGCCGTCCTCATGTGTCTGCCGACGGTTGACCGTGATAAGGTCTGGATGTGCGCACTTGCGAGAGACGGAAGATTGCTTGAAAAGGTGGATCCCAACCGGCTGCCCGAAGAAGTCTACCGTCGAATGGCAGAAATGGCACTCAGGAATCACGCTCCGGCTTTGCAGTTCATCCCCGAGCATCTTCTTGAAAAATGGGGTGAGGATTTTGTCCTGACTGCAGTGAAACGAAACACGCATGTCTACAAATTTTTGCCGGAAAAACTGAAACTGGCGTGGCCAGGACTTGCACGAACCGCCGTGGATCTCTGTCACCATTGCTGCGAGCTGGGTTGGGTGCCGGAATCCCTGCGGAGCCGGGAACTGTGCGAACTCGCCATCCGGCGCACGCCGATATCCATTGAGCATGTCCAGAACCCGGACGAGGATCTGATACGCCTTGCCTTGGATGAAAGTGACCACGTTTCCGGCTCCTGCTGCATCGTGAATCTCATTAAGGATAAGATGACGCCGGAGCTATGGGACTATGCCAAAAACCTTGACCCGTCCGTCAAAGTTCCAGAAGATGAATGCGCTGTGTCGCCCTCCCTGTAGAAAACACGGCTTACGCTGGAGGCTGCCATCGCAGCACCGTTGTGGCTTGTGGGCCATGCAATGCCCGAGGGCGAGGGTTTTGCGGGGCAGTATGGCCGGGCTGGGTACATGCTGCTGTACAGCATCCTGTTTCGGCCCTCGCTACTCGTGATTTCGCTTTTCATGTGCATCATTGTGATGCAGGTGTCGGGGGCGCTGCTAGGGCCGTTGCTCTCGCCTCTTGTGGATTCCATGGTGGCGCTGGGCAGCACAGGCATCGCGGGCGCGGTCTTCCTGTTCAGCGCTGCTGACCTGGAAGACCTTCGTCGTAACGGCTAAAGCAAGGACAGGTAGCGTCTGACGCTAGATAACAGTTGACCCCGGCTCAAGCGGTGGGCCGGGGTCGTAAAACAAAGTCCGTCTGCAGTAGCCGTTGCACGGGGGCGCTAACCACGCCGTGCCAGCCCCGGTACATGCTCGCAACATGTGCCGGTGTTCCTTTTCTTTATAGCTACTCCCGCCGCCCTTGGCAAGGCCCTCCCCAGGGGAGGGGAACTTTCTCAAGAAAAGAGGGCAGATACAGCAACTCAGGCTTCAGGCGTATCGGCCTTGCGGCGCCGTTCCCAGAGCTGCATGTCCTTCATCTTCTTGCGGCGATCGCGCTGGAGATACTTACTGACAAGGGCGGTCCCCTTTTTCATCCCGTACTTTGCACGGTATTCATCAGGAGTCAGGCCATGCTGGGCAAGATGCCGCTTTGTCAGAATTCTGAAGTTCTTGCCGCACTCCAGACAGGTGACGGATTTTTCCTTCACAGACTTTTTGACGTCGTCAGGAGAAATCTCGCTCTCACCGGAGAGATTGCCGCCTTCAGCAATCATGCGCAAGCTGCCGGCAACCTTCTGCACGAAAGCCGAGATTTCATCTTCAGACATGACACGTACGCCCGCCTGTGCACGCGCAAGTTCCAACGCTTCCTTCAAATAATCATCCATAAGACATCCCCTTCTTAAAATATTTTTTATAAAAATACTCACTTATAAATCACATTGCAAGCGATTATTCATTTAAAAATTTCACAAGTTCTCTTCCTGCACGGAAAAATGGCAGACATTTCGATGCGACTGTCACTTTTTCTCCGGTTTTCGGATTACGACCGACGTAACTATCGTACTGCTTGATCTTGAATGTTCCGAAGCCGCGTATTTCCACACGAGAACCGGACAGCAGCGCCGACTTCATCTGATCAAAAAAAATGCTGACATAGTGGGCGGCCTCTGTTTCAGGAATGGCACATTGTTCCGCAAGGGCGCGTATGAGCTCACTTCTGTTCATTATCATAAATACAGCGTGGATACCTCGGCTTTCAAGCCGGGGAGGAAACGCTGCCTCCGAAATTCTCCTGGTTGACGTTACCGAGCAGTTGCCCGTAGCCGTAGCCGTCGGCACGCTGCAGCAGCCTGCAGTGCCGCCACGATATGCCGTCGTGCTTACCGTCTGCTGCAGCCACACAGAAGGAACC
>SUVB01000034.1 GCA_015062205.1 Desulfovibrio desulfuricans
GGCGCTCAGGCCGTCGCCATCGCCTGTTTCCGTGCGCCCTTCATCCAAAAGGAAATACCGCTGCCGGGGCTGATACTTTTCAAGCCGCGACGCTTCCGGCGCAAGGAGCCCGCTCACGTCCAGCGGGGCTGTCCACGCCTTGCTGCCGTTGTAGAGAACGATGGGCAGCACCGGCGGCAACAGGTCGCTTGCGCCGAGTTCATGAGCATCAATGAGGTCCAGCCACAGCTGCGCCGTGTAGGACAGGATGCGCGCCGCCATCCAGCGGTCGGGCGTGGACTGGAACTCCAGAATGACAAAAACATAGCACCAGTCGGCATCCTTCCAGCGCAGCCGCCAGATGCGGTCGTCAATCCGTTCCCGCAGGCTCTCCGAGACATGCTCGCCCGGCCACGGCTCCAGCGTGTCCAAGTCAAGGTCGGCGACAGCCGCGTCCAGCACGAAATCATGCAGGAGGCTCGCCACCATTTCCTTGTGCCCGAAGAGCAGCTTGTACGCCTTGTCCGTCTCGCCCATGCAATGCCTGTCCCTCTGCCTGCAGAGTACGTCAGAATCGTCCTTCATGGCAAGCCTCGGCATTGCCGGCACAGCAGGCCCGAAAGTTGCCCGCCATTGTGTCCGCACCTATGCTCACGGGACATCACTTCATTGCGGAGGCTACCATGAGCAACGTCTACGGTTATGTGCGGGTTTCGTCAGCTGACCAGAATGTGGACCGGCAGGTCATCGCCATGCGGGCCAGGGGCATCCCGGATCGGCGCATCATTATAGACAGGGCCTCCGGCAAGGATTTCAACCGGCCCAAGTACCGCAATATGGTGCGGCGTCTCAAAAAGGGCGACACGCTGTACATCCACAGCCTGGACCGTCTGGGCCGCAGCTATGCCGAGGTGCCTGCGGAATGGAACCGCCTTTCCCGCAGGAAAGGCGTGACCATCAAGGTGCTGGACATGGAGATGCTGGACACGGACCGCCCCCTGGGGCGCATCGAATCCTTCCTCATGCAGATCGTGCTGATGCTCATGTCCTTCCTGGCGGAAGACGAGCGCCTGCGCACGCGCAAGCGGCAGGCCGAGGGCATTGCCGCGGCCAGGGCGCGGGGCGTCAAGTTCGGGCGGCCGACAAAGCCCCTGCCGCCGAACTTCGATGCAGTCTTCGCCCTGTGGCTTGCGGGCGACATCAGCGGCCGCGAGGGCGCGCGCCGTTGCAGCATGCCCCCGTCGACGTTCTACCGTAAGGCCAAGCTGCGCCGGGCCGCCGAAGGCGTCATGTCCGCCTGACCTTCGCATTTTTCCAGCCCACCTGCCTGCGATCAGCCAGCCGCAATCTGCGGCGTCTTGCCGCACGCCCGTTTTTTCCGCAATTGAGTGGGATAGTTCGGCGAAAGCCGCACCCCCCAAAATGAAGCCAACCATGCAGTACGCTGTGTGGCTGTGCGTGCCATAAATCAGACGTTTTAGTGTTATAATGCAACACTTTTTCACCAAATATATTTTTATTTAATAATTTCTGCTTATTGTGTGACATTTCACCATGAAGAATGCCTCCGGTCGTTCGCATTTCACCAAATTTAATAACACATTGATATAATTAAACATAAAATTATGCTTCTCAATGTTCTAAATATAGGCGTGGAGGGAATTTCTTGAAGGCATTGCCCTTCGACGCCGTGCTGGCCATGGGGCCGACCTATGCGGACTGCCTGCGCGCCATGAACACTGCCGTACGGCAGGGAATGGAGTTCGAGGTACCCCCGGAATTCGCGCCGCTGGTTGGTCTGGATCCGGTCGCGCTGGAAGCGCTCATTAACATGGAGCGCGCGTTCACGAGTCAGGCGGTGAGCATGGATATGAAAAAATCCATGCGGAAAGGCGCCAGGATGGGACGGCCTCCCAAGGAGCTTCCGCCGGTATTTTATGAAGCGGCCGAACGGTGGGCTTCCGGGGAACTTTCCTGCAGGAGTGCGGCCGAGAGTTGCGGTATGCCGCTGACAACATTCCGCAGCCGTGCGCTGTCGCTTCTGGGACAAGAGGGAAAGCCCCGCACGACCGGCAGGGTTGCAGCAACGCCGCCTGCCCCCGGTGCCACGGATACGGCCGGGGCCTGCGGAATGGCGACACTGCCGCGCAAAGATCAACGCGGCAGGAACCAGGAAGTTTTCCTGGACAGCCTCCCGGACAGGGTGCGGAAAGCGGTTCTCGCCTGGATGGGCGGTGCCATGAGCCTGCGCAGGGCGGCAGCCGCTGCGCAGATGTCCGCAAAGCGGTTCAAGGCGCTGCTTGACGGCGCGGGATTCAGGAAGGGGCACAGTCGTTTTTCTTCCGTAAGGAAACTGACGTCGGCATAAGGAACGCTCGGAGCGTTGTGATGGATATCCTGTATTTCTTCAGCAACCCGGCCATGCCGGAAGGCAGCGAGCTCATCGCGGCGCGCCGCTATGAGGCCGTGTACACGGACTCGACGGCGGAGCGTGCGGGGCTGGCCGCGTGCCTGCGTGCCCTGAAGAAGGGGGATGTCCTCCATATTGCCCGCGAGACGCATCTGGGCGAC
>SUVB01000035.1 GCA_015062205.1 Desulfovibrio desulfuricans
GGTTTTGGGTATTTGCTTGCCACGAAGAGCTTCAAGAATGGAAAGTTTTCTGGTTACCATAGTTCGCCTCCTGTCATGGAGGAATCTTACAATACTGATACAGAAACAGCGAACAATTTTTGGGATTAAATCAGTACGTCCCTCATAGTGGTAAGGAGGACGGCGCGAAGGGGTATGCTGCGTCCAGAATACGGTAGGAGCAAGGAGATGATAGTGAGGTGTGCTGTCATAAGCAGACTGGAGCAGACGCATTGGCGACGGGAATCGCCTCGACTACTCCGTACGGGGCAACACCATCCATATCGTCACCTGCCGCAACCACTACGAAAATTGAGACCATTTCCCACCGCCAACGGCGTACACTCCGGCTTCCTGCCGCGTAAGGGCAACCCGGACACGATGGTTCTGATGCGGGTTTCCGACGACAGCATGGTGCCGGAAATCAAGGATGGCATGTGGTGCTGGTTGACCAGAGCAAGAATTGCATCCTGCCCGGTCGCATGTATGCCATGAGAATTGCGGAGGCCATCTATTATGCCAAGCGGATTGATACCCTGCCCGGCAGGATGGTCCGCAGCCGCCGCACAAGCCGCTGCCCCGTTTTCACCCTTCCAGGGCGCGACAGGCGGCGCGCGCCGCCTCGTACAGGCCTTCGGCCAGAGTCGGGTGCGCGTGGACGGTCGCAGCCAGCTGGCGTACGGTCAGCCCGGCGGTCAGCGCCGCCCCGGCCTCGGCCACCAGATCCGAGGCATGTGCGCCCACGATATGCGCGCCCAGCACGCGACCGCTTCCGGCTTCGGCCACGATCTTGAAAAAGCCCGGCAGTTCGCCCATGGCGTGGGCCTTCCCCAGTTCGCGCATCTGCGTTGTGCCGCAGACGATCTCCATTCCGGCGGCCCTGGCCTGGGCCTCGCTCATGCCGACCTCGCCGATTTCGGGCGCGGTGAATATGGCCGAAGGCACGGCGTCATAGCGCATGGGTCGCGGGCTGCCGCACAGGGCATCCACCACGCGCAGCCCCTCCGCAGCGGCCACATGGGCCAGCATGATGCGGTCCGGGCCAAGAATGTCGCCCACGGCATAGATGCCGGGCACGGATGTCTGCAGCGTGTCGTCCACGACAATCCAGCCGCCCCTGTCCACGGCCACGCCCGCTTCCGCCAGTCCCAGCCCCTCGACGGCAGGCGCGCGTCCCACGGTCGCCAGCACCATGTCGGCCTCAATCTCCTCGCCGCCCCCGGCGACGGGCTGTTCCACAAAGGGCGAGGGCTGCACCGTGCCGCGCGCCACAGCCTCCTCCACCCGCACGTCCGCCAGCGTCCTGCCGACGAGTATCCGTATCTTCTGCTTGCGCATCTCGCGCTGGAGCAGGGCGCTCACCTCCTGATCCACCGAGGGCATGGGCAGCAGGCGGTCCAGCCCCTCAATCACCGTGACCTCGCTGCCGAAGGCGCGGTAAATGCAGGCCGTTTCGCAACCGATGACGCCGCCGCCCACAATGACCAGCCGCCGGGGCAGACGCGCCGACGGCAAGGCGTCGTCGCTGCTGCACACATGCTCGTGGTCGAAGGGCAGGCCGGGCAGCTGCCGCACGCGGGAGCCCGTGGCGATGATCACGGCATCACCGGTGACCGTGGTCTCCTCTTTGCCCTGCACCACGACGGTATGCGCATCCGCAATGCGGCCCGTGCCGCGCAGCAGGGCAATTTTGAGACGGGCGCAGGTTTTTTCCAGACCGCCGTTGAGAACGCTGACAACGTATTCCTTGCGTTTGCGCACGGCCTCAAGGTCTATGGACGGCGAACCGCCGACAGCAACTCCGTACTCGGCCAGGCGCGCGGCCAGGGTCAGGGCGTCGGCGCTGGCCCGCAGGGTCTTGGTGGGGATGCAGCCGCGATGAAGGCAGGTTCCGCCCAGGGCGTCGCGCTCGACCAGGGTGACGTCACAACCGCGCCGCGCCGCTTCAAAGGCTGCCGTATAGCCGCCGGGGCCGCCGCCGATGATGGTAATTCGCATGACACTCTCGCTTGTTGCCACAGTTGCACAGGAGCGGCAACCGCCCTTCCGGCGGCTGCCGCATGCATCATGCCAGACTGTCGATACGCCGTCGAGCGATACTGCGCCCCCCCGGCAACCGCCTGCGCGACATGCGCCCCCGGCACGTCGGGATGCGATGGAATGCGGCGCAATGCCGTCGAAGGCCTGCATTCCGAAAATTCCTATGGCATCTTGCGGACGTCCATGCTATCTCTCCTGTTAACTTGTGACAATTCCTTTGACAAGGCAGTCCATCCTGTACGCCCATCACGCTGTTGATGAAATCTCCGCCGCTCCCTTCCCCGGAGAGTCCGCGCACTGCCAGAAGCTGCCGTGCTGTTCCGGAACGCCTTTTCTCCCCCCCGTGGGGAACGACGTGCGGAGAGCTGCCACGAAACCGGCGGGAAAGACTTCGCCGTGACGCGCGCGGCGGCTGTGCGGGCCAACGGGGTGCGCGTTGCCCTGTCCCCGGCAGAAGGAATGCATGCATGAGATTCTCCACCCTTGCCAAAACCAATGTCTTTGTCGGGCTTGTCCTGATACTGGGCTTCTCCCTGCTCTCCGGCATGTACTACCTTTCCTTTTACAGGGACTCCATGACGCGTCTGGAGCACGAAGCCTCCCAGCATATCGCCGTAATATATTCGCGGCTGTCGTCATTTTTCATACAGCCTGTCAGCATTTCAAGAACCATGGCAATGGACAGCTTCCTCATCTCCTACCTTTCCCGCGATGAGTCTTACAAGGATCCGGACTTTTCCAAAGTCATCACAAACTATCTGAAGGGGTACAATAAAATATATGATTCTGACGGTTCATTTCTGTCACTTATAAAAAATAATGCTTTTTACACACAAGATGGATTTATTGTCACTATCGACAATGACAAAATGCGTCATGCATGGTATGAAAGGTCTCTATCAAATAAAGCTGATTATGATGTCAATATAGATATTGATAAAACAATATCTGCAAACAATGATATTTCATTATTTGTAAATTATAAAGTCAGAAGCCTAAATAACAGGCTGCTGGGTTTTATCGGCATTTGTGTGCACCTCGATAAAATAATGGATGATATTCTGGATTTTGAAAAAAACTCCGGCGTCACGGTGAATATTGTGGATGAAGAGGGCCTGATTCAACTCTCAAGCCATGCAACAGGACTTTCAGAAATAAACTGGCTTGAGTTGTCCGGGAACGAAAAATTCGGCGATATCAGATATCTCAAAAACGATGTGTCTGTTTCAAATAAAGACAGTTTTACATATATCAATAATGATACGCATAATTATGTGGCCGTAAAATATATTCCCCAGCTTTCCTGGCTTCTTGTTGTTGAGAGTTATATGGGAGATTTCTATACGCAATTAAAATCTGATATTATCAAATCAAGTTTCATTATACTATCTTTAATGGCTACAATCATTATATTTATAAGCAATATAATATCAAAATTTGAGCACAAAATAAAAAACATACTCGAGGACAGGCTTCGATATTTTCATGATGCAACTCGATATATGTATACAAGTATCTATGAAATAGATATTTCAAATGACCGTTTTGCGCCTGAAAGCCGTTTTCATCAATTTCAATTTCTCAAAATGGAGGAGGAATTTCCCTATTCCAAGAGTCTTCATTTATTAGCAGAACGAGTTATAAAAAAGGAATTTCAGGAAGAATTTCTCGCCACATTCTCACGGGAAAATATTTTACGTGAGTACAGCAGGGGCACTGAACATCTCAACATGGACTGCCCAGTCCTGCAAAATGGTCAATTCCAGTGGATGAGGTATGATGTCCACATCTTTTCCGTGGATCGCGACAAGAGCATCCATACCTATATGTACGCAAAGGACATCAACTCCCAGCATGAGAAAGAAGAGGAAGCGCGCACTGACGCCCTGACACTGTGTCTGACGCGCGGCGCCGCGGAACAGAGCATCACATGCTGTCTGGCAGCAAAACAGGAACGGCAGTACGCCTTCTTCATCATTGATATTGACAACTTCAAACGCTCCAACGACACCTTCGGCCATGCTTTCGGCGACCACTGCATCCAGCAGTTCGCCCGGCGCATCCGCAACGTATTTCGCAACGACGACATCATCGGGCGTTTCGGCGGCGACGAATTCGTGGTCTTCCTTCCCTGCCGCGATGCGGACTGGGTGCGCGAAAAGGCTGCAGCCCTTGTCCGCGCGCTGGACATGGACTGCGAAAAGGGGGAAGCCAGCCTGCATGTTTCCGCCAGCATCGGCGTCGCCCTCTCCCCGGCCCACGGGCAGGACCTCGCCACGTTGTACCGCAATGCCGATGCGGCGCTGTACGCGGTCAAGAAGGCGGGCAAAAACAATTTCCGCCTGTATGACCCGGAAATCATGTGCGGCATGGGGAGTGGCGCAACGTTTGACCGGGCAAACAGGCCCGGCGACGCCTGAACCGGAGCGCATGTTGTCGCTGCGGGCAGATGCCCCGCGCGGGAATATCGTCCCGGCACGGGATATGGTATGTCCGTCGCAGATGCAGCAGGCGGACAGGCGTGAGCACTTTTTTTGGGGAAGAGCGTATGCAGTACATTGCAAAAATTGCGGCGGCGGCGGGCCTCCTCTTCATGGGGCTGGCCGTCGCCTTGCTGGCGCAAATAGATGTTGCCGCGCTGCGCGCGGCCGACGCCCTGCATCCCGGTTCCGGGGTCTGGGTCTGCCTGGGCCTGGTTCTGGCCGAGCTGGCGGCGCTGCTGTGGCTGTACCTGGCGCTGTTTGCGCGGCCGGCCAAACTGGTGTTGCGGCGGGACGCATCTGCTGAAGAACGGCAGGCCTTTCTTGCCGAAATGCGTCGCCGCCTTGCGCGCAACAGCCATGTGCGGGACGCGGGCCTCTCGCGGGACGCGCCCGACTTCATGGAGCAGGCGCTCACGGTTCTGGACGCCCGCGCCGAGGCGGAAATCCGTTCCGGCGGCAAAAAGGTCTTTCTGGGGACAGCGCTGGCGCAGAACGGCCGGCTGGACGCGCTGATCGTCTTCTTCGCGCTCTGCCGCATGGTCTGGCGCATTTCCGCCGTCTACAACCAGCGCCCCACGCCACGGGAAATTCTGAGCGTCTACTCCACGGTTTCCTCGGCGACCTTTGTGGCCTTTTCCATCGATGCGCTGAACATTCCCCAGACCATTGCCGACGCCATGAACGAGCTTGTGCCGTCCGTGGCCCCGGCCATGGCCGCATCGTCCGTGCCCTTTGTGGGCGCGGCCATGCACGTGTTCACCGCCTCCGTCATCGACGGGGCGGCCAACAGCCTGCTGGCGGTGCGCGCCGGCGTCATCACGCGCAGGGCCTACCGCTACGCCATGTACGGCGGGGAGGGGAATCTGCGCAGTTCCACGGTGCGTGAAACAGGAGGCATCCTGCTGGACATCTCGCAGGAATCCGTGGGAGCCATCGTCAAGGCGCTGAAAAAAGAGTTGCAGGCGCTCTCCCTGAACAGCGGCAGGAAATTCATGGACAGCGCGGGAAGGGTGACCGCCGGCGTGACAAGCACCGTGGCCGGCGCGGCCGCCGACGCCGCCGACCTCGTGAGCGACGGCGCACAGACCGTGGCGGACTGCGGCAGGGCCACGGTGGAGGCCGTAATGGACGGTGCGCAAAAAATGGCGGAAACTGTGCGCCACAGTGCGGACGCTCTGGGAACTACCGCACGGGCGGCGGGTTCCTCCGTGGTGGAAGGCGCGCAGACTGTGGGCTCGGCCGTGCGCAACGGCGGCCGCGCCGTGGCGGACACGGCCGTTTCCGGCGTGCAGAAGGCGGCGGACGGCGTCAGAACGACGACGGATTTTCTGGGCGAAACAGCGCGTACCGTCGGCGACGCCCTGGGAACCGCCGGGAGGGAGACGCTCTCCCAAGTCAGGAAGACGGGCGAGGCGCTGCGCGATCTGCTGCCCGGCCGCGGCAAAAAATCCTGACCCGGCGCCGTGTCTGAGATTCAGGGCCCTTTGGGACTGTTACCGCAAGCGAGGCCAACATGATCATCCGGCTGTGGGGCACACGCGGGTCCATCCCCGTATCTTCTCCGCATATGGCGCGATTCGGCGGGGCTACGGCCTGCGTCGAAGTGCTGAAAAACAGCGGCGAGCGCCTGATTCTGGACGCGGGCTCGGGCATCCACGCCCTCGGCGACGGCATGTCGCGCGAGGTCACTACGGAGTGCGCCATCTGCATCTCCCATCTGCACTGGGACCACATCATGGGCCTGACCTGCTTTGCGCCGCTGTACGACCCGGCCCAGAAACTGACGCTCTACGGCGCGGCCGCGCCCAAACCCTTTGCCCAAAGCATCCGGGGCCTGTTCGAGGAAACCTATTTCCCCGTCCCGTGGGAATCCCTGCCGAAGCGCGATATTGTGGAATTTACGCCCGGCGGGCAGTTCTCGGCCTGCGGCATGAGGGTCAAGACCTGCCCCACGGGCCATCCCGGCGGCTGCACGGCCTTCCGCGTGGAGGCCGACGGCTGGAGCTTTGTCTACACCGGCGACCATGAATGCGGCGACAACGCCGCCACGACGCGCCTGCTGGACTTCATGGCCGGGGCGGATGTGGCGCTGGTGGACGGGCACTATTTTCTCAGCGACTACGAGACGCACAGGGGCTGGGGGCACAGCGCCATAGAGCACTGGCCCGAAGCACTGGCCCGGAGGGGCGTGAAGCACTGCATCTTCACCCACCACGCCCCCACGCATACCGATTCCGAACTGCAGAACGCCATCAATGCCCTGCGGGACCGTTGCCGTCACCTGCCCATCACGCTCCAGCTTGCGCGCGAGGGCATGCGCATCACGGCCGAAGGCGGCGTCATGGAGCCGGGCGAGGAGCACCTGAAAAACGCCGATGCCGAACTGTTCGACTTTTTCCAGCGCATTTCGCATTTTTCCGACATCAATCTTGTGTTGGACAACATTCTGGAACAGGCCCGATCCCTGACTCTGGCCGACGCCGGCACCATCTACCTGGTGGAGGACAACCACCTGGTCTTTTCCTACACGGCCAACGACACGCTCTTCCCCGGCTCGGAGGCCAACAAGCATATCTACCTCAAGTCCGAGCTGCCCATCGACACGAAATCCATCGCGGGCTTCGTGGCCTGCACCGGCCGCGCCCTGAACATCCCCGACGTGCGCGCCATCGCGGAAAGCGAGCCTTATGCCTTCAACGAATCCTTTGACAAGGCCACCGGCTACCGCACCGTCTCCATGCTCACCCTGCCCTTTGCCGACGCCTACGGCCGCCTTCTGGGCGTGCTGCAGCTCATCAACAGCACCTTTCAGGGCCGGGTGCGGCCCTTCACGCCCGGCATGGTGCAGGCCGCCGGGCGACTGGGCATGCTGGCCGTCACCGCGCTGGACCGGGCGAACATGGCCAACGACCTCATCTTGCGCATGCTGCGCACCACTTCGCTGCGCGACCCGCGCGAGACGGCCGGCCATGTGCGCCGCGTGGGGGCCATGGCGGCGGAAATCTACCACCGCTGGGCGGAGAAGCACGGCGTCCGCTTTGAGGAGCTGCGCACCACCAAGGGGCGCATGCGCATGGCCGCCATGCTGCACGACGTGGGCAAGGTGGGCATTCCCGACGCCATCCTGAAAAAGAACGGCCGCCTCACGCCGGAGGAGCGCGCGGTCATGGAAACCCATACCGCCATGGGCGCGGATCTCTTCACCGACGCCCGCGCCGATGTGGACAGGATGGCCCGCGACATTGCCCTGCACCACCACCAGAAATGGAACGGCCAGGGCTATACCGGCTCGGACAGATATCCCCTGCTGGCGGGAGAGGCCATCCCCCTGGCGGCCCGCATCACCGCCATCGCCGACGTGTACGACGCGCTCATCTCCCGCCGCTGCTACAAGGAGCCCTGGCCGACGGAAAAAGCCGTGGCCGTGCTGCAGGAGGACGCAGGCACGCATTTTGATCCGGAACTGGTGCAGGCGTTCATGGAAATACGCGACGTCATCGACGCCATCTGCAAGCGTTTTGCCGAAACGGACGCCTGACCGCGCGGCCGCAACACCGCAAACGCATCCTTTGCAACCCGCGCGTCCGGCGCGTAACAGGACTCGGTATGGCCGCAGTTGTGCAACCGGCAACAGGCAGCGCAAGCCGCAAACTTCCCCTCCTTATTACGGCGCTGGCAACAGCCCTGGTTCTGCTGGCCCTGAGCGCGCTCAATCCCCCGCTGCTGCGGCAACTTGACGCAAAAATCTACGACGGCCTCCTTGCCGCGCACGCCGATCCCGCGCATGCCAACGTGACGGCCATTGTGGATGTGGACGAAAAAAGCCTGCGCGAGCAGGGGCAGTGGCCGTGGCCGCGCTACCGTCTGGCGCAGCTCATGCAGGTGCTGCTGGATGCCGGGGCCTCCGTGGTGGCGCTGGACATCATGCTCGCGGAGAAGGACCGCACTTCCGTGGAAGCCGTGCTGGGCGACCTGCACCGGGATATGGGCATCAACGCCCGCGTGGAAGATGTGCCCGACATCCTGCGCGACAATGACCGCCTGCTGGCGGAATTTCTGCGCGGCAAGCCCGTGGCGCTGGGCGCCTTTCTCGTGTTCCGCCGGGAGGATGCCGCCCTGTTCAGGGGTACAGACGCACTGCCCAGGGGCGTGGGGCTCGCGGCGAAGGACGCCTCCGCCGACGGCGGCGACGTCTGGGAAAACCTGTTTACGGGCAAGGGCATGGTCGCGCCCCTGCCGGAGCTGTCCTCTGCCGCCGCAACGGGCTTTTTCAATGCCCCGCTGGACGAGGACGGCCTTCTCCGGCGCGTTCCCGTGCTGGCGCGGGTGGAAGGCGGCAAAAACTACGCCAACCTGAGCCTGCGCGCGCTCATGCTGCATGAGCATACGCGCAACCTCACGTTCAGCAAGGACGCCCACGGCCGGCTGCGCCTTCAGGCGGGCGGGGCCACCCTTCCTGTCACGCCGCAGGGCCTCGTGCTGCTGCCCTGGCGCGGCCCGGCCCGCACCTTCCCCTACATCAGCGCCGGGGATGTGCTTGCCGGCCGCTTCGCCCCGGAGGAGGTGCGCAAAAAAATCATCTTTGTCGGCACGTCCGCTGCCGGGCAGATGGATATTCGGGCCACGCCGCTGGACGAACATATGCCCGGCGTGGAGGCGCACGCCACCATCGTGGACGCCGCCCTCTCCGGGCGCACCCTTGAAGCGTTGGACTGGGGCCTCGCCGTGAACATGGGCTGCATCGCGCTGGTGTCGCTCATCTGCCTGCCGCTGTTCGGCCTTGGCCGCTTATCCGTGGCGCTCGTGGGGGGGGTGGCGCTCGCGGGCGGCGCGTATGCGGCCTCCTGGCATTTCTTCGGCCGGGGGCTGTGGGTATCGCCCCTGTGGGCCATGCTCACCGTGGGCGCGCAGGCCGTCACGCTCACTGCCGCACGCTTCCGGCTGTCGGAAAAGGACAAGCGCCGCATCCGCAACATCTTCAGCCACTACGTTTCGCCCGAGGTGGTGGCCCGCATCGTGGACAGGGGCGAGGCCTCCCTGCGCGGCGAACAGCGGGAACTGACCGTCATGTTTACGGACCTGCGCGGCTTCACCTCCCTGTCGGAAAAGCTCACGCCCGTGCAGGTGGTCACCCTGCTCAACCGCTACTTCACGCCCATGACGGCGCTCGTGCGCGAATCCGGCGGCACGCTGGACAAATTCATCGGCGACGCGCTCATGGCCTTCTGGAACGCCCCTCTGGACGTGCCCGGCCATCCGGACAGGGCCGTGCGCGCGGCGCTGGCCATGCAGCAGTCCCTCGCCGGGCTGAATACGGAACTGCAGCGAGATTTCGGCCTCACCCTGCGCATGGGCGCGGGCATCCACACGGGGCAGGCCCATGTGGGCAACATGGGCAGCGACGACCTTACCAACTACACGGCCGTGGGCGACACGGTGAACCTGGCCTCGCGGCTGGAGGGCCTGTGTTCCCGCTACGGCGTGACGCTGGTCACCAGCGGCGAAACCGCCTCCCGCTGCGGCGAAGGGCTTGTGCTGCGCGAGCTGGCGCGGTTGCGGGTCAAGGGCCGGGCCGAACCCGTGGACGTGTTCACCGTGCTGACGGCAGGCGAGGCATCGGCCCAGAAAGAACTGCTGGAGGACTGGCGGGAGGCCCTGCGGCTGTACCGCGCGGCCGTGGTGCAGCGTGACGCCGCCTTGCTCGCGCAGGCTTCGCAGGCCTTCGCGGCGCTGTGCGCGGAGCATCCCGGCCCCCTGCACCAGGCCTATGCCGACGCCTGCGCCGATCTGCGCGCCCGCCCCGCCGACACGTGGAGCGACGTCTGGACGCTGACGGGCAAGTAAGAAACACTGCGGGGGAAGGAAACTTTTTTGGAAAAAAGTTTCCTTCCCCCGCCCCCCTTCCTTCAAAAAACTTCACCGGGGACGTGCCGCGAAAGGCGGGGCAGGATTTCTGAACGGCGGTGCCGCAGGGGGAGCTGCACTCCTCGCGGCGGCAGCCTTCAGGAAGGCCCGCCGGGAATCATGCAGGCCGGAACTGGCATCCACCTGGGCAGGAAACGGCTTTCTTCCGGCCAAGGGGATGCGCGTTGCCGCTTTTGCGGTAATTGCGCTAAAAGCTCCACGAAACGCCGGTCATCACCAGATGCTGCGTGTAGTCGTACAGGGGGCAGGAGGAATCGTTGCTGGTGTAAGCGTATGTGGCTTCCACGGCCCAGGCGTCATTGATGTGCCAGGTCAGGGCCGCGCCCAGCCGCCAGCGCGTGTCAATGCGCTTTTCCTCTTCCAGCGCCGTGGCCGGGCCTTCATAGAATTCCTGCGTCAGCGAGGCGAAAGGCGCAAAATCCACGTCGCCGGGCAGTTTGACCAGCAGCCGCGCCGAGCCTTCCCAACCTGTGTAGTTGTAGTCCGAAACATTGGCCGCGCCCCAGAGGACGCGCGCGCCCACGGTGAGCGCATGCCCGCTGTCGCCGAAAAGCAGGCGCGCATACTCGCCCGCCCAGCCGTAGCCGCCGTTGCGCTCCTTGGCTTCGGAAAACTTGCGCGAATCCCAGCCGGCCAGGGTAAGCAACTGCACCTTGGGCACGGGCGCGTACACAAAGGTCAGCTCCGGCCCCAGGGAGCGCACATGCTGCAGGAACTCGTAGTCGAAAATTTCCTCGCGCACGCGCACGTCCAGCAGGGTCTTTGCGCCCACATGGCGCACGCCCAGCCCGGCCCGGCCCCACTGCGACTCGCGCATGCGCAAGTCGTCGTGCAGGGACTGCCGCTCGTGCCCGCGCCAGAAGCCGCGCAGGTCGCCCACCAGCCACCAGCCGGAATCGCGCAGGGGCTGCCAGCCGAAATCCAGGTCCGCGCCAAGGTACATGCCGAAGCTGTCCTTGTTCTCCACGTTCGGGACGTTGACGTGCCAGCTGCCCAGCTCCAGCCCTTCCGTGTCCGGCCCCATGTTCACGTTGGAATCGTAGAGCAGGCCCGCGCGCAGCCGGCCGTGAATCTGCACCTGGTCGAGCTTTCTCTCCATGGCGTCCAGGTTCATGTCCGCGCCGCCGCCCAGGGCCTGCGCCTCGGCGAGGCAGCGCTCCGCCGCCTCGCGCTCGCCCAGCAGCATGTAGACCTGCGCCAGCTCGCTGTGCAGGGCCGCCGTCTTCGGGTATTTTTCGAGCAGCATCTCGTAGGCCGTGACGGACTGGTTCCAGTGTTTGCTCACGGCCCCGGCGCGGGCCAGCCCCAGCACGGCCTCGTCATCGTCGGGATTGTTCAGCAGCAGGCCCTTGTAGAGTTCATAGGCCTCATCGGCCTTGCCGGACTGGAGCAGGCCGGCCGCGCGCACGCGCGCCTGCGCCGCCGCGCCCTCCACGGCCGGGTCACTGGCCGGGGCGGCGTGGACAGGGAAGGCAAAAAGGCAGGCGCAGCACAGCAGCAGGCAGGCAAGCGCCGCGAGGAACGCGGGGCGGGCCGACCGCAACGGCAGGAGGGAGAAGAAATAATATTTCAGCATGCCGGTTGCCTAATGCGTGACGGATGTGGACTGGTAGCTGCCGTCAACACTTGCACCCGCTGCCGAGGAGGGAGTCTCGGCGTTAAAGGTCCCGCTGTGCACAGTGCCCGTCATCGATCCGGTGGCGGCTATTCCCGCTGTAGTATCATTACCGGAAAAAACCCCGGTAAGGTGATACGTGCCGCCGTTCAGCACGCCCGCGCCGCCGGACAGGTTGAAATCTCCGGCGCCGTTGTTCTCGTGCAGCATCATTGCCCCGGAACGGAACGCGCCGCTGGCGAGGTTGACCCCGGTCAGGGTATAGGAACCGCTCCAGTTGAGATAGCCGTCCTCTCCCCCCACCAGACGACCCGTGACCGTGGCCTCCTGGTGGAGCGCTATGGCCTGCGAAAGGGCCGAGGAGGAATCCGCCAGCATGTTGTCCACGTTCAGGCCCGCAGGGGCTGACGCCGCTGCCGCAGGGGCGGCGCTGGAGGACGCCGCCGCCATGACGCCGGAAGACGCGCCGCCCGCCCCGCCGCCGGAGCCGCCGCGCGCGGCAAGGCTCGCGCCGAGTTCCTGCCGGTCGGCGGGCGTCATGGGCGAGACGCGCGGGGCCGCGCCCGCAACGGGCACCTCGGCCTTGCTGCCCGAGGGCACGGTCACGCCGTTGACCACGACCTGCCGCAACGTGTTCTCCACAAACACCGTGGTCTTCCCACCGCCGGAGCGCACCGACAGGATGGTGCCGCGAATGCCCACCGTGGCCTGCGGCGTGGCGACCCTGAAGCCCTCCGGGTTGGCCCTGGTGATCTTGCCGGTGAGCATGCGCGCAAGGCCCGTCATCCTGCTCGTGAAGACGGGCTTGTCGCCCCTGTCGTCATAGGCCTCTATCTCGAATTCCGTGTCCGAGCCCAGCGAGAGCGTGGTCTCGTCGCGCATCCACGCGCGCAGGCGGCCCGTGGCGTCGGTGACAAGCACGTCGCCGGCATATATGGCCGCCTTGGCCTCCAGCGGCAGCCTCTGCCCGTCGCGCTCCACAAACGCGCCGGGCGTGACGCTGACCACCGTTCCCGCCTCCTGCCCCGCAGCGTGCGCTGCGGCGGCACAACACAGGAACAGGAGCAGCGGCAGGGCTGCCGGCAACACGCACAATCCTTCGAGTTTCCTGAAATACATGCCAACCTCCACGGCCGACGCCTGCGACGCGGCGGAGCTTTTCCGCCGCGACCATGTTTTTTTGCGGCAAACAGCTTATTTCAGATTGCGGCTGTTGACAAGCGATGCACGGGCCGCCCCGGACGCGGGCCATGCCCGCAGCGCAGAAGGCAGGCCGGATATGCCGCCGCAGGGATTGCCTGACCCATGCGTAAAAGACTATATTGGGCGGCGCGGGCGCGACGCCCGTCTGTTTTCACGCCGGGCGTCTTTGCCGGGCAGGGGGAGATCTCCCGCGTAGTTCCCGCATGCACTTCACGGAGGGTTCCACATATGGAAGACACAAGCGAAAAATTTACCTGGCATTGCCAGCGCATGGGCGGCGCGGATCAGGTCACGCTGACAAGCATGGCCGAACTGCGCCATTTGCGCGAACTTGACCCCAAGCTCTGGGGCGCGCTGAGTTGCCCGGCCGACGGCATTGAATTCAACAAGCGCACGCTGGAGCTGCTGGATGCGGACCACGACGGCCGCATCCGCATGCCCGAGGTGCTGGACGCCGTGGAATGGTTCTGCGCCCGCGTCAATGATTCGGCGGACATCGCCGGACGGCCTGCGGCCCTGCCCCTCGCCGCCATTGACGATACGACGGATGCGGGCAAACGCCTGCGCACCACCGCCCGCTCCGTCCTCGACATGCTGGAACGCCCCGACGGCGACAGCCTCACGCAGGAAGATGTGGAAAAGGCCGTGGCGAGCGCGGCGGGGCAGTCCTTCAACGGCGACGGCGTGCTGCCGCCCCTGCCGGAAATGGATGATGCCGTGCGCGACTTCGTCAACGCCGGTCTGGCCGTGGTGGGCGGCGCGCGCGATGCCGGGGGCGCGGCCGGTCTGAACAGGGAGCTGGCCGCGGCGCTCGTGACCGAGCTGCAGGCCTGGCAGGCCTGGCGGGCCGAAGTGGATGCCGCCCCGCACCCTGTGGAGGGCACGCCCGAAGCCTGGACGCTGCTGGAAGACATCCGCGCCAAGGTGGACGACTACTTTCTGCGTTGCCGCCTGGCCGCCTTCGCGCCGCAGGCCGAAGCGCCCCTCAACGGCGAGGAGCGCCTGCTGGCCGCCACGGACAAGCCGGACATTGATACGGATGTGCTCACGGCCCTGCCCTTGGCGCGCATCCTGCCGGACGCGGCCCTGCCCCTGAAAAGCGGCCTCAACCCCGTCTGGAGCGACCGCGTGCTCCGCTTCGCCGCGCTGGTGCGCCCGCTGCTTGCCGTACCGGACGTCCTTTCCCGCGAGGACTGGAAGGCCGTGCAGGAAGCCCTGGCCCCCTACGGCGCGGCCCTGGCCAAACGGCCCGCCGTGGGCGTGTATGAAGCGGGCGCCTTCGCCCCGGCCGCCGACGCGGCGGCGGCCATCGACGCCCTGGGCGCGGACGGCGTGCGCCGCCTGCTGGACAGCGGGGCGCATCAGCGCTTTCAGGAACTCTGCGACACGGATCTCGCCGGCGCCGCCGCCACGGAGGACATTGCCGAGCTGGAGCGCCTTGTGCTCTACTACCTGCACCTGCACCGCCTGCTGATGAACTTCGTCTCCTTCTACGACTTCTACAGCCTGCGCAAGGACGTCACCTTCCGCGCGGGCACGCTGTACATGGACGGCCGCTCCTGCCAGCTCTGCCTGCCCGTGGAGGACATCAAGGCGCACAACGCCCTGGCGGCCATGAGCGGACTCTGCCTGCTCTACTGCAAGTGCACGCGGCGCGTGGACGACGGCGCGCCCTCCGGCGAGCGGATGATCATGGCCGCGCTCACGGCGGGCGACGACGACGTGCTCATGGAGGGGCGCAACGGCGTGTTCGTGGACAACACCGGCGCGGACTGGGACGCCACCCTCGTCAAGATCGTCCACAACCCCATCAGCTTCCGGCAGGCCATCTGGGCGCCCTACAAGCGCATCAGCCAGTTCATCGGCGAGCAGATCGCCAAGTTCGCCGCCGCCAAGCACGCGGAAACCCTCGACGCCGCCAAGGGCGCCGTGGCCGCCGCGCCCAAGCAGCCCGCCGCGCCCTTTGACATGGGCAAGAACGTGGGCATCTTCGCCGCCGTGGGCATTGCCCTCGGGGCCATCGGCACGGCCGTGGGCAGCATAGCGCAGGCGCTGTTCTCGCTCTCCTGGTGGCAGTTCCCGCTGCTCATCGCGGGCATTTTCATCATCATTTCCGGGCCGTCGGTCTTCCTGGCCTGGCTCAAGTTCCGCAAGCGCACGCTGGGCCCGGTGCTGGAGGCCTCCGGCTGGGCGGTCAACTCGCAGCTGCCCATCAACCTCAAACTCGGCAGCGCCCTGACGGCTATTGCCAAGCAGCCGGAAAACATCGAGCGCCGCTCCGTCATTGACCCCTTCCGTGAAGAGGAAAAGAGCCATGCCGGACTCTGGACGCTGCTCGTCATTCTGGTTGCGGCCCTGGCTCTGGGCGGCTGGCTGTGGAAGAGCGGCCGCCTGGACGGCCTGGCTTCCCGCCTGATTCCGCCGCAGCAGCAGGCGGAAACGGCCCCGGCCAAGGCCGACGCGCCCGCCGCCGCGCAGGGCAAGGACGCCGCCAAAGCCGACGCCGGGGAAGCCGCCGACGCCGGAGGGAAAAAGGACGGGGGCACGAAGGGAGAAGCCAGGCCCGGGGAAAAGGACAGCGCCAAGTAGACGCGGCGAAACTCCACGGGAACGGAAAAGGCCGGCAGCAATGCCGGCCTTTTCTCTGCTGCGGGCTGCACGCCGCGCTCAGTAATCGTATTTCCAGGTCAGGCCGCCCTTGGTGCCGTTCTGCTCCGTGCGCACCTCCACATTGGCGCGGGGCGTCAGTTCCAGCTGGATGACAAAGGCCGTGCTACCCTGCTTGGCCCCCTGCTGCACGCCCACGTACACGTCTTCCGTGAGATACTTGCCCATTTCCACCGAACTTCCGGCAGTCACGTCGCCGGAATCGGAGGAGGATTTGGAGCCGGAACCGGAGGTGTTGAAGCGCAGCACGTCCGCGCCCAGCGCCTGCCGGGCGGAATCCAGCACGCCGCCGCCCTCGCCGTCGCCCGTGCCGAAGCCCGCCAGCTGCGCCACCGCCGCCGCCAAGCGCAGATTCTCCAGCCGGCCGAGTTCGCTGGCGCTCTTGCCAAAGAGCATGCGGGCCAGAATCTCGTCGCGCGGCAGGGATGGCTCGCTGCTCAGCACAAGCTGCATCTTGCGCACTGTGCCTGTGACGGCCATGTTGGCCGTCAGGTCCGCCGTCCGGTTGGTCAGCACGATGTCCAGCAGGGGGTTGGCCACATTGCCGCCCCCGAAGGTGATGGCCCCGCGCGAAAGCTTGAAGGTCTTGCCGAGAATCTCCAGCTGCCCCTTGGCGGCTTCCACCTGCCCGGAAATCACCGGGGCGGCGGGCGTGCCCGTCACGCGCATGTCCGCCTTCCATTCGCTTTGCAGGCCGAACCCTTCCACAAGGAAACGGCCGGGCATGAGCAGGCGCAGATCCAGCAGGCCAGCCCCGCCGTCCGCCGGAGCTTCGGCCTGCGCGGCGGGCGCGGCAGCGGTCGCGGGCGGAGTCCTGCCCGCCCCGGCCTGTGCAGGCGGCGCGGCGGATGCGGCGCGGGAGTTCTGTTTCACCCAGGCGGGCACATCCTCGCGCACGGGCAGGGTGGTCACGCTGCCGCCCACATCCAGCCGGTTAAGCAATACCACGCCCTGGTTGACGGTAAGCTGCCCGCGCACTTCCGGCGCTGCGGCCTCGCCCCGCACGGTCACCCTGCCGGAAAGGTCCACGCGCGCATCCCTGCGGCGCAGCGGGCGCAGACGGTCGATAACGGTTGTAATGTCCAGCCCCTTGCCGTCCAGCCCGGCGCGGCCCGAAACGCGCACCGTGCCGCCCTGACCGTCGGCCGCGTCCAGATGCAGTCTGGCGGCCCCCGGCGCGTCCTTCCCGGCCTGCTCCAGATCCACCCGCATCGTGATGGAGGGCAGGAGCACGCCGATGTCCACATTCTCGTAACGGCCCTTCTCCAGCTTCACAAATCCCCTGGCCGCGGGCGCTTCCATGCTGCCCGACACTTCCAGGGCAATGCCCAGCTTTCCGGCCAGACGCTGGTCGGGCACGGGCAGCAGCGCCCAGAGCGGGGCCACCTCGCCGCTCCAGCGCACGGCCGCGCGCAGCGGCCCCTGCATGGCGGGCTGCGGCGGGGCGTCCTTGCTGTACAGCAGGGGAACGCGGGCCTCCACGCGGCACTCCGTGCCGCCCAGCGCGCGCACCGAGGCCGGATCAAGCGCCAGGCGCAGGGCCAGCGCGCCGCCCGCGTCGGAACGCTCCAGCCTGCCGGTGAGTTCAAGATTCAGAGGCCTGACCGTTGTGCCGGGCATGTGCAGCCCGCGCACGGCGACGCGCACATTCCCGGCGGGGGAAGCCATGCCGCCGGAAACGTTCACATGCGCTTCCGCCGAGCCTTCGGGCAGAGCGTCAATAAGCGTCTTCCACGGAGAAAAATCCAGCTTTTCCACATCCATGCGCAGATCCAGCGCCTCCGGCCCCAGCGCGCCCTGCGCCCGCACCCGGCCCGAGGGCTTCAGGGCAAGGTCTATGCCCTTCAGTTGCATACCGGCGTCGCCGTAAGCCACCGTGGCCCCCGGAGCGGCCTTGATCCCCAGCTTGAAACCGGGCAGGCTCGCCTCCAGCCCCCGCACCTCCACAAGGCCCGGCTTCCAGACGGCGTGCAGGCGGGAGACAGCGAAACCGCCGGTCTCCAGCTGCGCTTCCAGCGGCCCCTGCAGGGAACCCTGCGCGCGCAGTTTGGCGTTGAGCGCCATGTCGCCCTGCCGCGCCCGGCCCAAATCCAGCCGCACCGCCACAAGGCCCCTGCCCCAGATGTCCGTCAGGGCGGCCTCGCCTTCCAGTCCGCGCACATCCGCGGCGGTTCCGGCCCCGTCGCTGTATGCCAGACGCGGCACGCGCCAGCGCAACGCGGCGGACTGCTCCACGCCCTGCCCCGAAAGCGCCGTCCCGGATGCGGGCGCCGCCGCGTTGCCCTTGTCTCCCGCGGTCAGGGCGGCGCGTTCCGGCGTGACGGCATCCGCACCGCCGGCAGACCGGGAACGCAACTCCAGCGTCACCGTCGCCGCCTCGCCGTCCAGCTTCATGCCGGGGACAAGCGAGGAAAGCGCCTTCCAGTCGGCCGCGCGCACGTCCACCGTGCCGTCCACGCCGGGCAGGACCGCGCCCAAAGGCACGGGCAGTCGCGCGGTCAGCCCGCCGGAGAGTTCCACGCCCGGCGCATGGCAGCGCATGTCGCGCAGACCCGCACGCAGGGCATTGCCGCCTTTGCCCTGCTCCGGCGCGGCAAAAAGGACGAGATCGCCCTGCAGGGGCTGCCTGTCCAGCGCGGCGGCCACATGCAGCTGCAACTCCGTAGCCGGGGACGCGGCGGCATATCCTGCTGCCGGAGAGGCGGCGCCGTCGAGAACGGCCAGCAGCTCGCGCCAGCGCAGGGCCGCTGCATCCAGCCGCACAAGAGCGTCCGTGAGCATGCGGCCGCCCATGTCCGCCTGTGCGCAGCGCACGGCCGCATGCGTTTCGGGCGCGTCCAGCGGGCCGGAGGCGGCCACATGCAGCGTCAGGGGGGCGTGGAGCCTCTCCAGGGGACTGCCGCCGGACACGTCCGCCCCGTCTGCCGTCTGCACGGGCGTCAGCGTCACCAGAAAATCCGCATCCAGGGCGCCTGCAAGCCAGGAAGCCGCGCTTCCGTCCGTCGCCGCCTCTCTGCCTGCCGCCGTCCGGCTGTCCAGTCCCGCATGGCCTTCCACGCCCAGCGGCCCCGCCGTCGCCTGCAGCGTTGCCAGAGCGGCGCGGGCCGCAACGGCCCCGCCCTGGTCGGCGGGAGCGGTCAGCCCGCCCTCCAGCCGCAGGTTCAGCGTCGCGCCCCGGCCCAGCAGCGCGGCAGTCATGTCGCCCCCGGCGGGAGCCGATGCCGCGCCTTCCGCCCCGGTGAGGATCACGCGCAGCCCGGCCCCGGCGTCGAGGCCGACAGTCGCGCCTTCGCGCGGCAAGGTCACGGCGGCGTCCAGTTGCAGTTCAAGCCCGGATTCCTTCACCCCCGCGAGCAGCAGGGGCGCGCCCTCGGCCCCCGCAAGGCGCACTGTGCCGCCGAGCTGCGCGCCCTGTGTCCCGGCCGTGAGGCGCAGCGCCACATCTGCGCGGGTCATGGCGGCCGGCGGTTTGGACGGCGCGGCGGCCTTCCCCCCGGCGGGCAAGGCGCCGTCGCCCTCCTGTGCCGGGGATGCGGCCGGCAGCGCACCCAGCAGATAGTGCGGAAAACGGAAATTCTCCACCGTCAGCGCGTCAAGGCGCACTTCCGGCAGCCAGCCGGGCAGGCCGTGCAGCGTGCGCGTGACGTCGCCCAGCATATGGCGCAGGGTCTGCTCGTCCAGGGGGGCGGAAGGCGGTTCGGGCGGGGAGGGGTCGGTTTCGGGCAGGCGCAGCAATGTCGCGTCGTTCAGGCGCAGGGAGAGATGCGCCGCGCCCGGCAGCGCGCCGAGCTTCCAGTCAAGGCTGACAACAGGGGCGCGCAGCCACACGCCCGTGCTGTCGCACAGTTCCAGCCCGGCCTCGGCCCCGAACGGCAGCGGGCCGGACAACCGCGTCACGCGCGCCCAGATGCCTGCAGGCTGCCCGGGGACAGGCTGCAGCGCGGCATTGACGCTTTCCGCAAGCCACGCCTGCACGCCTGCGCTGCGCAGGGCGACCAGCGTCGCGCCCAGCAGGACGAGCGCGAGTGCCAGAAGCCCGGCAAGCCCCCGCCGGCACCAGCGCAGCACACGCCGCCACATGTTCCGGGGAGGCCTGGGAGGCTGCGGCTTGGGAGCGGTCAGGCTCAGGTTTTCCGCCTGCGCGGCGGCTGCCGTCGTTTCCCCTGTCATCAGAAGGCTTGTCCTATGCTGACGTAGATCTGCAGCGGCGGATCTCCGTCAATGGGTTGCAGGGGCACGCCCACATCCAGCCGCACCGGGCCGAGGGGCGTATAGTAGCGCAGGCCCAGGCCTGCGCCCCAGTTCATGTCGCCGATGATCTGCGGCAGTTCGTCCCTGTAGACCATGCCGCCGTCCAGAAAGGGGACGATGCCCACGTCATCCGTGATTTTGTAGCGGGCTTCCAGATTGACCAGCTGGTAGGAGCGGCCGCCCAGGGGATCGTCGGATGTGTCGCGCGGGCCGAGGGACTGGTAGGCATAGCCGCGCACGGAACCGGCCCCGCCCGCGTAGTAGCGCAGAGCGGCGGGGATGCCGTGCAGCCCCGCGCCCGTCAGCATGCCCGCCTCCACCCTGCCCGCCAGCACGAGTTTGTCGTCCGGCTTGCCGTCCTTGCGGAAGGGCGCATAGTAGCCGCTGGCGGCGACGGTTCCGGTGAAGACGGTAAAGGATTCCCCGTAGAAGCCCGTGTAGGGCTTGACATTCACAGCCAGCTGCGTGCCCTCCGAGGGGTTGAGCACGTTGTTGCGCGTGTCGCGCCGCACGCCCGCACGCGGCCCGAAAAAGCCGTAGGCCTTTTCCGAATGTTCATTGTCCTTGATGGAACCGCTTTCGCCCCCCAGGCCCACGCTGCCCCACCAGAAACGGGAAAGGCGGCGCTCAATGCCGCCGGAGGCGCTGACGGCCATGCTTTCGTAGGCGCTGGTGTTTTCGTGCAGGGCCGAGGCGTCGAGCAGAAGGCGCTGCTCACGCGAGAGGAAGGCGGGCTTTTCAAACGCAGCCTTGAGCCCCTGCGTCTCCGTGGCCACGGGCGCGGTGAGCCTGAGCTTTTCGCCGTTGTGGAACAGATTGCGGTGCTCCCATGAGCCTTCGACACCGAAGCCGGTGTCGGTATCGTAGCGGGCTCCCGCACCCACGGAACGCATGGGCGCTTCGGTCACGGCCAGTTCCAGCGGCAGAGAGGCCGCGCCGTCGCGCGCGTCGGGCCGCAAGGCCTCGGTCAGGGGTTTGGCCTCCACCGTACGGAACAGGCCGAGGGCGCGCAGTCGGTTGGCGTAGTCCTCCACGGTGTCCGCGTTCCACGGCTCCTCGTCGGGATTCCAGGGGGCGAGGCGGCGCACGTAGTCCGCATTCACTTCATTTGCCCCGCGCACCTCAATGCGCCCCATCATGGCAGGCGGACCGGAGCGCATCAGGATATCCGCATTGAGCAGGGCGGCCTCGCGGTCCAGCGTGTAGCTGGCCTCCGCCACTTCGGCCAGGGGATAGCCCTGCCGTCGCAGGCTCTCGGGCAGGGCCTCCACGGCGGCCAGCAGATCGTCGGCGATGACGGGTTTCCCTACGGTGACGCCCGGCAGTGTGCGCGGGAAGGAGGGCGGCGGCACGGCCTCCGTCTCCAGCCCCCAGAACCCCACCTCACGCCGCCGGTTCCTGAAAAATTCCGGCACCACGGGATCCGTTTCATAATAGATGTCGGCGCGGCCCAGGCTGTAGCGCCGCCCGGGCGAAAGCGTGAGCGTGACGGCCACGGGCCTGACGGTTTCATCCATGGAAAATTGGGCCGTGCCGTCGTAATAGCACTGGGAATGCAGCAGGCTCGTCGCGCTCTTCACGTCGGCGCGGGCGCGGCGTTCCAGCGCAAGCAGGCTGTCGGGCGGCTCCTTGGCCAGGCGCGCAAGGCTGCTGAGGGAGCGCATCCTGTCCGCCAGTTCCCCGGGCCCGCCGTCCACCCTGATGGCCGTTGTGTAGGCAACGGGCTCCCCGCCCTGCCAAGCGGCGTCAGCCTCGGCTTCGGGCGTCGGGGCCTGCGGGGGCTCCTCGCCGCCGCCCTTGCCCAGCAGGCCGCAGCCCCCGGCGCACAACAGCAGCGCCAGCAACAGGGCCGCCCTGCCGCAGCGCACGGCTCGAACGCCCCAGAGGGCATGGCGTTGCGGCCCCGTCGATCCCATGACGCTCCATACAGACATATGAACAGCATACGCCGTGTCGAACGCGCAGGCAAGGCACATCCGCGCCCGGCACTTGCAAAATGCCGCCGCTGGGCTAGGATGCGTCAGACAGCGGCCTGCCCGGGCCGCATACAACCTTCTGCGAGGGAACCATGAATTACGATCTCTGCCTGCACATGGACAGCAAGGAGCCCGCCGTGCTGCGGCTTGTACTGGCCAATGCGGCCAACTACATCAAGGGTCTGCCCGGCGAACGCTTTCAGCTTGTGATTGTGGCCAACGGCCCGGCCGTAACCCAGTTCACGGCCGACAACGGGGAGTTCCGCGACATGGCGGCCCCCCTGCAGGAGAAAGGGCTGCGCATCCTGCTCTGCGCCAACGCGCTGGCCGCCAACAACATTGACAAGGCCGCCCTCTGGCCCGGCTGCGATGTGGTGCCCGCCGGCCTTGTGGAGATTGTGCGCCTGCAGCGCGAGGGTTTCGCCTACATCAAGCCGTAGCGGCCCGCCTCCCCGCAGCAGACGCGCGCCGACAGCGCGGCTTTCCATCCGGCAGATTTCAGGCCGGATCATGGCATATGACAATCACCGCTGCGGCTGCGCGCTCCCCCCGCCCCTCCGGACGGCCGCCCCCTGGCGCAGTTCCTCAGACACGGCATGACGGGCCGGGCCGCCGCGCGACGACCCGCCCGCCATACCTTGTCCCGCAGGACGCCGCGCCTGCGGCCTGCCCACCCGGTCCGGACCCGGCTCGTCGCCATGCCGGGCTGCCGGCGCCCCCCGTCGCGCTCCCGAAAGCGCTCATGGTTTTCTGCCGGGTCTTCCGGCTCTGGAGGGACAGACAAAGGAACAGTCCGCCGCCCCCGCCGCAGGCTTGGCATGGCGGAAAGCTTGTGCTAGGAAGAATACAGGGGGATATCCAAACCATGACGACACAGGAAAACAGCGGTCGCCTCACGGACTTTCTGGAGTTCATGAACCGCAAGGGACTGAACACCACGTCGCAGCGGCGCATCATAGCCGAGGCTTTTTTTGAGCTGCCCGGCCACCATTCGCTGGAGGAATTCTATCAGCATATTCTCCAGCGCGACCCCGGCATCGGGCAAACCACGGTCTACCGCACGCTCAAGCTGCTCTGCGATGCGGGCCTGGCCATGGAGATACACTTTACCGACGGTATCACGCGGTACGAAATTGCCAAACCGGACAGCCACCACGACCACCTTGTCTGCCTGGAGTGCGGCAAAATCGTGGAAATCTGCGACGGCCGCATAGAAAAAATCCAGCGGGAACTGGCGGAGAATCACGGCTTCCGCCTGCGCGGCCATGTGCATAATCTCTACGGCATCTGCTCGGAGTGCCGCCAGAAAGCCGCCGCAAACAGCTGACGCCGCCCCTCCCGCCTGCAGCGCTACAGCGCATCCCCCTGCGTTTGCCCGGATGCCCTGCAAAGGGTGCCGGGCGTTTGTGTATGAAATGGACTTGAAATTTCCATTTCCTCAAGCGTATTGAACTTGACATTCATTTTTTATGGTCATAATCACAGTGACCTGGCGCACGGCAGGGCATCGCCTGCGCGGCGGCAGCGCCCGGGCGCCGCAAGCGCCGGTTTCCGCGTCGTCGCTCCGCCCGGCCGAGCGCGCCCGCCCCTGATGGGGGCGCGACATGGAGGAACCCTATGGATATGCAGACAATTATTGTTGTGGTGTGCGTGGCTGCGGCTGCGGTCTACTTCGGCCTGCGCATGTACCGGGCGGTTCGCAAGGGGCAGTGCGCCTGCTGCGAGGGCGGCAAGCCCGGAAAGGGCGGGAACTGCGGCTGCGGCTGCGGCAAATAAGGGCGGCGCGCCTCCCGACTGCGCCCCGGGCGTTACCCGCCGATGATCTGCATGGCCATCTGCGGCATGGAATTGGCCTGCGAGAGCATGGCCACGGCCCCCCTCCCGCGCCGGCTATGGCTTCCGCCGCCTGAGCCTGTCCAGCCGCTCCTGCATGAGAAAGCGCCCGGTGACGGAATGCGGGTCGGCCACGATGGCCTCCGGCGTGCCGGAGGAAACGATGCGCCCGCCGTTCTCGCCGCCGCCCGGCCCCATGTCCAGCACGTGGTCGGCGGCCAGAATCATGTCCGTATTGTGCTCGATGACCACCACGGAGGCGCCCTTGTCCACCAGCGCGTGCAGCACCTTGATGAGCTTGCCCACCTCATGCATGTGCAGGCCCGTGGTGGGCTCGTCCAGAATGTACATGGTTCCGGGCAGGGAACGCTTGCCCAGCTCGCGCGAAATCTTGATGCGCTGCGCCTCGCCGCCGGAGAGCGTGGTGGCGGGCTGGCCCAGGCGCACGTATTCCAGTCCCACGTCCTCCAGCAGGGCCAGACGGCGCTCCAGCTGCGGGTAGCTCTCGAAGAGCCTGCGGGCCTGCGCCACGGTCAGATCCAGCACCTCGGCGATATTCAGCCCCTTGTAGCGCACTTCCAGCGTCTCGTGGTTGTAGCGTCGGCCCTTGCACACGTCGCAGGTGACGTAGACATCCGGCAGGAAGTGCATTTCCACCTTGATTTGCCCGTCGCCGCCGCAGGCCTCGCAACGCCCCCCGCGCACGTTGAAACTGAAGCGTCCCGGCTTGTAGCCGCGCTTGCGGGCGTCCGGCGTCATGGCGAAAATGTTGCGGATATCATCGAAAATTTTCGTATAGGTGGCCGGGTTGGAACGCGGCGTGCGGCCGATGGGCGTCTGGTCAATGGCCACGACACGCTCAACGGGCGCGGCCCCGTCCACATACTCCAGCCCGGCGATGCTGCCCGGCTGATCCACGCGCAGGCCGAGGTTGAGGGCCAGGTGCTTGTAGAGCGTGTCCACCACCAGCGAACTCTTGCCCGAGCCGGAGACGCCCGTGACGCAGGTGAGCACGCCCAAGGGGATGCGGCAGTCGATGTTGCGCAGATTGTTGGTGGCGACGCCGCGCAGCACCAGCGCCCCGCGCCCCTCGCGCCGCGCCTCGGGCAGATCGATGGCGGCGTCGCCGCGCAGGTAGCGGGCCGTGAGCGTGTCCGATTTGCCCAGCAGTTCGTCCACCGGTCCCTGAAACATGATGGAACCGCCCTGCGCGCCGGAGCCCGGCCCCAGTTCAATGACCGTGTCCGCCGCGCAGATGGTGGCCTCGTCGTGCTCCACCACCAGCACGGTGTTGCCGCGCGCCTGCAGGGATCGCAGCGTGCCCAGCAGACGTTCATTGTCGCGCGGGTGCAGGCCGATGGAAGGCTCGTCCAGCACGTAGGTGACGCCCACCAGGCCCGAGCCGAGCTGCGAGGCCAGGCGGATGCGCTGCGCCTCGCCGCCGGAAAGTGTGGCCATGGAGCGCCCCAGTGAAAGGTATTCCAGCCCCACATTGCGCATGAAGGAGAGGCGATGCGTCAACTCCTTCAGCAGCGGTTCGGCGATGCGCGCATGGCGGCCCGTGAACTTCCGCTGTCCCAGCCACTCCAGCGCCCGTTCCACAGAAAGGGCGCAGAACTGGGCGATGTTCAAATCGTCCACGCGCACGGCCAGGGCATGGGTGTTGAGGCGCATGCCGCGACAGTCCGGGCAGTCCATGGTCTGGCGGTAGCGGGCCAGCGCCTCGCGCCAGGCGTCGCCGTATTGCATGCCGCTCTCCAGCAGGGGGATGACGCCCGGCCAGCGCGTGCGGCTCACCACCACGCGGGCCTGTGCGGCCTGTGCCTCCGCAAAGTGCGCGCTCTGGTAGTCGCCGCTCGCCCCCAGGGCCACATTGCCGCCCATCCAGTTGCGACGCAGGCCCAGGGAAGCGCGCGCGGGTCTGCCGTCCTCGTTCTCGCCGTAGAACAAGGCCGAAAGCGCATCTTCCGAATACTGCTCCAGCGGCGTGGAGAGCGTGAAGCCGAAGCGCCCGCCCAGGGCCGCCAGGGCCTCCGAATAGCGGCTGAAGGTTCTGCCCGAAGCCCAGGGCAGCAGCGCCCCGGTGTTCAGTGAGAGCCCCATGTTGGGCGCAATGAGACGCGGCTCGAAATAGTCCACCCCGCCCAGGCCCACGCAACGGGGGCAGGCTCCCTGCGGGCCGTTAAAGGAAAACAGCTGGGGGCTGGGCGCGGGCATCGAAATATGACAGTGCGGGCAGACCGACGTGGTGGAATGCACCGTGTCCCGCCCCCCATCCCCGCCGGACGACGGCTCGTGCAGCACAAGCCGCCCCTCGCCGTAGCGCAGGGCCAGTTCCACGGAATCGGCCAGCCGCCCCCGGATGCCCTCCTTGTTCACCAGCCGGTCCACCACCAGGTCGATGGAATGCTTTTTGTTCTTTTCCAGCGCGGGCATGTCGTCCAGCGTGTAGAACGCGCCGTCCACGCGCACGCGGGCAAAGCCCTCGGCCTTGAGCTTCTTGAGCCGGTCCTGATGCGTGCCCTTCTGCAATTCCACCAGCGGGGCCAGTACCATGAATCTGGCGCCCTGCGGCAGGGCCATGATGTCCGCAATGATCTCGTCCGCTGCGCGGGCCTCGATGGGCCGTCCGCACTGCGGGCAGTACACGCGCCCCAGCCGGGCGAAAAACACGCGCAGGAAGTCGTAGATTTCCGTTACCGTGCCCACCGTGGAACGCGGATTGCGCGAAACGCTCTGCTGCTCCAGCGAGATGGCCGGAGAGAGCCCTTCGATCTTCTCCACATCCGGCTTGTCCATCTGCGGCAGAAACTGGCGGGCATAGGCCGAGAGCGATTCCACATAGCGGCGCTGCCCTTCGGCGTAGACAATGTCGAAGGCCAGCGTGGACTTGCCCGAGCCCGACGGCCCGCAGACCACCACCAGTTCGTCGCGGGGGATGTCCAGGCTGATGTTCTTGAGGTTATGCTGGCGGGCCTTTTCGATATGAATGCAGGGCTTGCTCGTGTTCATAAGGGCATATGTAAGCGGCAGCGGCGGCCTTGGCAAGGGCGCGGGCGCCGCCTCCCCCGGGCAGGCGGCAGGCGGGCCGTGCGGCCGGCTTCCGCCTCGCCGGCATGGACAATCCCCGGCAAAACCGGTATAAAAATTTTTACATCATTGCGGGCCGTACCGGTCCCGCACCCGGGAGGATGTATGCCCCGCCGTTTTGCCCTCATTCTGCTCCTGCTTCTGCTGCCGGCCGCAGGCCCCATGCCGGCGCGCGCGCAGGCCGCCGACAGCCTCACGGCCCGAAGCGTCTTCGCCCTGCTGCCCGAAAGCATCTTCGAAAACACGCCCGAAGGCCTCGACGCGGCGGGCAAGCAGCAACTGCTCAACGAAGGGCGCTCCGAATTCTGGGAACTGGCCGGCGAGACGGAAGACACCCTGGTCTTCGCCTCCCTGCCCCTGCGGGACACCGCCGTCGCCCTGCGACTGTTCCGCAATACGGCCGACGGCTCCGTAGAGGCTGCCCTGGGCACGCTGGGCGGGCCCATCTGCACGCTGGAACTGTGGCGGGTGGACCATGCGGGCCGCGCCGTGCTTGCCGACACGCCGGAAGAGCCGGATGTGGACGAGTTTTTCGCCAAGGGACGCAAGATGCCGCCGGATGTGCGCGCCACGGTCATGCTCTGCTTGGGGCTGGGCGGTCTCAAGGCCGAACCGCAGTTCTGGACGGGCACGGGCATGGCCCATGTGCCGCTGGACAATGACGTGAGCTATCAGTGGACCGGCAGAAAGTTTGAAAAGCAGGTGCGGCCGCACGTGGAATAGGCTACTTTTCCAGCCATTCCGCGAAACCGGCTTCCAGAGTTCCGGCGTCCATGCGCGGCGCGTCGTACATGCCCGCCGCCTCGCGCTGACGGGCCGCTTCCGCCAGAATGACGGCCGCCGCCACGGACACGTTGAGACTCTGGATCATGCCGTACATGGGGATGTACAGTTCCCCGTCGGCGGCCCGGAGCAGGGCCTCTTCCACGCCGCTGTGCTCATTGCCCATAATCACGGCCGTAGGCCGGGTGAAATCCCACTGCCGCAGGGGCCGGGCTGCGGGCGTAAACGAGGTGGCCAGCACCTGCATGCCCCGGCCGCGCAACTGCGCCAGCATGTCCCCGGCGTCCCTGTGGCGCTCGCTTTCCACCCATTTGCGGGCCGAGGCCGACGTCTTGCGGCCCAGGGCGGGAAAAGGCGTGTCCGTATAGTACAGATGCACCCGACTGACGCCGAACGCGTCGCACGAGCGGTAGATGGCCGAAACATTGTGCGGGTCGTGGATATTGGCGAGCACCAGCGTCAGATCCGGCTGGCGATGCCGCAACACTTCCATGAGCCGCGCCTTGCGGCGTTCCGTGGGGTCCTTGGGCATGGGGCTTTCCGTAACCATCCGCCGACGCACGCGCGGCGGGCTTACAACACGTCCAGGCCGTGCAGCGCGGCCAGCACATCCTCCACGGGCAACGCATCCAGACAGCAGGCGTACGGCCGGGGGTATTCAAATCCCAGATTGAGATAGGCGCACGGCCCCCTGCGGGGTAGGAGGGCGCACACGCGCGGCCCCACAGGCCCCCAGCGCAGCGGATTTGTGGGGCCGTGCAGGCCCACCGTGGACGCCCCGCACAGGGCGGCCAGGTGCATGGTGCCGGTATTGACGGAGACCACCCCCGCCGCACTGACGAAGAGCCGGGCCATGCCCCCGAGGGAGACCCTGCCCGCCAGCGAGCGCGCCGGGCATTGCGGGAAGGCGCGTAAAAAGGCCGCATTGCGCGCCGCATCGGCCGGGCCGCCCGTGAGATACACGCTGAAACCGCGCCGGGCCAGTTCCCCGGCCAGCGCAGCCCAGTAGGGCGCGGGCCATTCCTTGAGATCGGCATGCGCCCCCGCGGGCCACATGTGCAGATACATGCGGCGTTCCCCTTCCGCATCGCGCAACTCCGGCGGCAGCTCTTCCGGCGAAACAGCGGGCAGCTGCAGCCGCGGCGCGCCCGTCAGATCAGGATAGAGCGCACGTCCCAGCGCCAGAAAATTCTCCACCTCGTGCCGGTCATTGCGGTGAATGACCTTGCGCGTATAGCCGCAGGCACGGTGCTGCCCGGCCGTATCAAAGCCCACAGTGACGCCCGCCCCGGAAACATTGCTGAGCAGGGTCCCCAGGCGCGCCCACTGCGTGCTGTCCAGCAGCACGTCCAGACGGCGGGAGCGCAGCCACGCGACCATGGCGGGAATTTCGCGCACGCTGAAGGACGCGCTTTCGTCAAGTCCGGGCACAAAACGCGCGGCCGCCGCGTTGGCGCGGGAGGTCAGCAGCGCGAAATGCGCGTCCGGCAGACGCTCGCGCAGGGCCGTCACCAGCGCGGAAAGCAGCAGCACGTCGCCGATGGCTCCCAGGCACAAAAAGCCCACACGGCGCGGCGGCGACGCCGGCGCGCGCGGCCCGCCCAGCCGCAGTGCGGCCCCGGCGCAGGCCAGAGGGATGCCCGCCCAATAATCCAGCCAGTGATTCCAGCGGTTGCCCCTCTCGCCCATCAGTACGCCCCGTAACCCGTAATGACCACCGGCACGGTCTTGGCCAGAATCCACAAATCCATCCAGACCGACCAGTTGTTGATATAATAATGGTCGTAGGCCACCCGCTCCCCATAGGTGGTGTTGTTCCGCCCGGAAATCTGCCACAGCCCGGTGATGCCCGGCCGCACCATGCAGTACTCCTCATAGACGGGGCCGTATTTTGGTATCTCCGACGCCACAATGGGCCGCGGCCCCACCAGGCTCATGTCGCCCGTGACCACGTTAATAAGCTGCGGCAACTCGTCCAGGCTCACCTTGCGCAGGAACCGCCCCACCCGGGTGATGCGCGGATCATGCCGGAGTTTCTGGTCGCGCGCCCATTCCTCCCGCAGGGCGGGGTCGTCCGCCAGCAGTCTGCGCAGCACGGCGTCGGCGTCGGCGACCATGGTTCGGAACTTGAAAATACGCACTTCCCGGCCGTCGCGGCCGATGCGCCGCTGACGGTAAAACACCGGCCCCGGGCTGTCCAGGCGGATGGCCAGCGCGAGCAGCAGGCCCAGAGGCAGCAGCACCGCAGCGCCCACGGCGCAGAGCAGAATATCCGTGGCGCGCTTGAAACGCAGACGGCGCTTGTCATGCAGGTTCTGCCGCACCAGCAGCCCCACGGCATTGCCGAGGTCGCGCGGCGTCAGCCAGTGCGTCCGAAATCCTTCGCTGAAAAAGGGCACCAGCAGGACGCTGTCGAAATATCGCCCGGCCTCGGTAATGTAATCCGCCGCCTGCCCCTGTTCCGCCTTCTGCAACAGCAGAGCCACGGCGCCGGGCCGGCGGCGCGCGGCGTCGGCAAAACACGCGCGCGCGCCTGCCGCGTCTCCGGGCAGGGCGACGATGTCCACCGGGTTCAGGCCGCGCTCCGGGCAACGCTTGAGGTAATGCCACAACTCGCGCCCGGCGTCGCTGCGGTCAAAAATGACCAGATCCTTGCCCCACCACCGGCGGCGGACAAAGAGACGGCGGCACAGGGCGCGCATGCAGGGCAGCGTGAACAGCGTGGCCGCCCAGCTGCCGGCGACGACAATACGGGAATAGGCGTCCCCCGTTTGCGACAGGAACAGCACGGCCAGAATAATGCCGTAGAGCAGACTGACCATCTGAAACTGGGCCTTGAGTTCCCGATGCGGCGGCAGGCTTATCGTCTGATACAGTCCCAGCCCCATGCCCAGCAACGGCCCCAGCAGCAGCAGCGGCAAAGCCCAGTGGTACAGTTCCGGCTCCATGCCGCCGAAGGCCGCGCGCGCCAGAAAGATCAGCAGCGCCGTGCCCGTGAGGGCCAGCAGGTCAAAAAGGCAGAGAAGCGCCTTGTGCGGGGGGATGCCGCAAAAAAGAAGGGCTCTTACCCAGAGTGGCGTGTTTTTCATGTATGCCGCTGTGCCGGGGCGCAGCACTCGGTTTGCGCGCGGCCTGCGCCGCGCCGGGTTCACAGTCAAACGGGCCGCCCCGGAACGCCCCGCGGCGCGCCCGCTCCGGCAGGCGGCAGGACGCAGGGGGAGGACCCGACAAACGCACAACCGGAATTTCCGCAGAAATGGTATGCGCATTCGCTGTAAAGCACAAGGCGGCAACAGGCGGGCATCAGGCGGCACAGGACGGAATTCCGCAGTCAGACGGCACGGCTCTCCCTTTTTTGCCGTACTGCCCGGGACAGGACATCGTTGCCCTCGGACGACGCTCTCCCCCTAAGGCGACCTCGCGCAACGCCTTGCGTCGCATGCCGCCTTCTGATACAGAAAAAAACTGTTTTGCCGTGGCCCGCGCGGTATTGCGCCGTTGGCGTGCAAGGCCGCCCCGCTGCATTCATTTTGTTCCCCAGAAGAGGAAGCCGACCATGAAAAAACTTTTTGTCTGCACCGTGCTGGCCGCCGTGCTGGCCGCCGTGCCCGCCTTTGCGGAAAAAACCTATGTCAACGGCATTGATCCCAACTATCCGCCTTTCGCCTATGTGGACGAAAAAACCGGTCAGCCTGCGGGCTTTGATGTGGACTCCATGAACTGGATTGCCAAGACCATGGGCTTCAAGGTCGAGCACAAACCCATGGCCTGGGACGGCATCATCCCCGCCCTGCTGGCCAAGCAGATCGACATGGTCGACTCCGGCATGAGCATCACGCCCGAACGCGCCAAGATGGTGCAGTTCTCCCTGCCGTACTGGACCGTCTCGCGCGTGTTTGTGGTGCCCGCCGCCTCCGGGCTGACGCCCGAACAGATCCTGACCGGCAAGGTGCAGCTGGGGGTGCAGCGCGGCACCTCCGAGGCCAATGCCATCAAGAAAGAACAGGCGGAAAAGGGCTACGCTTTCGAGCTGCGCTTCTACGATTCCGCCCCGCTGGCCATCGAAGACCTGCTGAACGGCCGCATCCAGGCCGCCCTCATGGACGAGTTGCCCGCCGACAACGCCATCAAGACCGGGCGCGCCGTCAAGAAGGCCGGCACGCACGGCGCGCCCGACAATTTCGGCGTGGCCCTGCGCAAGGAAGACAAGGAGTTGGAGCAGCTCATCAACGAAGGCTACAAGAAGCTCATGGCCGATCCCTACTGGAAGGAACTCCAGAAGAAGTACCTGAACAAGTAACGCTTCCGCGACGGACAACCTGCGGGCGCGCCCTCTGCACCGGGGCCGCGCCCGCGCTGACAAGAGGCGCCTTTCAGCCATGCATTCGCTGCTTGTCGTGTATGACGCCCTGCCCTCCATGCTGGCGGGCAGTCTTGTCACCGTGGGCAATGTGGCCCTCTCGCTGAGCATGGGCCTGCTGCTGGGCGTGCCCCTGGCCGTGGCGCAGGTGTACGGCGGGGCATGGGCGCGCAGACTTGTGGCACTGTACGTATGGTTCTTCCGGGGCGTGCCCATTCTGGTGCTGCTGTTTCTCTGCTACGGCCTGTTCATCAGCATGGGCGTCTCGCTGGACCCCTTCTTCATCTGCTGTCTTGTGCTGGGCTGTACCAGCACCGCCTACCAGTCGCAGATTTTCCGCGGAGCCATTGAGAGCATCCCCCGGGGGCAGCTCAACGCGGCGCGGGCCTTGGGCATGCGCGACGGCACGGGCATACGCTCCGTCATCCTGCCCCAGGCCATGCGCCTCTCCATTCCCGGCTGGGCCAACGAATTTTCCATTCTGCTCAAGGACTCGGCCATCTGCTTCGTACTCGGCACGCAGGACATCATGGCCCGCACCTCCTTTGCCGCGGCGCGCACGCATGAGCATCTGGCGCTGTACGCCGCGGCGGGGGCGCTGTACTTCATACTGACGCTGGTGGTGCTCAAGCTGTTGCGCCGCCTGGAACAAAAAGTCCATGTGCCCGGCTATTCCTCCGGGATCGGCATGGAAAGCATGGGGATGGGATAATACACATGGACCGGCAAGCGGTATTGCGGGTGGAAGGCGTCTGCAAAAAGCTGGACGGCAAGCCCATTCTGGACAACTGCAGCCTCACGGTGAACCGGGGCGAACTGAAGGTGCTCATCGGGCCTTCGGGCGCGGGCAAGAGCACCTTTCTGCAGAGCATCAACTGTCTCATCCCCCCGGACTCGGGCGAGATATACCTTGAGGGCCGCCGCCTCGACCGCACGGACAAAGCGGCGCTGTGCGCCTTCCGCGCACAGGTGGGCATGATCTTTCAGGACTTCAACCTGTTTGACCATCTGACCGCCGAGGAAAATGTGGCCATCGCCCTGCGCAAGGTGCGGGGCATGAAGGCCGCCGAAGCCAAGGAACGCGCGCAGGAAGAACTGGCGCGCGTGGGCCTTGCCCGCCGGGCGCTGCTCTACCCCGCCCAGCTCTCCGGCGGGCAGAAGCAGCGCGTGGCCATAGCCCGCGCCCTGGCCATGGACCCCAAGGTCATCCTGCTGGACGAGCCGACCTCGGCTCTGGATCCGGAGCTCGTGGGCGAAGTGCTGGCCGTCATCCGCGACCTTGCGGGCGGCGGCATGACCATGGTCATGGCCACGCACCAGATGGATTTTGCCCGGGCGCTGGCCACGGAAATCCTCTTCATGGAACGCGGGCGCATCATTGAGCAGGGCGCGCCCGAGGCATTGCTGGCCGACGGCGCGGGCACGCGCACGCGCGACTTCTGCCAGCGCCTGCTGGAAATGGGGGCCTGACGTGCTGGACACGGCCTTTTTCGGCAACGAACTGCTGCCCGCGTTGAACCGGGGGCTGCTGGTCTCGCTGGCGCTCATCATCCCCTCGGCCGGGCTGGGCTTTGTGGGCGGCGTGCTGCTGGGCTGCGCCCGCGCCTTCGGCCCGCGCCGGCTGCGGCAGCTGGGCGACGCCTACACAGCCCTTGTGCGCGGCGTGCCCCTGGCTGTGCAGCTGATGATGATCTACTATGCCCTGCCCAGGCTCGGCATTTTCTTTCCCCCCTTCGGCGCGGCCATGACGAGCTTCATCCTCTGCACCGCCGCCTATCAGTCCGAATATGTGCGCGGCGCGCTGCTCTCCATCCGTCAGGGGCAGATACGCGCGGCCCAGGCCCTGGGCTTCAGCACGACGCAGACCATTGCCTGGATCATCATCCCCCAGGCGGCGCGGCGCGCCCTGCCGGGCTGCGGCAATGAAATCGTGTACCTCATCAAGTACAGTTCCCTTGCCTATCTGGTCACCTGCATGGAACTCATGGGCGAGGGCAAGGTGGTCGCGTCGGACACCTTCCGCTTTACCGAAGTCTTCCTGGCCGTAGGGGCCTATTACCTGGCCATGGTGACGCTGGCCTCGCTGCTGCTGCGGCGGCTGGAAGAACGCTTCCGCATCCCCGGCTTCGGGGCGCGGTAAGGCGCTACGCTCCCCGCGCGGAACGCCCGCCTTTGCGGGGCGCTCCATGCGCGGGCAAACCCTTTTCGCGTTGATTCGCCGCGCGAACCGACGCATGCGCCGCCCGTCGCCCGGGCGCGCCTCCCCATGCTGCGAGGAAAGTCATGTCCGCACACTGCGTCCGCTTCCGCCCCCTGTGTTGTTTCCTGTTCCTCCTTATGGCGCTGCCCGAACCCGCCGCCGCTTCGCCTGACGCTCCGCAAGGCCCCCTGCGCGTGGCCCTGCTGCTCGAAACGCCCCTGGGCGACAATGACTGGAATGACGCCCTGGCTTCCGGTCTGGAACGCGCCGGGCGTGAACTGAAGGTGCGCGCCTCCATCGTCGCCGCGCCGCAGGGGCAGGGCGAGGCCGCCCTGACGGAAATCTTCCGCGAGGCCGCGCGCGACAATGATCTCGTGCTCGTTGCCTCGGACAGGCTGCACGAAATCCTGCGCGACAATGCCGCCAATTTCCGCCGCACCATGTTCGGCTGCATTGACGCGGGCATCCGCGCGCCCAACATCATGTCCGTAACCTTTGCCGACGAGCAGGCCGCCTATCTGGCGGGCGCGGCCGCCGCCATGCTGGCCCGGCAGACGGCGATGCCCGGCATACGGGGGCAGAAAATACTGGGCTGGCTCTCCGGCGAGGATACGCCGGCCATGCGCTCCCTGCTCAACGGTTTTACTGAGGGCGCGCGCGTCATTGACCCGGAGACGCGCGTCATCCACGCCGTTGCCGGTTCCTTCGGCGATGCCGAGGCAGGCCGCCGCGAGGCGCGCAAACTGCTGGAGCAGGGCGCGGACGTGCTGGTGCCGGCCTGCGGCATGGGCAACGGTCCGGCTCTGGAGGAGGTGAAGGCGCACAACGCCTACGCCGTGGGGCTGAACGTCAACCAAGACGCGGCGCTGCCCGGCCGTGTGCTGACCTCCATTCTCAAGCACCCGGACGCGGCCGTCTACGACATTGTGGCCGCGGCGGCCTCCGGCAACTTCAGAGGCAAGGAAATCCTCGTGCGCGATCTGAAGAACGGCGGCGTGGACATTACGGACATGCGCCCCTTCAAGGCCGCCGCCGGGGACCGCGCGCCCCGGGATATGGAGCGCCGCCTGCGTGAGCTGCGCAGCGAAATCGTCAACGGCGGCGTACGCCTCAAGTCCCTGCGGGCGCGCACGCTCTGCGACTGCCTGTAAGCGCCTGCACGAAGGCCCGGAAGGGACCGCGCCGCGGCGGCCCTGCACCCGTCGCCTCCGCGTGCGGCCTGCGCGGGCGACACGGCCCTACCCGCCGTAGCCCTCGGGATGCGTCCTGTGCCACCTCCAAGCCGAGGCAATGATCTCGTCGATGCCCGCCCGCGCCTTCCAGCCCAGCACCTCGCCGGCGCGCGCGGCCGAGGCCACCAGTCGGGCGGGATCGCCCGCGCGACGCGGCCCCACGATCACGGGAAGATTGTGCCCCGTCACCCGGCGCGCAGCCTCCACCATTTGCCGCACGGAAAAGCCCGCGCCGTTGCCCAGATTGCACACCGCGTCCGCGCCGCCGCCGCGCAGATAGTCCAGCGCGCGCACATGGGCGTCCGCCAGGTCCATCACGTCCAGATAGTCGCGGATACAGGAGCCGTCCGGCGTGGGGTAGTCCCCGCCGAAAATGGTGACATGCGGCCTCCTGCCCAGGGGCACCTGCAGGATGATGGGGATGAGGTGGGTTTCCGGCCTGTGATCCTCGCCGATGGAGCCGTCCGGCCAGGCTCCGGCCACATTGAAATAGCGCAGAATGACGGAGCGCACGCCGTGGGCCTGCCCCACCCAGCGCATCATGCGCTCCATGGCGAGCTTGCTCTCGCCGTAGGGATTGGTGGGATGCAGGGGCGCATCCTCGCTGATGGGCACGCTCTCCGGCTCGCCGTAAACGGACGCCGTGGAGGAAAAGACGATCTTGTCCGCGCCGTGCCGGACCATGGCGTCCAGCAGGGCCATCATGCCGCCGATATTGTTCTGAAAATACTTGAGGGGCTGTTCCATGCTCTCGCCCACCAGCGAGCTGGCGGCGAAGTGCAGCACGGCGTCGATGCGCTGCCCGGAGAAGACGGCGTCCAGCAGGGCGGGATCGCGCATGTCGCCCTCGTACAGGCGCACGCCCGCAGGCACGGCCGCCCTGTGCCCGGTGAGGAAATTGTCCAGCACCACGGGCGTTTCGCCCCGCGCCAGCAGGGCGCGTACATTGTGCGAACCGATATAGCCCGCGCCGCCGCACACCAGAATGGCCATGACGCCTCCTTGTCTCTGTGACCCGACCTCGACGCGTACACCCGGTCCACGCCGTGCAGGCCGAGGCCATGCGTCCCTCGGGATTGAAGGCGATTTTGCCCCCGCTTGCGCCGTTTGACAAGGGCGGCGGCGCAGTTCCCGCTGCCCGCGGCACAAGGCCGGCACGACGAAAACGGCCCGGAACCTCTCCGGTTCCGGGCCGTCGCAACACGCACGGGCCGGCGGCCTACAGATTCTTGAGCACGTCCTGCGCAAAGGAGGCCACGGCGTCGGGGTCGGCATTGGCGTCCCCTTCCATCTTGAGGCCCTCGGCAATGATGGTGGCCCCCAGCTCCCTGGCGCGCTCCTCAATGGCGGGCACCGCGCCGCAGAAATGCTGATACTCCCTGTCGCCGGAGGCAAAGGCGGCCACCTTGCGGCCCTTCAGTTCCATCTTGTCAAATTCCTCGAACAGCGGCGCAAAATCGTCCTGCATCTCCAGGTCTTCCTCGCCCCAGGCCGAGCAGCCGAAGAGGGCCGCGTCATAGCCTTCCGCAAGCTTGTCCGCCGAGGCTTCCGCCGCATTGACCAGCTTCACCTCATGCCCCCCGGCGGCAATCAGTTCGGTGAGTTTCTGGGCGATGCTTTCCGTGTTGCCGGTGCTGGAACCATACACAATCAGAACCTTGCTCATGGATGCTCCTTCTGCCCCTGAGGGGACTGTTTATAAAAATGAAATTCATTTTCTTGTCATATACAGAAATACGACCCTTCCCCTCCCCTGTCAAGACCACGCCGCGCACTTTCCGGCAACGACGCCGACAGGTTTGCACGCCCGCCGCGCCCCCGGCGCGAACCGAATGCGCTAGCCGTCCGATACGCCGTCGCCGGGCACGGCCGCGCCTTCGCGGGCGCGGGGGACGGGCATGCGCCATTCCCCCGGCATGGGCGCGGTAACGGCCGCCTTCTCGCCCAGGTAGGGATTGAAATAGCCGTAGCGCAGCCAGGGGCAGAGTTTCTTGAGCCTTTTCATGAAGCGGGCCAGCCCCATGCCGGGCGAGAGAGCCAGACGTTCCTCGCCGTCCGCGTCGCCGCCCATGCGCCGGAAGTACCATTCCGGATCAATGTTGAGGTTGCGCCACTGGATCATGCTCACCCCGTTCTCGCCCACCAGGCGGGCCAGCGCGTCCAGTTCCTCTTCCGTATCCGTGATGCCGGGAAAAAACAGCAGATTGAGCGAAACCCACACATTCCGGACGCGCGCCTCGCGGATGGACGCCCGCACGTCGTCCAGGCAGTAATTCACGGGACGGTAATAGCGCGCGTACAGCGCGTCGCGGGCGCTGTTGCAGCTCACCCGCAGGCTGGTCAGCCCGGCCTCGGCCAGCCTGGCCACGGCCCCGGGATTTGAGGCGTTGGAATTGCAGTTGATGGTGCCGGGACCGCCTTCCGCGCGGAACAGACGCACGCTCTCCTCCAGCAGATCGGGATTCATGAGCGGGTCGCCCTCGCAGCCCTGCCCGAAGGAATAGATGGGCGCGCGCGTTTCCCTCGCGGCATGCACGCGCATGACTTCCGCCGTTTCCTCCGGCGTGGGCGTGAAGGTCAAACGGCACTGGGGCGTCATTCGCACGGGGGAATCCTTCTCCTGCGCGGAAATGCAGCCCACGCAGCGCGCGTTGCACACGCGGGAGCTGGGGAGCGGGGCCTCATAGCGGCCCAGCGCGAAATTCCGTGCCGCAGGGCAGTCGTAACGGGCCACGCAATTGTCCAGAATGTGGCGGATGAGCCTGTTGCGCGGATACGCGCGCAGCAGGGCGCGCGCGCCTTTCTCGATACGGGAGCGCGGGATGCGCCGGAATTCCTGCCGGGGCTCCGCGTCCACCCGCCGGGCGCAGATGTAAAAGCGTCCTCCGGCGAAGCCCACGGCCCCGTAGGCGAACAGCGGCAAAAGCGGCGCGTCGGCCGCGCTTTCGTAGGCGGGATGCGCCGACAGCGTGTAGCCCGGCGCGGCAAAGGCGGCCACGGCCAGCTGCGCCTCGCCCTCAGGCGCGACAAGGCGGCCGGTGTCCGGATCAAGTCCCACGGCCCGGCGGCCGGGCAGCAGGAAAAATTCGCTCTCTTCCGGCAGGGGGAGAAGTTCGTCGGGGCGCGGCAGCCCCCACTGCGCCCCCCGCCGGCAGACCATGAGCAAATGGGGATCGTCATAGATGTTGCCCTGCCCGTCGGCCATGACAAGATGCGGTTCAACGCGCGGCGCGGTCATACAAGCTCCTTGCCCAAGCGCTGCCGAATGTATATGATGGATCGCTGCAGGGCGTTTTCGGCCCATGTTTCTGGAGGCCCTTCATGTTTCCCTTCATGTTGTTCATGTTTTTCTGCTTCCTCGGCGTTCTGGTCATGCTCTACCACATGCTCCGCACGCAGGAAAAGAGCTTCCGCCTGCTGCAGGAAGAGCACGCCCAGATGCGTGTTCTGCTGCGGGCCATGGAATCGCGCCTCGACGTTCTGGATGAAGACGCGGAAGCTGCGGGCGCTCGCGACGGCGCGGCCAAGGCGGCGACGCGCCTTACCCCCCGCCCCGCCGCCCGCCCCGCGGACGACGACCTGCTGCGCCTGAGCTTCGACGCCCCCGGGCCGCAGGGGGATGCGCCCGCCGCCGTGGATCCGGCGCTGGACCTGCACTTTGACCCCGCCGCAGACACGGCTCTGCAGGGGACAGGCGCGCGCTGATTCACCCCCTCCCCGTCCCGAAACAACCGCGGGCCGCCGCCAGATAGGCCCCGCGCAGCGCGGCGCTGCCCGACTTCTCCGCCCAGTGCAGATAGAGCAGGCGCAGGCAGCCTTCACGAATGGCCGCCGCCCGCGCCCGGCGGCGGGCCGTGATGTCCGCCGCATGCGGCAGGAGTTCCTGCAGCCGACGGACAAGGGCCCGCGCCCTGTGCACGGCGCGATGCCCGGCGTCCACAGCCGCCAGGGCCGCCCGCCCCATGCGCTCCGCCCTGTCCGGATGGGCCAGCAGGAAACGGATGTGCCGCTCGGCCTCGTCCACGGCGCGCGCGGCGGCATGCTCTGCAGCCGCAGCCGCCATGCGCCCTGCGACGGGCGCATCTGACGTGTCCGGCGCGTAGCAGAGCAGATGCTCGCCTTCCGTGAACAGCTCCGTCAGCCCATGCCCTACCCGCGGCGTCACCAGACAGCCGCCGCAGCCCATGGCCTCGAACACCCTGAAATTCAGGTCGCCGTGCTCGCAGTGGTTCAACAGCACCCGCGCGCGGGGGTAGAGCTCGCGGTATGCGCCGCGCGTCACCACCAGACCGGGCAGACGCCCGCCCAGCGCATTCAGGAAGGCCGCGCGCCGAGGCAGTGCGGCGTTGACATTGCCCACAAACAGGCAGTCCGTGTCCTTAGCCACATCCGGACACGGCGCGTCCGCAGCCCAGGCGAAGGCGGGCGACCACCAGACGCGCTCCGGCGGCAGAAAGGCGCCGGCAAAACGCGCCAGATGATCGCGCAGAGAAACGAGACAGGCGTCAAAGCCCTGCGCGTAGAAGGGCTGCCAGGAATGGATGTGGGAATCCACGCTGTAAAAGACCGTGAGGCAGGGAAAGTCCTCCATGCCCAGCACAAAGGGAGCGCGGCTCTTGTCGGCCACCACCAGCACATCCGGCGTGAACCCGGCGGTGCGCACCAGTTCCTCCCAGCCGTACACGGCGGGATTCTCAAAATTGTGCAGCGCCGTCTCCCAGCCGCAGGACGCGAGCGCGTCACTGAAAAAGGGGCTGCCTATCCATAAAAGCCGGGGCATGGGCCTCCCAGAAGGGCCTGCGCCTGCGCGGCTGCGTTGCGGCGGTTGCCAACAGGCCGGATATGCAATAGGTTCGACGTTCAGGAAGCCCGCAGAACAGGCCGTCAGCGCGCTCCAGCGGCCGGCTCCCCTCTTCGTCCGCGCCGCAAACGTCGCCGCGCGAAGCTGCACGGGCTTTCATCAGGGCAACAAGACGCGCTGCGGAGGACTATGACGAGGCCGAGCCTAGCCTCGACCCCCATCGGGCGTCAAGCCGCGAGAATGCACATGCAGCTCAACTCCAGCCGCCTTCGCCTCATTCTGCGCATCCTGTCGGCGCTCCTGCTTGTCACGCTGGCGCTGACGGCGGCGGCAGCCTGGTTTCTGCAGCGCAATTCCCGAGTCCTTATCGAGCAGTACGTCAACGAAGCCGCGGCCCGGTCCGGCCTGACCATTTCCTTCGGGGCGGCCAATGTGACCCTGCTGCCCCTGCCCGCGCTGGCCGTGAGCGACGCCCGCGTGGAAGGCGACGGCTGGCATTTTTCCGTGGCCTACGCCACCCTGCTGCCCGATATCCCCTCCCTGCTGCACGGCACGTTCCGTCCCCACAGCGTCACGCTGCTGCGCCCGCGCGTCAACGGCGCCTTGCCCGTTCCGCTCTGCCCCCTGCGGGAGGCTCTGCCCCCCGACGCCGCAGCCTCTCCCGCGCAGCCTTCCCGACACGCGCTGCAGGAAGGGCTCGCGCACAGTGCCGCACTGTCGCTGCTGCCCGGCAGCTGCAAGCTGCACGTCACCCAGGGCGAGGCCGACGTCACCGGCACGGATGCCGCGCGCCTGACGCTCGACGGCCTGCGCTGCGACCTGCACCTGACGCGCGGCACGCGCCTCAGGGGCAGCCTTTTCTGGGACGTTGCCGTATTCGCGCCCGAGGGCCGGCCCCCCACCCGGCTGGACAATCTGGCCCTGGAGGGCAAGACGAATCTGGATGATCCCCTGCGCCGCACGCCGCGGCTTTCGCTCAAGGGCACGCTGCAACGGCCCGACTGGCTGGCCCGCCTCAACGTGGCGCTGGACGCCTCGTCCGACGGGCCGCGGCAACGCGTCGTCATGCGTCTGGAGGGCGAACTGCGCAAGGATGGCGCGCTCATCCCCGCGAGCCTCGCGGGCACGGCCGCGCGGCAGGAAGATGCGGAAGGCGTCCGCCTGGAAGACCTGCGCCTGGGCCTGGGGCGGGACAGCGGCGGTTTTAACGGCTCCCTGCGGCTGGGCGGGCCGAACCTGTTCGCGCTGGAGGGGCGGTTGCTGCTGCGGCGGGCCAGCCTGACGCAATGGCTGGGCTTTGCCCGCAACCTGCCGCCGGGCCTGCAGATCGCGCTGGATGCGCTGACCGAGGGCGTCCTCGACATTTCCATGGACGGCAAGGGCCTGCGCGTGCCCCATATCGAGGTGACGGCCTCGGGCAGCCGCTTTGTCGGTTCCGGGGGCGTGGAGAGTTGGGCGCAGCCGGTGGTTGCGCTGGATCTCAAGGCTCCTGTGGTTGACCTGGGGCGGGCGTTGCCCGAATCCACCGGCGTGCTGCCCGCCGAACCGCAGTTCGGGCACGAGGCATTCACGCCCAGGCCCGGCAATCCTGTCATTCCCGGCGAAATCAACGTGGGCTATGACATCCGCCTGGGCGCGACCACGGTGCAGTATGGCCCCCTTGTCGTCAATGGCGCGCAGGTGGTCATCAAACCGGGCCTTGTGGACGCCAAAAGCCGCCTTGAAGACACACTGCTGCTGGTGCAGGGCACGCTCTACGGGGGCGGGCTCAAGGGCGAGACCATTCTCGGCGGCAGCAGGGAAACGCCCTACGCCATCCGCCTGCAGCTGCGGAATGTGGACGGCGGGCCGCTGGCGCGGGCCCTGCCCGTCATGCCCGTTGCGGGCGGCCGCCTGCGGGGCGATGTGAACATCATGAGTCAGGGCAAGGAGCTGCGCCCCTTTCTGGACAAGCTGCGCGGAACGGTGAACGTGCGCGCGGAGCGGGGAATCCTGCGCCGCCCCGGCGGGAAGGGCGGCAAAAACGGCGCTCCCGCCTTCCGCACGCTGGAGGTGGGCTTCAAGGCGCGTTCAGGCCAGTGGAAACAGGGCAGTCTTGGCCTGGACGGCCAATGGACGGCCGCAATGACCGACGAGGGGCTGGACGCGGAGGCCGAACTCTCCGGCACGCTCTGGTTCGGCGGCGCCGGCGGCCCGGTCGCCTTTCAGAACCTGCCGGGAACGGTTTCCCTCAATCTCTCGGCGGAACGTGCCTTCAGGCCTTCCGGCGTGCAGGCGCAGGCCTCCGGCAATTTCAGCTGTCAGGCCGCCAACGGCAGGCTTACGTTGAGCGAGGGGCACATCACCGCGCTGGGCGCAGAGGCCACGGGGACGGTGCGCGTTGACGCGGGGAAGGAAGGCCCCACCTGGCAGGGCAGGATATCGCTTTCCCTGCCTGACACGGCAAAAACCCTGCGGCTGGCGGGCTGCGCGCCTCCCGCGCTGCCTGCCGGCCTGCGGCGGCTGACGCTGGATACGGCCTTCAAGGGCGACGCCGGTTCTCTGACCCTCAGTGAACTGCGCGCCCGTGCCGACCAGACGGACCTCTCCGGCTCCCTTGCCCTGAAATGGCAGAAGACCCCGGAAGTGCAGTTCAACCTGTCCACGCGCGAGCTCCATCTCGACCGCTACCTGACGCACAAAAAAAACGGCGGGGGAAAAGGCAAGGGGAACGGCCCTGCGACCGGACAGGCCGTGAACGGCGCTCCATGGGATTTGCGCTTCATGCGCGCCTTCAACGCCAGGGGGGAACTGCAGGCGGGAGAGATCACCCTCTGGAAGCTGCGCATCCGCAACGTGCGCCTCGCGGCCAGGCTGACAAACGGCGTCCTCGACATTGAAAGCAGCAAGGCCGCCTTCTACGGCGCGAACCTCTCCGCACGGGCCAGACTGCGCTTCAGCAGGGGGCTGAACGCCGACACGACCATGGCGGTGGAAAACTTCGACCTCGGCGCGGCCAGCCGGGACAGGGGGGGCGATTCCGTGCTGGGCGGGCGCGGCACCATCAAGGCCGAACTGCGGGCCGATCTGACGGCCTCCGGGCAGCTGCCCTCCCGGCTCAACGGCACGTGGCGCTTCCTTGTGACCAAGGGCTTTCACCAGTCGCGCGACAAGCACGGGGAGCTCAAGGGCAAGCCCACCCGCTTTGAGACGGCCGGGGCTTCCGGGAGCCTTGAAAACGGCCTTGCCAGAAGCAGGGATTTCCTGCTCAGGGGCGAAGATCTCAAGGTCACCGGCGGCGGTTGGATAAACCTGGTCAATGACACTCTGGACTGCAATTTCAACGTCAACAAGAAGAACTTTCCCGACTTTCCCCTGCGCCTGTATGGCTCGCTTGAGGACAGCAAGACGTCCATCGGCGCGGGCACGCTGCTGCTCAACACCCTGGGCGGCATTGCGGGCGGCGTTGTCGATGTGATCGGCGGCCTGCTCGAAGGCACATGGAAGCTCTTTCGCTGAGGGACGCGTTCCGCCGCAACGCGACCGCCATTTTTGCGGCCCCCCGTTGACAGCACAGGACGTACGAGGTAGGTAGCGAAATACGTTCTTTTTTGCACAACCCCTTACGGTTCCGCCAAGGAGAAGAGCAGTGAACATTCTTATCTTCGGACCCAACGGCAGCGGCAAAGGCACTCAGGGCGACCTGATCAAGCAGAAATACAACCTCGCCCACATCGAATCCGGCGCCATTTTCCGCGAACACATCGGCGGCGGCACCGAACTGGGCAAGAAGGCCAAGGCCTACATCGACCGCGGCGACCTGGTGCCCGATGAGATCACCATCCCCATGGTGCTCGACACCCTGAAGAGCAAAGGCCAAAACGGCTGGCTGCTGGACGGTTTCCCCCGCAACATGGTGCAGGCCGAAAAGCTGTGGGACGCCCTGCAGAAAGCCGACATCAAGCTTGACTACGTGGTGGAAATCCTCCTGCCCCGCGAAACGGCCAAAAACCGCATCATGGGCCGCCGCCTGTGCAAGACCAACAACAACCACCCCAACAACATCTACATTGACGCCATCAAGCCCAACGGCGACAAGTGCCGCGTCTGTGGCGGGGAACTCTCCTGCCGCTCCGACGACCAGGATGAAGCCGCCATCAACAAGCGCCACGACATCTACTACAACACCACGGACGGCACCCTGGCCGCCGCCTACTACTTCAAGAAGCTGGCCGGCGAGGGCAAGACCAAGTATATTGAACTGAACGGCGAAGGCTCCATCGAGTCCATCAAGGAGACCCTGCTCTCCCAGCTCGCCTGACGCAGCATTGCTCCCATCCGGGCTGAGGCCGCAGCGCTGCGCGCTGCAGGCGCGACAGCCCAAGCAAAAAGCCCCCTTTCGGGGGCTTTTTGCTTGGGCCTTCGACTGCCGCGACGCCGCAGGCCGCACCCGCCGGGCAGGCAGAGGGCCGGGGCGCGTCCGGTTTCAGTCCTCGCGGCGGACAACCGCATACGGGGCCTCGCCCTGACAGCCGCGGCATACGGCCCCGTCCTCCAGAGGATAGGCCTCGCCGCACAGCGGGCAGCGCGCAATGTTCCCCATGTGCCTGCGCCCCAGAAAACGCCGCTGCACAATGACGGACTCCGCCTTGCAGATGCTGTCCCCGGCGGCCTCAATTTCCGCCTCCAGGCGCCGCACGTCCTGTTCCCCTTTGGGTTTTTCCTTGAAAAACCAGGCGGAGAGTTCAGGCCAGGCGGCCATTTTCGCCGGGTTCAGGCTGACGCGCACGCCTTCGCCCGTGTGCTTGTCAAACAGCGACAGGGCGTAACGGCCCAGATCGCAAATCTTCATCCGTCGGTTGCCCGTACTGCACGGCGTCAGCAGCTGCACCGCATCCGGCAGGCATTTCGACGTTTCCACCACAGCCTCGAACAGCGTGCCCGCAGGCAGACGCCGTCCGGCCAGATCAACCATGCAGCCGCCCACCAGCAGTCCGGGGGCCGCATACCCATGAAAGCTCTCCGCCAGACGGCGGAATTCCGCAAATGTATACACGCCGATGTTCATAACCGTTCCACAAGGCCGTTCCGTTGCGCACGTCCTCTTCCACCGGCCGTCATGGAGAACGCCCGCACGCGCGCCGCGTCCTCGGCGCAGTTCATATTGAAAAAGGCGCGGGCCGACGTTGCGGCATAGGGCAGCACATGCCGCCGCTGCGGCGGGATCACGTCGCCGAGCCTGCCCCCGGCCGCATTTTCGAACAGGGGCAGGGCGGCGATCTCGTACACGGCCGTCAGAGGCTCCAGCCTGCCGCCTGCCGCAGACGCATAAAACGTCGCCAACGTGCCCGGCGGCGCAAGATCACGCGCCCGCAGCAAAGCGCGCAGGGTCGGGACGTCCATGAAGGGAAGGTCACAGGCCAGCGCCAGCACAGCCGCACAGCCTTCCGCCTCGGCGGCCCGCAGGGCCGCCAGCACCCCGCTCACAGGGCCGCGCCCCTCCGTCCCGTCAAAAAGACAGTCATGGCCTGCGTAGGGCCGCCCGGGCGCGCAGACCACCCAGCAGCGCGGCACAAGCGTTGAAAGGAGCCCGCAGGTGCGGGTCAGCATGTCCGGCGCGTCGCCGCCGAAAGGACGCAGCAGAGCCTTGTCGCGCCCCATGCGGGCGGACTTGCCGCCGGCCAGAATCACCCCGGCCACACTATCCCGACCTGCCGCCACTGCATCCCCGCCTGCGCGGCCCCGCGCCCAAACCTGTCTTTGCGCGCCGCGCCGCCCTATGATACCCTCTTTTCCGTGATGCGCCAACCCGCCACCTCCCATTCCGCAAGCGCGCCTGACGGCCCGCAGCCTTCCGGCAGACGCATGCAGGGACGGCGCGGATTTTCCGGGCCGCAACGCGACGGAGCCCCCTCTCCTGCGGCGTGCAAACCTGCGCGCCGATTGTGCCGCGCCCGCGCATCTGCTATGTTTCCACCGCCGCAACTGCGGCATTGACGCCGGGGCGTGCGCGCCGCGGCGATGGAGAACACATGGGCCAAGATATTTTTGACCTTGTCATCGTACTGCTGCTGACCCTGTTCACGGCCAGGGGCTTTCTGCACGGCTTTGTGGGTGAAATCGCCGGAATCGTCTCGCTGCTGGGCGGGTTCTGGGCTGCGCACCAGTATCATGCGGCGCTGGCGCCGCGCCTGACGTTCGTCGCCGACCCCGGCTGGCGCGTCATTGCCGCCTATGTCTGCATTTTCCTTGTGGTCATCGTCGGCGTGGCTCTGGTGGCGCGTTTGCTGCAAAAGGTGCTTTCCTTCTCCTTTGTTTCCTGGGCGGACAAAATGGCCGGGGGCTTGCTGGGGCTTGCCAAGGGCGTGCTGCTCTGCTCTCTGGCGCTGCTGGTGCTGCAAAAATTTTTCGCCGACGCCCCCTTCATGCAGAATTCCCGCACCCTTCCCTATTTCAATGCCCTCATGGCCCAGGTGCACGGCTGGCTTCCGCCCGACCTCACCTCCCGCCTGGGCATTTAGACGTGAATTTGCGCTAACCTGACGTCAAGGATGCTGCCGCCATGCAAAAAACCGCGCTTGAGGAGCTGCAGACCGTCATCGACCGCCTGACCGCGCCGGACGGCTGCCCGTGGGACAGGGAACAGACTCCCGGAAGCCTGACGGAATATCTCATTGAGGAATGCCACGAACTGGTCAGCGCCATCCGCTCCGGCAACACGGCGGATGTGCGCGAAGAACTGGGCGACGTGGCTTTTCTGCTGCTCTTTACGGCCCGTTTGTACGAGAAACAGGGCCAGTTCAGCCTGGATGACGCCCTGAACAACAACCGGGCCAAGATGATCCGCCGCCACCCGCACGTCTTCGGCGACGCGACCTTCGACAATCTGGACGAGCAGCTCAGGGCCTGGGAGCGCATCAAACGGGCCGAGCATGCGGACGACGACGGCAAGCCCAAGGGCCTGTTCGACAGCCTGCCCGAAAGCCTGCCGCCCCTGACCAAGGCGTATCGCATCAATTCCAAGGCGGCCCGCGTGGGCTTCACCTGGCAGGAAGACGAGGAAGTGGAGCAGCAGGTGGAAGCCGAATGGCTGGAATGGCTTGACGCCTCCGCCGGCGAGAACAAGGACGCCCAGCAGCACGAACTGGGCGACCTTCTGTTCAGCATCACCGAACTGGGCCGCCGCAAGGGGCTCAAGGCCAATGAGGCGCTGGACATGGCCAATCGTCGTTTTCTCCGGCGTTTCGCGCGCATGGAGGAGTTGGCCCGCGCGAAGCATCAGGACTTCTCCACACTGACGCTGGACGAAAAGGACGAATTGTGGAACGCCGCCAAGGCTGAGGAAGAAAACGCCGGGAGTTGACCATCCATGCGGCAACCGCGCTCTTTTTACGGCTTGCCCGTGCCGCTCCCCGGCGTTCCGACGGCGCTGATCCTCCTCCTGCTGCTGGCTGTTCTGTGCGCCTGCACCCCCCGGGGGGGCGCGCACAGGCCCCGGTCAGCCGTCCCCGCCGTCCATGCTCCCCAGGGCTTGCCCCGCGTCGATCCGGGCTACCTGCAATGGCTGGAGCGGCAATCCATGCTTGGCGGCGCGCAGGAACTGACGGGGCAGGTTTCCGGCACGGAACGCTTATGGCGCAACAGCGCTACGGCGCGGCGCGTGCCGCTGCTGCTGTCAGCCGCGCCCCACTGGCTGGACGTCAATCCGCACGATGTGGCCGCCGGGCAGCCCTGCCTGCGGGCGCTGGCCCGACCCGCCTTCCTAACGTTCATGCAACAGGCCGGATTCGGAGGGCTCTTTCTTGCGCCTACCGGCGAAACCGGCGACATCTGGAGCGGCGACGCAGGCGCCGCTCCCGTGCCTGACGCCGAGGGCACCGGGGGCGAAAATGTCGTTTCCCTGCGTCCGGCCCCCGCTCTGGGCGACGAAAAGGATTTTTCCTCCCTTATAGACGCGCTGGAAAAAGCGCAGCTGCAGCTGGGCGGCGACCTGCCGCCGGCCGCCACCGGCCTGGGGCCGGACTTCATGCTGCAGGCGCGCAGCGCCTCCCGTTTTGACGGGCTCTATGCCATGCTTCCCGTACCGCAAAAGGACTGGGATCTTCTGCCCGCCGCCTCCGGCGAATGGGACTGCCTGCCCCTGCGCGAACACGCCGTGCAGGCCCTGCGCCGGCGCGGCGCGCTGCCCGGCCCCCTGTGGCGCGACGCCCTGCCCTGGGCCACTCCGGGCGGCTGGGCCGTCACCGGCGAGGTGCGCGGCGCGGACGGGCAGACGCGGCGCTGGGCCTACCGCTACAGCGGCAACGCCCTGCGCCCGGTACTGCTCTGGCAGGACCCGTCGGCGCAGGCCCGGCGCGTCTGGTCCGCCGCCGTGATCCGCCATACGGGACTGCAACGCCAGACGCTGGCGGGACTCAGGCTGGAAGCCCTCATGGGGCTGGATGCGCGCCCGGACGATGCCGCAGCCGAGGCCGTCCCTGCCGACAACGCCACGGCTCCGGGGCAGGAGGCGCTGAACGCGCTGGCCGGGGAAATCCGCCGTTACGGCGGCTGGACCATGCAGGACGACGTCCTGCCGCCCTCACTGACGCGGGCCGTGCTGGACGCCGGTGTGGATTTTGCCCGTGACAGCAGTACGCCGACAGCGGCCGCCTATGCCCTGCTGAGCGGCGATGCCGCTCCCCTGGCGGCACTGCTCAAGGCTTCGCTGGCGGCGGGAGTGGACCACAGCCGCCTGGCCCGCGGCGTGCGCGAGCGACACTATGTGGACTGGCGGCCCCTGCTCGGGCTGCCCGACGGCCGTGAACTGGCGCGCAACGCACAACGGCTGGCCGGAGGCCCGCCCGACGCTGCGGGCGTCAGGGCGACCGCAGCGACGCTGGCCGCCAGGGCTCTGGGGCTTGACCATGCGCGCGCCCTGGCCCCGGAACATCAGGCGGACATGCGCGCAACCTGTCTGTTGCTGCTCGGCTGGCGCATGGGCCTGCCGGGGCTGACGTTTCTGAGCCCGCAGGATATTGCGGGCACACTGACGCCGCCGGGACAGGGAAAACCCGACGCAGCCCCCCTGTGGGAAGAAAGCCCGACGCCGGGCGGTAAAACCGCCGCGCCGTCGGTCTTCGGGCCGCTGGACGCCCAATGGGCGCAGGACGACAGCTTTGCCCGGCAGACAGCCCGGGTGCTGCACGCTCGCCATGCCGCAGGTCTGGCGGAAGGCAGGCTCGTGCAGATTTTTGTCGGCCCGCCCGGTTGCGCGGCCGCGTTGAGCGCCCTGCCGCACGGCGGCTACTGGTTGTTGGCCGCCAACTTTTCCGGGAAACCTCAGCGCATGACCTGCCCGCTGCCGCCCGACGCGGCGCGCACCGGCCGCGATGTCGCGGATGGCCGCGCCCTGCCGGCGGACGGGCGCAGCCTGACTGTGGAGCTTGAAGCCCGCCGGGCGCGCCATGTACTGCTGGGCGGACCGAAAACGCACGGAGAAACGCCATGACCCAGGACAACGCACGAACCTCCGACCAGCCCGAAACGCAGCCGACAGCCCCCGCGGAAGAACGGAACGCGCTGCCGGGTGAGGCTCACGACGACACTGCGCCCGGGGAGCGCCGTGCCGCAGCAGTGCCCGCGTCCGAAACCGTCCCTACTCCCCCCCCTGCAGCTCCCGACGCAACGGCGCCGCAGGCCGCGCCCGCCCCCGGGGCCGACGCCGACGCGCCCTGCAGCATGTTCAACGCCGCCTGCCGGGTGGGGCCGCTGGCGCTGCTGCTCCTGCTGGCGGCGCAGGCCTGGTCCTCCTTTCTGGGCGGGAATCTCTACTGCCCCGCCGAGGCGCAGAGCGTGCTGCTCTATCGGGAAAGCGCCGCCCAGGGGCTGTGGCTGGCCCCGGCAGCCGGGACGGATTTCGCCCAGTGGCCCGGCTTCTTCTGGCTGCTGCGCGGGCTGGACTGGTGTTTCGCGCATCTGGCTCCGCAACTGGGGCATCTGCTCTTCCCGCTGGCCTCCGTGCTCGGCGCGCTGCTGGCCCTGCTGGCCGTCTGGACGCTGGGCCGCGCCGCAGGGCTGGGGCGCGGGGCCGCACTGGTCGGCGGGCTGGTGCTGTTTTGCGCGCCCGTTTTTGCCCCCATCTCCAGCTTCACAGGGCCGCAGGCCCTGGCCCTGGCCCTGACGCTCCTCTCCCTGGCCTGTCTGTGTCCGGGCTGGCGCAGGGAACGCGCCTTCCTGCTGCTGCCCCTAGGCTTTCTTTTCGCAGGGCTGGCGGGATTGACCGGCGGCCCTGTGCATCTGTTGCTGCCCCTGCTGACAAGCCTGCTGTTCATTCTCTGGCGCTGCACCCTGCGCCGGGCGCGCGGTCTGGACGGGCTGCTGGGCTTTGTCCTGCTGCTGCTCCTGCTGGGCGGCTGGCTGGGCTGCCTCATCCTCTGGCAGCCCGCCGAAGGGTATTTGCGGCAACTGGGGCGCAGCCTTGCCGTCTGGCCCGTTCCCGCCCAATGGTGGAAAGCGCCCGTCATGGCCGGGCTGGGCCTGCTGCCCTGGCTGGCCGTGCCCGTCTGCGTCTCCTGGCTGCGCGTGCTGCGCTGCGCCCCCGGAGATCTGGCGGCTTCCCGCAGGGAACACGCGGGAGCGGCCTTTCTCTGGATCGCCCTGGCATCGGCCTGCGGCCTGAGCCTGTTCGCCGACAGCCCGCTTGCCGCAGCGCTCTGCATCGCCGGCCTTGCCGCCCCCCTGCTGGGCAAGGCCCTGCTGCGCCTCCCTCCCCTCGGCGCGCGTCTCTTCCACTGTATTGCCGCCCTGTGCCTGCTCTGTGCGGGGGCGCTGCTCACGGCGCTCTATTTTGAGGCCGGGCGCAATGCGCTGCGCGCCGTTGCGCAGCTGCCGCTGACAGACGCGCAGCAGGCGGCCCTCTCCGACCTGACGGGGCTGCCCGTCCTGGGCGGCCTGTGCATTGTTGCGGCCCTGGCGGCGGCGCGCATGGGCCTTGCCCGCGCGCGGTCCTGCATGGGCAACGCGCTGCTGGCGTATGCGGGCCTTGCCGTCCTTCTGGCGCAACCGGCCGCCCTGCTCTTGGCCCCGCAACTGGCGGGCGTGCCCGAAGCACAGGTGCGACACATGGAGGATATCGTCGCCCTTGCGCCGTCCGCACCGAACAGCACACCGCAGCCTGCCGACACAACACCGACGGCGCAGGAGCCGCAAAGCGACAGTGCTGCGCCCGCCCTGCCCGCGTCGGACGCGCCCGATGCCGGACAACCGGCGCAGGAGCAAGCCCCTCCGCTCCCTGCGGAAGCTCTGCCGGCCGCGCCTGACACATCAGAAGCCCCGCCCGCATCCGCCCCAACCGGGCCTGCCCCGTCGGCTCTCCCTGCCGGGACATCCCCGGCGCCCACCGATGCGCCTGCAGACACAGCGCCTGCCGTGCCGGGGAATGTCCCGACGCCCGCCTCTGACGGCGGGGAAGCAAATCAGTAAGACACACGCGCTCCTTCATTCCTTCAACATCCGGCACGGCGTTGCGCAGCCTCCCCAAGCTGCGCAACGCCGTTGTCTTTTGTGTGCCGTCTGCGCTTGCCCTCCCGTGGCATATAATACCCAAGGTTTTCCGTCACATCTCGAAAAAGTCGCTGGGGGGGGGAGAAAGGGAAGCGGGGTTGACATATGTGCACAATTATAGAATAATAAATATATACTTGCTGTTTGCCATCCCCCATCACATTCCCCAAGGAGTCTGCCATGCCCGGCCAGTTCATCACCAGTTTTCTCAACACCCATTTTGACAAGTTTAAGGACCTTGCCACGAAGGCGCCGTCCACTGATCTCTGTTCGCTACGCAAGTTCGGCAATGGCGAAGAATGGGACCCGGATTACACAAATCCTTTACACAGGGAATTTTATTACTTAAAGTATTCTTCTGCATATATGACTGAATACTATCTTGCATTCAAAAATATTTTTGACAAAAACTGGTTTGTTCCAGACAATCGCATAGTGACCCTGTCCATCGGCTGCGGCGCCATGTTTGATCTTGTTGGATTCAAATATGCCCGTAGAAATACAGAACAATTTGTAGATACTCCATATACTTACTATGGGATAGATTTAGTTGATTGGGATTGCGATGAAACAAAAAGTATTCCCGGTGTGACATTATTTGAACGTGGCATTGATAACTTTAGTCACAATGACTGTGATTATAAATATGATATTATTATTTTCCCAAAATCAATATCAGATATCCCAGAAGAATCCTTATTCAAATTTGCAAGCAACATTACCAATAAAACCATATCAAATAAACTATGTGTTATAAATTCAAAACGTGGCAATTCACGCACAGATACTGAATGTGCGGAAAAATTTTGCAATATCATCAAAGATAATCTCGGATATACAATCAATCGTGAAACTTTTACTCTTTCTGAAAATGAGAACGAAACGCGTTTTGAAGAGCTACTTGAAAATCCATTCATTTTTGATAATATTATCGGTCAATTTTTGAAACAGCTTGGACAAATGAGATTACTTTGCAACTGCCCTGAATCTGATCAACTGCATTGTTCTGAAGTTTTGGGGAAATGGCCGATGCGCTTTGCACAAAATATTGGGCCTGAAATCTACTATCTGGAAAAGAATTGATGCAGTGGCCCGAAATCACCATACAGACGCCGGAAGGACCGCAAAATGCCGTGGCCCCGCTGGTCATTTCCGCCAGCAGGGCCACGGACATTCCGGCCTTTCACGCCAAATGGTTCATGAACCGCCTGCGGGCGGGCTACTGCCTGTGGGAAAATCCCTTCAACGCCAAGTACCGGCAGTACGTTTCCTTTGCGAACTGCAAGGCCATTGTCTTCTGGAGCAAAAACCCGCTGCCCCTCCTGCCCGCACTCGAAGAAATCGAAACGCGGGGACAGCAGTTCTATTTTCAATACACGCTCAACAACTACGAAGCAGAAGGGCTGGAACCGCGTGTGCCCAAGCTGGCGCGGCGCATAGAAACCTTTCAGAAGCTGTCCGACCGCATAGGCCGGCATCGCGTCATCTGGCGGTTTGACCCGATCATTCTCGGCGGCCGCCTGTCCGAAGAAGAAATTCTGGAACGCATCGGGCGGCTCATGGAGCATCTTGCCCCGTACACGGAAAAACTCGTCTTCAGCTTTGTGGACTGGTACAGGAAGACACAGCGCGCCCTGAAAGCCGTTGACCCCTCGCTCCGCCCGCCGTCTCTGGAGGAAATGACATCTTTGGCCCAGGGCATTGTGCGCCTGAACGAAGGACTGCGCACGCCCCTGAACCTGGCCACCTGCGCGGAAGAGCTGGATCTACGCGCGCTGGGCATCACACACAACCGCTGCATCGATCCGGAACTGCTCATGCGCCTGTGCCCCACAGATGCGGCGATGCAGGCCGCCTACGGATACGGACGGCCCGGCGCCCAGGGGCTCCTCCTGCCGCTGAGCGCCGCCCGCAAAGATGCAGGGCAGCGCACGCCCTGTGGTTGCGCCCCCAGCAAGGATATCGGGCGCTACAATACCTGCATGCACCTCTGCGCCTACTGCTATGCCAACCAGTCGCAACAGGCCGTCATCAACAACATGAACGCGCTCAACCCGTACAGCGAAAAACTCTAATGGGCCTTGCGGCACGCTTTCACGCCGGCGCCGCTGTAGGCAACAGAGGTCGGAACAACCGAACGGGGCTCCTGTCGCAACGGCTGGAGCCCCGTATCAGTTCTTTTAGAGCAGATTCAGTAAGGCACAGAGGGACACTGCGGCTACTTGTTGATGGGCGGCACGTCTCCCCCGGCCCTGAGCATGCTGCCCAGATGTTTCCGGACCAGGGCCAGTTCCCCTTCGGAAACCTCGGGCATGTCTCCGGCGCGGGCGTTGCTCATGTCGTTGCCCTCTTCCACAATGGAAAGAGCGGCAGCCATGCGGCCCATGACGCAGAAAAAGCGCACGGGCTCCCAGTGGCGGTCCTTCACCCATGCCGCGGCCCGGTCTGAATAAAGAAAATCCGGTTTGCCGTTGCGCAGGACAGGATGGGCCTCTTCATTGCCGGCCTTGGCCCAGGCCCGGAACTGCGGCAGTATGTCCAGAAAGCCCAGCAGTTCCTTTTCCGTCACCGGCGGCTGCCTGTCATACACGCTTGCGGCCGCCCTGCCCGCCTTTTTGGCCCTGTCCGCCTTTTTTCCTGCTTTGGCCTTTGCGGGCTTGTCGGAAGCCTGTGCGGCCCATGCCGCCTCCGTGCCCGGCGCGGGCATCGGCACGGCCCCGGACAGGAGCAGCCCCATGCAGAACAGGAGTACGAGATGCTTCATCAGTACTGAACCGCGCTGATTTTGGAGAGCCTGTCCATATTGTGGTAGGACTCAATATACCGCAGTGTGCCTGTCTTGCCGCGCATGACCAGCGAATGCGTAACGGCGTGCCTGGCGCTGTAGCGCACCCCGCGCAGGAAGTCGCCGCCGGAAATGCCCGTGGCGGCAAAGAAGCAGTCGTCGCTGCGCACCAACTCATGCACCGTGAGCACCTCGCGCATGTCGATGCCTGCCTCGGTGATGGCCTCCTTTTCCACATAGGACTGCGGATCAAGCCGGGCCAGAATCTGGCCGCCCATGCCCTTGATGGCGCAGGCCGCCAGCACGCCCTCGGGCGTGCCGCCCGTGCCCATCATGACATCCACTTCGGAGCGCGGGTCCACGGCCATGAGCGCGCCGGCCACATCGCCGTCCGTCTGCAGCTGGATGCGCGCCCCGGCCTCGCGGATTTCGGCGATGAGCCTTTCATGCCGGGGTTTCTCCAGCACAAAGACCACCAGGTCCTGCACGCTCTTGCCCAGGGCCTTGGCAATCCTTTTGAGATTGTCCTTCACGGGCGCGTCAAGATCCACCACGTCGCGGGCCTCCCGGGCCACCACCAGCTTCTGCATGTAGAAACTGGGGCCGGGATTGAACATGCTGCCGCGCGGCGCGACGCCCACCACGGAAATGGCGTTGGGACGGCCGTAGGCCAGCAGATTGGTGCCTTCCACGGGGTCCACGGCCACATCCAGGCTGAGGCCGCCTCCCTTGCCCACATGCTCGCCGTTGAAGAGCATGGGCGCATGGTCCTTTTCTCCCTCGCCGATGACAACCACGCCGTTGATGTTGAGCGTGGAGAAGCTGACGCGCATGGCGTCCACGGCGGCGCCGTCGCCGGCCTCCTTGTTTCCCCGGCCAAGCCAGCGAGCCGACGCCAGGGCCGCGGCCTCGGTAATGCGAACAATGTCCAGGGCCAGATTCCTCTCTGGTGCTTCCGCCATGATATCCTCCACGGATCAGTGTTGTACGCAACTTTGCTCTTACCGCAGTGCGGCCGCCTCTTCAAGAAAAAAACCCGGGCCGTGCCCCGGCCTGTGCCGCCATACCGCACGCCGTCGGCTGAAACCGCGGACGCGAAAGAATTTTTCTCCGGCCGCCGCGCCCGTCTTCCGCCGTCCCTGCGGAACTCGGCAAGGGACGCGCGCCGGACTACGACTCGGGCAAATGGAATTTCCCCGCCACCGGCGTACGCCAGCCGGCGCCGAAGGGCACGCGGCTCACAAACAGCACCGGCGGCATCTGACGGCGCTTGAATTCCGCCCCGAACAGTCTGCGGCGCACGTCCAGCCGCAGGGCGTCCGTCCACAGACTGCCCGGCCGGGATTCCGGCTGTCCGGCATCAGGCGCGGCAGAGCGCAGCAGTTCTTCCAGCACGGGGTCCAACACCTCGTAGGGGGGCAGGCTGTCCGCGTCCTTCTGGCCGGGGTGCAGCTCCGCCGAAGGAGCCTTGGTGAAAATCTCCCCGGGGATGGTTTCCGCGTCGCAGTGCGCGTTGTACCAGCGGCCCACGGCGTAGACCTGGGTCTTGGTCAGGTCGCCGATGACGCCCAGCGCGCCCACGGCATCGCCGTAAAGCGTGCAATAGCCCACGGCGCATTCACTCTTGTTGCCCGCGTTGAGCACCAGGGCTCCGGCCCGGTTGGCCAGGGAGGACACAAGCGTGCCGCGTATGCGGGCCTGCACGTTTTCCATAGTCACGTCGCCGGGGCGCTCCGCAAACAGGGCCAAGCCCGGTTCAAGCGCCGCCGCATAGGCCCGCATGAGCGGCTCGATGGGCAGGGTGACGGTGGGCATATGCAGGTTTGCCGCCAGTTTTTCGGCGTCTGTCAGGGAGCCGGGGCTGTTGTAGGGCGACGGCATGAGCACGCCGGTCACGTTTTCCGCGCCCAGCGCCTCGACGCCCACGCAGGCCACAAGGGCGGAATCCATGCCGCCCGAAAGGGCCACAATGGCCTTCTGCGCCCCGCATTTGCGCACAAAATCGCGCGTGCCCAGCACAAGGGCGCGCCAATAGGCCTCTTCAGCGCAGACGCACAGGGGCTCCAGGCTGTCGGCAGCGCCCTGGCCCCGGGCGGTGTCCACCGTCAGCGTATCCTCCTCAAAGGCCTTGCCGCGCGCCAGCAGCCGGCCGGTGGGATCAAAGACGCAACTCTGGCCGTTGTACACGCGACTGTCATTGCCGCCCACCATGTTCACCGAAAACAGATGCACATGATGGCGCGCCGCCATGTGCGAGAGCAGGCGCTCGCGCGCTTCCTGCGAGCCCTGCCGGAAAGGCGAGGCCGCCATGTGCACCAGGGCGTCCACGCCGCGCCGCGTCAACTCCATGAGCGCGCTGTGCCCCCCCGCGTACCCGGTATTCCAGAATGAGCCGTCCATGTTCAGCGCGTTCTCGCACAGGGCCACGCCCAGCCGCCAGCCCTTGAGGGTCACAATGCCGCAGGAAATGCCCCTGTCGAAATAGCCGGCGTCCTGATCCGGCATTTCGCCCGGGGCATGATTCTGCCCCGGGTTGCGGTACACCTTGCGCGAAACTACCTGCCAGCCGCCATTCTCCACCAGCACCGCCGCATTGGACTGCAGCCCGGCGGCATAGACGCTGGGCACGGGCGCGCCCACCAGCAGGGCAGGGCCGTCCCGGAAGGCCGCCGCCAGGCTGTCCAGCGCCCTGAGGCAGCCCGCCGCGAAATCCTCGGCAAGCAGAAAATGACCGGGTGTCACGCCGCACAGCGCCAGTTCCGGCGTGACGCACAACTCGGCCCCGGCTCCGGCCGCCTGCCGGGCCGCATCCAGAATGCGCGCAAAGTTCCCGGCCACATCGCCATTAACGCTGTTGCACTGCAAAAGGGCTATCTTCATTGCTCGCCTCCTCGGAGTATGAACGACGCGTCACAGCAGGCCGTGCAGCGGCCCGCCGGGCGCGGCCAGAGCCTCCACCCGACGCGTGACGGCCGGGTCCTCTTCCAGCGGAGGGGCATGGAAGGCCTTCAGTCTGGCGTCCACCAGCAACGGCGCCCGGCATGACCAGTGCCTGGCCCGCACTGCGGCCTGCGCGCCGTACACGTCCGCCGCAGGGTCTGACCGGGTGAACGTGACCCACAGAAAATTCTCCATGCTCGCGGCGCAGAAGTCCGCATCGTCCGCCGCCGTCACCAGAGGAAAGGCCTCGCGGCCGGGCCATGCGCCAAGCGCCCGCGCCAGTTCCTCCATGCGCGGATCCGGCTCGTTGCGGGCCGCTGCGTGCCGGGGCGCGCCCACAGCCAGCAGACCGGGACCGGCCACGCGCACGGGACCAAAGCCCTGCGGCAGGGGCGGCAGTTCCGCCGCCGAACCCGTCAGTTCCGTCCCCAGCTCGCGACGTTTGCGCCCGGCCGAGGCCCAGAGCAGCTTGGAGCCTTCGTTGAGGGCCAGCCCCGTATAGTCCAGCGTGTCCGTGGTGCTGCGGGTGATGAAATGCAGATCTGCCGCGAAATCCGCGCGCTCAAGCATATGCCGCAGAAAGGCGGGCGCGTCGCGGGCCGTGAGGCCGGGCGCGTCCTCATGCGCCGCCAGCAGCACGTACTTGGCCAGCGCCGTCTGCGTGGTCCCCAGCAGGTGCAGGCCGGCGGTGATCAGTTCACGGGGGCGGCGCTCGTCCTCATAGGGCGTGTAGCGCTCGCTGCCCACGGCCAGCAGCAGCGGATGCACGCCCGCCGCATCCACGGCATGCACTTCGCGCACGCCGGGAAAGACCTGCGGCACCATCGGCCCCGTCAGTTCGTGGATGAAATCGCCAAAGACCGTGTCCTCCTGGGGAGGACGCCCCACGGCGGTAAAGGGCCATATGGCGTCCTTCCGGTGGTAAACGGCCTCCACCCTGAACACGGGGAAATCATGCTTCAGGCTGTAGTAGCCCACATGGTCGCCAAAGGGCCCCTCCGGCTTGCACTGCGGCAGAACATGCCCGCTGAGGCAGAAATCCGCCTGTTCCAGCACGGGCAGGGGCAGGCCGGGCACGGCGGCCAGGGCCGTGCGCGCGCCGCCCAGCAGCCCGGCGAAGCGCAGTTCGGCAAGCCCCTCGGGCAGCGGCATGACCGCCGCCACGGTGAGGGCGGGCGGACCGCCCACATACACATGCACGGGCAGGGGCCTGCCCAGTTCCAGCGCGCGGGCGTGGTGCGCGCCGATGCCCCGGTGGATCTGGTAGTGCAGGCCCGCCTCGTCCGGCGCGTAGTCATTGCCCGCCAGTTGCACCCGGTACATGCCGAGGTTCGAGGCCCCCGGCCCCGGCCGGTCCGGGTCTTCCGAATACACCAGCGGCAGGGTGATGAAGGGGCCGCCGTCACCGGGCCAGCACACGAGTCGGGGCAGATCGGCGAGGGCGCAACGGCATGCCAGCGCAGGGACGCTCCCGGCCCGTTCCGCCGACACCCGCCGCAGATGGGGCACCATGCGCGCCAGCCCCGGCAGGGCCGCCGGCAGACGCCAGGGGCGCTTCAGGGCCGCTGCCGGGTCCGCCTTGGCAGCCAGCACGGCCCGCACCGCGGGCAGGCTGTCGCGAAAAATGCAATGCAACCGCTCCCGCGTGCCAAAGAGATTGGCCAGCATGGGAAAGCGTGTGCCCCTGACGCGCGTGAACAACAGGGCCGGGGCCTTGGCCCGGAAAGCCCGACGCTGGATGGCGGCCAACTCCAGATACGGGTCCACGTCGGCGTCCACGCGCACAAGCTGCCCGTGCGCCGCCAGATCGTCCACGCATTCCCGCAGGGTCCGGTAGGCCATCAGCGCGCCCCGCCTCCGCAATCCGCCCCTGCGGCGCCGGGCTGCGGCACGGCGGCTGTCGGCCACAACGGCTGCACCCGCGCCAGTGAACGTCTGCCCGCCAGGGCCTCGGCGAAATCGGCCAGAATCTGCGCGTGGTCAAAGACAAGGGGCTGCGGCAGGTCGTCCAGCGGATAGAAGGCGGCCCCGGCCGCGTCGTCGCCCGCCTGCAGGACGTCGGGATTGCGGGGTCTGCCCGTGAAGACCACGGTCAGGGTATGCCCGCGCGGGTCGCGGTCAGGCCGGGAATACACGCCGAGCACGCCGGTCAGTTCCACATCCAGCCCCGTTTCCTCGCGCATTTCGCGCACGGCTGCGGCTTCGGCGCACTCCCCCTCGTCAATGAAGCCGCCGGGCAGGGCGTAGCCCAGAGGCTCGTTGGCCCGACGAATGATCACCACGCCGCGCCCCGGCGCGTAGATGACCACATCCGCCGTGGGCGCCGGATTGCGCCAGCAGGAATACGGTTTGCCGCAGTGCGGGCAGACGACTTGACGGTTCATAAAAACTCCCTTGCGGCGACGTCGCGCCGCAACGAGACAGTGTACCCCGGTACGGCCCCTGCCGCAAGGCGCGGACGGCAGGGAACGCGCCTGCCGGGAGCGGCGTTATCGTCCGCCCGCAATATCAAGGTGTTTTGACACGCCGCAGGAAGGCTCATGCATTGCGCGCAAACTGCTCCGCAGCTCAGGCACGGGGCGCGCCGCCGGGCGGCTGCTGCACAATCACAAAGCCTGCCGCCGCCAGCGCCGCCGCGCTGACCGCGCCCTCGCGCAGCATGTGCAGGCGCCGGCCGCCGGGCAGAGGTTCCACGATGGTGGACGGCAGGCCTCCTGCGGGCAGGGGGGCGCCCGTCGGCAGCGGCAGGACGCAGGGGACGGCACGCGGCGCGGGAGAGTTCTCCAGGGCGGCGTTCACTGCCGCCAGCGCGGCCAGCAATTCCCTGTCCAGTTCTTCCGGACGCCGCGCGGCCGGAAGACCGCTGCGGTTGGCGCTGCTGGCCGTCAGCGCCCCGCCCGCCCGCAGGGCCAGCGCCGCCGCCAGGGGATGGGAAGTGACGCGCACGGCCGCAAGGCCGCGACTGTCCTTCAAGGCCGGGGGCAGAACAGCGCGGCCGGGCAGCAGCACCGTCAGCGGCCCGGGCCAGAAGGCGCGCAGATCCTGCGGCATGGCCGCGAGATCGGCCACGGCATCCGCCTGCGCCGCGTCGGCGGCCAGCAGGGGCAAAGGTTTGTGGACGGGGCGGCGCTTCAACTGGTACACTTGCGCCACGGCGGCTGCGTCGAGAGCCAAGCAGCCCAGCCCGTAGAGGGTTTCCGTGGGAAACGCGAGCACGCCGCCCCGCCGCAGCAGGCGGGCGGCCGCATCCAGATCGGGACCGGCGGGCAGGGCAGCATATTCCGGGGAAAGGCGAGAAGACATGGCGGGCAAATCCTTGCGATGCGTATGCGTGGGCAGGCTGAAGACCTCCTTCTGGAAAGAGGCCGCCGCCCACTATGCCGACCGCCTGTCCCACTGGCGGCGGCTGGAGTTGACCGACGTGCGCGACGGCGACGCCGCCCTGCCGCCCGGGCAGCGCAACGCCCTCGAAGGCCGCCGCATTCTGGAGGCCCTGACCCCGCAGGACGTCCCTCTTGTCCTCGACGAGCGCGGCCGGCGTCTCACCTCGCCGCAGCTGGCCGATCTGCTGCGGCAGACGGACGAAGGCGGCCGGGGCCGCGCCTGTTTCATCGTGGGCGGGGCCTGGGGGCTGGACGAGGCCGTGCTGCGCCGCGCCGACGCGCGCATCCGCCTTTCGGACATGACCCTGCCGCACGAGCTGGCCCGCGTGGTGCTGCTGGAGCAACTCTACCGCGCCGAATGCATTCTGCGCAAGGTTCCGTACCACCACTGACGCCCGCAGTCCGACATTCCCGGGGCAAACCCGCATCCAGGGCGCTGCGCCCTACAGCACCTCGTAGATTCTGGCGAAGACATTGTCATACACCAGTTTGAAATACGGGGAGATGTCGGGATGCTGCGGGTCGCCCACCAGAAGCCGCACCATCAGCGAATTGTACAGCCCGGCGTCCATGGCCAGCTTCTCGTCCGTGACGCGGTTGAACAGAAAATTGACATTGCGCCGCCCGGCAAGAAACGCCTGCTGCTCCTCCCGCGTGGCGTCGGGGTGCGCGTCGAACCACTCCCGGATATAATCGCGGCGGGTGACGCCCGTCTCTTCAAAGACGGCGATGGACGAGGCGAAGATGGCGCCGGCGTTGCCGTCCAGACGCACCTCGCCGGTGTCGAGCTTGTAGGCCAGGGCCTGCGGCACGATGGAGAGCGCGCCCCCCTCGCCCGTGTGCGTGATGAAATTCCAGTTGCCGAAATTGCTGATCCAGAAGCCCAGCCGCAGCATTTCAAAGCTGACCACCACATACTGCCGCCCCTTGGCCTCAATGAGCGGCGTTTCCGGGGAGCGCAACCTGTCCATGAGCGCCTGCGCGGCCTGTCCGTCCAGCCCCTCAAAGACCTTGCCGGGGCCGCCGCAGCGGGCCGTATGGCGGATGAGCTGGCGGGCGAACCGCGCGTTGTCCGTGGCGAAGACAGCTGCCGGCAGGTACAGCGAGGGCCCGGCGTGCTGCGCGCCGTCGGCGATGGTCGCACGGCGGGCGAAATGGTGGGCGGCATAGCCCCAGTCCCACCACAGCCAGAGCACGGCATCCTCCGGCGTCACGGAACGCGCGCGCGAAAGCGCCTCGGCGTGCCGCCGGTTGAGTACCGGCCCCTGCGACATGGCGGGTATCAGTTCCACAAAGGGGGCCGCCAGCAGAGCCAGCACCAGCGCCGTGGTCGCAAGCCCCGCCGCGGCGCCGCGCCATGCGGGCCGCAGCAGCCGCTGCAAAAGCCGGCACAGGGGCAAGGTCAGTCCCACGGCCATGACAGGCGCGCCGAACATGACCATGCGCCCGCCCATCCTTGTACTCAGCAGGCCCAGCGCCGCCAGCGGCAGCAGAAAGAGCGCGCCGGGCCGCCGCAGCGCCACAAGCACAAAGCCCAGCAGGCCGAGCACGGCCGCTTCCACCCATGGATGGAAATAGGAAAAGATGCCGCCGAGGCTCAGGTCCTGCACCTCAATGATGGACTGCGCCACCGAAGGATAGGCCAGGGAAAGTCCTGCGCCCGTGGCCTTGATGTCGCCCGTATGCTTCACATAGGCATTGATGTGGTTCACGACGGCGGCGAAGATTTCTCCCTGCACCATGAGCGCGGCCACGCCTGCCCAGAGCAGGCCCAGAACCCAGGGATTGCAGAGACGGCGGCGCAGGCGCAGGCCGTGCCGCGTGCCCGCCCAGAGCAGAAGCAGGCTGAAGCCGAAGCCCGCCGGGCCGGCCAGCGTGGGCAGGGCATAGGCCATGCCGCCCAGCAGCAGCAGGGCGCGCCGCCCGCGCGGGGCCATGACGAGGCCCATGCAGGCCAGCAGCGCCACGTTGTAGCGGATGAGATAGGGAAAAACGGAATGCCACTCCTGCGTCCACCAGGAGATGACGCCGGAAGCGCCCAGCAGCACAATCCACTGCCAGCGCAGGGGGTTGCCCATGTGTTCGTCCGGGCATGGACGTGCGGAGCCTCCGGTTTCCGACGCGTGGCGGAACAGCAGGCGGCGGGCCGTCATGAAGCCCGAGGTCATGGCCAGGCGGCGCAATACCATACGGGGCAGAAGCATGTAGCGCATGGCCCAGCCGGCCGGGGCCAGCGTCATCAGCAACGGGAAGAACAGCGTAACAAGGTCGGTATCGTAAAAGCCCAGCAGCGTCCGGCCCAGAAAGCCGGGCGCGATGGACGCCAGAATGCCCCCGGCCACGCCCGCCTCCATGCTGCCCAGCGCCCACACCCAGGCGTAGACGATGACGGCCACGAGGCTGGCCAGCACCGCCGGGAACCAGAAGGCCACCACGGCGGGAGGCGCGCCCGCAATCCCGGCCATGCCCTTGAGCATCACGGACATGGGATGCCCCACGGCCAGCCCGAAATCCTCGGCCCCCGCCACCCAGGTATAGGCGTCGTGCGTGGCCAGCAGCCACTCGCTGCCCAGCCTGTATTCCGGGTCCTGCCAGCAGGGCCATTCGAGCATGCGCAGGCCGAACGCCAGACCGAAGGTGACCAGCCCCCAAAAGAGCCCGCGCAGCCAGTAGCGCCGGACGGACGCATGCCGGACGGCAGCGCTGTTCACCGCGACGCGGGCGTTTTCTGCAGAAGCGGCCGCGTCGCCCGGGGTCCGGGCCGCCGCCCTGTCTGCCGGAGCTGTGGATGGAACTGTGGGATCTTCGGGACGCATATGCGCGCTCTCCGCGGTTGTCGTGCGGCCGCTACACGCCGCCGGGAGTCAAAGCCCAGAAACGTCGTTCCGCGCCGGCCGCCGTGTAGGACTGCTGCCGCACGAGTCGCCAGGGCGCAGGCAGATCGCGCGGGGCGCATTCCAGCGCCAGCACCACCAGAACACCCCCCGGCCGCACATGGTCCCGCACAAAATCCAGCAGCCGCCGCCACGGCATGAAGGCACGGCTCACAACGCAGTCGGCCGGGCGCTCCTGTTCCTGAAAGAAACGCTCCGCCGCGCCCCGGAAGACATGGGTTCCGGGCAGGCGCAAACGCGCAAGCACGTCGGCAATGAACAGCGCGCGCTTCTCGCGGACCTCCACCATGTGGTACACGCCGCGCGTCCAGAGCATGCGCAGGGGAACGCCCGGCAGCCCCGCGCCCGAACCCAGGTCCCAGCACAGGGGGGATGCCGGCAGGACCAGCCCGTCGAGAAAAGCGGCCAGATGAAAACTGTCGGCCACGAGGCGGGTCAGCACATCCTGCCAGCAACGCGGCCCCACCAGATTCATGGCGCCATTCCAGCGGCAGAGCTGCTCCAGATAGGCGGCCAGCGGCTCCAGCGCGGCCGCTGGCACGGGCGCGCCCGTAGCCTCGACCAGACGGGCCAATTCCTTTCTGTCCACTTCCTGCCGCTGCATTGCTCCTTCCCGCGTACGCCCCGCCGGGCCTCCACCGGCGCATGCGCCGGGTTTCCTCTCATATCCTCGCCGCGCAGGACTTGCAAGCCCTGCGCCGATACCGTATTATAACTGCTTGCGCGCCTTGCGCTTTCACACTATCCGACCGCCGGAGCGAACCGCTGGAGGTCCCCGTATGACGCAACCCGTTCTGCTTTTTCCCGGCCAGGGCTCCCAACTGCCGGGCATGGGCCGCGACCTGGCCGAGGCCGACCACGACGCCATGAACCTCTGGAAGCGCGCCGAGCACCTCAGCGGCCTGCCCCTGCGGGAAATCTTCTGGGACGGCGACGAAGCCGCCATGAGCGATACCCGCGCCCTGCAGCCCGCGCTGACGGTGGTGAACCTGAACCTCTGGAACGCCGTTGCCGGACGCGCCCGCCCCTGCGGGGCCGCCGGGCACAGCCTGGGCGAATTCAGCGCCCTGGCCGCCGCCAATGTGCTCGCGCACGAAACCGTGCTGGAACTGACGGCCCTGCGCGGCAAACTCATGGCCGAGGCCGACCCCGAAGGCAGGGGCGGCATGGCGGCCATCCTCAAGCTGGAACTGCCCGCCGTGGAGGCGCTGACGGCCGAGGCTGCCGCCAACAGCGGCGAAATGCTGCTGGTGGCCAACTACAACACGCCGGGGCAGTTTGTGGTCAGCGGCGGCAAAGCCGCCGTGGCCGAAGCCTGCCGCCTTGCCAAGGAACGCAAGGGCCGGGGCGTGGCGCTCAAGGTCAGCGGCGCGTTCCACAGCCCCATGATGGCCGAGGCCAACAGGGAGCTTGCGCCCCTGCTGCGCAAGGCCGTCTGGAACAGGCCGAAATTTCCCGTCTACTGCAATGCGCGCGGCAGGGCCGCACACGATGGCGAGAGCGTGCGCGAGGGACTGCTCGTGCAGATGACCTCCTCCGTGCGGTGGATCGACACCGTGCGCAACCAGTATGCCGACGGCGCACGCCGCTGGCTGGAACTCGGCCCCAAGGCCGTGCTGGGCAAGATGGTGGCCCCCTGCCTCGCGGGACAGGCCGCCCCCGACGGGCTTTCCGTGGAGCTGGTCAGCGACGCCGCCTCCGCCGCCGCCTTCGCCGGGTAGCGCGACGCTCCGCGCACGGGCTCGCGCAACGGCCCTGCGCCCCCTCCGCGACAAAGCGGCTTTCCCCCGCGCCAATGACAACTTCAGGAGAAGGACAGACATGCGCGCCACTGACACCCTGCGCACGGCCCTCAGGGCCGTCATTGAAGAAGAGGGCCTGACATGGCCCGCCAAGACCGTCATTGAGCCGCCGCGCGACGCCAAATTCGGCGATCTTTCCGTCAACGCGGCCATGCTGCTGGCCCGCGAGGCCAAAACCAGTCCCCGCGCCCTGGCCGAAAACTTCGCGCGCAAGCTCGCGGAGCGCTGCCCCGAGGTGGCGAAGGCCGAGGCCGCCGGGCCGGGCTTCTGCAACGTCACCTTCACGCAGGATTTCTGGCGCGCGGCAGTGATGGACGTGGAGGCCGCCGGGGCCGCCTACGGCAGAAGCGAGGGCGGCGCGGGCCGCAGGGTGCTGCTGGAATACGTCTCGGCCAACCCCACGGGCCCCCTGCATGTGGGGCACGGGCGCGGCGCGGCCGTGGGCGACAGCCTAGCGCGCCTGCTGCGCATGGCCGGGTATGCTGTGGACACCGAGTACTACATCAACGACGCGGGCCGCCAGATGCGCCTGCTGGGCCTCTCCGTCTGGCTGCGCGCCCGCGAGCTGCGCGGCCTGCCCGTGGAGTGGCCCGCCGAGGGCGAATGGTACAAGGGCGAATATATCAAGGATATCGCCCGCGAGATGCTGGAGGCCGATCCCCACCTGCTTGACCTGCCCGACGACGAGGCCCAGAACCGCTGCTACGGCAAGGCGATGCGCGACATTCTGGCGGGCATCAGGGAAGACCTGCGCGCGTTCCGGGTGGAACACAAAAACTGGTTCTCGGAAAAGACGCTGGTGGACGGCGGAGCCGTGGACGCGGCTTTCGCGGCCCTCACCGCAGCGGGCTGCACCTACGACAAGGACGGCGCCTTCTGGTTCGCCACCGAAAAGCTGGGCGACGACAAGGACCGCGTGCTGCGCAAGTCCGACGGCAGCCTGACCTACTTCGCCTCCGACATCGCCTACCATCACGACAAGTTCCGGCGCGGCTACGACTGGCTCATCGACGTCTGGGGCGCGGACCATCACGGCTACGTGCCGCGCATGCGCGCCGCCGTCACGGCCATGGGCAAGCCGCAGGAGAGCTTCAGCGTGGTGCTCATCCAGCTGGTGAACCTGCTGCGCGAAGGCAGGCCCGTGAGCATGTCCACCCGCGCGGGAACCTTTGAAACCCTGGCGGATGTGGTCAGGGAAACGGGCGCGGATGCGGCGCGCTTCATGTTCCTCTCGCGCAAGAGCGACAGCCCGCTGGATTTCGATCTGGATCTCGTCAAGCAGCGCAGCATGGACAACCCGGTCTACTACGTGCAGTACGCGCACGCGCGCATCTGCGCCGTGCTGCGCCGCGCGGCGGAGAGGGGCGTCACCCTGCCCGCCCGCGCCGACGCCGCCCTGCTGGCCCCGCTGGACACGCCGGAGGACATGGCCCTGCTGCGCAAAATCTCCGGCTTCGCGGACATGCTGGCCGGCGCCGCCCAGTCCCTGGGCGTGCATCACGTCAGCCACTACCTGACGGAACTGGCCGGGCTGCTGCACAGCTACTACGCCAGACACCAGGTGCTGCTGGAGGGCGACCTGCCCCGCAGCCTGGCCCGCCTGGCCCTGCTGCGCGCCGTCGGCCAGGTGGTGCGCAACGGCCTTGACGTGCTCGGCGTCAGCGCGCCGGAAACCATGTAACGGGCAGGACAACGGCATGGCGGGACCGCTGCGCAAACCGCGCGCCAAGGGCGCGCCGGGCACGGAGGAAAAGCGCTTTGCCCTCCGCCTGTCCCTGCCTGCGGCCGCCGTTCTGGGCGTCGTGCTGGCCGTGGCCGTGGGCTGGTCCTTCTTCATGGGCTTCATGGTGGGGCGCGGCCAGAACCCTGAGGCGCGCGTGGAGCAGATGACGGGCCTCGGCCCGGAAACGCCGCCCCCGCCCGCTCCGCAGGAACCGGTTGCGGCTCCGTCGGGACAGCTGCCGCCGGAGTCCGGGGCCGCCGCGGCGGAAGGCCCCCCGGAGACGAATCGCGGAGCAGCGCCCGCCCCTGCTGACGGCGCGCAGGCATCGGCTGTTCCTTCCGCCCCGGCGCAGCCCCCGCAGGAAGCTGCAGCGCCGCCCCCCGGGAAAACGGCCGGACAGGCCTACCCCTTTGCCCGGCCCAGCGGCAGCGGCCTCGCGGCCTGGGGCATCACCCCCCGGAACAATGGAGCGCAGCCTGCCGGGCCGCAGGCCGACGGGAAGGCTGCCGCCCCGCAGCGGGCCGCCGTTCAGCCAGCGCCTCCTCCGGCGGCCGCCGGAGGGCCCATGTATGATTTTGTCTATCAGGCAGCCGCCTTCAAAAGCGCAAAAGAAGCCGACAGGCTGTGCGCGGCGCTCAACGGACACGGCCTGCGCCCCTCCCGCAAGAAGAGCGGCAAGGTCACGCTGGTCACACTGCGCCTGCGCGGCACGGATGCGGATGCGGCCGCCCTGCGGAAAACGCTTGAGGGCATGCGCCTGGGAACGCCCGTGCTCCTCTCACGCAAGGTCGTGACGCAGGCTGCCCCCGCAAAGAAAAAACGCTGATTTTCGCCCCGCGGAGCCCGGCTTCCGGACGAAGCCGCGGGCCGGGCGCGGCGTCGCCGCAACGTTCCGGCGAGAATATGAGGATGCATATGACAGAGTTACGGACTTTCGGCGACTTTCTGCGTCTCCTTGGGCGTCCCTGCCTGGAGGGCGTCAACGCGCTGGGCGGCACGGCCCTGTTCATGGCCGACGGCCTGACGCAGATCTTCACCAGCGGCTTCAAAATCTTCCCGCGCACCGTGCAGCAGCTCTATGTCATCGGCTCCAAGTCGCTGTTCCTCATCCTGCTCATCGGCATTTTCTGCGGCATGGTACTGGGGCTGCAGGGCTATTACACCCTTGTGCAGTTCGGCTCCGTGGGCATGCTGGGTTCGGCCGTCTCGCTCTCGCTCATCCGCGAACTGGGGCCGGTGCTCACGGCCATCATGCTCACCGGCCGCGCAGGCTCCTCCATGACGGCGGAAATCGGTGTCATGCGCATTACGGACCAGATCGACGCCCTGGACGTCATGGACATCAATTCCGTGGGCTATCTCGTCAGCCCGCGCCTGCTGGCCTCGCTCATTGCCTTCCCCCTGCTGACGGCCGTGTTCGACGTCATCGGCATCATCGGCGGCTATCTCACCGGCGTGCTCATGCTGAACATTAACGAGGGGGCCTATTTCTACCGCATCGCCAGTTCCGTCACCCCTACCGACATCATCGGGGGCTTCATCAAGGCCGTGGCCTTCGGGCTGCTGGTCACCACCGTCTGCTGCCGCCAGGGCTACTACACCAACAAGCGCCGCGACAGCGTAGGCCCCGAGGCCGTGGGCAATGCCACCACCTCGGCCGTGGTCATCTCCTGCGTGCTCATTCTCGCGGCGGACTACGTCATCACCTCTTTCCTGCTCTAGCTGTGCAACCCGTCACCGTCATCGGCATTGACCCCGGTTCCCAGCGCACAGGCTGGGGCGTGGTGCGCGAAGCTTCGGGCGTGCTGCAGCTGGTGGACTGCGGCATCATCCGCACGGCTTCCGCCGGGAAGGACTTTTCCGCGCGGCTGGCCCGTATCTACCACGAACTCGCCGCCGTGCTGGCCCGCCTCACGCCTGACGAAGCCGCCGTGGAGCAGGTGTTCACCGCCAAGAACGCCGCTTCCGCCCTGAAGCTGGGGCAGGCCCGGGGCGCGGCCATAGCGGCCCTGGCCGCGCGCGGCCTGCCCATCAGCGACTACGAGCCCACAGTGGTCAAGAAAACCCTGGTGGGCACGGGACGCGCCGAAAAGGAACAGGTGGCCTTCATGGTGCAGCGCCTGCTCAACGTCAAACAGCAAAACTGGGCGCTGGACACTTCCGACGCGCTGGGCATCGCCGTCTGCCACCTGACCATGCGCCGCTTCGCCGCGCTGGCAACGGCGTCACAGCCGCCCTGCGCGCCCTTGCCGCAACGAAAAAAGGGGCCGCAAAGCCCCTTTTAGCACAGATGCCCTTCGCGCGGCGCACGCCGGGCTATTCCACCATTTCGGCTTTTTTGATGACAACGGTTTCCACGGGCACATCCTCGTAATAGCCCTTCTTGCCGGTCGTTACGGCGGCGATTTTGTCCACCACGTCCTGCCCCTGGATGACCTTGCCGAAGACGGCATAGCCCCAGCCCTGCGGGGTCTGGCTTCTGAAGTCCAGGAAGTCGTTGTCCTTGACGTTGATGAAGAATTGCGACGTGGCCGAATGCGGTTCGTTGGTGCGGGCCATGGCGATGGTGTACTTCCTGTTCTTCAGGCCGTTGTTCGCCTCGTTGCGGATGGGCGCGCGGCCGCCCTTCTGCTCCTTCAGGTCGGCGGTGAGGCCCCCGCCCTGGATCATGAAATTTTTGATGACGCGGTGGAACACCGTGCCGTCATAGAAACCCGCCTTGACGTACTGCACAAAGTTGGCGGTGCTGATGGGGGCCTTGCGGGCGTCCAGCCGCACGACGATGTCGCCCATGCCGGTAACCAGCCTGACAGCCGGATCCGGCGCGGCGGCCGCAGCGCGGCCGGACGGCACGAGGGCGGCTCCAAGGCTGAAGACCAGCGACAGCGTACAGGCCAGTGCACGAAATGTATTCATGGAAAACTCCTCGCAATACAAATTCCGCCGGGCGGCCCGGCGGTTTCCTACCATACCATCGCGCCCCTGCAGCGGCAAGAGCGGCGGACGCGCCCGGGCGCAATCCCCGCGGGCCGGGCGCATCCGGCCGCCCGGCAGCAGGGCTTCCCGCACGCCAGCAATGCGCGCACGCAATCTCCCGCGCCGCCCCTTGCTAACAGGCCCGCCCGACATTATACTCTCTGCGGAGTATCATGAATGAACCCCTCCGCCTGCCTTGACGCCACGCCGGGAAGCCAGGGCGCCGTGCAGGCGGGCCATACAACTTTTTCGGGAGGATACAATGCCCTTTACCCGCAGCGTTGCCCGAAGCGGCATCGACAGCAGCGTCGCTTCCGCTTATATGCGCCAGGTCTATCAGTGGATGACCGCCGGTCTGGCCCTGACCACCGTGGTTTCCTACGGCGTGGCGACCTCGCCGACCCTGCAGGCCGCCATTTTCGGCAGCATGATTGTGCCCATTGTGCTCATTGTGGCGCAGTTAGCCCTAGTCATCGCCCTTTCGGCCGCCGTGCACAAAATGTCCGCAGGCACGGCCACGGGCCTGTTCCTGCTCTATTCCGCGCTGACGGGCGCGACGCTCTCGTCCATCTTCGTGGTCTACCCCATCGGCTCCATCGTCAACGCCTTTCTGGTGACCACAGGCATGTTCCTGGCCATGAGCGTCTACGGCACCGTGACCAAGCGCGACCTGACGGGCATGGGCAGCTTTTTGTTCATGGGCCTTATCGGCCTGCTCATCGCCATGGTGGTGAACCTCTTCCTCCAGAGCAGCATGATGGACTTCATCATCAGCTGCGTGGGCGTGCTCATTTTCACGGGCCTCACGGCCTACGACACGCAGAAGCTGCGGCAGTTCGGCGAGGGCGCTCCTCTGGATGACGGCACGGCAGTGCGCCGCGGGGCCATCCTCGGCGCGCTGACGCTGTACCTCGACTTCATCAACCTCTTCCTCATGCTGCTGCGCCTTTTCGGCAGCAACAGGGACTAGACCTTCCTGCGGCGTACGCCGCCTGACATGCAAACGGCAGGGGGCGAAAGGCGCGGCCTTTTGCCCCCTGTCGTCTCCCTCCCCCCTGCTGCAGGCCGCATGAAACACTCCGCCCCTCCCCACGCTGCCGTCGCCCCTCCCTCGCCGGAAGAGCTGCTGGACATCATGGCCGATCAGTCCCGTCCCCTGCGGCTGGACGCCTTTATGCGCGTGCTGGGGCTGGCCCGCCGCCGACGCCGTGAGCTGGAACAGACGCTGAACGCGCTGGCCGCCGAGGGACGCGTGCTGCGCCTGCGCGGCGGCCTCTGGGTACGCCCGGAACACCTGAAACACATTGCGGGCCGCTTCACGGCGCTGCGCGACGGCGGCGGCTTTGTCACGCCCGTGCGCAACGGCGTCGCCCCGCACCCGCAGTTTGCGGGAGGGCGCGACGTGTACATCCCCGCCGCGCATACGAATGGGGCATGGCATCAGGACATGGTCCGTGTGGCCCTTGCCCCCGGTGCGGCGCGCGGCCGCTCGCCCGAGGGACGCATCATCGAAGTGGTGGAACGCGGCCTGAAAGAAGTGCCCGCCCTGGCGGCGCAGCGTGCCGGACGCATGCTCTTCTGCCGCCCGGCCGACGCCCGCCTGCCCGTTGATTTCCGTGTGGAGTTGGCCGAGGGCGCACCGCCGCCCGCGCCCGGCGCACTGGTGCTGCTGGCCCCGCTGGAACAGCTGGCCTCCAATCTGTGGTCGGCCCGTCTCATGAGCGACTACGGACGGGAGGACGATGTGGCCGTGCAGGAGGAACTGGTCAAATGCAACCATGAGGCGCCGCGCGACTTCCCGGCGGCGGCCCTGGCCGAGGCGCAGGCCCTGCCCGACGGCCCCATGCCGGAAGACCTGCGCGGCCGGGAGGATCTGCGCGCCCTTCCGCTGGTCACCATCGACGGCGCGGACGCCCGCGATTTTGACGACGCCGTGCACGTGGAGGGCCGCCCCGGCGGCGGCTGGCTGTTGCGCGTGGCCATCGCCGACGTCAGCCACTATGTGCGCCCGCGCGGCGGGGGGCATGCGGGCGCGTTGGACGCGGAGGCGCTGGCGCGCGGCAATTCCTGGTACTTCCCCCGCTCTGTGGAGCCCATGCTGCCCGAGGCCCTGTGCAACGGTCTGTGCAGCCTCAAGCCCGGCGAAGACAGGCTGGCCGTGCTGGCGGAAATTCCCTTTGCCGCCGGGGGGCGGCCCGGCAGGCCCCGCTTCGCTCTGGCGGTCATGCGTTCCGCCGCCAGGCTGACCTATGACCAGGTCAAGGCCTGCCTGCTGGACAAGGACCCCGCCGCGCTGGCCGAGCTGCGCGGAAATCCGCGTGGAGAGGAAGTGCTGACCATGCTGGAAAGGGCCTTTGCGCTCTACGCCGCATTGCGCGAAGCGCGGCGGCAGCGCGGCAGCCTGGATTTTGACGTGCCCGAAGCCGAATGCCTTCTGGATGACGCCGGGCGCGTGGCCCGGCTGGGCAACCGCCGGCGGCACGACGCGCACCGTCTCATCGAGGAGTTCATGATCGCGGCCAACGAGGCCGTGGCCCGGCATCTGCGAGATGCGGGCCTGCCCTTTCTCTACCGCGTGCACCCCGCCCCGGATCCCGATCGGCTGGAAAGCCTGCGGGATACGCTGGAGGCCGCCGGGCTGCCCCCCCTGCCGCCCCGGTCAAAAAACGGGACGGATGCGGGTCTGGTAGGTGCGGCGCTTGCGGTCGCGCGCGGCACGCCGAAAGAGTTTCTCGTCAACAGGCTGTGCCTGCGGGCCATGCCGCAGGCGCGCTACCAGCCCTGCAACGAAGGACATTTCGGGCTGGCCTCGCAGGCGTACTGCCACTTCACCTCCCCCATCCGGCGCTATGCCGACCTGCTCGTGCACAGGACGCTCAAGGCTTCTCTGGGGAAGGATGCAGGCGTACTGCCCGCCGGCCAGAAACTGCTGCGCGTGGGCGATGCGCTCAACCGCCGCGAACGCGCGGCCATGGAATGCGAGCGCGAGATGGACCGACGCCTGGGCTGCCTGGCCCTGCTGCCCCGCGTGGGGGAACATTTCCGGGGCGTGGTGTCGGGCGTCACGGGCTTCGGCGTCTTTGTGGAGCTGGCGGATATGCCCGTGGAAGGCATGATCCGCATTGAGGACCTGGGCGAGGACTGGTATGCGTTCGACGCCCGCAGCCTGAGCCTTGTGGGCAGACGCTCCGGCGTCACATGGCGCATGGGGCTGGAACTGGATGTGATGCTCGCGGAGGTGAATCTGGGGCGGCTGGAAATCCGCCTGCTGCCGCTGGAACTGCCCAGAGGGCTGCGCCGCGGCAAGGGCGGCAGGCACTCCCCCCGCGCGCGGCGCGCCACGGCCCCCCGCTCCGACCGGCAGACCGGCCCTGCGCGGGAAGACCGCAGCCGGCCCGGGAAAACAGCCGGGGAACGCGACGGCATGCGCAAACGCGCGCACGGCGGCAGCCGACGCGGCTCCCGCAGACGGGGGAACCGCTGATGGCCCTGCTTTCCGCACAGCAGCGCATGGGCGCGGCGGCCCTCATTCTGGCCGCCAGCACCATCCTCTCCCGCCTCATGGGCCTTGTGCGCGACAAAATCATCTCATGGCAGTTCGGCGCAGGCGGCGAGGCGGACATGTATTTTGCCGCCTTTGTGGTGCCCGACATCATCAACTACCTGCTGGCGGGGGGCTTCATGTCCATCACCATCATCCCCCTGCTGACCCGCCGCTTTCAGGAAGACGCGGCCGACGCCTGGCGCTTTTTTTCCTGCGTGTTCTGCTGGATGGCCGCAGGCTCCGCGCTGCTGACCCTGGCGGGCATGGCCGGGGCCGACACGCTGGCGCGACTGGTGGCCCCCGGTTTCCCCCCGGAGCAATGGGAACGGCTGGCCTTCTTCATGCGCATCATTCTGCCCGCGCAGGTCTTCTTCCTCTGCGGGGCCTGCCTCACGGCCCTGCTTTTCATGCGACGGCAGTTCCGCGTGCCCGCCCTGGCCCCGCTCATCTACAACGGGGCCATCATTCTCACGGGCCTGCTGCTGCCGCTTGCAGCGCGTTCGCACACGGCGCAGGCGCTGCTGCCGACCGCGCTCCTCGCCCGCCTGGACGGCATGACCGGCTACTGCGCGGGCGTGACGCTGGGCGCGGCGCTGGGAACGTTCTTTCTGCCGCTGCGCGTGGCAGCCCGGCAGGAACTGCGCCTCACCCCCGTATGGCGGCATCCTCTCATGGGCAAATTCCTGCTCACGGCCCTGCCGCTCATGCTCGGACAGACCGTCATCATGCTGGACGAACAGTTTCTGCGCGTTTTCGGCAGTTTCGTCGGGGACGGCGCGGTGAGCCTGCTCAACTACGCGCGGCGCATCACCCAGGTGCCCGTGGGCCTCGTGGGACAGGCCGCCGCCGTGGCCTCCTACCCCTTCCTCGTCTCCCTGCTGACGCGGGGCGATACCGAACGCTTTGACGCCACGCTGCGCACAGCCCTGCGCGGCAGCATCGGCCTGATCATCCCCTGCGCCCTGTGCATGGCCGCCACGGCATGGCCCATTCTCGGCGTCATCTTTCAGGGCGGGCGCTTCGGCCCGGCCGAGACCCTTGCCGCGCTGCCGCTGACCCGCATCATGCTGGCCGCCGTGCCCTTCTGGATCCTCTACATGGTGCTGGTGCGCGCCTACTATGCCCACGGCGACACGCTCACCCCGGCCGTCACGGGCACCGTCATGACCCTGCTCTGCCTGCCCGTGTATTACTGGTGGGCCGTGCCGCGCGGGGCCTGGGCCATTGCCGCCCTCTCCGGCGCGAGCGTGGCCTGTTATGTGCTCTGGCTCACAGGCGTCTGGCTGCGCCGCCAGGGCAGCGGCGCGCTCAGGGGCCTGCCGGGGCTGGCCCTGCGCGTGACGCTGGCCGCCCTCCCCGCCACCGTGGCCGCGTGGCTCTGCGCGGACAAGGCCATGCGCACGCTGCCCCTGCCGCCCTTCCTCGCGGCCTGCACGGCCCTGACGCTGGGAGGCGCGGTCTTTGCCGCACTCTTTGCGCCGCTCGCATGGCGCTGCGCGCCCGAAGTCCTTGCGCCCGCGCTGCAGCGCCTGCGACGGCGGTCGCCAAAGGCGCAGTAACGGCCGCCGCAGCCCCTCAAAAAAGGTGCCCCATGCCCAAGCGGCGCGCCAGCTGCAGCACATCCTCCCGCAAAAACAGCCAGACCAGCGCCGCGATGCCCGCAAGAAAACACAACTCGCCCGCGCTGCCCGTGGAACACAGCTTCAGGGAGAGCATGCGGCGACGTGAGAACGGCAGCACGGGCACGCCCGCAGGGGTCAGCATGTCCAGCAGCACATGGCTCAGGCCGCCCAGGCCCACGCCCAGCGCGGCTTCGCGCGCCAGATCGCTCAGACCGGAAGCGGAAAACCCGGCGGCACAGAGGAGGCACCACCAGCCGAACCAGTGCGTCGTGCCCCGGTGCACGGCATGAAACAGACGCTGCCGCCCGCCGCGCGTCAGGGCAAGCCCCGCCATGCGCTGGTCCAGCATGTCGGGCAGCACCGCCCCCGCGCAGGCTGCGGCCAGCCCCGCCAGGGGCAGATGCAGGGCCAGCCCCGCCGCCACGGCCCCGGCCTGATGCGTTATCCATTTCATTGCCTGTTCCCCTGCCCCGTCCATGTCTTCCGCGCCAGCACATACACGGGGCGGTAGGTGAGCCGCACCCCGTCCCCATCGCCGTACAGCGCGGCGTAGTCCCTGACAAAGGCCGCGTAGCGGCGCGTATTCCAGACCGTTGTGCGGATGCCTGTCACCCCGGTTTCCCGTAAATGCAGCAGCACGTCCCTGGGCGCGGCGAAATGCCGGACCGCCGTCTCCTCTTCCATGTGCAGGATATTGAAGGCCGGAGTCAGCAGGCGGCGCAGTTCCCCCGTATCGGCATAGCGCAGGCCCACGCCCGTAAGGCGCGTCACCTCCTGCAGATTGCCCGGCAGAAAACTGCTGAAGGCGAGCAGGCCGTCTCCGGCCAGATGCCGCGCGCAACGCGCAAACAGGGCGGACAGGTCCGGGAACCACTGAAAGGCCGAGGCGCTGACAATGCTGTCGTATGTGCCGTCCCAGAGTACGCGCATGGCGTCGCCCTCCAGGCAGGCGACCGTTTGCGGGTGTTCACGCGCGAGCAGCGCCGCCTGCGGACTGGTGCAGACATCGTTGAGCACCAGCCTGCCCGGTTGCGCGGCCAGCAGGCGACGGCTCAGCAGGCCCGTGCCCGCGCCGATTTCCAGCACGCGCGCGCCGGGCCGCACATGGGCGGCGGCCAGTTCCCAGAGGCGCGCCGCAGCAGTTCTCTGCACGTCCGCCTGCGCGTCATACGTGGTCACGGCCCGGCTGAAACGCGCTTTTACTGTTGCGGCGTCCACAGCTCAGTCTCCCGCAAAGGGCAGGTCAGGGAGGTAGTGCGGCCCGTCCAGCACCGCAATGGGCGTGCCCGCCCATGCGCGCCGCATATTGTCGATGGGGAAGATTCTGTCCCTGCGCGAAAGCACGGCCAGGTCCCATGCCGTGAACAGCGGCCCGCGCCGGGACGCGGCATGCGCCCTCACGGCAGCCAGTTCGTCCCGCAGGGAATCGACGGAACGCGCGGGCCGCTGCGCGGCGAAGTCCTCCAGGTACGGCCCGCACATGCGGCGGGTGAAGCGCTCCACCACAGACAGGGCGGCATCCCCCTCCAGACCGCGCAGGGTGGCGTCATAAACAGCAGTGGGGATGCCGCGCTCGTCGTCCACGGGGTACAGCGTGCCGTTGACGGCCACGGCGCGCTCCACGGGCAGCCGCGTTCCGGCCAGCGCCACGGCGGCGGCGTACACGCCCAGGGACCAGGCCCGCACGCGCACCTGCGCATAACCGGAAACGTCCGGCAGGCTGAAATCCGTATCGCTGTAGTCATAACACAGCGCGAAGTCGCAGCCGCGCATGCGGGGGGACTGCACTGCCCGGGCAAAGGGCCGCGCGTCCATGCCCCAGCCTGTGAAGAACAGTTCGAGGGTCGGCGCGTTCCGCCGTGCCGGAAATGCCGTCTTCATGGCAGCCAGGGGCGCAGGCTGCGCGCCAGCGCTTCGGCCTGCGCCGTCGTCACCGCCGCCGTGAGCGAGATGCGCAGCCGCGACGTGCCGGCAGGCACGGTGGGCGGACGGATGGCCGACACATAAAAGCCTTCGGCCTGCAAAGCCTCGGCGGCGGCCAGCGTGCGCCGGTTGTCGCCAAGGATGACGGGGACAATCTGGGAGGGTTCGCCCTCCGCCCGGCCGGGATGCACGGCGGCATGCAGCCGGCGGGAAACTGCCGCCAGATGCTGCCGACGCGCCGTCATATCCGCCCCGGCCATCCTTTCGAGAATGAAGCGGCTCCAGGCGAGATTGACGGGCGGCAGGGCCGTGGTGAAGATAAAGGGCCGCACGGTGTTGATCAGGTAGTCGCGCAACTCCGCGGTGCAGACGACAAAAGCCCCTGCCGAGGCCCAGGCCTTGCTCATGGTGCCCATGAGCATGTCCACGGACCCGAGACAGCCCGCCGCCGCGCAGCAGCCAAGCCCGCCGGGGCCGCGCACGCCCACGGCGTGGGCCTCATCCACATAGAGGCGCACCTTGGGAAAGGCCCGCTTCAGCGCCGTGAGCGCGGTGAGGTCGCAGAAGTCGCCGTCCATGCTGAAGACGGATTCCGTGACGATCCAGAGGGTTTCGCAGGCCGCGTGGTGCTGTTCCACCAGCGCGGCGAGCTGCCTGTAATCGTTATGGCGGTAGCGCAGCACCCGGCCCGCGCAGAGGCGCATGCCGTCGATGCAGCTGGCGTGAATCAGCTTGTCCGCCAGCAACAGGCTTCCCTTACCGCACAGGGCAGGCAATATGCCCTCGTTGGCGTGGTAGCCGCTGCCGAAAACCAGCGCGGCTTCCGCCCCGTAGGCCAGGGCCAGGGCCTGTTCCAGAGCCTCGTGTTCGTCGCAGGTGCCCGTAAGCAGGCGCGAGGAACACGCCCCCAGACGCAGGGAGGCCGGGTCGCGCCCGGCCCAGAACTCCCGCCGCAGGGCGGCATCCTCGCCGAGGCCGAGATAGTCGTTGGAGCCGAGATTGACAAAGGCCCGGCCCGCCGCTGCGGCGCGACGACGGGCCTCGTCGATGTTGGCGAGCGTGCGGAAGCTTCCCTCGGTTTTCTTCTGTTCCAGCAGGGCGGAATAGAACATGGCTGTGCCGTTTTCCGGTTCTGACAGTTCGGACAGGGCAGGGGCTCCCGCGGGCGCGCAGCCCGCCGGCCCCTCGGAGAAACCGGCGCGCGGGCCTAGCCGCAGCGCGAGAAACCGCAGGCCGGGCAGATCAGACAGCCCTCCTGAAACACCAGTTCTTCGCCGCATTCCGGGCAGGTCTGCTTTTGCAGGTCGCTGACGCCGCCGGGATGATCGTCCTTGAGGTAGCGGCGTTCCAGCACCCAGGCGATGGCGTCGGGTATGGAGAGCAGAAGGCCCTTGCGGCGAAAGACCGGGTGCTCGCCGCCGATACCCTTGATCTGGGCCACCACGTCGCGCACGTGCACGCCGGAGCGCAGGGCCAGCGACACCAGACGGCCGATGGCCTCGGCCTTGGCCGTGATGGACCGGCCGGACTTGCCGATGGTGGCGAACACCTCGAAGGGGCGGCCGTCCACCTCATTGACCGTGAGGTACATGACGCCGAGGCCCGTGGTCACGCGCTGGGTGAAACCCTGCACGATGTCGGGCCGCTCGCGCACGCCCGACACGACGGGAGCCGAAGCCGGGGCGGGTGTCGCGCCGGACGCGCCGTCCATCTTCTTCTGCCCCTCGCCGGTGGCCAGCACCTGGACGCTCTTGCAGCCGTCCCGGTAGACGGTGACGCCCTTGCACCCCTCCTTGTAGGCCAGCCAGTAAATATCGTAGATGTCCTGTTCCGTGGCGTCGTGAGGCAGGTTCACGGTCTTGGACACGGCATTGTCCGTATGGCGCTGGAAGGCGGCCTGCATGCGCAAATGCCACACCGGCGCGATGTCCATAGCCGTGACGAAGACTCGGCGCAGCCCGGCGGGCACATGCTCCATGTCCTGAACGGAGCCTCTGGCCACCACGCTGTCCATGAGTTCGTGGCTGAACAGGCCCGCCTCGCTGAGGGCCTCCTCGAAATAGGGATTGACCTCCACCAGGCGTTCGCCGTCAAGGATGTTGCGCGTGAAGCAGAGGGCGAAGAGCGGCTCCACGCCGGAGGAGCACCCCGCGATGATGGACAGCGTGCCCGTGGGCGCGATGGTGGTCACTGTGGCGTTGCGGTAGGGGCCGAGCCCTTTGGCCGCAAAGGCCGACGTGCCGTAGGCGGGGAAGGGGCCGCGTTCCCCGGCCAGCTGCGCCGAGGCCTTGTGCCCCTCCTCATTGATGAAGGCCATGATGCGCTCGCCCAGCGCAACGCCCTGCTGCGAATTGTAGGGCACGCCCAGGCGATAGAGCAGGTCGGCGAAGCCCATGACGCCCAGGCCGATCTTGCGGTTTTTGCGCACGGTTTCGGTGATGCGTTCCAGCGGGAAGCGCGAGGCGTCGATGACGTTGTCCAGAAAGCGCACGGCCAGATGCGTCACGCGGCGCAGCTCCGCCCAGTCGATGCCCTGCGTCGCCGGGTCGTCATCCCCGTTGTGGCCGGGCACATAGAAGCGGGCCAGATTGACGGAGCCGAGGTTGCAGGCCTCATAGGGCAGCAGGGGCTGTTCGCCGCAGGGATTGGTGGATTCTATATCGCCCTGGTCCGGCGTGGGGTTGTCGCGGTTGATGCGGTCCAGAAAGACGATGCCGGGGTCGCCCGACTGCCATGCCTTTCTGACGAGCAGGTCAAAGACGTCGCGGGCGCGCAGGCGTTCCGCCACCTCGCCGGTGTTGGGGGCCACAAGATCATACTGCTCGTCGTCTTCCACGGCGCGCATGAAGGCCTCGGTCAGGCCCACGGAAAGATTGAAGTTGTTGAATTCGCCTTCTTTTTCCTTGGCGCGGATAAATTCGAGGATGTCCGGATGGTCCACGCGCAAAATGCCCATGTTGGCCCCGCGCCGCGTGCCGCCCTGTTTCACCTGCTCCGTGGCGGTGTTGAAAATGCGCAGAAAGGACACCGGCCCGGAGGCCACGCCGCCCGTGGAGCCCACACGGCTGGCCTTGGGCCGCAGGCGCGAAAAGGAAAAGCCCGTGCCGCCGCCCGATTTGTGGATCATGGCCGCGTACTTCACGGCATCAAAGATTTCCTCGATGGAATCGCCCACGGGCAGCACAAAACAGGCCGAAAGCTGGCCCAGCTCCGTGCCCGCGTTCATCAGCGTGGGCGAATTGGGCAGAAATTTCCACGAGGTCATCATGTCGTAGAAATCGCGGGCCAGTTCCGCCTCCTTGCGGGTGGAGCGGTCGTACTTGACCTCCTCGGCGGCCACGGCCGCGGCCACACGCCAGAAGAGTTCGCGCGGCGTTTCCGACACCCTGCCGGTTTCGTCCCTGCGCAGGTAGCGTTTTTGCAGAACGACCTCGGTATTGGACTTCACGTCCGGCTGCGGCAGATCCTTGGGCATTGCGAGCATGAAGAAACCTTTCTCCTGATGTTTGCCGGGAGCGCGGCTCCCCGATACGGCGGACAGCACAGACCTCGCCGCGTGTCGCGATGACAGGCGACGCCTGAACATGCAAGTATACACGGAATTGCGCGAAAAGGAACCTCGCAAGAAATTCGATAGGTTATATACAATTATGCTGATTTACTGAAGGATTTTCCGTCATTTTCCGCAGTCCTCCCCTCCAGGGGCAGGCCGTCCGCCCTGCCGGAACAGGGCGTGGCGCGGCTTTTGCGCGACAAAAATTTTTTTTTTTGCAGGGCGTACTCCCGAAGCATGCTCAGTCGTCTCCGCGCTGCCGTCCCTTCCCGCTGCCGACAGTCCGCCCCTTCGGCTGCCGCGGCTTTTTGCCCGCCACGGACGTGGCGGCCGCGTCCCCTGCTCCGGCACTGCCGCGCTGCCGCCCCTTTCCCCGGCGGCGCTCCGCAACGGCGGAAGGGCGCTCCTGCCCGTCGCGGCCGGGAGCATGCTGCGCCTGCCTTCCGCCATGACGGGAGCCGTCCGACCCGGGCACGCGCTGCCGCACAATGCGCGCGCCGCTCTTGCGGTCGCGCCCGCCTTTCGGCGGGAGCGTCACGGGCACGCGATCGCCGCAGGTCGCCCCTGCGGCGTTTTCCAGCAGCAGCAGGCCCTGCCCGCAGCAGGCGTAGCGCGCCGCCCCGCGCAGCCCGGGGACGGCCAGAGGCGAGGAGACAATGCGCGCCCATGTACTGCCGCCCGAGGAACGCCCCCCCTGCGGCGCGGGCAACGGCGGCGCGGGCGAAAGCAGCAGCGGCGACAGGCTGAGCCCGCTCTTGCCGAGCCCCGCTTCGGCGGAAAGTTGTGTGAGCCACGCGGGCGCGCCTTCGCTGTCAAAGGTGAAATGACACCACGTGCGGCCGCGCCGCAAGGGGCACGGCTCCTGATGCGTGCAGGGGGCCAGCGCCGTCAGCCCGCCCTCCGTCGCCAGCCGCCGCAGGCGCATGATGGTGGAGCCGCCCAGGCGCGTGCCCGGCTCCACAAAGAGCAGCACAGGCAGGGGCAGCGCATCCTGTCCGGAACCTCCCCTGGCAAACAGCGGCGCAAACGACGCCAGCAGGCTGTCCAGCCGCGCGTCGGCGCAGCCCTGCTCCGCCTCCCGCCCCTCGTCCCCTTCCGGCGTGAACTCCCCTTCGTCCGCCAGGGCCGCATCGTCAACGGGCATGTCTTCCATGCCGCCCCCGCGGCGGCGCGAACCGCCGCGCGACTCATTGAGCACGTTGGCGGCGCTCGCCAGCCACAGCCGCGCCCCCCCGGCCAGCAGGGGCGCGGCCTGCCGCACGGCCTGCTCCAGCGGGGCGCGGGCCGTGCGCACGGGCCAGACGGGCAGGCCCGTCAGCTTCCCCAGCGTTTCCATGAGCGCGCGACCCAGTTGCAGCGGTTGGGGGGAGGCGTCCAGCGCCAGCACGCGCACGGGCGCGCTGCGCCATCGGGGCCGGGTCAGCCAGAGGGCCAGCGGCAGGGTGAGCGGGCCGGAGCCCACATCCAGCAGCAGGGCCTCCCCCCCCTCCCCCGCCGCCTCGAAGGGGTCGGGCAGGGGCAGAGCCGCCAGCAACCGCGTGAGCCGCACCAGATTCCACGGCAGGAAATAGTACAGATAGGCGCTGACCGCCGCGGGACTGCCCCAGTAGGGTTTGACCAGCCCCGCGCGTTCCGTGGTCAGCAGACGCGAAAGCGCCGCCACATCCTCGGGCAGGGACCGCCGGTGCGCCGCCTTGAGGGGACGCACCGCGCGCAGGGCTTCGGGCAGGCGCTCCAGCAGGGCGCGGGCCTCATCCGTCAGGGGCGGGAACAGGGGTTCGGCTCCGGGCCATGCCGTGTCCGCCGCCCGCGAACTGCCGGATACGGGCGTGAAACCGTCGGAGCGGGAACCGCGCGACGGGGAAGCGACAGGAGAGAACGTTCGGAAAGGCATTCAGGCTCCAAGGCGCATATGGCGCAGATAGGCGTTGTGAAAATCCGGCGCATCCACCGGAGACAGGACACGGGCGCGGGCGCACAAACGGGCCGGTTCGGCGCGCAGTTCTCCGTGCAGGGCCAGCAGGCACGCGCCTTCCAGCGCGCTATTGCCCACAGCCCGGATGCGCGGGGCAAGCGCGGGCGGCACAAAGCCCAGCGTCGCCAGGTCATCGGCGGCAACATGCTCGCCCAACGCCCCGGCCAGACACAGGACGGCCACGTCCGCCGGGGCGCAGCCCGCCGCCGACAGCAGCATTTCCAGCGCCACGGCAAAAGCCGCCTTGACCTTGAGCAGCTCCTCCACGTCGGCGGCGGCCAGCCATAGCCCGTGGGGCACATGCAGGCGCGCGCCGTGCCGCGGGTCGCCCGGCTCCAGATTTGCGGCCAGCCTGCGGGCCAGCGGCATGGGCGGGGCCGCGACAAAATGCCCTTCCGAAGTGAGCAGGCCCGTGCGCAGCAGAATCGCCAGCAGGGAAAGATAGCCTGTGGCGCTGATGCCGCGCGCCCGCGCCGCCCCGGACGCCGGAGACGCCGTCACGGCGGCGGGATGGAACGCGGCCGTAAGGCCCGCCGGACGCAACCCGAAGGACGTGACCACGCCCGGCCCGGCCGGCCGGCCGCATTCCGGCCCGATGCCCTCCAGCGCCGGGCCCAAGGGCACGCTGGTCAGCCAGAGCTGATCCTCCCGCGTGAGCAGCGCCAGTTCGCCGTTGGTGCCGAGATCGGCCAGCACAAAGGGGCGCGGCGTCCCCGCCGCCAGCAGGGCGGTCAGTCCGGCGCTCACATCCCCGCCCACAAAGGGCGCGGACAGGGGCGGCAGATAGACGGGCGGGAAATCCGGCAGGGCAACAACCTCATTGCCGCCGTGGGAAAGCCGGTACGGCGCGGCGCACAGGCCCTCCACATCCCGGTCGCAAAAAATGTCGGTCATGGCCGTGTTGGCGGCCAGACACAAACGCGTTACGCGGCCCAGCCCCCGACGTTCCAGCCCGGCCATGACGTCGCGCAGGAAGCCGCGCGCCAGCCCGGCCAGCCGGCGGCGGCCTTCGGGTCTGCGCGCCACGGCCAGCCGGGACATGACGTCGGCCCCGGCTCCGGCCTGGGGATTCAGGCCGTGCCCCTGCGCGACGGCCGCGCCCGCGGCATCCAGCGCGCGCCAGTACACGGACGTTGTGCCCAGATCCACGGCCAGCGCCAGTTCCGGCAGGGACGCGGCGGCTTCGGCGGACGGGCGGGCAGACGGCGCGGCAACGCCTGCGGCAGGGGCCGGGAACAGGTGTTCCGGCGGTAGTTCCAGCTCCGTCGCGTCGTCGGGAACCTGACGGCGACAGGCCAGCCGCCAGCCCGCGGCCAGATCCCCTTCACTGAAATACGCCGTTTCCGCAGGCAGGGGCGGCGGCGCATCGCGCACAAAGCGCACGCGGCAGCGGCCGCAGCGCCCCAGTCCCCCGCACAGAGGCAGGGGGGGCACACGGCCGGAGAGCCAGACGGCCTGCGCAAGATTTTGCCCTGTCTGCGCAGGGATGGTTGTTGCCGTCGCGCGGACGGTTGCGCCGTCCGCAGCAGGGGAAAGGCGAAGAATCATGCCCGCAGCCTGCCCCAAGCCCCGGGCAAAGGCAAGCGCCGCCTGCGGCGCGCCCGCGGACGCCTTGTCAACATGGTCTTTTTTTTGCATACTTTCCGGAACAGCCAACGCGGAACGCGCGTGCGCCATCATTCCCTTTTCTGAAATATCCATCCGAGGCAGTATGAATAAAGTTTTGGCACAAGACGAAGTCGACGCCCTGCTGCGCGGCTTGTCGGGCGGCGAGATCGAGAGCGAAACCGATGTGGAGGAAGACGATTCCGGCGTCGTGGCCTTTGACCTCGCCAACCAGGACCGCATTATCCGCGGCCGCATGCCCGTGCTGGAAATCGTCAACGACCGTTTTGCCCGCCTGTGTACCAACGCCCTGTCCAATGCGGTGCGCAAGCGTGTGGAACTGCACCCCATTTCCATCGACATGACCAAGTTCGGGGAGTTCATGCGCTCCCTGCCGGTGCCCACCTCCATCAACATCTTCAAGATGGACCCCCTGCGGGGCAACGCCATCATGGTGGTGGACTCGCGCCTGGTCTTCGCCCTGGTGGAAAACGTCTTCGGCGGGGCCGGCTCGCAGCCCAAGGTGGAAGGCCGGGATTTCACGCGCATTGAGCAGGCCGTGGTGGACAAGATCGTCAAAATCGCCCTGGAAAACATGGAGGAATCCTGGCGGCCCGTGCATGACGTGAAGCTGGAGCTGGTGCGCAGTGAAATCACCCCCCAGTTCGCGGCCATTGTGCCGCCCAGCGACGTGGTGGTCATCATCACCTTCGAGGTGGAGCTGGATACGGCCCTTGGCTCCATGGTCATCTGCCTGCCCTACGCCACCATCGAGCCCATCCGCTCCAAACTGCACGCCAGCTTCCAGACGGAACGGCTGGAAGTGGACCACGCCTGGGTGGCCCGCCTCAAGGAACGCCTGATGGAAACGCCCGTCAATCTCAAGGTGACCTTCGGGCACACCACCATCACGGGCAACCAGCTGCTGCGCATGCAGGTGGGCGATATCATCGTGCTGGACACCGACCACGAGGAACTGCTCAACTGCACCGTGGAAGGCGTGACAAAATACCAGGGCATTCCCGGCACCATCAAGGCCATGAAGGCCTTCCAGATCATCAAGAGCAACGAGCCGCAGTACACCTGAGGCTCCCCGAAACAGCCGCCCCGGCCATGGACAGCGCCCTGCGCGTCCGCTGCCGGGGCTTCTGCAGGCAACGCCCCTACGCGCCGGCCGGGCGGCTGCCGCCGGTGCCGCACCCCGGCAGCATGCGCCGGGCCGCGCGCAGTTGCGGCGCGAGGATGCGCACCCCGGCGGCGGCCAAATGCGGCGCCGTTGCCACCGATTCGGGCACGGGCTCATCCCCCGCGCCGTTCTGCCCGGCGGGGCGCAGCAGTATGCAACGGCAGCCGGCGGCAAGCCCGGCCCGCACGTCGCGCATTCTGTCACCCACCATCCACGACTGCGCGAGATCAATATGCAGGTCCTCGGCGGCCCGCAGCAGCAGCCCCGGCTCGGGCTTGCGGCAGGCGCACGGCCCCGTGATTTCCGGCAGATGCGGACAGTAGTACCAGGCGTCGATGCGCGCGCCGCGCGCGGCGAGGTCGGCCCTAATCCAGTCTTCCAGCGCGCGCAGGTCGTCCATGGCATACATGCCCCTAGCCAGACCGGACTGGTTGCTCGCCACCACGAGCAGCCAGCCCGCGGCATGGAGGCGTTTGAGCGTTTCCACCACGCCCGGCAGCCAGCGCCAGTCCTCCTTGCGGTGCACGTAGCCCAGATCCTCGTTCAGCGTGCCGTCACGATCCAGAAAAACCGCGCGGCGCAGCCCCGTCTGCACGGCTGTTTCCCGTCCGCCTTCCCGATCCATCGTTTTTTTCCTGTCCTGCTCTAAATATTTTTGGACTTCACCCGTTATCTCCAGTAGCATCCAGCACGCGATGCCGCAACCACGCTCACCGACGCTTCCTGCATGGTTCTCCTGATCGCGCGGCTTCGTTCTGTCTGTCGGAGCATCGTCAGCGGGCTTCCCGCAGTCGAAACCCATTTTACGCGAGGTGTCAGATGCGAGTGTCCATTCTGTACAAAATCATCGGCGTGCTGGTGTGCAGCATACTCCTCACCGGCGTGGCCATCTTTTTCACGGCCCGGCACTTCATGGCCGAGGGCTTTGAAAAGGATGCGCAGAGAAATCTGCGGAACATGGAGCGGGTTGTCGCCGCCGAGGTTGCGAACCTCAATGACAAATATCTCGACGCCGCCCGGCTGATTGCCGACAACTCCTCGCTGGTCGGCGCCATAATGTCCAGAGACGTGACAACATTGAAGGACATTCTTGCGGACACCATGAAGCGCACCGGGGCGCAGTTCATCACCCTGGCCGACGCCAAGGGCAACGTGGTGCTGCGCTCCCACTCCAACAAGCGCGGCGACAGCGTCCTCAACCAGGGCGTGGTGCAGAAGGCCCTCAGGGGCGAGGCCTCCGTCAACACGGAGCGCGGCACGGCCGTCAAGTTCTCCGTGCGCGCCGCCGCGCCCATCAAGGCGGGCAACAGCATTATCGGCGTGCTGATCATCGGCGAGGCCCTGGACTCCCACAGGTTCGTGGACAACATCAAGAAGATGACCGGCCTTGAGATGACCATCTTCGAGGGCGACACCCGCATCTCCACCACCCTGATGAACAACGGCGCGCGCGCCGTAGGCACGCAGCTCAACAGGCCGGACATCAGCAACGCGGTCATCGGCGGCGGGCAGACCTTCGAAGCCAATGCCGTGCTGTTCGGCAAGCCCTTCAAGACGCTGTACTGGCCCCTGAAGGACAATGCGGGCAAAGTCATGGGCATGTGGTTCATCGGTCTTGACCACTCCACCGTGGACAGAACCATCAGCAGCATCGCCTTTTCCTGTATCGTGGCGGTTCTCATCATTGCCGTGGTGCTGAGCCTCATCGGCGTGCTCTTCTCCCGCGCGCTCGTCCTCCCGCTGAAGAAGAGCGTGAACTTTGCCACGGCCGTGGCCGGCGGCAGCCTGAACGAACAGCTGACCGTCGCCCGCAAGGATGAAATCGGCGACCTGGCCGACTCCCTGCGCACCATGGTTGACTCCCTGAAGCGCAAGATCGGCGAGGCCGAGGAGGCCACAGCCACAGCCGAGGAAAAGAGCCGCCAGGCCGAACAGGCCACCCGCGAGGCCGAGGAGGCCGCGCGCCGCGCCGAGGCCGCCAAGTCCGAGGGCATGCACGCCGCCGCCGGGCAGCTGGAGGGCATGGTCAGCGCCATTTCCGCCGCCGCCAGCGAGCTTTCCGCCCAGATCGAGCAATCCGACCGCGGCGCGGTGGAATCCTCGCAGCGCCTGGGCGAGGCCGCCACGGCCATGAACGAGATGAACGCCACCGTGCAGGAAGTGGCCCGCAACGCCTCCTCCGCCGCCACCGTCTCCGCCGAGACGCGCAGCAACGCCGAGGAGGGCCAGAAAATCCTCGCCAACGCCATGAGCAGCATCAGCCA